>CAZXLD010000007.1:0-126710 GCA_964641965.1 uncultured Saprospiraceae bacterium | reverse complement strand
GAAAACACCGGTCAACTCATAAGGGGTTTACCGGTCGGGCTGGAGACTGGGAAATGATCCATAGCGCGTTTATCCCACCGATGGAAACGGTTTGGAGGTTGGATATTCTCTTTACCCTCTACCTCATATCCTACCACCCCTGTCTCAAACCTGGGGCTTCAGTAACACAATGTCCACACGCCGATTTCTAAGTTTTCCATTCCAGGTTGCATTATCGTATACTGGGCTGGTTTCTCCATAGTCTTCAATGACCAACTGATCGGCAGTAAGGCCATATTCAAGCAGCTTGTGGTACGTGGCTCGACTTCGCATTTGGGAAAGCCATTGATTGTATTCCAGGCTGCCAATATCATCTGTATGGCTCTGGATGGAAATAATGTAGGTTTCAATATGAGGAATGTTTTCTAGGAATTCGATCAATGCCGCTTCTTCATCCGGCATGATGTAGTAGTTTCCGCCTCCAAAAAAAATGCTGTGTATATGCTGCGGATTACCGGGAGTGGTTTGGGCAGAAATAGCAGATAAGGTTATTATAAAGATCCAGATTGGAGCGACTATGAATTTCATATAGCTTGACTTTAATACAAATCTTAAATGTAAGGCAACCAACCTTACCCGTAGCATAAGTGATCTGTTAGGATAGTTTCAATTTGGAAACTTTGTTTTTTGGATATTGAAAAAAAACACAATATTGTCTGGGCTCTCGCATAAATCCGGCCCATTTTATATACCGGCCTTATGCTGGTTTGCCTGGGAGAAAGCCCTGCTTTATAACGGTTTACGTCTTAAATATCTGGTCATGAGGTATGCTCCGATTAATCCACAGCTTTTCCAACTGAATCGGAATCGATTCATTAGGAAAATGCAACCCGATTCTATAGCCATTTTCTATTCTAATGATAAAATGCCTCGGACAGGAGATACCACCTTTCCTTTTCGGCAAAATAATGGTCTGTTCTATTTGAGTGGCCTCGACCAGGAGGATACGGTCGTTGTGCTTTTTCCCGATTGTATCAAAGAGGGGTTCCAAGAAGTAGCATTCATCCAACGACCGGATGAACGGAAGTTGACCTGGGAGGGAGAACTCCTATCTAAAGAGGATGCTAAAGCCATATCGGGAATTGAAAAGGTCTTTTATGTTGATGAAATGGAAGGCATTCTTCGGGAATTGATCTTGTTGGCCAAGCGTGTTTACCTCAACGTACCGGAGCAAGACCGTTTTCAGGCAACGGTCCCTTCCAGAGATAAACGAATGGCAAAGGTATTGATGGAAAGTTTTCCGCTACATAAATACCACCGGATTCAACCCATTCTTAGGAAACTACAAATGACGAAAACTCAGGAAGAGCTGGATTTGATAAAGGAAGCTATAGCTATAACCGGCAAAGCTTTTGGGCGAGTATTGGAATTTGTTCGGCCAGATGTATGGGAGTTCGAGGTTGAAGCGGAGATTACTTGTGAATTAATCCGCAATCGGGCAAACGGACATGCCTATGAACCTATCGTTGCATCTGGTAAAAATGCCTGTGTACTGCATTACACCAAGAACAACCAGCTGTGTAAGTCTGGTGATTTGTTATTGATGGACTTTGGAGCGGAATACGCAAATTACGCTGCCGACTTAAGCCGGACCATTCCAGTAAACGGACAGTTCACCGAGCGGCAACGCAAGGTATATGAAGCGGCCTTGAACGTATTCAAGTTTGCTCGTCAGGGGCTTGTACCTGGTGTTACACTGGAGGAGTATCAAAAGGAAGTTGGCAAACAGATGGAGTCTGAACTTCTGGGCCTCGGCTTATTGGACAAGACGGATATCAAAAACCAGCCGGAAGAGCGACCGGCCTATGAGAAATATTTTATGCATGGCGTAAGTCATCACCTTGGGCTAGATGTCCACGACCTTTCTAACCGCTATGATCCATTCCAAGCAGGGATGCTTTTCACTTGTGAGCCGGGTATATACATCCAGGAAGAAAACCTGGGTATACGCCTGGAAAACGATATTCTAATTACAGATGAAGGTCCGGTGGATCTAATGGATCATATACCAATTGAAGCCGAGGCTATCGAAGAGTTGATGAACGCTTCGGTACTCAATTAAAATAGTATTGGATGGAATGAGAAAGCCCACTCTTATCAAGGAGAGCGGGCTTTGTTAAGCTATATTGAAATCGATTATTACTGTTCTACGCCGGACACCAAGAGTGAAATTTCATTGTTCAGCACCTCAATGAATCCTCCTCCGATTTGGAAGTGAATGGTCTTTCCAACCTCATCCCTTGTGACCAAAGAACCAGTTTCAGCGTCTAAAACCCGATGTTCTCCGCCGGAGGTTACAATCTCCACGGGACCCTGTTCCAAAGAGGAAACAATAGGAGCGTGATTATTTAACACCTGGAATTCTCCCTGTGTACCAGGTACTTTGACCGATGTAATATTTCCGGTAAACAGTTCTTTATCTGGCGTAAGTACGGTAATTCGCATATCGTCACATTTGCTGCAAGCTCCTCCTCAGAGCTTGCCTTGCATATTACAATTTGGATGCAGCTTTTCCGAAACTCCTTATGCTTCTTCAACTTCTGCCAGCATCTTTTCACCGGCTTCAATCACATCATCAATGGATCCTTTCAGGTTGAATGCAGCTTCCGGATATTGATCCACCTCTCCATTCATAATCATGGTGAATCCACGGATCGTTTCTTCAATGGGCACCAAGACGCCTTCAAGACCGGTAAACTGTTCAGCAACATGGAAAGGTTGAGAAAGGAAGCGCTGAACCCGACGCGCCCGGTGTACCACCTGCTTATCTTCTTCGCTCAATTCTTCCATACCCAAAATGGCGATGATATCCTGAAGTTCGTTGTAGCGCTGTAGGATATTTTTTACCCGCTGGGCACAATCATAGTGTTCATCTCCTACAATGGATGGCTCCAAAATACGGCTTGTAGAGTCCAAAGGATCTACTGCAGGATAAATACCAAGAGAAGCAATCTTACGGCTCAATACTGTAGTAGCATCCAAGTGGGCAAATGTAGTAGCCGGAGCAGGGTCTGTCAAGTCATCCGCAGGCACATATACCGCCTGTACAGAGGTAATGGAACCCCTTTTGGTAGAGGTAATCCGTTCTTGCATGATACCCATTTCTGTAGCCAGAGTAGGCTGATATCCTACCGCAGAAGGCATCCGTCCCAACAAAGCAGATACCTCCGATCCTGCTTGGGTAAAGCGGAAAATATTATCGATAAAAAAGAGAATGTCGCGTCCACCAGTTGGATCATCCAGGTCTCCATCCCGATAGTACTCGGCTACAGTCAACCCCGATAAGGCTACACGCGCACGTGCACCCGGAGGTTCGTTCATTTGCCCGAACACCAGCGTTGCTTTTGAATCAGCCAGGGCTTCGGCATCTACTTTGGAGAGATCCCATCCGCCTGCTTCCATACTTTCGAAAAACGCATCACCGTACTTGATCACTCCTGACTCCAACATTTCCCGAAGCAGGTCATTCCCCTCCCGAGTTCGTTCACCCACACCGGCGAATACAGAGATTCCCTCATAGGCCTTGGCAATATTGTTGATCAATTCCATGATCAATACGGTTTTACCTACCCCTGCACCACCGAAAAGGCCAATTTTCCCTCCTTTCATGTAAGGCTCAATCAAATCGATCACCTTAATACCGGTAAACAATACTTCCCGCTCGGTTGAGAGTTCTTCATAGGTAGGTGGTTTCCGGTGGATGGAATAGGCATTTTCACTTCTTTCGATTGGCCCGATTCCGTCAATGGTCTGTCCCACCACGTTAAACAGGCGACCTTTGATTACCTCACCTGTGGGCATAGAAATTGGCTTACCAGTATCAATCACTTCAGTGCCCCGCGTAAGGCCCTCAGTAGAATCCATCGCGATCGTACGAACGCTATCTTCTCCGAGGTGTTGCTGCACCTCAAGGACAAGGGTCTGATTTTCTCCTTGAGGGATTTCGAGAGCAGTATAAATTTCGGGTAATTTGGCGTCGTCATGAAAAATCACGTCGACTACAGGCCCAATCACCTGTTTCACTTGGCCGGTATTTGCCATAGAAATGAGGTATTACGATGATAATGAACGTTGCATATAAAACGGTGCAAATTTAGGGTTTTGGCCTGATTCTCAAAACACTTTATGCAGCTAGTATGAAAAGCAATTCTGCCAATCCTTAGCCTTTAAAACCTCAATACGGGATTTGGTTCCTGTATACTACGAGCTTAAGATAATTTGGTGTATAACTATATTGGCCATGCCTTATATGCTACCCTCGATTTCTATTTTGATGCCTGTACGCAATGCTGAATCATTTTTGCCTGCCTGCGTAGAAAGTATTTTGAATCAAACCCTTGAAAACTGGGAACTTATTACTGTAGACGACCATTCAGAAGATTCCAGTTTATCTATTTTAGCAGCTTTTGCTAAACGAGAAAGGCGTATTCGGCATTTACCCAATCGAGGCGTAGGCATCCAAGCTGCTCTGCGAACAGCCTTTCACCATTCGAACGGTACATTTATCACACGGATGGACGCCGATGATCTGATGGAGCCCCTAAAGCTGGAAACTTTGGGAACTCGCCTGGCTACTCATGGACCGGGTAATGTAGTTACCGGACAGGTGTCTTATTTTTCCGAAACTACTGTGGGAAAGGGGTATCAACGGTATGCAGAATGGCTCAATTCGGTAATTGAATTAGAAAATTGGGAGCGAGAGCTATATCGCGAATGTGTACTTCCTTCACCCTGTTGGATGATTCGCCGCCAGGATTTGGCTTACTGCGGAGCTTTTCAGGGAGAGCGTTACCCTGAAGACTACGACCTTTGTTTTCGTTTGTGGGCCGGTGGTATCCGATTTATTGGATGCAAAGAGGTTTTGCATCATTGGAGAGATCATGAGCGTCGCAGCTCTAGAACCCAGGAAGCATACTTGGACAACAGTTTCTTTGCCCTAAAGGTGTACTGGTTTCTTCGGATTCATCGGGATTTTGATCGGCCACTTCTCATTTGGGGTGCTGGGAAAAGAGGAAAGGAAGTGGTCCAACTTCTTCTGCAAGAGGGAGCTCGATTCAGCTGGATAACAAATAACCCCGCTAAAATCGGTAAGCAGATCTACGGCCATCCAGTTCGGTCGACGGATCATTTGGATCAAATTCGAGAGGCGCAGGTATGCGTAATTGTAAGTGCTAGGGAAGACCAAAAGAAGATTCAGCTGGAATTGGAAAAACAGGGTTTTGCCAACGAACAGATTTTCTTCTTCCGTTGATACTTATCGACAGTCTGACCACGAAATACAATAGATTCGGAATCTATGTGGCAACAACTAATTAATGTTTCTCTGTTGGGTACGGATCGGACTACCCTCGATTATGAAACCAGGATTGAGCTGGAACGATTGCTGGGGTTCCCATTGGCTGAGGACCCAGCTGAAGCAGTGGCCCAAGCAGCTGCACTATTGGGCTTTCTGAGGAGAACAAGCCTGCCTTTAGCAATTGGCGATCCAGCAAAAAAAAGGATTGCCCCACCCAAGGATGATCGCATTCAAATGTCTACTCAGCTTGCCAAGCAATTTGGACGGCTATTAGATGGCGATTTTGCACCTTTTCTGTACGAAGCAACGGCAGTCCTACTGAAACTTCAAGTAGCATTTCCTCCCGAGCAATTACCTCCTTTATTGAATCGGGGGCTTGAAGACCAAGCCTTGTTCTATTTGTTGCAGCAACAATTACATCCTACGGACGCTTGGTTGGCCAGCCTAAACCCACGGTGGCATATATTTGCTCCACTTTTGATAGAAAGCGATCAAATTCCAAATCCGGACACCAAATTAGCTGCTCTACGACTAAAGCGCTTACAGGGTCAAAGATGGGCTGGTTGGAAGAACGAATGGAGCTCCTGGGATACATCGGAAAAGCTGTTTTACCTTCAAGCTTTTGAGCCGCCTTTAATAAAAGCGGATTCCGAAATATTAGAAGCCTTTTTGCCGGATAATCGAAAGGAGGTCAGAAAAAAAATAGCTTCCCTGCTGCTACTGGAAAAGTCATCTTCACTGACCATCCGTTGGAACACTTACCTGGAAGATACGCTACCATTGGAGAAGGATACTTTCCGGTTGACTATGCCCCAACATCCCCCCGAAGAATGGAAGCATCTCGGTTTGTGGTCTAAAAAACCGATTGAACAAATGAAATTGTTTGCGCGATATACTGACCCTGCCTATTGGGATACAGCCTATAAAAAGCCTTTAGGGACCATCGTGGACACAATGTATGAAAGCAAGTTTGGAAAAGCCTGGTTACAAGGGTTTTTCGAAGCTGTTATCAAAGGGAACCATTCAACGGGGGCGGTAGCCTTATTGAAGCTCCACCAGCGGGAGGATTTGAGTTTTACATCCACTAAAATCAAGGAACTGGTATCTGTGCTCTCAGAGGATGATTACTTAGGATTGGTGAGTGCAGAGCTTCGAAAATACAAACATCTGATTCCCGAGCAGAGCCTGCTGATGGATCTGTTGCTATATGGAAAGGTAAGCTGGCCAGGAGGGATGGTTAGAAAAGTATTGGCCCCTTTTCAGGAGTGGTTAGCTACCAGAAAAACATATGATTGGAAAGGGTGGCACTACAGGAAAGTCCTGCGCTCCGCTGCCTATCGAATTCGACCGAAGGAATTGCACCTTTGGGAGCAAGGATGGCCAGACTACGGTTATCTTTGGGAGCAATGGAAACAGGAGGTCAGGACCTTTCAACGAATACTTCAGTTTCGTTTGGAATTTTATAAGGATCTCAATATCTACCTGGAATGACGGTCAACAAGCAAGATATTTTAAGGCCACAAGCAGAAGTCGCCTATTCGGAGGAGTTGGAAGCTTTGCGAGAACAAGACGATATCAAGCTCCGGCCCACCGGATGGCTATTATCTCCCAAGGGGGTAATTACTTACCTACTGGGTGGTACTCTAAAATCCGGATTGGTAATCAGCCCAAAATATTTTGGGGATCGAAAGCTAATTGAATTGGCTGTCGCCACCTTGCTGACGGATCGTGCTTTACTGCTTATCGGTGTTCCAGGTACGGCGAAGACTTGGGTTGCCGAGCATATGGCAGCAGCTATCAGTGGTCAGTCGACACTGCTCGTCCAAGGTACCGCCGGCCTTCCTGAAGAAGCGCTTCGGTATGGCTGGAATTATGCCCGATTGCTATCGGAAGGCCCTTCCGAAAAGGCATTGGTGCCAAGTCCAATCATGGTGGCCATGCAGCAAGGCAAAGTGACACGTGTGGAAGAGCTCACCCGCATCCCGGCTGAGGTCCAGGATTCATTGATCACTTTGCTATCCGAAAAGACATTGCCCATACCTGAACTTGGCAAGGAAGTATATGCCCGCCGTGGGTTTAATTTGATTGCTACCGCAAATGACCGGGATAAAGGAATCAATGAATTGAGCAGTGCTCTTCGTCGTAGATTCAATACGGTGGTTATGCCCCTTCCAAAGACACTCGAGGAAGAAGTCGAAATTGTAATGGCGCGCGTGACGCAAACCAGCATTAGTCTGGAACTCCCCTTGCCCAAGGATATGACTGCCGAAGTACGCCGGTTGGTCACGATCTTCAGGGAGCTACGCAACGGAAAAACAGAGGATGGAACGCAAAAATTAAAAGTGCCTACCTCTACCTTAAGTACGGCTGAGGCGATCTCCGTTATGCATCACGGATTAGCCTTAGCTACTCATTTCGGGGACGGAACTATTGGCCCTCAAGACCTGGCCGCCGGTATCACTGGAGCCATTATTAAAGATACCAATCAAGATAAGACCGCTTGGGCAGAATACCTGGAGGTAATCATGCGACCCAGGGAAGATTGGTCGCCCTGGTACAAAGCTTGTAAAGCGTACATGTAGCATTAGGCTTCAACTCTTTTTTGGAATCCAGTAAGCAAACAAAATTTTGGAGATTCGATATTTTGGAATTCGGCATCATGGCCCCGGCTCTGCCCGAAATTTAGAAGCGGCATTGAACACCTTTCGGCCACAGTGTATATTGATCGAACTACCAGCAGACGCGCTCGAGGTTCTGGAATGGGTCAATCATCCTAAATTGGAGCCACCGGTAGCCTTACTCTTGTACAGCCCTAAAGATTTTACTAAAGCTTCCTACCTTCCTTTTGCTCTTTTTTCACCAGAATGGCGAGCGCTTACCTATGCGTTTAAAAATGCGATTGAAGTAGTTCCCATGGATCTCCCTATGCATTTTCAGTTCTCTTTATCCGTATCCGATGGTCAGATCGAATTCTTTGAAAGGTCTGAGTTTTCAAGGATAGCATCCAGGTCCTTAGAATTGGATCCGCTGAGGGCTATGGCAGAGCTAGCCGGCTATTCGGATACAGAGCGGTGGTGGGAGATGACCTTTGAGCGCACTGATCAGACAGACTCCATTTTTGAAGCGATTGGAGAAATGATGAATGCACTGCGTAATGAAACTCAACGACAGGAAAGTCGGGAGACTTTACTGAGAGAGGCATTCATGCGCAAGGCACTGCGGCAGGCAGCTAAAAAACCGGTTGATCGAATAGCGGTTGTTTGTGGAGCTTGGCATGTACCTGCAATCAAGAAATGGCAGCAGATTCCTGCAAAAACAGATAACTCTTCTTTGAAAGGGTTGAAAAAAATTAAAACTGCCGCTACATGGATTCCATGGGGATACAACCGCCTGGCAAAAGCCGCCGGCTATGGAGCTGGGGTACTATCGCCAGCCTGGTACGAACTCCTATACCAAGATCGATCCAATAGCCATACGATTTGGATGAGCAAGGCAGCCCGATTAATGCGAGCTGAAGACCTTCCTATTTCTGCTGCACATGCCGTGGAAGCCTCTCGGCTGGCAGTTACCCTTGCTGCTTTGCGTGGATTAGCCAATCCAGGGCTAGATGAGCTTCAAGAAGCTGTCCAATCCGTGTTTACCATGGGAGATAGCAAACCGTTGGCTTTGATCCACGAGCGACTCACCATAGGGGATCGACAAGGTAATATCCCAGACGACTTGCCACGCATTCCTTTACAGCAGGATTTTGAAAAACAAATCCGGTCAGCACGATTAACCGAAGAATATAAAACTACAAGGCCGCTGACCAAAGAACTGGATTTACGTAAACCTGCGAATTTAAAAGCAAGCCTGTTGTTGCACCGGCTTGACTTGCTGGATATTCCATGGGGGCAATTGAGAGCAGGTTCGGAGGAACAAAAAGGGGGTTTTAAGGAAGTTTGGCGGCTGAAATGGAAGGCAGACTATGCCATACGGATCATTGAAGCGGGCATGTGGGGCAATACCGTGGAAGAAGCAGCTAGCAGATTTATTGTTGAAAAGGCTAGTGAGATGGAGCAATTAGGAGCGTTAAGTCCCTTATTGTATCGGGTCTTAGCAGCGGAACTACCGGAAGCCCTGAAAGTATTGATCCGCCTATTGGAAGATCGAGCTGCAATAAGTCCAGCCATTCGGGAGCTTATGGTGGCAATCCCTCCGCTTGTCCAGGTTCTTCGGTATGGGGATGTACGTGGTACAGATATCGTTTCGGTTGAGGAATTGATCAAACACAGTCTACCAAGAATTTTTTTAGGCTTACCCGCCTTGGCCAGCCAAATTGATGACACATTGGCAAAGGCACTCTTCCAAGAACTCATTCAACTCAACCACAGTCTTGGATTGTTGCGGTGGCCAAAGGCTGACTCGGATTGGGAAGATACACTGCTAAAATTAATGGACCAGCAAGGCGTTCACAGTCTTTTACAAGGGTTCTCCGCCCGAATGTTGCTGGATAGGGGGAATGTGGGAAGGAACCGCATCTATCAGGTTTTTCAATTTGCTTTATCTGATAACCAAGAGGCAGCTATCTGGCTGGAGGGGTTTTTATTTGGAAGCGGTCTTTTGCTAATTCGACAACGGGCATTGTGGGACTTGTTGGACCAATGGATTCAGCAATTACCGGAGCAACACTTTCAGGAGGTACTCCCAATTCTTCGCCGGACTTTTGCCCATTTTACTGCCTCCGAAAGAAGTAAAATGATGTTTCAAGCCAAACAGGACAAGGAAGAAACCCCTCCTGACCTTGTCCAATGGGATGAAGAGCTTTTGGCGATCTCACTACCCTCCATTCGCAAGCAACTCTAATCCTTAAAGAGGACTTAACTTGCTGTTAAACTTCAGTTTAGTTCCAGGTAGGACATTAGAAGTAAGATTTATACTTGGTGGAATAACCAAGTTCAAAATCTTTCCTGCAATCTAAAGTCGCTTTTCGGCCAGGGTTATTCCTCCCCGGATTAATCCTGGTATTTTTTTAAAGTACCTTGTTAATCTTGCTCACCTGGTGCTACGATAGGGGCTTCCAAATACCTTTCGAGTTGCCCAGTATAGGGTTACCAGTAATACAACAAATAGTAGGAGTACATAGCTTACCGGCAAATAAGAAATAAACCAAATTCGGGTTTTATCCAATACCCAGAGGATAGAAAGCACCACTAGGATCATTAGGATCAGCCCGGAAAGCCTTCCGAATCCGGGTACGAAGTCTAAATTGACTTGCTTTCGGATGATGGGTAGGGTGATAAACATACCTAGAACAGGCAACCATTGAACCAGGATATCTGTCTCCAGGATGCTCATTCGTTCAAACAGGAACAGGTAAATATTCAAGGTAAGGGCAAAGAGTCCCGGTACGCAAACCAGGTATATAAGCGCTGAAAAAATATAATTCCAGGGAGAATAAATGGCATTATCTCCGGCAATTCGACCTACGATCAAGGCTAACAGGGGCAGGACTATGAAGTAGCCCAGTACCCACCCCGGGTGTATGGAGACCCAATCAAAAAATTCAGTAAGTGTCATGCGGGGGAATTAACACAGTTATTGCATCTACCGCAGGAGGTTTACTACTGGGATAAAATTTAGCACAATCCACCTAGAGATCTAATAAAAGCAGGTATGGATCTTCCAAAACCTGTTTCACTTTCACCAGGAAACTCACCGAAGTACTTCCGTCGATAACCCGGTGATCGTAGCTCAAGGCCAAATACATCATTGGCCGAATCTTCACCTCTCCGTTAACGGCCATTGGGCGTTGCATAATGGCATGCATACCCAAGATGGCGGATTGTGGCTGATTGAGTATTGGAGTACTGTTTAATGAGCCAAAAATACCTCCATTCGTAATCGTGAAGGTGCCGCCGCTCATTTCTTCCAAGGAGAGGGTTCCATTTCGAGCTTTACCACTTAATTCCTTGATTTTTCTTTCAATGTCTGCAAAATGTAGGCTTTCTACATTGTGGACAGGAGGCACTACTAATCCGTTGGGAGTAGAAATCGCAATACTGATATCTACGAAATCGTGGTATACCATTTCATTCCCATCGATAAAAGCATTCACGTCAGGGAATTCGAGCAGAGCCTTGGCACAGGCTTTGGCAAATAAGGACATAAAGCCCAACTTGATGCCATACTTTTCTACAAATTGCTCCTGGTACTTTTTGCGCAGGGCGATGACATTAGTCAAGTCCACCTCGTTGAAGGTAGTGAGCATGGCCGTATCGTTCTTGGCGCTTACCAGTCTGGAGGCGATGGTTCGCCTCATTCGACTCATTTTTTTGCGATGGGTTTCCCGGCTAAAAGCAACAGGCGGGCTGGGAGCCGTAATAGGTTCCGGTGTTGGCTGGGAAGGAGCCTGAGGCTTAGCAGGAGTTTGCTCCTTGGCTTCTACAGCTTTTTGAGCGTCTTCTTTGGTGATTCGACCATCTCTTCCGGTGCCTTGCACTTGACCGGGGGCGACATCATTTTCCCTTAGGATCTTTTGCGCAGCTGGGGAAGGGTACCCGGCAGCATAGCTTTCTTTGGAGGCTGCTGTCGCTACCGGTTCGGGCTTGGGAGCAGGTTCTTTAGACGGCTCCTTTTCTTTTGGGGCGGCCGGAGCGGAAGGGGACCCATTATTAGACTCTTGGCTTACACTAGTATCAATTTTGGCTACGAGGGCTCCGATTTCAAGATCGTCATCTTCCTTAGCCACATGCATCAATTTTCCGGATGCCTCCGCTGGAAATTCAAGTGTTGCCTTGTCGGATTCGAATTCGCAGATGGGTTCGTCCAACTTGACCATATCTCCATCTTTGATCAACCATTGGGACAGGGTAACTTCGGTAATTGACTCCCCGATCTCCGGGACGCGCATTTCAACTATGCTCATGGTAATAGTATCGATGTAGTGTTATGGAAAAGAACGATTGAATTTAGGAATCGAAAGATACGAAGATTAACTGCTTCAAAATAGCCAGGAAAAAAGGTGTGATTGCGATAATATGCCAAAAATCAGCTGATTAATCGGCCCTTGGTGTATACCGATAAAGCATAGGCGTACCGCCTTTTCCTTCATTTGAAATGTAGAGGTTGCCCAAGTCGTCAAAACAGATACCCTCAGGCTGGGGGTGCATCTTTTTCGGTAACTTCTCAATATGTTTAATCTTGCCGGATAGCTTGTCTAGAATTAGGATGTATTTTCCTGCAGTAGATAGCACATATAATTCAGATCCATCCGGACTAACTGCAATAGCCGAAGGGCTGAAGGTGAAATTCGTTTCATTAGGTTGAAAGAACTCCATCAATTTTTCCCACTTTCGGATAGATGGGCTGATTTCCAGATAATCATGCACATCTTCAAAGCTAATTATATAGGCTGGATCCTCTAATAAGGCCATCTTTTCCAAATCAAAGGCATAAATCGCTTTCTTTAATCTAAATTCAGACCCATCGCCTGCTTTGCCCTTACAGGCCAGTAAAAGCCTATTGTTGGCAGCATCATATCCCAACCCCTCTACATCATGATCCTGAGTTAGAAAGTCATTGTACTTCTCAACAGATTGATCCTTTTTTCCAGCATTTTTAATGTAGTAGAGGGTACCCGAACTTTTCATAGCAATAATATCATCGCCCACTACTTCCACACCTTCATAGTCGCCGTCTTTCCAAAATTCAAGCTCTTCCCTGACCTTTCCATCTTCCAGGAAAAAAAGGTTACCGCTCTCGTCTTGCAGGGTCACCAGCATTTTTTTTCGGTTATCCCAGGAAAGAGCTGAAATTTCCTCTAGAAAATTGGGTAGAGCCCAACTTGCCGAAGGCTCTTTAATGTCGAAAGGAAAGGTATACGTGGTCTGAGGGTGAGCTGTGTCTTGAGCAAAAACAGGGGAATTAACCAAAGGAATTGATGAACCTAACGCAAATACAAGAATGGTCAAATTGAATCGGATAGACATAGGTCTGGAATTTCTAGAGAGGTATATCGTTCCGCACCTTAACTTATAGAAGTAAAACGAAAAATTAAGGAGAAAATACTCAATTTTTCCCTACTACTACTCTGCTATCAGTCACCCTGACCCAATACCCAAAAGGGTTATTTGGTTTTTGCTGGAACCGGGCGGAGTACAAAAAACAAACCAATCAAGACGAAGGGTATACTGAGCCATTGACCGGTAGTCAGCACATTTCCAAAGGCACTTTCAAAGCCTCCCTGACTTACCTTGAACTGCTCCATCAGAATACGGACACCAAAGATGAGAACCAGGAATAAGCCGAACAAGAAGCCGGGTTTATCCTTCATGTCGGTCCGCCAATAAACCAGATAGAGGATTGCAAATATCATCAGGTAGCTCACGGACTCGTACAACTGTACAGGGTGGCGTGGAGGGACTTGAGCGATGTCCGGAATACATTGTGCGATTTCCTGAACTTGGTCACCTACCCGTTGTAATAAACCTTGACCAGTCTCAATACATGGATCTCCATTAGCTCCCTCACATCCTTCGCAATTGGTCCAGAGGGCTTTTTCTTCGGCCTGGGTGGCTTTTGGAAATCGAAACGCCCAGGATACATCTGCCACCTTACCGACGATTTCAGAGTTCATCAAGTTACCAAGGCGTATAAAGCATCCAGCCAGGGCAGTAGGCACCACTACCTTGTCAAGCATCCACAATATGGAACGTTTGGAAACAAAGCGAGAAAACAACCAAAGGGCAATGATGATACCGATAGCTCCCCCATGACTGGCTAAACCACCTTTCCAAATCTGAAGAATTTCTCCGGGATGTTGGGAGTAATAGCCCCAGTCGTAGAAAAAAACATGCCCTAGGCGGGCACCCAACACGCCACCGACCACTATGTATATGAATGCTTTATCAAGCCAGGCTTCCGGTGCCTTTTCAGCCCGGAACATGCGCTGTACCATGAATAAGCCAATCAGGAAGCCTGCCGCAAATAGGAGGCCGTACCAACGTGGGCTAAGCGGGCCGATAGTAAAAATCTCAGGATTAACCGTCCAATTGACATAGGAAAAAAGCCAAAGCATAGGGAGCAATTTAAATGCCGCCCCAAAATAGAAAATATACCTTGTATCCCAGTCCCAACGTCTAGCCGGCTCGAGGATTTCAGCTGCTGGATACGAATCAGCCTATTTGAATGATTGCCCTTGATCTATTGGTAAACATCAGTAATCACTAACTGTTATTTAAGTTATAAAACCTCCTAGAAATGAGTACAAAAGATTCAGTTTTGGTTACCGGAGCATCCGGATATATTGCATCCTGGGTTGTCAAACGATTGCTGGAAAAGGGATACACTGTTCACGGGACTGTTAGAGATATATCGCGTTCAGAAAAAGTTAGTCATTTGGAAGAGTTGGGTGCTCAATTCCCAGGCAAGCTCAACTTGTTTGAGGCGGATCTGCTGAAAAAAGGAAGCTTCAAGGAGGCTATGCAGGGTTGTAGCCTGGTCATGCACACAGCTTCTCCATTTTTAGTTCAAGGGATTAAAAATGCAGAGCAACAACTAGTAGAACCTGCACTCCAAGGGACTCGCGAAGTACTGGAAACGGCAAATGCAACCCCATCTGTGAAAAGGGTAGTCCTGACCTCCTCCGTGGCAGCTATATTCTGTGACAATAATGATAAAAACGGCAAACCCCTGACTGAAGCTGACTGGAATACAGATTCCAGTCTCACTTATCAGCCCTACCCCTACTCTAAAACGGTGGCTGAACGGGAGGCCTGGACAATAGCAGAAGGCCAGGATCAATGGGACCTGGTTGTGATCAACCCTAGTTTTGTACAAGGCCCGACACTGAGCAACAGGCAAGACTCTACCAGCATGGGCTTTGTGTTAAATATGGTGAACGGTCAATTCAAGACCGGTGCCCCCGGTATGTATTTTGGAATTGTGGATGTACGGGACCTGGCGGATGCCCATGTAAACGCTGGAGAGTTAGCTGCTGCTAAAGGGCGTCATATTCTTTCTGCAGAAGAAAAGAGCGTGTATGAAATGGCAGAAATCATTCGATCCGGATTTGATAAGAAACTGCCTTTACCCACCGCCAAGCTCCCAAAATGGCTGATGTACCTGTTTGGTCCGTTAAATGGATTTAATTGGAGGTATGTGCGCAACAATATTGATGTACCTATCACTTTTGATAACACGAAAAGCGAACAAGAACTGGGGGTTAGCTATCGGCCGGTGGAAGAAACACTGATAGATTTGGTGCGCGATTTCGATAAGCGGGGTTGGATAAAGAATTAGGACAGCCAGTCAACGACTAAAAAAAGCCATCCAAAACGTGCAGCGGTATCTGGATGGCTTTTCTGGTTATCTGGAATCGAGCGTTAATTGCCTCCCTTTGGCGGCGTAAGCGCATAGCCAAGCTGCATCATTAAGGCGATTGAATTCATCTCTTCCCATTCGGTTTTAATCTTGCCGTCCTTGACTTCATAAATAGTAATTCCGGTTACGGTAACCTGCTTTCCATTGCTTTGTACAGGTGTACCGGTTCCCACCCAGCGGGCCACGATTTTATCGCCTGAGCAAATCAGGTCGACATTTTTTCCTGTAGCATCCGGGACCTCCGTGTAAAAGGATTTACTGGATTCGATAATGGCATCTATCCCTTCCAAAGCTCCCTCTTGCGTGTGGCGTATTGCATCCGAATGATAAACCTCCTTCAGGAGGTCTGTGTCTTTTGACTTCATGGATTGATCCAATTTATCGAGCAAGGCTTGGTGATCAGCACATTGCGCCTGGATAAAAAGGGGAAGGCCCAAGGCAAGCATGGAAATAGAGAATAGCTTAATGAGATTTTGCTTGTGCATAGAAAAATAGGTATTTGATCTTGCGAGCAATTTAGCCGGGATTTTAGGAATAAATCCAGTGAAGCCCCAAATATTATCTTTTTTCAAGTGCTAAGCGCCGGAATAGGGACTGAAGAATCTGTCATAATAACCACTGGCATCTTTGGTACATTAGTAGCTCAACATACACCCAGAAAACCCGAAGATAGATGCCAACCTGTTTTGTGATACAAGGTTTCGGAAAGAAGCAAGATTATGCCCAGGGAAAGGTATTCAATTTGGATGCTTCCTATGCCGTGATTAAGCATGCGATTACAAGTGCTGGAATCGAGTGTGTTCGAGCAGATGAACTTTCCAGGAACGCTCTGATCGACAAGGAGATGTTTGCTCAACTATTGGAAGCTGACTTAGTAGTAGCGGATATTACTACTTTGAATTTTAATGCAGCCTATGAATTGGGGGTACGGCATGCCCTTCGGCCCAGGTCTACCTTGATCATTGGTGAAAAGGGTATGAACTTTCCATTTGATATCAACAGGGTATACATCCACACCTATCAGCACCTGGGAGAAGATATTGGGTTCGCAGAAGCGAATCGCTTTGCTCAATACCTGAAAGAAAAGGCAGAGCAGGCATTGGCCCACCCAAAGGACGATAGTCCGGTATACGAATTTCTGGATCATCTTCCCCGACAAGGGTTTATGCCGGTACAGAAATCCAAAGTGTTTCGGGATGCTGTCCCGTCAGGCCCTAATTCCACCGATTCATTGAAAGCGATCAAGGATGAAGCAGCAGCGTGCATGCAGAATAGCGACTTTAAACGTGCAATTCCTTTGTGGAAGCAGGCCCGTGCTTTGGCGGGTAAGGATGATTATATCGTTCAGCAATTGGCCTTGGCTACCTACAAGAGCAAACAGCCGAACGAACCAACAGCACTCCAACAAGCTGAGGATATCCTGGAATACTTACAACCACATCGAAGTTTTGACACCGAAACGCTGGGCTTGTGGGGATCGGTCCACAAGCGACTGTATCATTACACCCGAGATATGCTGGACTTGGATGAGGCCATTTTTGCCTTGGAGCGCGGTTTTTTTATAAAACAGGATTCTTACAATGGCATCAACTTATCCTTTCTATTCGATCTGAAGGCTTCCATTGTACAAGAACCTCAAAGAAGCGAACTCCACGCCATTGCCCGGCATGTAAGGCGCAAGGTGAAGGCCCAGTGTGTGGAAGTCATAGAAGAAGAACTGCTTCCTGCAGACGACGAGAATAAGTACTGGCTTTTCGCCACCCTTTATCAGACATGCGTCGGCCTCGGAGAGGAAGCAGAAGCCCAGGATTGGAAAACCAAAGGGGACGCGCTTTCAGTGGCGCAATGGCAGGTGGATTCCACAGAGGAACAGATTGAATTGCTAAGAAAGCTGTTAGAGTGAATTTAAGGCTTTCTCAATTGGTTCAATCGGTTAATAAACAATTCCCCTAATCGATATACTTCTTCGAAGGTATTGTAGAGTGGTGCAGGCGCCAGACGAATCACGCCACCTTGTTTGTCGCCGGGCAAGTTGTACTCCCGCCAGTCGGCAACGACGCCGTTTTTAAGCAAAAAGTCGAACAGTTCCTTCCCTTCGGACTCTACGAACAAAGAAAGTTGAGCTCCCCGTTGAGCCGGGTCGGCAGGGGTGAGCAACTGAAAATCTCCACCCCGCTCATTTAGGGTATCAATTATATGTTCCATAAAACCGGTTAGGCGAATGCTCTTTTGCCGGATAGCCGCCATGCCTGCCTGCTCAAATAATTCCAAGCTAGCTTTGTGAGCCGCCATGGGCAATACGGGTGTGGTACTCAACTGCCATCCGGCAGCTCCAGGCATGGGTTGAAACCCTTTTCGCATCAAAAAGCGGGCTTCCCGATCGTGTCCCCACCAGCCGGCAAACCTGGGCAGCTCCGAATTATGGGCATGTCGCTCATGGACGAACGCACCGCTTACGGCTCCAGGTCCTGAGTTGAGGTATTTGTAGGTACACCACACGGCAAAATCAACTCCCCACTCATGCAATTCCAATGGAACATTTCCTGCGGCATGCGCCAGGTCCCACCCAACTACGGCCCCGACAGCACGGCCTTTTTCGGTGATTGCTTTCAGGTCAAAGAGTTGGCCTGTAAAATATTGCAAGCCACTAAACAGGACAAGGGCGGTTTCTGCACCATGATGCTCAATGGCAGCCAGGATGTCCTCTGTTTCGAGCAAGGATTCTCCTGTTCTTGGAGCTACCTCAATGATGGTTACTTTCGGATCCAGACCATGATACCGCACTTGGCTTTCCAGCGCGTACTGGTCAGACGGAAAGGCCCCAGCTTCCATGATTATCTTAAACCGATGAGCAGTTGGCCTGTAAAAGCTGACCAACATCAAATGAAGATTGACCGTAAGGGCATTCATAATGGCTACTTCCGGGGCTTGGGCGCCAACGATCTTGGAGGCCATTGGAGTGAGGCGCTCGTGGTAATCCAGCCAGCCATCTTCCGCCGAAAAAAAGCCGTCTATACCCTCTTTAGCCCATTTTTCGAGCTCACCCCAGAGTGCAGCACGGGTTCTTTTGGGCTGCAGGCCCAAGCTGTTTCCGCAAAAGTAGATGCACGGTCCATTACTTGAAGGGGGAATGAAGAATTCATTTCTGAAGGCTCCCAATTCGTCCTTTTCGTCCATATGGCGAGCGAAATCCAGGGAGAAATCAAAGGTATGTGCTGTTGTCTTTTCCATTAAACTCAATATCGGAATTTCGATAAGCAGGCGTATTTATCCGCTCCATTATTCTGTGGGTTAGGTCGATACATTCCTGTCGTTTATCAAGAATTCAGAGTAGAAGGAGACCGGAAATGCAACAAGCTCGACAGATATCAATCCTTATGGAGCAATATCATCCTTTTGGGAGTAGTGGTTTTTTTCATGAAAAAGCATCTTTTATCCGATTGGAGTGCAATCCATCCTAATAATCCATTTTTGAAACCCATTTAAAAATCAAACCTTATCGATTATGCTGACACGCACCCTATTTTCAATCGCCCTGTTATGTCCTCTTTTGGGCTTTGCACAGCACTTCCCGACCAACCCGGATTCCGGGCAATTTGTTACCGAAGATATTGATCGCTTTTGGGCTGCTTACGATCAATTTTGGGAAGACACGAATGAAAACCCCTTCGAAGAAATGTATATGGAACTTGGGACAGAGGGAGTAGCCGGATTTACACCTTATCGAATCGAAAGCGCTAAAAATTTGAAGAAGGTCGTCCTTCAGAACAAGGATCGATATGATGAACGCAGAGAAAGAACCCTGCTAATGAAAACAAAGGAAAAGCAATGCCGGGCCGCTTTTTATGCTCTAAAATATTGGTATCCGGAAGCTCAGTATCCACCCGTCTTTTTTGTGATTGGGGTTTTCAACTCAGGTGGAACGGCCAGTGATGCCGGCTTAATGATTGGTGCGGAAATGCAGCCCAGCTTGGAAAATGTACCGTTTATTGTAGCCCATGAGTTAATCCATTTTCAACAACGACTAGACTGGGAGGGCCCGACCCTTTTAGAGCAATCGATTAAAGAAGGAAGTGCAGATTTCATTGGTGAACTTATATCAGGAGATCATATCAATGGAAAAGCGTTTGCCTATGGGGCAGCACATGAAGAGGGACTCTGTAAGGAATTTGTGACTCAGATGGACAAAAAAAACTTCAAAGGATGGCTATATGGTGGCTCTGGAAAAGACGATCGGCCAAACGACTTGGGTTATTGGATGGGATATCAGATATCCAAAGCCTATTTCGATCGCGCCAAAGACAAAAAGCAGGCAATCCGAGACATTCTAACGATAAAGGATGCAAATACATTCCTAAAAGAGAGCGGATATTTAAATGCTTACCTCAACTATTAATATCCAATCAGGGAAAAATTTCAGAATACTGTTCGCATGTCTTTCTTCAATCTATCCGAATCTGGTATTGCACCACGGCCATCCATTTCCGGTCTTCGGCCTTGATCTGATCCTCAATTTCTACGAAAATTGGACGGTTCTGAAAGTAAAATGAAAGTCTGGATCCCGAGGTGGAAAACACCCAATGGCTGCCTAGGTCCATATACCAGGATGCACTGTTTAACCGGTCAAGATTGGCATACTGCCAGGAAAAAAATGGCTGGAATTGACCTAAACGTTTGGTTTGAGACAGCAAGGGTGTGAGGTAAGCCAATTGCATGTACAGGGTCTGTCCGGTACCCAAGGTCGGGTAGGCATTTCCGCTTCGATTAAAGGTTGCTTGGCCTGGATCGATGCCTGTTGCAGGATTATTCACCCCAAGCACCCGAATGTAATTGGGGCCCATGTCATAATTGAAATAGCCGGCATACAACGTAAAGGCTTGGGACCTTGATAACGGAAGGTCCATGAAAAAATCTAAGGACCAGGTGATCAGGTTTGTAAAAAGGGTGTCGCCGGCCTGTAAATACCACATGGCATCCTTTTGTATTTCGAACCCTGCTCCTAGATTAATAACCTTCTTTCGGCCAAAGTAGGTGCCGATGTGAGAGGTGGAAATGGGACTCTCCTTTTCTGCGAATTCCCATTTTGCATAAAAAGAGGTATTGATTCGAAATCGATCGGGTGCCCAAACGGCAATTCCTTCTGTCAGGGTCGAATTGGAGGTGGCAGGGGCTACTCCAATGGGTTGGCCAACCACGAGACGATAATCTATGGGGCCGATCTTCCCTCTACCCCAAAATGAGAATTTTCGAATTAGGTCATCAAAAACGACTAAACCGGGTAAGGCCACGAGTACGATATCACCAGAAACTAAAGTAGAAGTACTGGGTGATGAAAAACGTGACAGGCCTCTGATTAAGGATTTCCCAATGCCCAAGTACAAAAACGAACTCACCTTGTATTGGGCTAAGGCATCCAGCAAGGCGAATCTGGAGGATGGGTCGGTCCGAATATTCAGATTATTTAATCCCATCTGGAAGTAAAAATTCAGTCTCGGGGTTATTTGCCCGCTTAGGCCGAGCCGGAAACGTCGGATAGAGATATCTGCCGCCCGATTTATAGGCTCTCCGAAAAAGATACTGCCAGGATTGTGGTCGAGGTACCGGAGCCAAAATTGACTCATGACATGGAACTTGATGAAAGCTACCTTATTCTTGTCCAGGTACAAGGGGGGGACCTTAAAGTCGAATTGGCGCTGAGCTTTCAAGTTCGTTGCCAAAGCCAGTGTAAAGAGTAATACTAATAGGGAATAGCGCATGGGTGATTGAGTATCCTAATGGAGTGGATTCGCGTGAATATATTCAATCCTGAATCTCCATATATCCAAAAGGGATGCGGGGCTAAAACAATTTACCTTGTTGAGCAAAAGACATCGGGTTTTCGTGAGCCAAAAGCCGGCTTTTAAAATCCAACCCATAAAAATAGCCCTGTAAATCTCCATTCTGGGCAATGCAGCGATGACATGGAATAATAATCGCAATTGGATTGTTACGATTAGCTTGTCCTACTGCCCGAACAGCCTTCCGGTCTCCCAACACCTGGGCAATGGACAGGTAGCTTGTAGTGTGTCCGTAAGGCACTTTTTTTAATTCAGACCAAACCTGCTTATAGAATTCAGAATGTCCGCTTAAGTCCAGCTCGAGGTCAAAGGAAGTGGTATCACCCTGAAAATAGGCTTGGAGCTGGTAATAAGCTGGCTTAAGGCTGGAGGGCACCTCATCGGCAGCAGTAGCAGGTGTTTTCTCTTCAACGTGCATGATGCGCCTGACTCCCAGTTCGCTTCCCTCGATTTTCCACAAGCCAAAAGAAGATTCCAGAATTATAGTTTCGAGCATGATACGCATTTAACGAGTCCCACAGCTGTGGTACAAGATAAGAGTATCCAAGGGTTCACGGGTTATTTTGCTGGGAAGGCAATTTTTTTGCGATTTGATTAACACTTTCTGCCTTTTATGCCGCCTATACTCTTGAAACCTCTAAGAACCTTTAAAATCCATCATCATGTTTTCACCATTTAAAATTTCAAACGCTAGAATTACTCTTTTTTGGCTTGCATTAGGCGTTATAGCACTTACGGCTTGTAAAGAACAATCAGGGATAACAGACCCGGAAGGTCCAATTGACATGCAGATCGAAGGGTCCGGTGTGTTAACCTCAGCGGCTGCAGAGTCGGAGCCAACCTATATGCCAAAAGATACGATTGAGCTGGAGCCCGTAGAAACGGGTGGAGGCGAGTTAAGATGCACACAGACTGCTTTCACAGCAGAACAAGTTAGAAGCTTGGCCAACATGGTCGCTTCCGATGGTATTGCCGGAATTATTTATCCAGGAGCCTTGATCCAGGGTGGAAAATTCAAGGAAGGGCAATTTACCCCAATCACGATTCCAAAGGCGGGTGGAAAGATCACCTTGACCGGCTTGAGCGGAGGGACCGAGCGTTCTAAAGAAGTGGATGCCTATGATGCAGGTGAGGTCGAAGAAAAGACGGCTGAATTATTACAAAATATCTCCAACAACGTGGAAGGCACGGTCGCCAACTTTGGATTCTTTGTAGAAGAGACCAACTCAAGAGAAGAGTTCCGGTTTCATATGGGCTTGGATGGCCGCTACAAAAATATATCGATAGAATCTCAACTGGATATAGAAAAAGAGCGCACAGGAAGCTTAGTCACTATGCAGTTTACGCAGGTGTTTTATTCCATTTTTATTGATGATCCCGAAACGATGTTCTCCCTATTTCGGGATGGAGCTAATGCAACCGATCCGGAGAATCAGATAACGGCCAATAATCCGCCCTTGTATGTCAAGCGGGTAGATTATGGCAGACAGATCTTTTTTAGGGCAGAGACCACTTCAAGCACAGAAGACGTAAAAGCTATCTTGAAAGCTGCAGTGGAAAGCCGGCCCATCGGTTCCATCAAGCTGGAGTCGGGCTTGGAGGTAAACAAAGTACTTTCGCAAACTTCGATTTCGTATGTCGTTCGCGGAGGTTCGGCTTCCATTGCTTTGCAGGCAGCGCCGACTTACGAAGCAGTGGTCAAAGTGATCCAGGATGGGGCCGATTGGGACTTGTCAAACCCTGCAGCACCTATCGCCTATGAGCTTCGATATTTGGTTAATAAAGAGCCGGCCCGAATGGCATTCGTATCCGATTTTGTCCGCAAGTCCTGCGATCTGGCTTTACCCAACGTAGCCAGATACAGGATTAAATTAGATCGGATGCAGTGTTATGATTGTGAGCCGTTTGGTGAGATTGAAGGGGGTAAGGCCGAATTTTATGGAGAAGCTTTTATTAAGACCTCTCAAAATCCCAATGAAAAGAAGTACAATCTGGATATTGAGGACGTGGATCTGGATGGGATAAAGGCATACCCAAATCGAAATCATACATTCGATTTTGTGGAGGTAGATGGCAACGATAAGATTTTTGTGCGAGGTTATTTAACTGAGGATGATCCCACGAATGATGACAGCTTTGGGGAAAAGAAAAGAGAAATTGCCATTACGGTTTTTGGCAATAGTGGTGAATTTTCTCTGGACTTTAGGCGCGGAAGTGGGTTGACCGCCCAACGGGCCAGGGTTTGGTTCGTAGTGACAAAGATCCAATAGAGATTGGGAGCCGCTGAAGTAAAGAGCTCTACTGGTTATGCCGGTGGGGCTCTTTAATTTTTCCCCAACGCTATTGCTTCCTCAATTAGGTGTTTTGTTTGTATCCAGTTTTTCCGATGGATAACAGTATCTGTTGAAAAGGCTGAGAGGGCCTTATTCAGGTATTCCATGGAGGCGTCAGCTTGATTCATTTGGATAAGTCCTCTCCCAATTTGAACCTGTACGACCGCAATACTGGTGTGCCCTTCCGGAAGACTTTCCTCGCGTAGCTTTAAGGATTTTTGCAAGATTGGTAAGGCTTCTGAAGCCTTATTCTCATCGATTAAAAACACTCCCAGGCTTTGGAGTCCAAGCGAATGCCGAATATCATTGGGGGCCAGCAGTTTTTCCTGCATGGCAATCGATTGCCTAAGCCAGGACTCCCCTTCAGGGCGGTTTCCCAGTGCGATTTCGGCATTGGCCATGTTGGACATCATGGATGCACTAAAGGTATGGCCTTGTGGGAACATAGATGCCAATGCTTGATAAGCTCCGGAAAATTGAGCAAGAGCTTCGCTGTACTTACCTAGACGCATGTAAATTCGACCCAGGTTGGATTGGCTGGCAATCGTTTCAAAGTGATTCGCTCCAAAAATGGCATCCCTCTGTTGCCAAGCTTCCTTGGCGAAAGGTTCTGCCTTTTCAGGCATGCCCATATTCAGGTATAAACTGGCTAAGTGGTTCTGATTCCAGGCTAAATCTACATGTGGGGGATCGTATAAAGATTTAAATGCCTGTTTGGCACGCAACATGAATTTTTCCGCCTCTTCCCACAGTTCCATTTTTCTGTACGTAGTACCCAGCATTTGCAGACAGAAGGCCTCATCTTTAATCTTTCGATTGGGTAAGGCCTCGTATTTTTCCAGGGCCAGTGAATATAGAGAATCGCATAAGGGATAGTCGCTACGATCATAAGCACCAGCGGCCAGGTCATTGTAAACCCTGGCTTCCAGCTCCGGATTCCGAACTGGTGCTTTTTGAAGGATCTGAAAGGCCAATTCAGTAAGGGAGTCCGCTTTTTCGAGATCAACATATTCTGCTCGATATACAGATGCCAGGTTCAAGAGCTGCTCAGCTATATCCGGATGCGGACCCTGATGAAGGTTTTGGACTGCCTGGAAGCCCAGGACGGAACTTTGTCGAGCCTCCTGAAAATAGCCAAGATTCTTAAATGCATCGGAAATGACTGCATACATATCCGGCATAAGCTCAGGTTGATTCCTTAGGTTTTCTTTTACAGCCCCGAGTCCGTTTTGCAAAATTTCCAGGCCGGTTACATCCGAGCGCTGGACCTCATTCGGGTTGGCTTGCCGAAAAATATCCAAGGTTAATTCTTTGATCCGATTAGCTTTTTCAGCCTCTTGTAAGGCAGTGTTGCGTTCGCCGGCCAATTGGACTAAAAAGTAAGTGATAGTGCCAACCAATGCGATAACGAAAGTCAGGGTCAATAAGGTGGCAGTACGGTACCGCTGGAAGAATTTTTTTAGCCGGTATGGCTGGTCTTTTTCTCTTAAGGATATAGGGCGATTTTGGAAATAGGCTGCAAGGTCTTTGGTCAAGGCCTCAATGGATATATATCGATCTGCCGGCAAAGGCTCCAGTGCTTTCATGCAAATGGTATCCAAATCCCGGTCAATAGGGTAGGCTTGCATGTTTTCTGACCCTTTACTTTTGGATACAAACTGGCTGGGGGGAGAAAGGACTAACCGATCTCTAAAAGATTTTTTATCGGTTGCTGCCCGTAAATCTGACATAAATGGATGTACCCCAGCGAGCAACTCATACAGGATTAGCCCTAAAGCATAAACGTCCGTGCGGGTAGAAACGGCTTTTCGTTGATATTGCTCCGGGGCGCAATAGGCAAGGGTAAAGGCTTTCTCTTCAATAGAAGCTTGGCCGGGGCCCATGATCCCGGCAATACCAAAGTCTAACAATTTGACCTGGCCGGTCTGATCAACTAAAATATTACCAGGTTTTAAATCGAGGTGAATGACCAGATTTTGATGTGCATATTGAATGGCATAACACACCTGTTGGAACAATTCCAGTATCTGTTTTAGGGAAAAAGCTTGTTCTTTTACAAATTCGTTAATGGGAATTCCCGACACCCATTCCATCGTGAAGTAGGGGCGTCCATCAGGGCTGAGGCCGCCGTCGTATAGGCGAGCAATGTTAGGATGTTGTAACTGGGCTAGGATCTGCCTTTCTTTCCGAAAGCCTTGCAGGGCTTCCTCATTCATCCAATGTGGCCGGATAAGCTTAATGGCAACCTTTTGGTCAAACTCCCCATCTGCACGTTCACCCAAAAAAACACTGCCCATTCCTCCTTCTCCAATCAGGGCTGTAAGGTTGAAGGAACCTATCTGCTGGCCGATCAGTTGTTCGTCCTGGAAAGTCTGGAAAAGACCGGAAGCATCTTGTTCGAGTAGCGGATGCAACTGCTCCTCCTCTTCTAAAAGAGAAAGTACTTCCTGGTAAACTTCTGGCTGCAGGTCTTTCGCTTTTTCCAGCAGGCGCTTTTTCCTCTCTGAAGTACTTTGAACTAATTGATCAAACAATTGGGTTACTGCTTGCCAGTGTGCATCCATAGCAGCCTAATTAGCGATTTTGGACTGAGTTTTCAATTCCCGACTTAGCCAAGCTCTTCCCAGCCGCCAGTCTCGACGGACTGAAGCAACAGAGACGTTCAACAGGCTAGCAATTTCTTCCTGTTTGAACCCACCAAAAAACCAGAATTCAATTACCTGACTCTGCCGTTTGCTTAGCTTACTCAATCGCTCCATAGCCTCATGAAGGGCTAGCAATTCTTCGGGAGAAGTTTGGCGGGCCATACTTTCGTCTTTGTGGGTGATTACAATTTGCCCACCACCCCGTTTTTCCCGCATACGGGCACGTGCATAGTCAATCAGAATCCTTCGCATGGCTTGAGAGGCCATTCCAAAAAATCGTTGTCGGGTTATCTCATCTGCATTCAACTGGTTTTCCAGTTTCAGGTAAGCTTCATGGACGAGCGCTGTTGTGTTGAGTGTAGCATTTTTTGACTCTTGAAATAAATAATGATGGGCAAGTCCCCGCAGCTCACCATATACGGCCGGAAACCACTTATTTACAGGTTTAGGAGCATTCTCTTTCATGTGGCTTGGTGCAATGGATCAGATGAATGGTGGTCAGTTGGTGGACCCTCGTTTAAATAGATCCACGTATCAAAATTGTTCTTTAAAGCTTTTAGGGAACTCTTAATTGAGTAAGATAACGATTATGATTTTCGATCTAAGCTCCAATAATGTCAAAATTCTATTTTTGGTGCCTCTTCTCAAGAATAGTTACTACATCCTGAAGTCGATAACCCTTGGCTGACAAGAGTACCATGAAGTGATACATTAGATCCGCCGCTTCATTCAAAAACAGCTCCTCATTATCATCCTTAGCTTCAATGATTAGTTCTACGGCCTCTTCCCCGACCTTTTGAGCAACCTTATTGATCCCCTTTTTGAATAGGGAGGCAGTGTAGGATTTTTCATTTGGATTTGCTTTTCGATCCTCAATTATCCCTTCCAGTTGGGTAAGAAAGGGACCGGTATTTTCTTCGTCGAAGCAGGTATCACTCCCAGTATGACAGGCTGGTCCGTCAGGCCTCACCTTCACCAGCAGGGTGTCACGATCACAATCTGCCTTAATTTCTTCCAAATGGAGGAAGTTGGAACTGGTTTCTCCCTTGGTCCAAAGCCTATTTTTCGACCTGCTGAAAAAGGTAACCTTCCCTCCACTTAGGGTATGTTGAAGCGACTCCTCATTCATATATCCCAGCATAAGTACTTGCCGTGTTTCAACGTCCTGGATAATCGCTGGAATTAAGCCTCCATTTTTTTTCCAATCCAGCTTTTTAAGCTCCTCTATAAATTCCGTTGATTGCTTTATCATGAATCGTTACTTTTGATAAGACGAATGTACTATCTAAAACAAGCAAAAAATGGAAAACGAAATTAGCCCTATCGATCAGATTAGTGAAACCTTAGTCATCAATGCTGAGAATCGGCAAAATCTCCAATCAACTGCCAGCTGGGGTATGTTCCTGGCTATTGTTGGATTCATTTTTGTAAGCATCATTGTAGTCATGGCCTTGATGATGGGTACTTTGCTCTCTTCTCTTGGCGCTATGGCAGGCGATGAACTTCCCTTTCCCCCTGCTTTATTTTCCATTTTCTATTTCATATTGGCAGCCATTTATTTCATACCAATTTGGTATCTATACCAATTCTCAGGCAAAATGAAATCTGCCCTTCAAAACAACCTGCAATCGGATTTAAATAGCTCCTTTTCCAATTTGAAGGCACTCTATAAGTTTTCAGGAATCCTTGCAATTATTATCATTGGAATATATGTACTGGCCATCATTGGAGGCATTCTATTTGCTGGCAGCATGGCAGCTTTGATTGGGTGATTTAGGTATTCACTTGCGGCGGCCTGACAGATATGCCTCGGGTATGCAAATAATTCTTGAGGTCGGCTAATGGGACTTCATTAAAGTGAAAAATACTTGCTGCGAGTCCGGCATCTGCCTTGCCCTCAGTAAATACCTCTACAAAATCATCCATGGAACCGGCACCGCCGGATGCGATGACCGGGATAGAAACGGTATCGGATACTCGAGCGGTAATGGTACATGCGAATCCGGCCTTTACCCCATCGTGATCCATGCTGGTGAAAAGAATTTCCCCAGCTCCTCTTTCCTGGCCTTCCCTAGCCCAGCCTAGCAATTCTGTTTCTGTGGGGATCCGGCCGCCGTTGAGATGTACGTACCATCCGGCATCCAATTCCTTCGCATCGATCGCCAATACCACAAACTGGCTTCCAAATGCTTTTGCCATTTCATTAATTAAATCGGGCCGCCTAACCGCTGCAGAGTTGATCGATACTTTATCTGCCCCTGCTTCGAGCAGGGCTTCAGCGTCCCGGACCGAACGGATACCGCCCCCAATGGTAAACGGTATGTTCAAATGGCGAGCGATATCCCTGGCAAGTGCAGCCAGCGTTTTTCGCTTTTCATGTGTTGCCGTAATATCCAAAAAAACAAGTTCGTCGGCACCTTCTTCACTGTAACGGGCTCCAAGTTCTACCGGGTCTCCCGCGTCTCTTAAATTCACAAAATTCACCCCCTTCACGGTTCGGCCATCCTTAATATCCAGGCAGGGGATTATGCGTTTGGTGAGCATGTTCGGTTGTTGTAAGGACTCATTAAGCAGCCTCAATGGCTCAATCAGGCGTTAAAATGTTCTAATTCCTTCAGGCTGATTTTCCCCTCGTAAAGCGCTTTGCCGACTATAGCACCAAAGCATTGAATGGATTCAAGTTCTTCCAGGTCATCCATGGTGGCCACCCCTCCCGAGGCAATGAGTCTAAGTTCGGGAATTTCAGTTAAAATCTCCTGATATAGATCAATGGAGGGGCCCTCCAAGCGGCCATCCTTTCGGATATCTGTACTGATCACAAACCCTATGCCCTTTTCAAAGTAGGATGCAATAAAGGGTAAGATATCCTGGTCACTTTCCTCTTGCCAACCACTGACTGCAATTTTTCCGTCTCGAGCATCTGCTCCGAGAATGATTTTGTCCGGCCCATACTGCTTTAGCCAGGATAAAAAGAGTTCCGGGTCTTTTGCAGCTACCGTTCCTCCGGTAATTTGGCTGGCCCCGTTCTCGAAGGCGATTCGTACATCCTCATTACTTTTTATGCCTCCTCCAAAATCTATTTGCAGTCGGGTATGAGTCGCAATTCGTTCCAGTGTTTTCCAATTGATAATCCGTTTGGATTTTGCCCCATCCAGATCTACGAGATGAAGTTTTTCGATACCTGCATCTTCAAAGGACCGGGCCACCTCCAGTGGATCATCGTGGTAAACAGTTAGCCGTTGGTAATCGCCCTCGGTTAGTCGAACGCATTTACCATCCAAAATGTCAATGGCAGGAATAATATACATAGGGTGTATGTTGTAACTTAGTCAATAAGGTCGGGTGAAATCCGCTACAAGGAAAGAAACCGGCGCAAGATGGCCGCTCCTACCGAACCTGATTTTTCCGGATGGAATTGGGTTGCATAGAAATTATCCTTTTGAAGGGCAGCGCTAAAAGGATGAATGTAATCAGTTGTTGCGGTTGTGAATGGCCCCAATTCTACATAATAGCTGTGTACAAAATAGGTGAATTGATCTTCCAATTCTGGTTGAAACAGGCCATTATTCAAATCAGAAATGCTGTTCCAACCAATATGGGGTACTTTCTCCTGTTGTTTTGGACGGAACAACCGGACCTGTTGTGGAATAATCCTTAAACAAGTTGTATTGTATTCCTCTGAATGCTCGCACAGCAATTGCATGCCCAGGCAGATACCCAATACCGGTTGTGTAAGGCCCCGGATAACTTGATCCAGTCCCTTTTTCCGAAGGTATTGCATGGTATTTCGGGCCTCTCCAACACCGGGGAAAATTACCTTTTCCGCCGTCTGAATCTGCACATGATCCGAGGTAAGTATTGCATCGACGCCCAGGCGCTCCAAAGCAAACAGGACAGAGCGAACGTTTCCGGCATTATAATCGATAATTGCAATCATAGGATGGTACTAACGGATTTTTATAGCACGCCTTTGGTACTGGGCAATTGCATGTACTCCGGATCCCTTCGAACAGCCATTTTTATAGCCCGTGCCACACCTTTGAAGATCGCTTCGATCTTGTGGTGTTCGTTGGTACCTTCGGCCTTAATGTTCAGATTGCACTTGGCTGTATCCGAAAAGGACTTAAAAAAGTGAAAAAACATTTCTGTAGGCATATCTCCGATTTTTTCCCGTTGAAAGGGAGCATCCCATACAAGCCAGGGACGGCCTCCGAAATCTAGGGCTACCTGGGCGAGCGCATCATCCATTGGTAATAGGTAGCCATACCGTTCCATACCCATTTTATTTCCAATTGCCTCGGCGAAGCAAGCCCCCAAGGCAAGAGCGGTATCTTCAATGGTGTGATGTTCGTCCACTTCAAGGTCCCCTCGCACCTGAATTTTCAAATCACACCCAGAATGCCGGGCCAATTGGTCAAGCATATGATCAAAAAAAGCAATACCAGTATGATTTTCGGCTTGTCCGTTACCGTCCAGACAGAGCTCAATCTGTACTTCGGTTTCTTTTGTTTTACGGCTTACGCTTGCTGAACGTGTAGGGAGTTTCAAAAAAGCATAGATATCAGACCAGTTTTGGGTAGTCAGGGCAATTGTAGATGACAGATCTGTAGAACCAGTGGTCAAGTCGTCTGTGCCTAGTTCAGGGTCATTGTTCAACCAAATGCCCTTGGCGCCTAGATTTTTGGCAAACTCCATATCCGAAAGTCGATCGCCGATCATAAAGGAGTTTGCCAGATCATAGGATCCATCCTGATAATGCTGAACTAAGCCTGTATGAGGCTTCCGAGTAGGGGCATTATCCTTTTTGTAGGTTTTGTCAATGAGTACTTCTTGGAAGGAAATGCCTTCTCCCGCCAAGGTGTCCATCAATTTCTGGTGAGGACTCCAAAATGTTTCCTCTGGAAAATCAGCAGTACCTAGCCCGTCCTGGTTGGTTACCATGACCAATTCAAAGTCCAATTCAGCGGCAATCCGCGACAAGTATTGAAAGACCCCAGGATAAAACACTAATTTTTCCAGGCTATCTACTTGATAATCTTCTGGTTCCAGAATTAAGGTGCCATCGCGATCAATGAAAAGCAGCTTTTGCATGCTATCTCAGTTTTGGATTTGGGGTTGAAATTGGATCATCGCTTGCATTAGTTTGTCGTTTTCTTTTGGTGTCCCAATCGTAAACCGAAGACAACCATCACATAATGGCATTTTGGAACGGTCGCGGACGATAATGCCACGCTCCACCAGGTAATGGTACAGTGCCTTGGGTTCATCCACTTTAACGAGGATAAAGTTCGCCTCTGATGGATAAATGCGTTGGACAAAATCCAATCCCATTAACCAGGGTTGCACTAATGTCTTTTGAGCGAGCAGTTCGACGACCCATTTTTCTTTTTGCTCTGGCTCAGCTAAAACTTCCAAGGCCTTTTGTTGAGTAAGCAGATTTAGGTTATAGGGAGGCTTTACCTTGTTAAACAATTGAATGACGTCGGGATTGGCAAATGCCATACCCAGGCGCAAGCCCGCAAGCCCCCATGCTTTTGAGAACGTCTGTAACACTACTAAATTCGGAAACTCCTGGAGCCGGGTAATCCAGCTTGGTTTTGCAGAAAAGTCAATATAGGCTTCGTCTATAACCACAATTCCGGGGAAGCTTTTAAGTAGGGCTTCTATCCGATCCTCCTCAAAACAGTTACCGGTTGGATTATTGGGGCTGCAAATGAAGAGTAGTTTGCTATATATATTTGCCTCCTCGAGAATGGCATCCACATCGGGTTGAAAACCCTTTTTCAACTGAATTTTCCGAATACCTACGTGGGCAATATCTGCGGTTACCTGGTACATACCGTACGTAGGTGGCAGGATAATTATCTCCTCTTTTCCTGGTTCACAGAAGATACGTACCAATAGGTCTATAGCTTCATCACTTCCATTGCCCAGGAAGATATGATCGACAGGAACTCCTTTAAGGGAGCTGATACGTTGTTTGAGGCGATATTGCAATGGGTCTGGATAGCGATTGAGCCCCGTCTCGAATGGATTCTCATTCGCATCCAAAAAGATATCTGCGTCACCCTCAAATTCATGTCGGGCTGAGGAGTAAGGTTTAAGATCCCATATATTTTTTCGAACGAGTTGCTGAATGTCCATAGCCACGTATTAGGTATTTTCGTTCAAGGCATCCAAACGTACTGTAACGGCCATTTTGTGTGCCTCCAGTTCTTCTGCGGATGCCATGGTTTCTACGCTGGGTCCAAGCCGTTTCAGTCCGTCGGGGCTTAACTCCTGGTAGGTAATTTTTTTGACGAAGGAATCCAGGGAGACGCCGCTGTAGGCTTTGGCGAATCCGTTGGTCGGCAAGGTGTGATTGGTACCGGAGGCATAATCCCCGACCGATTCGGGGGTGTAATGTCCCAGAAAAATGGAACCTGCATTGTGGATTTTATCCGAGAAGGATTTGGCATTATCCATTGCTAAAATAAGGTGCTCAGGTGCATAATAATTGATCATGGAGGCAGCCTGTTCTTCCATATCAACCGTAACCCCAACACTATGTGCTAAGGCATGACGAGCAATCTTTTCTCGGGGTAAACGCTGCAATTGTTTATCCAACTCTCTTTGGATCTCTTTGGTCTTGCGCTCTGAAAACGTAAGTAGTACTACTTGAGAGTCGACCCCGTGTTCGGCTTGGGATAGCAGGTCGGCAGCAATAAAGGCCGGATTGGCCTCGGCCCCGGCACAGACCAATACTTCAGATGGTCCGGCCAACATGTCAATAGCGGTCCCTTCTTGGCGAACCTGTTGTTTGGCAGCAGTTACATATTGATTGCCTGGGCCAAAAATTTTGTACACACCCGGGATAGATTGGGTGCCATAGGCCATGGCAGCAATAGCTTGGATACCTCCTGCTTTGAATATCTGTTGGATACCCGTCAGGTGGGCAGCATACCGGATGGCGGGATGCAAACTTCCGTCTTTTTGCGGAGGAGAGCATAGTACAATTTCCGGACATCCGGCCAGAGTAGCCGGAATGCCCAGCATCAGTACGGAGCTAAACAAGGGAGCTGTGCCGCCCGGTACGTAGAGGCCTACTTTATCGATGGGAACACTTTTTCTCCAACAGCGAACGCCAGGCATGGTCTCTATTACCCTTTCGGGCTCCCGCTGGCTCTCGTGAAATCTGGTAATGTTTTGGTGGGCAACCTGTATCGCTTGCTTTAACTCTTTGGAAATCTCTTGTTCGGCCGATTCCAAGGCTTCTGCAGAAACCTTTAAATCAAGGATTTTCACCCCGTCGTATTGCTCTGTAAATCTCCGGACAGCTTGATCGCCCAGGTTTCTAACCTCTTTTAATACCTGATGCACAGTTTCTTGAAGCGGTTCTAAGTCCAGGGAAGGGCGTTTCAGGATATCACCCCAACGCGAGGGAGCCGGATTGGTATATAATTTCATCAGACGATCATTTTTTCAATGGGTACTACCAATATGCCTTCTGCCCCAGCCATCCGAAGGGCGTCAATAATTTCCCAAAACCGGTCTTCCGTGATCACGGTGTGGATGGAACTCCACCCTTGCTCGGCCAGCGGCATTACGGTGGGGCTCTTCATACCGGGTAGTATGGATATTATTTCTTCCACTCGTTCGGAGGGGGCATTCATCAACAAGTATTTGTTATTGCGTGCCTCCAAAACGGATTTTAAACGAAAGAGAAGTTGATCAGCGATTGCTCTTTTTTCTTCATTTAGCCCCGGAGTAGCTATCAGCCAGGCTTCCGACTTCAGAATGACTTCGCGCTCCTCCAGCCCATTTTTGAACAAGGTACTTCCCGTGCTGACCAAGTCACAGATTGCATCGGCGAGTCCAATATTGGGTGCGATTTCAACTGAACCGGATATTTCGTGTATGTCCGCTTCAATGTAGTTTTTTTGTAGATAGGCTCTGAGTGTATTGGGGTAAGAGGTCGCAATTCGTTTTTGGTGAAGCGAATGAATCCCATTCCAATTAAACGATTTAGAGCTTGCAATACTGAGCCTGCATTTGGAAAAACCAAGTGGCAGGAGCATATCCAATGCTTTCTCCTTTTCGATCACCGTATTCTCTCCAATAATGGCTAAGTCAGCTACTCCGTCAGCTACATACTGCGGGATATCGCTGTTTCGTAAAAAGAGTAGATCGATGGGGAAGTTTCGGGCGGGAGCTTTGAGTTGCCCGCGGCCATCGTCAATGCCGATACCACATTCTTTGAGTAACTTGAGCGAGCCTTCCAGCAATCTTCCCGATTTTTGAACAGCAATTTGCAAGCGGGTAGCCATAAAAGGATTCTATTTTGGAATAATGTTTAAACTGAATTCGGCTGTTTTAGGTTTGTTGTTTTTACAAAACAAAAAGAGGATTACCGCGCTAAATGGTAATCCTCTTTTAGATAATTCGACAGCAAGAGCATCTACCATTTGCTCGGGGGCAAAGGGTTAATAGGATGATGCTGTGAAAATAAAAACTGCATAGTTGCTATTTGAAGTGGTGCGGGACGGAATTGAACCGCCGACACATGGATTTTCAGTCCATTGCTCTACCAACTGAGCTACCGCACCAGGCGCAGGTTAGAAATTGGCCTAGCTAACTTGCACTAAAGGAATACTAACCCCCTTTTTTTCTAGGCGACTGCAAATGTAGTCTATTTTATGGTACTCCACAATCTCATCTGTAAAAAATGAAAGGGGAAAGCTATTTTTGAACCTCATGATTTCAAGATATTTTCTGGGCGCTTTTGCCATGATGGCTTTGGTTTTTTTATATCTGGCCTGGTCCGATGATCCTTCCTGGGCTCCGTTCATGATTCCGCCTGTTCTTTTAGCCGCAGTCACCTATGTGTTGAGTCCCCAATTGGATTGGTGGCACTTTCAACGTCGACCACCTGCAGTACCGGAAGGGTTTTTAAGGCTATTGTCGAAGAAGAACAAGCTTTGGAAAAACTTGGGACCACCTACCCGAAAGCGCTTGCTTCAGCATATGATGTTGTACACCAAGGCTCATTCCTTTACCGGAAAGTCGATCAAAAAAGTTCCTGAAGATGCAAAAATGGTGATTGGTTTTTACGCGTCCTTGCTGACGTTGAACCGGGGCGATTATCTGCTCAAACCTTATGAGCGGATCGTTTTCTATCCCCATCCTTTTCCAAGCCCCGAAGTGGAAGAATTGCATATATCAGAGCACCACCCCGCAGACGGCGTATTGGTATTTGCCTTACCTTATGTAATGAATGCTTTCCTGGCTCCCGACCAGTTCTTTCAGCCAGCCTTGTATGAATTGGGTCGGGTGTGTGTAGTCCTATGGGAAGAGCAACCCTGGCCCAAGGTTACGGAAGCACATGAAGATCATCTTTCGATTATAAGCCGTTTTCCGAAGGCATCTACTAGGAAGGTGATCGGTGGAAAAGAGGTAGACTATCTGGGGTTAGCCATCCATCATTTTTTCCAATTTCCCGACCGTTTTCAACAGGAATTACCTGATCTTTTTTCTGAATTGTCTGCTTGTTTTAGTTTGGACCCAAGACATCCGGATCTTAGTTCCATTTAAGAGCGGCCCTTTTTTCCCAATACGATTCGGATTGCTCCTGTAAATTGGCGAGGGCTTCGAATTCTTCTTCTTGGATGTGGCTATTCAACTTCAATGCTTTAAGGTTGGATTCAAGGTGGCGTTCTGTCACTGCACCACTCAAGGTGATATGAGCCCATGGCTTACTCACAACAAAGGCTAGCGCGATAGAATCAATTCCAACATGGTATTTTGAAGCTAAAGAATCCAGCAATGCTTTTTGATCTGCAAAGTCAGATTCTGAATTTCTAGAGGTAAGTCTGCCGTTGGCTAGGGCTTCTTTAATGATAATACCCAAACCGGCTTCGGCCGCATCCCGCAGGATGCTTTCGGCTGATTGTTCTAAAATATTATAGGTCGCCTGGACACTGTCAAACAATAGGAGGCCATCTATTGTAACATCAAGGCCCTTTTCGATCACTTCTTTTTGATGCGCACCACTGACGCTAAAACCGATTTTAAGTCCCTGCTCTTTTAGCTGGGAAAGACGTGTGAGCACGGCCTTGTTCTCCATAACACCCGATTCCAGTGTTGCGGAGTGGATTTGGTATAGCTTTAGGTAAGGTTCCAAGCATTTGGAGTGTTCCCACTGCCGGTTCAGGTTTTCCAGGCTATGTTCTTTCACTTCGTGTACATCGGCTTCTATCTTCCAGTCGGCAGTATAGGTATATCCCCATTTAGAACCTACGAAGGCTCCATTTTCAGGTGATGTTTGTTCCAGCCAGGATAACAAAAAATCTTCAGCACATCCGTAGGACCGGGCAGCATCAAAATAACGGACTCCGTGTTCCCAGGCTAAATCTAATAGCCGGTGAGTACGCCGTTCCATGGCCTCTCGAACGTAATTTGAGGCTAGGTCTTCGGAATGTCCCAAGTTAATATAGCCTGGTCGGCCCAATGCAGCCAGGCCAAGCCCTAATCTCGGCAATTCGAATCCGGTTTTCCCAAAGGGAACAGTTGGGTAAGAAGCCATAAGGTGGTATTGAATATTTGGGTTTGATCAGTTCTTCTTTGAGCAAATCGGATTGGTCTGTAATCAATAGAAAGACTAGCTCTTTCTATTCGAGGGCTTCTTCTTCCTTTTTGGATTGGCTATTTTCTGTTGCCGTTTCTTCGTTAGCTCCTTCTTTCTTGCGAAAAACCAGATCCCCCTGCTCCACATCAATCAGGATAGTGTCACCGGCAATAAAAGTATTAGCGAGTAATTGTTTGGAGAGTTCATTTACTACCTCGCGCTGTAATACCCGCTTCATGGGCCGAGCGCCGAACTGAGGGTCGTATCCCATATCGCCCAGCAGATCCATCGCAGCTTCTGTCAGTTCGAGTATAAGTCCTTTACGCTCCAGCATCTGCTCCACTTTGCGGAGCAGCAGTTTTAAGATTTGGTGGATTTCAGATCTGGAAAGCGGTAAAAACATGATCTGCTCATCAATTCGGTTCAGGAATTCGGGGCGCAATTCTTCTTTCAGGAGTTCAAAAACTTCTTCCTTGGTGGCTTCCAGGATTTCGTCCTGCTTATCGGGCCCCATCTCTCGGAGGTCTTCAAAATTGTCGAGTATTATATCTGATCCCATGTTAGAGGTCATGATAATCAAGGCATTCCGGAAGTCGGCAGTTCGTCCTCTATTGTCGGTTAACCGGCCATCATCCAACACCTGTAAGAGTACGTTGAAAGTATCCGGGTGCGCTTTCTCAATTTCATCCAGGAGTACAATGGAGTAGGGTCTACGCCGTATGGCTTCGGTAAGCTGGCCACCTTCTTCATAGCCTACGTATCCTGGAGGAGCACCAACCAGGCGGCTAACGGTGTGCCGCTCCTGGTATTCACTCATATCAATCCGTGTGATTGCACGATCGTCGTTAAAAAGAACAGCTGCCAGTGTTTTAGCCAATTCCGTCTTTCCTACTCCGGTAGGGCCTAGAAAAATGAATGACCCAATGGGACGATTTGAATCTTGCATGCCAGCCCGATTTCGGCGGACAGCATCTGCTACAGCCCTCACCGCTTCTTGTTGGCCTATCAAAGTCTTGCCGATTTCTTCTTCAAGGTGCAGTAATTTATCTTTCTCGCTCTGAAGCATCTTGGCAACCGGAATGCCTGTTGATCGAGAAACTACCTGAGCAATATCATTCGAGGTGACTTCATCCTTGGTATATCGCTCTTCTTCCGGTAAGCTGTGCAATTGCTTTTCAGATTCAGTCAAACTACTTTTCAATTCCTGCAAGGCACCGTATCGGATCTTTGCCACTTCCTCAAAATCACCATTCCTCTCTGCTTTTGCTGCCTGATGTTCCAAGGCTTCTATGGCTTTTTTAATATCCTGGATTTCATCTACTACTTGTTTTTCATTTTGCCAGGAGGCCCTTGTGGAATCTCGTTTTTCCTTGGCATTTGCAATTTGAGATTCGATCTGCTTTACCAAGACATCATTTCCTTCTCTTCGGACGGCCTCTCGCTCAATTTCCAATTGCCTCAATCTTCGGTCGGCCTCGTCCACCTCTTCCGGAACTGAATCCAGTTCAAGTCGCAACCGAGCAGCCGCTTCGTCGATTAGATCAATAGCTTTGTCAGGTAGGAATCGGTCGGCAATATATCGATGTGATAATTCAGCTGCAGCAATCAAGGCTTCATCCAAGATCTCTACCTTATGGTATACTTCGTATCGTTCTTGCAGGCCTCTAAGTATGGAGATGGTATCTTCCAGGTTAGGCTCTTCGATCAATACCGTTTGAAAGCGCCTTACCAGGGCTTTGTCGCGTTCAAAATATTTTTGGTATTCGTCTAAGGTCGTTGCCCCAATGGTGCGCAACTCGCCTCTCGCCAGGGCAGGCTTGAGTATATTGGCTGCATCTACGCCACCTTGCCCGCCACCTGCGCCGATAAGTGTGTGGATTTCATCGACAAATAAGATGACATCGCCTTTGGAGGTGGTTACTTCCTTGATTACCCCTTTCAGCCTTTCTTCAAATTCTCCCTTGAACTTAGCACCGGCGATCAAGTTGGCAATATCCAGTGTGTAAATGGTCTTGGTTCGCAGTTTTTCCGGTACATCCCCTTTCACGATTCGCCAGGCAATACCCTCAACGATCGCTGTCTTTCCTACTCCAGGTTCTCCCACCAGAATTGGGTTGTTCTTTTTCCGACGAGAAAGAATGTGGATTACTCGCCGAATTTCATCATCCCTGCCTACGATTGGATCCAGTTTCCCATTTTCAGCTCGTTCATTCAGGTTTATCGCAAACTTGGATAGGGATTGATAGGAAGCATCTGAGCCGGGATCGGTGATCTTTTCTCCTTTTCTCAACTCTTTAATCGCTTCACGTAGCCCTTCTTCGGTAGCTCCCATTCCTTGAAGCAGGGTAGCTGCCTTATCCGTCCCATTCATGATACCCAACAGCATCAACTCAATAGAGATAAACTTATCCTCAAATTCAGGTAATAGGTTTTTGGCTCGAGCCAGGGCTTTGTTGGCTTCTTTGGTCAAATATTGTTTTTCTGCACCATCTACTTTGGGATATTGCTTAATGATGCGGAGTAATTTTTGTTTTAAGTTTTCGGTTTCCACCTGCATTTTCTGCAAGAGGAAGTCGGTCACATTGCGGTCCGTTTCCATTAGACCCAACAAAAGGTGGGTTGTGTCTACTTGTTGCTGTTGATAAGCACCAGCTAGCTTTTGCCCCGCAAGAATAGCGTCCTGCGCTTTTGATGTGAAATTATCATAAGTCATACACAAAGAGTTTCCCTGTAGTTAAGGTAGGAAATGTGTCCTGTTTTCTTTTTAACTACGGCCTGTGAATTTTGAATGCTATAACTGAATACATGTTGAAAAGCTGGATTTGTCACTCCTCTTATCCCTTAAGGGTAAAGTCTACGCGCAAAACCAGACCATGCGAACATTCTATTGAAAATGGAAAACCAATAACGGAAGTTGAACTATTTCGAAAGCTTGCAGAGGTAAAATATACCAGAATAAATAAAATACCGACGTAGGAATGAATATAGGAATGGCTTCTATAGTAAGTGAGTAGTGAGGTTTTTTCACTTTTTAGCAAAAAAGCGATTCGTCAGAAGCGGCGAGGAGGTATGATCATTTTGGATGTAGAGTTGAATTCCCTATTTTAAAAGGCGGAACAAAAAGGTTGCCGCCAACCGAAAAGACGGCGGCGGCAACAAAAACATCGGATTAGTATGAAAAAACTCTCAGTAGTTCCAAGTTGATGGGGCCGTATGGAAATACGGCCTTTTTTAGTTCAAATCAAGCAACTCCTGCTCGCATAGCCATTAGAACTGCTTCATGTCTTGAGTTGACCTTCAATTTTTTATAAATGTTTTTTAAATGAAATCGAACGGTATTTTGACTAACCTGGAGAGAGAGGGCAATGGATCTGTAACTATTGCCATGGCATAGCAAATGCAATACCTCTTTTTCTCGAACCGAGAGGCCAAAGACCGGCTTTTCCTGTTGATTAAAATAAGTAACTAGCTGTCTGGCTATGGTACGGGACATAGGGGCGCCACCTTGTACTACTTCCTTAATGGCATCCAAAAGGCGAGAAGGAAAAACTGATCGTTTAAGAAAACCAAATGCACCTGCCTGGAAGGCGCTCACAATATCTTCCTTGCCAGAATGGTCCGAGAGGACAATAATATGGATGCCAGGGCAGTTCTCAGAAACCTGACGAATCAACCCAACGCTAGCACGGTGGGGTAGTTCCAGGTTGACTAAAGCAACTTCAGGTTTTAGTTTTGTAATGCCATGAAAGGCCGTATGCGCGTCAGAGAAAGTGCCGAGGCATTGAAAACCATCAGTACGGTTGATAATTTTCTGCAAGCCTTCTCTCACGTCGCGTTCCACATCGACAATGACTACAGAAATCATGGGTGTATTTTAGTCGGGTGCTTCAAAAGCTTCTCTGTCTTAAAGACTCGGAAGGATTAGAAGAGTTGCATTCAAAAAAATATTTTTTTGAATCAAATCGATTTATGTTCGACTAACTCGGTTATTATTTCCACGAATGAGGAGTGGGTGCAGTTAGGGGAGCATTTCCGATTCCTTAATGACCAAGGATGCTTAGAACTGTGGATTATCCAACCTGAGTAGTTGGACCAGGATTAAATTCTTCCTCGCCTGAGAGAAATGCGATTCGTTGTCGGTAAGTGAACCTTGGGGTGACCTGAAACAGCTCCTCATAGAGTTGAAGCGCTTTAGACCGGTATCCCTCTTGAGAGGAGTCAGCCTGAAACATACCGTACCAGGCAGCGGCTTGTTGGTCTTTTGAAAGTTGGCCTTGTAACAGTTCATTCAATAAGGCAACTGCCTGTTCAGGCTGATCTTGAAGGGATTTGACCTGAGCCTCAACCAAGCGAGCCTGAAAAATCAGATCTGGGTTGCCCAATTCTTCTGCTAATTGGGAAGCTTCTTTAAATACCCCAAACATGTCGTCATAGTCCCCTTTGGCAATCAGGACCCCACATTTTTCGATCAAACTCAACCCAAGTACCAGTTTGTTCCCAATCAAACGAGTTACTTCGATGGCTCGTTCGTAAAAGTGGAGTGATCGGTCGAACTGGCCCAGATAGAAAAAGACATCTCCAAGCGTATTCACGGCTTTTGCGATCCCTTTTTGGTAATTGAGCTCTTCGCTTAGCATCAAATTTTTCTGCAAGTATTCTATTGCTTTGAAGAAGCGTCCTTGAATACTGTGAAGTTCACCGATGAGGCCGAGTGCGATAGCCGTACCTTGTTTGTCTCCGAGTTCTTCCACCAGCCGGAGGTCTTCTTCAAAGTTTTTCATAGCCTCCTGGTAGCGGCCTCTACGTTGGTTAATGATCCCAATATTGCCAATCGCTACAGATCGAAGTTGTTTGCTTCCTAGTTCGATACTGAGGTCTAGCCCTTTTTCAAAGCTCTCCATAGCGGGGGTATAATCTCCCTTTTCCAAATACACAATACCCATGTAGGTATAAATACTGGCCATACCTTGCTTATCGACTCTTTCGATACAATGGGCAAGCTGTTCCTGCTGGATTTTTATAGCCTCCTCATAATTGCCTTGATTCATATGTGTCAAGGCTAGATTAGATACAATCTGCGGATCAACTACGACCTCAGGTAGGGATTTAACAATGCGAAGGCTATTGGTGAAATAGGACTTAGCTTCTTCATATTTACCTTGGCGAAAGTACAGGTTGCCCAGGTTGCCGGTTACCCGGCTGTTGCCTGCCTTATCATCAATGGATTCGAACAGACTGGCCGCAGTTTGGAGAAACTCCATTGCCTCCGTATATCGCCCTTTGAGCAAGAGTAGGCGGCCTAACTGATTATTTACTTCACCCAGCAGGTTGGCATCTCGAATTTCCTTGGCGAGTTCCAGTGCTTTGAGGTAGGTCATTTCCCCGTGTTCCCAATCGCCGACTAATTCCAACAATTTCCCTTTATGCAGGTAGGCTTCGATCTTTTCCTCATTCTCTTCTTTCTCCTCTTCCATTTTGTTGAGGAGTTTTTCATAGAATTCGAGTGCTTTTTGGTTCTGATAGTTTTGTTTGGAGTGATCGGCAGCTTTGCGAAGGAATTCACAGGTTTTATCATGAACCCCAGCCTGATCAAAATGGAAGGCCAAGTCTACGTAACGCTCTTCCAGTTTGTCGGCATACAGCTTCTCAATGGCTAGTGCGATCGCATGATGCAACTGGCGGAGGCGGGTTTGCATTTGCATGCCATAGGCGGCTTCTCGAAGTAATGCATGCTTGAATGCATATTGTAAATCCCTCTTGGTTCTCCAAATTTGCTCTTCTTCCACTTTTTTTACCTGATCCCTAAGGTGCTGACCGGTAGTGTCTGGTTGGTTGGCAGACTCATTGCGCTTCATCACTTCATTGAGAATAGCGAGATCAAACTCCTGACCAATTACCGCGGCGGCCTTCACAATTTCCTTGGCTGAAAGGGGGAGGCTGTCAATACGTGCGGTAAGGATGGCATGCACTGAATTGGAAAGGGTGACATGCGGATCGATCACAGTCCAAAGGCCCTTTTTCTTTTTCAGCATTTTTTGCTCGGTGAAATATTCGAGCAACTGTTCGAGATAAAAAGGATTTGAATTGGTAGTTCGGATTAAGGATTGGAGAAAATCCTTATCAATTGGCCCATTAAGGGTTTCTTCGGCTAAAACCTGCACGGCCTCCGGGCTTAGCATATTCAGGTCAATCTCTAAGACCGGTAGGTTTTTGGTGGTAATGATTTCGGTATCCTGCAGAAAAGCCGGTTTGCTGCCATCCGAATTGTACCGGGAAGTAATGAGAAGAAGAATATTGTAATTGTGCAGGCCACGCATCAATTCCTGCAGCAAGTCTTTTGAGTTGTCGTCCAGCCAATGGCCATCTTCCAGTTGGATGACCAAAGGTTGAATACAGGCTTCTGCAAAAAAGAGCTGACTAATCGCATCCAGTGTATTTTGGTAGCGTCCCCGTGCATCCAGTTGCTCCCATAACGACCCTGGATAGGTAATGCCCAATTGAGCGCCCAGTACAGATTGCAGACGGCGGATCTCATTGCTAAGCCATTGTGCTCTTGGGTGTTGGGTTTGATTTAGGTCCTGGAGTAAATTTTTTATTTGGGTTTCAAACCATCTTCGGTTTGTGTTCGGGCTTTCTTCCGGACTCTGCCTGAAATACTCCCTTAAAAAGTAGAAGAATGGATTGAACGGTTTTCTTAAGATTTCGTCGGCAGGACAGTAATACCATCTAAGATGATCACCGACTACTTGTTGTCTAAGTTCATAAGTGAGCCGGCTTTTACCCATCCCGGCCTCCCCAAAAATCTTTATGAGGCCTGCGGGCTGATTGTGGTGGAGGGGTTCAACCGCATTTAAAAGAGCTTTCATTTCGGCATCCCGGCCAAAAATCCGTCCAGAAAACTTTTTCTTGAATTCGTGGTCCTTGCCTAGAAATTTAAAGGTAGGTACTGCTCCTTTGATTCCTTTGTACCGGATATTTCCTTTTGGCTCAAAACGAAAATGCTCCTCTCGGCTAACCTCGGAATCGACCAAAACTTCTCCCCAGGCCGCATAAGTCATCAACCGGGCAGCTAAATTGACCCTATTTCCTACAGCTGCATACTGGCTGCGTTCTTTACCGCCTATAATTCCGGTAAAAGCGGTACCCATCGACATGCCGATTCGGTATTGCAGAGCTCCATCCAGTATATCTCCTAGGAGGTCTTCCCGAACTGAGCTCACAAACTCCAGCGCACGTTCCAGGACATTTTCAAAAGAAACGGGAGCACCAAAGAGAATGACCATGACCCCCCCTTTGTCTCCGAACTCAATTTCCTTAAAGTACCCTGAATACCGCTTAACTTCCTCCAGCAAGCTAGTGGCCAGGGAATTAAGTTGCTCATGAGTTGATGCGCCTTTAAATGCCAGGAAAATGGATACCACTGTTCGAAATTCACCATCAAACTTTCTCTCCAAGACCCCTTTAGGAAAAAAGCGCATTAATGTTTTTGGTGCAATTCCTGGGGTTTCGGCAATCACTTCCGGGGTCCAATTTGCAAAGCCATTGCCCTCGAGCAAAAAATAGCCGTTGGTAACCGGACTTAGTGAAAGCGGGCAGTCTTTGGCTACCTGGTAGAAACTTGGATCGATTAAGATTTGTCGATCCTGTGCAATTTGCTGACATTGAGCCGCTTGGTCAATTGGTGCTCCTCTAAAGTAGAAGGATTGATTATGCTTGGTGCCAACCAGCCCCCATTCGGTGGTGCCTGCAGCTAACCCAATTCGCATGCCGATCGTGAACTCACCAAATTCGTAGTTTCGCTTTTCGAACAGGCCTCTGATCTTTAGTGCCACGTAGGCTACGGTTTCCGGCTTGCAATCCTGGCAGGGAAATACTGCGGCGAAGGAGTCACCAGCAAAACATGGAATATGGCCACCACATTGGTAAACCACAGTGACCATAGGAGCGAATATCTCATTTAGAATTTGGGACAATTCATCAGCTCCTTCCTTTCCTTTTTGTAGTAAAGTTTGCGTAAGAGAGGTAAAACCGGACAGATCGATCAACATTACGAGAGAATCGATCTGACCGCGTTGCAGTCCGTTCTCCGATTGTTGAGCAATGAAATGGGGAATCAGGTTATTCACTGGATCTATCCTCTCTCTAAATTAGACCAACTAATTTACGCAAAGCTTTACAGGCAAAAAAGCCGAGGGTCTTATTATGTATTTGGGTGGAAATAATTCTAAATGCGAGAAGAAGGTGATTGCCTGATCATCAATCAAATAAGTGCCCTAGTTAGCAATTTTGATTTTCTAAACAGGAAGGGTATGACAAGCGGTAAGGTTACCTTTTCAAGGCAGTTATATAGAAAAAATACCAGTTATTTTGAAGTAGATAACTGGTGGCAAATACCTCGGGGGAAAGGTATTTGATCTTGAATATAGATTCACCACGCACCCCGTTTTCGTGCAGGTGCAAGAAAGGACAATAGAAAATTAGTAGTTAATCTGCCTTCAAACAAATTAAATACCCAAAATTTACTGACTTGGAAACGTACCTATACACCTAATTTCCCGAAGGGGTTTTTGTGTGGTAGGTAACTGTAAAATGGTATGTAAACAGGCTACAGTGCTCTTGAAGAAGCATATTTGGAGCAAACAAGCTCCTTTTTTTAACCTCTACCCCAAAGATATGGGGTTGCAAATTCACAAAACTGACTTATTCAGGCACATTTCTGCCAATCCGACTTGGAAGCAATAGGAGATGGAAGGTTGTTATTCATAGCGTTGAGGCCAAATCGGATGTCTTGGTAGGGTCTACTGCCGAACCGTTTTTTATAAAGGTTTGAAAAGTAGCCTGTGTGCTGGTAGCCTACTTGGGATGCTGCTTCTTCCACAGTAGCTACCTGGCCTGAGCGTATGAGGTGGCGAGCTCGTCGCAGTCGAATTTCCCGGATCAGGTGATTCGGGCTCATGTTGAATCCGATATTCACAAAGCGAAATAAGGATCTTTCGCTTTGAAATAAGTTTTTTGCTAATACAGCTACTTTAAGCTTTGGATTATCGAGGTGATCGTGGATGACGTAGAGAAGTGCCTTTTTTTCACCTAGAGTTGGATGTTGCATGACTTTTGGGGCTTATTTGAAAATAAATGCCAAACCATTATGCCTGTTCCAATAATTGTTTGAGATAATCAGACCGTTTATACCCAACTTTCGTAGCAACCTGATCCAGGGAAAGCTCATATTCAGATGTGCGTAACAACTCTCTTGCCCAGTTTAGTCTATGCTCCTGGATGTATTGATTGGGTGTCTTGCCGGTAGTTTGCTTTAGCCTGCGAAAAATTTGTCTTTCACTTAAATTGAAAGCCAATGCAAGGTCGGCTACCTGTATGCTTTCCCCTCGTTTTAATTTTTCAAAGACAAGGGTATCTATTTTGCTGATCCACTGGCGCTCAAATGCCGTCATACCGGATCGATTTTGGTTGAGTATGTGGTCGTTTTCTTGATTCTTAAAGCTAATGGAGGGGTACATTATCTGTTCCTTCTTTATACTTCCCTAACAGGACAGGTAAAAGGTGAAACATAGCTTTTGATCTTTGGGGGGGATTACTCTGAAGAACCTTTTATGCAGCTATCTCTATAGTACAAGATTTAAGAGGCTCCTTTTACTTACTGTTGCCTAATTGATACAAGGTGGAATTTTATCTCTCCAATGAATGGATCAAATAGACAAACTCCTTACTCTGATCTAAATTTTTAACCTTTTAGGAAAGGAAAAACCGGTCTACCTATTATTCCGATTACTCCTTTCCTTTGGTTTTTCTGGGCGTATGGCTTTCACCATAAATGTACACGATCAGCCCATGGTGCTAACGGTAGCACGCTGAGGCATATTTACGTTGTTATTTACTGGATTATTCTTGCGGCGGTAATTTCCTTTAATTCGACTTACCGGGCGGTATCCATATTCCTTTTCAAAGATCTTGGAGAAAAATTCAGTACGCATATAACCAACCCGAATCGCGAGTTCGCTTACGCTAGATACTTTACCTGCATCGAGCAGGTTTTTAGCTTGTTCCAGTCTGTACGCACGTACATATTCTCCTGGGGTTTGGCCCATTTCTTCTTTAATGAGACGGTATAGTTGCCGTTCACTCACAAAAGATGCGTAAGCCATTTTTCCGATACTCAGAGAAGTGTCGTGGTAATGGTTTTCGAGATAATTCTCAACTCTTTCTCTCCAGGGAGAAATTTCAGGAAACTTTTTTTCAGTGTTCATGGGCTTGGCCATAGTCAATCCTTTTTTTGGCTTAATAAAATATATACCTGTCCTAATGGTGGACATAAATGAAAAAGCGAAGAAATGAAGTATGGATAGCCTACGAAAAGTGGATTGTGAGGGATTTAAACTGCCCTCAACTAAAATGGCCTCTCAGAAATTTGTGGAAGTAGGGTGAAATACCCTTGTTTGGTAGTGGATAGGTTACAAATATAACCAATTCTAAAAACTAATAAAGGAATACTTAAAAATTATTCAAAAAGAGATGCAGAAAGTCGGGTTAAGTAGGTAAAACCCGCATTTGATCGATCTAGTTGGACTCTGGAATTGAAGCTTTGATGGCCAGGGCCAATTCATCTAATTGTAAGGAATCCACTTCAGAAGGAGCGTCGATCATCATATCCCTCCCTTGATTATTTTTTGGAAAGGCTATAAAGTCGCGGATCGAACTTTGGCCAGACATAACAGCGCATAATCTGTCGAAACCAAAAGCAATCCCTCCGTGCGGCGGGGCTCCGTACTCAAAGGCTCCCAGTAAAAAACCGAATTGAGCTTCTGCTTCTTCTGGTGTGAAGCCAAGTAATTCAAAGTTTTTAGATTGAAGTTCCCGGTCGTGTATTCGGATCGAGCCTCCACCTATTTCGGCTCCATTTATGACTAGGTCGTAGGCATCTGCCCGTAGTCCTTTGAGTATCTCCCGGTCAGATGATTGCATCTTGGGAATATCCTGGTGCTTGGGGGAGGTAAATGGGTGGTGCATGGCATGAAAACGGTTCGCTTCCTCATCCCACTCCAATAGCGGAAAGTCTAAAACCCACAACGGCTTGAATTCTTTTGGATCCAGGAGGTTTAATTGGCGGCCCATCTCAAGCCTGAGTTCACTGAGTTGCTTTCGGGTGGCATCTTTATTACCTGCCAGGATTAGCAACAGATCACTGGGGTTAGCTCCCATTTCATCGGCCCAGCTTTGTAGCTCTTCTGGCTTGAAAAATTTGTCTACAGACGATTTGAAGGTGCCATCCGAGTTGTATTTTACATACACTAAGCCTCTGGCTCCAATTTGGGGTCGTTTAACCCAATCCGTCAGCTGATCCAGTTGTTTACGAGTCATTTCAGCTTTCTGAGGCACACAAATGCCAACTACGAGCTCTGCTTTATCAAAAACGACAAATCCTTTCCCTTGAGCCAGTGTATTCAATTCGGTAAAAGTCATCCCAAATCGGATATCTGGTTTATCCGACCCGTAATTCTTTATGGCTTCCTGGTAGGACATGCGTGGAAATGGAGGCAAGGCTGCTCCTAAAAGAACAGAGAATAAATGGCGAACCATTCCTTCAAATGTGTTTAATACCTCCTCCCGATCTACGAAAGCCATTTCACAGTCAATCTGTGTAAATTCAGGCTGCCTATCCGCTCGCAAATCTTCATCCCTAAAGCACTTGACCAGTTGAAAATAACGATCCAGCCCTCCAATCATTAAAATTTGTTTGAAGGTTTGTGGCGATTGAGGTAAGGCGTAAAATTGCCCTGGATTCATCCGGCTGGGAACGATAAAGTCGCGTGCCCCTTCAGGAGTGCTTTTGATCAAAAAAGGGGTTTCAATTTCCACAAAGCCAGCCTGGCTAAGGTATTTTCGGGTTTCAAGGGCTAATTGACTTCTGAAAATCAGATTGCGTTGGAGTGGACTCCGCCGGATATCAAGATACCGGTAGCGCATTCGAAGATCATCCCCGCCATCCGTTTCCTCCTCAATGGTAAATGGGGGCACTTTAGACTCATTGAGTACCTCCAGTTCAGACGCTTCAATTTCAATTGCTCCCGTTGGACGATTGGGGTTTTTATTGCTCCTTTCCCGAACTTCACCTTTGATCCTTATTACCCATTCTCTACCCAGTTTGCGGGCCGCCTGGCATAATTCAGGGTCTGTATCCATGTTGAATACCAACTGGGTAATTCCATACCGATCCCGAAGATCCACAAACGTCATACCACCAAGATCTCTACTAATCTGGACCCAACCGGATAGTTGTACTTGTTGTCCAACGTCTGAAAGGCGAAGTGCGCCGCAAGTATGGGATCGATACATAAAAAATGGATTTCTGTGGAGTGGGCAAAAATAGACAAACTTTAGATAGGAGCGTATTCATTTTAGGGCCAGTCAGATGTGCTGTGGCTCTTTGAAAAGCCTGCCTTTCCTTTTCAAAGAAATTCAGTTGTTTTGCTAATTGCATTTTCTAACTTGTCGGATAAGGCATTTCACAATACATGGCCTCCACAACAAAAACTAGAAAGTTTGGTACCGCCCCGGTGTTTTTTACGGCAATTTCAACCATCCTGGGCGCAATCATGTTTCTCCGCTTCGGATGGGCCGTTGGGCAGGTAGGATTGCTGAGCACAATCGCCATCATCCTGATCGGTCACATCGTGACCATTCCAACAGCCATGGCCATTGCCGAGATCGCTACCAACCAGAAAGTTGAAGGGGGAGGCGAATACTACATTATATCTAGGTCGTTCGGATTAGTCATCGGAACAGCAATTGGGATTACTTTATTTTTTTCCCAAGCAATCAGTGTGGCTTTTTACATTATGGCCTTTGCGGAGGCATTTACTGGACTTTTTGCCTGGCTTATTGAGCGCTACGAATTGCCTCCCTGGATGGTGTATGCAGTCGGAATGAAACAGACGGTAAGTGTTCCTGCTCTTTTCATTTTGACCTCCATTGTATTATTAAAAGGAGCTGACTTGGGGGTGAAAACCTTATATGTAGTGGTTATCACCCTTTTCTTTTCTATGGTGGCCTTTTTCATTGGGGAAACAGAATATAGCAAAACGCACACGATTGACCCTCTTGAAACCATAGCCAATTTTCAGCCGGATGTGACCATTGATTTAGGGCAAACAACAGACCTTGCTAATGATTCAAATCCAAGTGATGAATCATCTGCCCAAGCGAATACAGGCTCGAATAGCGACCCCATTTTGCCCATTGGTTTTTTCACGGTGTTCGCCATTATTTTTCCTGCTTTCACAGGTATGACAGCAGGAGTGGGGCTATCCGGGGACTTAAGGAATCCAAGTCGGTCTATCCCGTTGGGTACATTGTCGGCTACGCTCTCTGGTATGGTAGTTTACATATTCATTGCCATAAAACTATCTCGATCTGCTAGTCCGGTAGATTTGGTAGATACGGAGAATCTGGTGATGGCGGGAATTGCCTGGCAAGGTTGGTTGATTATTCCCATTGGTTTAGCAGCCGCAACCATTTCCTCAGCTTTAGGCTCTTTGTTGGTAGCACCTCGGACTTTACAAGCTATTGCAAAAGACCGAGTTCTTCCCTTTCGAAGAATCAACTACTGGCTGTCCAAAGGGAGAGGACAAAATAAAGAACCCTATAACGCCACTGTGCTTACCATCCTGATCGGGATATTCTTTATCATGCTTGGGGAGCTGGATTTTGTAGCGGAGTTGATTTCGATGTTTTTCATGGTGACGTATGGGACCCTATGCTTGATATCGTTCCTCAATCATTTTGCGGCAGATCCCTCCTACCGGCCCAGTTTTCGATCGCGGTGGTATATTTCTCTTTTTGGCGCGATTGCCTGCTTTGTATTGATGTTTTTCATGAATCCGGGCTATGCGATTTTGTCTCTTTTATTGATGGTCCTGTTTTATGCCATAGTAGCCAATTACAACCCGGAAAAGAAGAACCTGGCGGCAATCTTCCAGGGAGTGATGTTCCAGTTTAGCAGACAACTCCAAGTATTTTTGCAAAAGGCTGAAAAAGAACAAATCGTAAGTTGGAGGCCATCCACTGTATGCATATCGGAGCATTCGTTCAATCGCTTATCTGCGTTTGATCTTCTTCGATGGATTAGCCAGCGTTACGGTTTTGGCACCTACATTCACAAGATCAATGGGTATCTGTCCAGGAGTACACATAAAGAATCAAAGATGGCCAAGGACCGGTTGATTAAGATGGCAGAGGCTAGTAAGAGTAATGTATATATCGATACCTTAATTAGTCCTTCGTATACTTCGGCTATTGCCCAGGTGATACAGCTGCCAGGTATCTCAGGATCGGACAACAATTTGTTACTCCTGGACTTCTCCAAGCAAGACCCAACGAACCTGGAGGATATCGTCGATAATTTTAAATTAATACGTTCTGTCGATTTTGATGTAGCTATACTGGGGACTTGTGAACGTGGTTTTGGTTTGAAGGATAGCATTCATGTATGGTTAACCCCCAGCGATATTGAGAATGCAAATCTGATGATCTTGATGGCGTACATTATTCTTGGCCATCGGGAATGGAATAAAGGTCATATAAAGATTTTTGCCATTTTCCCGGAAGATATCTTACAGGTTGAAAAAGACAGATTGTTCAAGTTGGTAGAAGATGGACAGCTGCCTATTTCATCCAATAATATTGAAGTATTACCCTTAAAGCACGACGTAGATCTTCGGACAATCATCGGGCAAAAGTCAGGTGATGCTGACTTAACTATTTTAGGACTCCGAGACGAAGCAGTCAGACATTCTGGACGAGCTGTGTTTGAGGGTTATCAAAAGCTTGGAAATACCCTATTTATTAATGCTTCAAGGCAAAAGCGGATCAAGTAACTAGCTGGTCATTTTCAGATCTTTCAGATTTTGTTGAACCCGCATTTACAGATTGATGACATGCGTTCAATCCCCTGTATATATTTTTACTGCATTCAGGAAAATTTATGCTAGAACGATTTAAAATTTTAACGGTCACCCACAAAAAAGTCAACCTCAAAAGGTTGGTTGATTTTTCTGTTAAAGAAGAGAATGCAGTAACGTTGCACAGGATAAAGGATAAGTTTCAATTGGAGGAACTGCTTTACATGGCAACCTGCAACCGAGTCTTGTATTTCTTTTTAAACGACCAGCCTTTAGACCTTGAATTTGCACAGCAGTTTCTTGCCTTTATCAATCCTGAACTGAGGGAGATTGATCCAGAACAATTTATGGAAGCGGCTCTGCTGCTGGAAGGGCAAGAAGCTATATCACATTTATTTGAAGTAGCCTCTTCAATGGATTCGTTGGTGGTGGGCGAACGACAAATATTGCGACAATTACGTGAAGCATTTGAGGCCAGTCGAGATTGGGGCCTTATCGGAAACTGGATTCAACTTGCATTCCAGCAGGCTCAATTAGCAGCCAAAGAGATTTATTCGACTACTCGAATTGGGGAGAAACCGGTTTCTGTTGTCTCACTAGCCATGCAACAATTACTTCGTCGTAACCCTGAAAAAGACGCTCGTATTTTATTGGTGGGGGCTGGACAGACCAACAGCCTGGTAGCCAAATTCTTGGTTAAACATGATTTTACCAATGTCACGGTATTCAACCGAACGGTTTCAAGTGCCCAACAATTGGCCCGTTATGTTGGTGGACAAGCATTTGCTCTGGAAGAAATGCATTCTTATCAAGGGGGCTTTGATTGTCTGATTGTGTGTACCGGGTCCAAAAAGTCGGTAATTGACCCATTAACCTATAAAAGTCTTCTTGCTGGCGAGGCTGAAGCCAAAATTGTAATCGATCTGAGTATTCCGCACAATGTTTCTCCAGATGTATTTTCCCAATTTCCGGTGCATTACACAGAGATTGAGGGACTCCGACAACTAGCCAAAGAAAATTTAGCCTTCCGGGAAAAAGAAGTAAAAATTGCTCGGGAACAGCTCAAACTCATTCTCAATAATTTTCCACAACACCTCCAGCAAAGGCGATTGGAACTTGCCATGCGTGAAGTGCCTCAGCAAATCAAGTCGATTCGATTGAAGGCTATGGATGAAGTTTTCAGAAAGGAAATGGATCAGTTGGATAGCCCAACAAAGGAATTGATTGGTAAGATGATGGAATACATGGAGAAAAAATGCATTGGCATCCCAATGCGTGTTGCCCGTACGGCTGTTCTGTCAGACTCTTGACCCAAATTTTAGTGTAAAGGGCAAAAAATCTCAATAATTCGGGGATATTTTCCGACTTGCTTGCGTTGTAGAAGGAGAACTTGCATCATTTACTATGGTATTGCGTCAGTTCATATTGGTCATCCTGTTGACATGCCCGATTTTATTACTTGGGCAGCGTGATGGCTATGTCAAAATTGATGGATACTATTTACCCTATGAAGTAAATGAATGTGGGGATACAATCCTGTTGGCCAGCTTAAACGATATTACGGTAAGTGCTCCTAGATACTTTAAAAACCCAGAAGACCGAAGGCGGTATCTAAAGTATAAGCGGTATGCGGCAAAGGTGTATCCATATGCCCTCAAGGCGATAAAGATTTACCGTGAAATCGATGTGGTTACCACAGATATGGCTAAGCGCCATCGCAAGAAGTATGTAAAAACGCTGCATAAGCAGCTGAAGGAAGAGTTTACGGATCCTCTCAAAAAAATGTCCAAAACCCAGGGAATGATCCTAATCAAGATGGTAGAAAATGAGCTGGATACACCGATCTACCATGTCATTAAAGATTTAAGAGGGGGATTTACAGCTCGTTACTGGAGTACCATGGGTATTTTCTTCGGGCATCATCTGGAGAAAGGGTATACTAAGGGTGAAGACCCGGTACTTGATGCCGTACTTTACGATCTGCCGGTCAAATATTACGTTCCGGCAGAATTTGAATCCCATTTTGAGGAAGGAACACCCTTTAAGGTAAAAAGACGCTGGATCAGGAAACAACAAAAGAATAAGACAAAAAAAGAGGAACAAAACGATCCTGATACCTAACCCTCATAAAGGAACTACCCAAACACCCATTGAATGATCGCGGAAATAGAACTTGCCCGATTAGCGGAACTGCTAAAAGGGAGCTTGGCCTTTGATGATCTTTCCAAACGAATTTACGCGACAGATGCCTCGATATACCGAGAAATCCCAATAGCCATTGCGCATCCACAGGATGAGGAGGATCTAGTCGTACTGACACAGTTTGCCAACAATCAGAAAATTCCCCTTATTCCACGGGCTTCCGGAACTTCACTAGCGGGGCAGTGCGTGGGAAAAGGGATCATAGTTGATATTTCCAAGTACTTTACCCAGATCCTGGAAATCAATCCCGAGGAAAAAACGGTTCGCGTTCAACCCGGTGTGATCCGCGATGAACTAAACCGTGCTTTGTATTCCAGTAATCTTTTTTTTGGTCCGAATACCTCCACTGCCAACCGAGCTACGATCGGAGGAATGGTCGGGAATAATTCTTGCGGGAGTACCTCAATTCAATATGGAACGACACGGGATCATGTAGTCGAACTTAAAGCAATTCTGAGTGACGGTTCCAGGGTGTGGTTTAAGCCCTTAACAGCAGCTGAATTCCAGGAAAAATGTGAGCAGCATGACCTGGAAGGAACCATTTACCGCCACTTATTCGAACGGCTTTCCAATCCCATCCAGCGGCAAGAAATAAAAGCCCATTTTCCTAAATCATCCATTCATCGTAGAAATACCGGTTACGCAGTAGATTTATTGCTAGACCATTTTCCTTTTGCTCAAGAGGGCTCACCCTTCAACTTTTGCACCTTGCTGTGCGGGTCAGAAGGGACGTTGGCATTCATTACTGAAATCAAATTAGCCCTGGACCCGCTTCCCGGAAAAGAAAATGTAGTGGTCGCTGCCCATTTCAATTCGGTCCATGAAGCCTTACAAGCCACATTGGTAGCTATGAGTCACCATCCTTCTGCTTGCGAGTTAATGGATAAGATTATTCTAGATTGTACCAAACAAAATAAGAAACAGGAGAAAAACCGATTCTTCCTGGAAGGGGACCCAGAAGCTGTTTTAGTGGTCGAATTCACGGCAGATGATCGGACTGAAGCTGCTCGACTGGCAGAAGGGCTAGCAGCAGATTTCAGGCAACGTGAACTGGGATACGCTTTCCCTTTGATTCCTTCTCCGGAATCGGCTCGGATTTGGGAGTTGCGAAAAGCAGGGCTAGGGCTCCTCTCCAATATACCAGGCGATGCCAAGCCGGTTGCCTGTATTGAAGATACCGCTGTGGCGTTGGAAGATTTACCAAATTATATAGCCGAGTTTGAAGGATTAATGGAGCGTTTCGGACAACAGGCCGTGTATTATGCGCACGCAGGCGCTGGAGAGCTTCACCTTCGGCCCGTTTTGAATTTGAAGAAAAAACAAGGGCAGGAACTGTTAGTCCGAATCAGCGAAGCATCTGCAGACTTGGTCAAGGCATATCAAGGTTCTTTGAGCGGCGAACATGGTGATGGGAGGGTAAGAGCCCCATTTATATCCAAAATGATCGGCGAACAAAATTACCAGCTACTCCGGGAAATAAAACAGGTTTGGGATCCCAATGGCATTTTCAACCCTGGAAAAATCGTAGATGCCCCTCCGATGGATCAGGCCCTCCGCTATCAGGTCGATCATCCGAATCCGGTTTATAAAACCAAGTTGGATTTTTCTGCCGAGGGAGGCTTATTACAGCTAGCCGAGAAATGTAACGGTAGCGGAGATTGCCGGAAGTTACCCTCAGCAGGCGGCACTATGTGCCCAAGCTACCACGCTACTCGAAATGAAAAAGATACGACCCGTGCCCGTGCCAATGCATTGCGTGAATATTTGACTCCGAATGGAAAGCCGGTCCGGTTTGATCAGCCCGAGCTGAAAGAAGTGCTCGACCTTTGCCTAAGTTGCAAGGGGTGCTCTTCCGAATGCCCTTCCAATGTCGATATGGCTGCTTTGAAGGCAGAGTGGCAATATCAGTACTATCAACACAAACGACCGGGAATACGTACCCGCGCATTTGCACACATTGCACAAATCAATGCATTGGCGGCTCTTTTTCCCGGCTTGAGCAACTTCTTTTTGAGGAAGGAGCCCTTTAGTAGTCTAAATAAAAGGCTACTGGGGGTGGCTCATACAAGAACCTTACCAAGCTTTGCCAAAGTGGAATTCTTCCGCTGGTGGAAAAAGCGAGGCCAACATTTGAGGCCGCAGGGAAACCTGCGAGGCGAGGTAGTACTTTATATGGACGAATTCACTCGTTATAATGACGTGTCAATTGGTATGCATACGGTCCAATTGTTGAACCGGCTAGGCTATGGGGTGAGTGTACCTAAAGCGGCTTTCAGTGCTCGGCCGCAGCTTTCGAAGGGTTTCCTGGATGCTGCGGCAAGGTTGGCTCAACAGCATGTAGATCAATTTAGTGGAGTAATTGATGCCGGTAAACCGTTGATTGGGATAGAACCTTCCGCAATTCTGGGATTTCGGGACGAGTTTCCGAAACTATTGAGAGGGGCGGGTCAGGAAAAAGCATCCAACCTGGCAAATCATGTTTTTCTGATAGAGGAGTTTCTATGGAAGGAAGCTCAGGCGGGTCGCATTGGACCGGAAGATTTCTCTAAGGAGAATCGGCATTTGTTACTCCATGGCCATTGCCACCAAAAAGCATTGAGTGATTTTGAAGCAGCCATTCAGGTGATGAGTTTACCTACAAATTATCATGTAGAGGTAATACCCAGTGGGTGTTGCGGCATGGCCGGGTCCTTCGGTTATGAAAAGGAACACTTTGATCTGAGTATGGAGATCGGCGAGTTGGTTCTATTCCCAGCGGTGCGCCAAGCGAAGTCAGAACACTGGATTGTGGCTTCGGGAACCAGCTGTCGGCACCAAATTCTGGATGGCACTGGAAGACAAGCGGTGCATCCGGTAGAGGTATTATAGGCAAAACCTGGATAGTGAACTGTTGGACTGAGAAATGCGGAGGGCTAAACATGGTATCTCCAAAGTCTACAAAGGGGTTTTGTACATTTAATCGATATTGAAAACTAAAAACCCATCCTACCATGCATCGGATTCAAATCCTATTATCCATTGTATTGCTTTTGGTTATTTGCTTTTCCTGCCAGCCAGATGTAAATGGACCGAAATTTGTAGTTACCCATACTGTAGACGCTAGCTATGACGGCCGGCTGTTAGTCCTATTGAGTACGGACAGTACGGCAGAGCCGCGCTTCCAGATTCGGGATGGACAAAGTACTCAAATCGTATTTGGAATGGATGTTGAAGATTGGGGCGGCAGTCAAAGCCGAACCCTGGATACCAATGTGTACGGCTACCCATTTGAAACCCTGACCGAGTTGCCGGATGGAGAGTATTACGTACAGGCATTGCTCAACATTTACGATACCTTTGAGCGTGGAGACGGGCATACCGTTCAACTGCCTATGGACCGAGGTGAAGGCCAGCAGTGGAATCGAAAACCGGGCAATCTCTACAGTATTCCCCAAAAAGTTAGTGTTAATCAGAGTAGAAAGATCCAGCTTAGCTTGGATCAGGTGATTCCTGAGATAGAGGAGCCGGCTGATTCGAAATACATTAAGCACCTAAAAATCCGAAGCCAATTATTGAGTGATTTTTGGGGCAGGGATATGTATCTGGGTGCGCATGTCTTATTGCCAGAAGGGTTTGAGGAAAATCCAGATGTTCGATATCCTCTGGCCATTTTTCATGGCCATTTTCCGTCTGATTTCGGAGGTTTTAGAACCGAACCAGTTGATACTACAGAACCATGCGTATACAGTGCCCGCTTTGGGGTCGACTGTTACAACCGTTTTGTGCAGCAGGAGGCGTACGACTTTTATCAAATGTGGACTGGGCCTGATTTTCCAAGGGTAATTGCAATAGAAGTCCAACACCCAACGCCTTATTACGACGATTCCTACGCCGTCAATTCGGAGAATAACGGACCCCACGGGGATGCTATTACCTACGAGCTGATTCCCTACATCGAGGAGCAATTTCGAGGTATAGGAGCAGGTTGGGCTCGATTTACTTATGGTGGGTCTACCGGAGGCTGGGAAGCCTTAGCGGTACAGGTCAAATATCCGGAGGAATACAATGGGTGCTATGCGGCTTGCCCGGATCCCATTGATTTTAGGGCGTATTGCCTGGTTAATATTTATGAGGATAAAAATGCTTATTACTATGAAGGGGAACATAAGCAAGTGGAGCGGCCAGGCCATCGGGACTACCTGGGAGATATCTCGGCGACCTTGCGCGAGATGAATCAGCGTGAGCTTGCCCTAGGGACAAAGGGCCGTTCCGGCCAGCAGTGGGACATTTGGGAAGCCGTCTATTCCCCGGTAGGAGCGGATGGCTATCCAGTTCGCCTTTGGGATAAAAAGACCGGGGAAATTAATGCAGAAGTTGCAGCATATTGGCGAGAAAACTACGATCTGGCCTATATTCTAAAACGGGATTGGCAGGAATTAGGACCAAAACTCCAAGGGAAAATCCATATTTACTGCGGTGATATGGACAACTATTATCTCAATAATGCGGTGTACCTCATGGAGGATTTCCTGGAAGAAACCACAGCACCGTACTACGATGGAGAGGTGGATTATGGAGATCGAGCAGAGCATTGCTGGAATGGGGACCATAAGGAACCTAATCACGTCTCCAGGCTACGATACAATCGGATGTTTATTCCCAAATGGGCGGAGGAGGTAAAGTCTCGGGCACCTGAAGGAGCTGATCTGGTTTCCTGGCGTTATTAGCAAGAGATCATCTTTTTTAAAGCAGATGGTCCGCTAAAAAGCTGGGAGGTTTATGAATGGATATATTAAAATGGGGTTAGCCATGTAGATTTGAATCCCTGTATTGGCTAACATTTTCCGGATTTCATGACGACATTTGAACTTTTCACGGCAACGTATTTGCTCTACACCCGGTTGGGATACATTACTGATCTGGAGGCAGAAGAAGTACAACCCGGTGATGATGTAATTCGTGGCATTAACGATGCTATGGAGTACCTGGAGCCTATGATTGGCTTATTTACAGGAGTTCCAGCCTCTTTTCGCCCGATGTTGCATTTCCCCTTGCCGGACTTAACTGCTGGGGAGCGCTCCCAAATGGTGGAAGACTGGAAGAGAATGATATCCGTTTTTGATTTAGCTGGATTGAACTATCACAATGGGATGCCATTGGTACACGCTATCGTTTTGGCGGATTCATTCCCATCTGACCGAATAGAATCACTTTTGGAAGAAGTACATGCTGCTTTTAAATCGTTTGCTGATCGATACCTGTTGGCTGCTACCCAATACGGTTCAAACCTGTGTACCATTTGCTTTGCCTATCAACAAAAGGAATCTTTATCTGCAATCAAGCAGAATATCGCCGTCCTGAAAGATAAGTCCTCCTTTTGGGCGCGGACGCACACTACCTGCTGGGTTTTGGATTTGAATAATTTGGAGATGTTGTCCTCAAGGGGGTTGGCCAATTGGGGCATACGAGCTTCTGAATATTTATCGGGGGTTTTCAGCTCCAAAAAAAGGAAGTCCATATTTCCGGATCGTCAATGGCAGCAATTTATCCAGGCAGGATCTATTCCCCCGAATGCGTTTTCCACTTATCTGAAAAAGTATCATGCCGATTATAAATCAGGTAAGCTGGAAGTGCCCAAGGCAGTTTCGGATCACTTGATGAGACGCATCCGGGAAAAAGCCAGGCCATAATCCCAAGCCTAGACCACCTTGATCCCGATTCGATAAAGGCCTAATTTTCCACTTAAAAGATCCATTATGAAAATCACCCGAATGTTCTTCCTGGCGGTATTGGCCAACTTACTCTGGTTTGGAATTTCCTATGGGCAATCCAATCCAGACCGGGAGGCGGTGGAGCAAGCCATTTTGTACTATGTCGATGCATTGTATTTAGCTGATCCAACTCAGATAGAGGCCGGCGTTCATCCCGATCTGGTCAAACGAGGATTCTGGCGGCCCAAAGATAAAGAAGTGTACAGCGACCTGAGTCCAATGACTTATGAAGAGTTGACCGAGTTGGCTGGAAAATGGAATGCGAAGGGCTGGCTACCAATGGATGCACCTAAAGAAATCGAATTATTTGATGTGCAGGATAAAACAGCTTCGGCCAAATTGACTGCCCAGTGGGGCACGGATTACTTCCATTTGGCCAAAATAGATGGCGAATGGAAGATCGTTAACGTGCTCTGGCAAAGCCCGTCACCCCCAACGAACTAAATCCTGTTTCAATACCAATCGCAGGTGTCTCAAGTGATGCCGTGTATGCAAAGTATGCAGGCATACGAAGAGATCAACGACCCATGTGGACCAGCAGGACCGAAATATCACTTGGGCTTACACCGCTGATTCGGCTGGCCTGCCCAATAGTCAATGGCCGGAGCTGGGATAATTTTTCTCGGGCTTCAGCCGAAAGCGACTCTAATTGGTGGTAATTCAAATCAGTTTTCAGGCGGACCGATTCCAAGCGGTTCATTTTATCCACTTGTTCTTGTTCGCGCCGGATATACCCCTCATACTTCATGTTGATCTCTGCCAACTCAACAGATTCCGAATCAAACTGATCCAAAAATTGGTCAACTTTCGGCAATGTGTTTCTTAAGCCAGTTAGGCTAATGTTGGGTCGGATCAATACTCCATGGAGCTTCACTTTCTGCTTTAAGGGAGCCGAATTCGTAGTTTCGAGGTACCCATTTAATTCATCCGGACTGACGCTCAATTCTCTTAAAAAGCTTTCGATCTGGCTAGTAGCTTCCTTTTTTGCCTGAACTCGCTCCATCCGTTTTTCCAGGCCCTGCATGCCAATAGCTTCTGCCAGAGGGGTCAGCCGAAGATCTGCATTGTCCTGACGAAGTAGAATTCGGTATTCGGCACGAGAGGTAAACATGCGATAGGGTTCTTTAGTACCCTTATTGACAAGGTCATCGATCAATACCCCTATATAGGCTTCCGAACGTTTTAAGATAAAGGGGTCTTTTTCCTGGACTGCTAAAGCTGCATTTACTCCCGCCATAAGCCCCTGGCTTCCAGCTTCTTCGTAGCCGGTAGTGCCATTGATCTGACCAGCAAAGAACAGGTTTTTCACCAGGCGGGTCTCCAAGGTAGGCCATAGCTGAGTGGGTTGGAAAAAATCATATTCGATCGCGTAGCCCGGCCGGAACATTTTCATCTGCTCAAATCCAGGGACCCTTCGTAGAGCTTCATATTGCACTTCTTCCGGTAGCGAACTGCTAAATCCATTCACATATACCTCTACTGTATTCCAGCCTTCCGGCTCTACAAATAGCTGGTGGCGTTCGCGCTCGGCAAAGCGATCAATCTTGTCTTCGATACTCGGGCAGTACCGAGGCCCCAGCCCCCTAATCCGGCCGTTGAACATGGGGGACCGGTCAAAACCGGTACGCAAGGTATCATGTACCTCCGGGCAGGTATAGGTAATATGGCAGGGAAGCTGTTGGTCAGGCAGAGGAGTATCCGTGTAGGAAAAACGTCCAGCTACCTCGTCTCCAGGCTGAATCTCCATTCGGCTGTAGTCCAGCGTACGTCCGTCTACACGTGGAGGCGTACCCGTTTTCATGCGGCCAGCTTCGAAGCCCAAATCCATCAATTGTTCGGTAAGGCCTTTGGCTGCTCGTTCACCGGCACGCCCACCCCCAAATTGTTTCTCTCCGATATGGATCAGGCCATTCAGGAAGGTGCCATTAGTCAGAACGACGGCATCACTTTCAATTTCCAACCCCAAGCTGGTATATACCCCGCGAACCCGACCATCCTTCACTAGCAAGCCAGGGATCATTTCTTGCCAAAAATCAATGTATGGATGTGCTTCCAACAGTTCCCGCCATTTGGCAGCGAAGAGCATGCGATCACTTTGGGCTCGGGGGCTCCACATTGCAGGGCCCTTGGAGCGGTTGAGCATACGAAATTGGACCCGGGTCTGGTCGGTAACAATACCTGAATAACCACCCAAAGCATCTATTTCGCGTACGATCTGCCCCTTAGCTACCCCGCCCATAGCCGGATTGCAACTCATTTGGGCAATCGTATTCATGTTCATGGTGGCCAGCAATACACGAGACCCCATGTTGGCCGCTGCCACTGCTGCTTCACATCCGGCGTGACCGGCACCTACCACTATGACATCGTACTTTGGAAACATTCGTCCTGATTCCTAATTTTTCTTTGAAAATTTGACCTGCAAAGATAGAAAACATTGGGTGGAAAGATTTGGTTTCCCGCTATTTGTAGCGAAAATCTGAAGGAGTTGATTGAAAAGGAGGAGAATAAAGGCTGAGAGGAATAGGGTATAGGAATGGACGGGATTTCAGGCAAGAAAAATCTACTGGTAGAATACCAAGCATTTAAGGATGTTCTATTTCCCAGAATCATTCTCTTTAGGCTGTAAATCAATACTAGGGTCGCCAGATTTTTCCGCTATTTTTGGAGAAGGTCTAACTATTCTTTCGTATGAGTCGCCAACTCCTTGAAACTGAACAGAAAGCGCTGGAAATCAATCTGGATGAATCCATCTACGGTACCTTTGCCGAGATCGGCGCTGGACAAGAAGTGGCCCGTTATTTTTTTCAAGTGGGTGCTGCAGCCGGTACGATTGCCAAAACCATGTCGGCTTACGACAAGATCTTTTCGGACAAGATCTACGGACCGGAGGCCAAAGGCAGATACGTTTGTGAATCCCGCCTCTACAAAATGTTGGACCACGAATACGACCTCATGCAATCGCGGCTTCAGCAGGAGCGGCCCGGGACCAATTTTTTCGTGTTTGCCGATACCATCGCAGCCATCAACTATCAACGTACGATTCGGGGCAATGGATGGCTGGGACTGCGCTTCCAGTTGCACCCGGATAAAGAGCCCAACGAGTTGGTGTTGCATGTGCGCATGTTTGACAATGATAGCCAGTTGCAGGCCCAAGCAATCGGTATTTTGGGGGTAAACATGATCTACGCATGCTATCACTACCATGAAGACCCCATGGAAATGGTCAAATCCCTCATGGATAGTTTGAGCGACCGGATCCAGATCGACATGATTCACCTGACCGGGCCTGATTTCACCGAGGTGGATAATCGCCTACTGTCCCTCAAACTAGTGCAGTTTGGCCTAAGCAGAGTGGCTATGTTTGGTCCGGACGGCAAGGGGCTGCATCCCTCCGAATTCTTATATCGAAAATCTGTGATGGTGGTGCGTGGTAGTTTCCGGCCTGCTACACTGGTGAATATGGATATGATCCGCTCCGGTTTCGAGCAGTTTCGAGAAGAATCCGAGGTGGACGCGCGCAAGACTTATCTCCTTACTGAAATTACGATTGGTAACCTGGGAACGGGCGGCTCCATTGACGACCAAGACTTTTTAGACCGGGTAACGTTGCTTAATACCTTAGGGCAAACGGTCATGATCAGCTCTCTGGAGGATCACGAAGGGTTAAATCGCTACTTCTACGAACAAAAGGTACCCTTGATCGGGATCGTGATCGGTGTGCGAGAGCTGCTGGATTTGATCAGCCAGCGGTATTATGGAAACCAGGATGGTAGTCTGCTGGAAGCATTTGGCCGTCTATTTACCAAAGGCGTTCGGTTTTATGCCTACCCGGCGCTCCAGGAGGGCAGCGGAGAGCTGATGAATACGCAGAATTTACCCGTTCCGGAAGGGGTAAAATTCATTTACCAACACTTGGTGGATGCTAAACATATTGTGGATGTAGCCAATCCGGATACGGAGCATCTACATATTTTTAGTAAAGAGGTATTTCGAATGATCCAATCCGGTGAGAAAGGTTGGGAGCCTATGGTGCCAAATAAAGTAGCGCAACTAATCAAAGACAAATACCTCTTTGGGTACCCGATGGAGCAGGTAGAGTTTGAATATTAAAGCTGTAATGTTAGCATGATGGATTACTACAATGTCTGCAAGTATTATTGGACAATTGCTTGTCTGGGGCTTTTCCTGTTATCGGTAGGCTGTACCCAGGAGGATTCGGATGGGATTCGAAAAACCTATATTAATCCGGCAAGCGGCTATTCGCAGGTGGTTGGGGTTCAAACAGAACATGCGAAAACGTTGTATGTGTCCGGGCAGATTGGAGAAGGGGAGGATTTAACTACCCAGATGCGGTCGGCCCTGGAGAATTTGCGCCTGCAGTTGGAAGCTGGAGGAGCTACCTATGACGATATCATTAAGATGAATACGTATATCGTGGATTACCGCCCCTCTTTTCTGGATACCTTTCGCTTGATTCGGAAAGAAATCATGGGAAATGAAGATATGCCGGCCAGTACCTTGGTAGGAGTACAGTCTTTGGCTCGAACCGAGTGGCTAATCGAGATTGAAGCTGTCGCTGTAGTGGAATCTGATAATGACTAAATAGATGTCTCCTTTTTTGTCTAAAGTCCAGTTGCTATGTATAGCCGGGGTAATTCTATTTTCAGGTTGTAGCCAGGCACAGCCTGGTTGGGTAGAAGGGTTGCCGGTATCCAAGAATGCCTATGATAAGGAGCTAATCCATCAATTGCGTGATTCCATCGAGGCAAATGTCTACAAACGGCTCAATAGTATTGTGGTGCTCAAGCAGGGAGAGCTTTTGATGGAGGAATATTACAATGGCACCAAACGAAGGCAGGTGCATGATGTACGCTCAGTAGGGAAGACCTTTGCTTCAGCGGTGTTGGGAATTGCCTTGGACGAAGGTCATATCCGATCGGTGGATCAATCCATAGCTGAGTTTTATGACCTGAAGGCTTACCAGAACAATCATCCCTTGAAGGAAAGGATCACGCTTCGCCACTTATTGACAATGAGTAGCAACTTTGACGGGAATGACAATGATTATGACTCGCCCGGAAACGAAGAAAATATGTATCCCCAGGAAAATTGGGTTGAATGGACGCTAAACCTACCAATCGATACCACCCGTGCCGCAGGTATGGAATGGAACTATTTCACAGCTGGGGTAGTCATTCTGGGAGATATCCTGGATAAAACGGTTCCCGGTGGTTTAGAGGAATACGCGGATCAAAAGTTGTTTCAGCCCATTGGAATTGACCGCTACTTTTGGCCGTACACGCCCCAGCAGGTACCCAATACAGCAGGAGGTATTCGGTTAACGCCAATCGGCTTTGCCAAATTTGGTCAGTTGTATTTGCAAAACGGCAACTGGAAAGGGAGTCAAGTGCTGCCCGAGTCTTGGGTGAAAGCCAGTCATACGGCCCATATCGAAACCAAATTTCCGCCCAACAGGTATGGCTTCCTCTGGTGGATCAAGGATTATGTAGTCGATGGACAATCTTATCCCACCGAATATTGCACTGGTAATGGAGGGAATAAGATCTTCGTTTTTAAAGAACAAGAATTGGTAGTGGTGGTCACGGCCAGCGCTTACGGCCGGCGATACATGCACCGGCAGGTGGATGAAATTATGGAGCGATATGTGTTGCCGGCGGTGGTGGAGTAAAAGCTTGGTTGGTCTTTGCAATAGAGGGCATTCTAAAACCAATCTAAGAACCACCCCAAATCTGTCCATTGAATGGAAAGATTTTAACAGGAATCAATCCAAGTATTTTATGCTGCCTATTTTAAAGATTTCACTGACAATGGTTTAGGTCCTTCTGCCAATGAAGTTTTTTGACAATGAAGCACTGGCTTTAGCTACAAACGCAATTAGATTCCATGTTTGCTATCCTAGTTCTGTCTGTTAACTACCTTTACTTGTAAAGAAGCAAGCATTATGAAAACAGGCGGAATCTTGGGTTGGCTAACTCGGCCGCTGGCATTTTTAGCCGTCATCGGAATCCTGGCCCTCGCAGTAGCCATTCTGTTTTATGCCCTGTATGAGATCGTCGAGTTGATTATCAAGATGGCGGAAGATTTTACTCAAAAGGATAAGATCATCGCTTCCTCCCTGAGCGCAGTGGATTTAATATTATTAGGAATAACCGTCTTCTTAATTGGTATTGGATTGTTTGAACTGTTTGTGTCTCCGATTCCGGACCTTCCAGATTGGCTCACTATCACCAATATTGATCAATTAAAAACCATGCTCGTCAAGCTGGCTATTGTGGTGATGGCCATTTCCTTTACGGGTACGATCATTACCTGGGATCGGGAGACCGACCTGACCGGCTATGGTATTAGTTTGGGGGCAGTCATTTTTGCACTAAGTTATTTCCTCAGGGGGAAATAGGCGGGCTGTAGCTCCAATCCAATAATTGGACGATTCTTTGGTGTCTGGTCTTCCAACGGTTGTACCTTGTAAGTTTAGGCAGGTCGTGAGTTCGAATCCGGACCTTGCCTACCATTCTGCTAAAACAAAAAAGAGCCACCCCTTTCAGGATAGCTCTTTTCATTCGGCATAAAATTCAGACTCAGATCATACTTAGTTTCAAATGATGCCGGAGTTGAATCCGAGTCTTCTATTCCAATTTTCTTCCCCATAAGTATCCTCTAAAAGTTGATTAGGAACTGCTTTGATTCAGACAATGTTTTGGCTTTGTATATACAAATTAATGCAGTATGGTTGCTAATGTGGTAAAAATTGGAAATAGCCATTACGTTTTATTGGCAAAGAAAATGCTGGATAGCTACGCTTTAGCTGATCAGGTAGAAATTGAATACAAAGAGGGTTATATTTTGATCAAACCCCATCGGAATCCCAGAGCGGGGTGGTCTGATCTATACACAAAAAGTTTTAGAGAAGATGGTTATGAGGAACTCCTGATTCCGGGTGAATTTGGAGATGAATCGCTTCCGATTTATGAAGATTAGAAAAGGGGATATTGTTTGGGTCGGTCTGGATCCAACTACTGGTAGAAAACAACAGAAAACGCGCCCCTGTATCGTGGTTAGCCCAGATGAACTGAACCAATTCAGACAAATGATTGTGGTGGTTCCATGTACTTCAAAGCGTTTCCCTTTCCCCAGGGCTATTGAGATTAACAGTACGCCTAAAACAAGTTTTGCATTGATCGAACAGCTGAGAAGCATTGATGCTCAGATTCGAGTCATTAAAACAGAAGGTCGAATTTCACAAAGTGAATTAGATGAGTTGAATGCCTTATTGATAGAGTTCTTTTCTTAGTGAAACGTCATATCCGAAGTACGGTCCTATTAAGAAGGTAGGACTATCAAAGCATTGTTGGCCTTCTAATCATAAATCGATAATCCTATCCTCCTTCTTGTATGTGAGTGAGATTTCATCTTCCATTCACTTTTCAAAGTCTTGTAAGCTGGTGTCTAGTCCTACTTTCTAAAAACCCCTTCCTAATTTTCTCGGATTAGGCCCTATAATTTTTAGCTTTAGTGCCTAACACCAAATGCTCACCTTACGCATGGATCGTCGCTCTGCCTTCAAAAAAATCGGCCTTGCCTCCGGAAGCCTTCTTTTATTACCCGATTGGCTGGAGGCTAAAATAGAGGAAGTCAAAACTCTCGGTTCCAAGCCCGACTCCGTTTCGCCTTTAAATCTCAAGAAGCCGGTTACTGCCATTACCCTAGGAGCAGGTAATCGGGGCAACGTGTATGGGGATTATGCCGTTCGTTTCCCAGGCGAATTAGATATTGTAGGGGTGGCTGAACCCATTCCTATCCGGCAGGAGCGATACGCGAAAAAACATAAAATCTCAAAAGAGTGTCGCTTTGTTACCTGGGAGCACGTCTTTGATGTACCTAAATTTGCAGATGCCATCCTCATTACTACCCCGGATGACCTGCACTATGGGCCTTGCATGAAGGCCTTAGAGATGGGGTATGACGTTCTTTTGGAAAAACCCATTTCACCTTCCGAAAAAGAATGCCGCGATATTCTGGCCTTGACCAAGAAAACCGGTCGTATTGTGGCAGTTTGTCACGTGCTTCGATACGCCCCTTACTTCATTGAGCTCCGAGAGCTGGTCCAGGCCGGAGCTGTAGGAGAGCTGGTAAGCATCCAGCATTTGGAGCCCATTGAGCATATTCACATGTCCCACTCCTTCGTACGGGGCAATTGGCATGATTCGAAAAAGACCAATCCCATCATTTTGGCGAAGTCCTGCCACGATTTGGATATCCTACGCTGGATCGTAGATCGGCCTTGCGAAAAAATTTCTGCCTTTGGGAATCTGAAATGGTTTACGGAAACAAATGCTCCAGCAGGCAGTACGGCTCGTTGTACAGACGGCTGTGCGGTTGAAGCGGAGTGTCCGTATTCTGCCCTTCGGATTTACTATCGGAATCGGTGGTGGACCTATGTGTTTGATTTCCCTGATGATCCGGCTCAGCATGATGCCTTTCTGATGGAACAATTGAAAACGACCAATTACGGGCGTTGTGTGTACCGCATGGAAAACGATCAGCCCGATCACTATGTAAGCAATATGGTTTTTCAGGGGGGGATAACGGCTGCTTTTTCCATGGAGGCCTTTACTTCCTACGGAGGCCGGCGAACCCGAATCATGGGTTCTATGGGGGATATTGTAGGGGATATGCAGCAGTTTGAACACACCGATTTCCTCACCGGAGAAAAGACGCGCTGGTCACCGGAAGGAGATACCGATATGCATGGAGGAGGGGACTGGGCCTTACTGCGCGATTGGATTCAAGCGGTTGATCAGCAGAATTCCGGCATATTAACCTCTACCATTGATGCCTCGATTGAGAGCCACATTATGGGGTTTATGGCCGAAAAAAGCCGAATGGAGGAAACAGTAGAACAAGTGACACTTTAGGCTCAACCACTTTTTAAGGAAAAAATAGCCTTCTATTCTATGGAAAAACCCTACATCGTTGATTTTACACCGAGCTTCGACCTGGTAAAAAAACAAATGGTCAATGTGCCGGTGCACAAAAGCAGCCTGGATATCGTACAGGAATTGGAGGCGCTTTTGATTGAGCGATTCGAACAAGGATATGACCTGGACCAGATGCTCAATCAGGTTTGGGACCCTTCGGTAAGTGCACATCCCACCGGGATCATATCCGTCTTTAAAAAACGAAAACCTTGAAACCGGTTCCTACTCAAAAGCCCTTCGTTTATTTCGTCATGGGTGTATCTGGCTCCGGCAAGTCTACGGTTGGAGAAGGATTGGCAGCGCGTTTGGGATTGCCTTTTCACGATGGGGACGACTATCATCCGGAGTCCAATGTAGAAAAGATGGCAAAGGGTATTGCTCTGACGGACCACGATCGCGTCGAATGGCTAGGTCGGTTACACAACCTATCAGAGGGTTTGCTGGAGCAAAATGGAGGTGTAATTGCCTGCTCGGCATTGAAGGCCAGCTACAGAGAGGTCCTCTCCCATGGGATAGCCGAGCGTCTGTTTTGGATTTACCTCAAAGGTGATTATGACACGATCAAAGATCGTATGGAGGAACGAAGAGGTCACTTTATGCCAGGCGAACTATTGCAATCCCAGTTCGACACCTTGGAAGAGCCCGAACATGCGATTGAAATCGATATCGATTTACCACCCGAAGAAATCCTTTCTCAGATTATGGAAACACTCGATCATCCATCTGCTCAATTTGGCCTTGTCGGTTTAGGGGTAATGGGTAAAAGCCTGAGCCTGAATTTGGCCGATAAAGGTTTTTCATTATCCCTATTCAATCGGAGAGTCGAGGGTACGGAAGAGGAAGTGGCTTTGCATTTTATTGCAGAACATCCCCCTCTGACCGGAGCACAAGGCTTTGAAGACCTGGCGCTTTTCGTGGCATCACTGGAACAGCCCAGAAAGATCTTTCTGATGATCCCCGCCGGAAAAGCTCTGGATGGTATTATTACCCAATTGCGCCCTTTGTTGGCGGAGGGGGATATTTTGATCGACGGGGGCAATTCTCATTATTCCGATACAGCAAGAAGACAGCAAGAATTGGAAGGCATTGCCTGGCTGGGAGTTGGAGTGTCTGGAGGTGAAGAAGGTGCTTTGAAAGGGCCATCCATTATGCCTGGGGGAAATCGTAAGGCCTATGATCAAGTCAAAGAATTCTTATTAGCCATAGCGGCGAAGGATAAAAACGGATCTCCCTGCTGCACCTATGTTGGTCACGGTGGAGCTGGACACTTTGTGAAAATGGTACATAATGGCATCGAGTATGCCGAGATGCAGTTGCTGGCTGAGGTATACGACCTGATGCACAGAGGGTTCCAATGGAATCCGGATCAGATCGCTTCTTTGCTGAAAGATTGGCATGAGGAGGGCCTGGGGAGCTTTTTATTGGAAATCACGATTGAAATCCTCCAACGAAAGGAAGGCGATCATTTTCTGTTGGATAAAATTTTGGATAAAGCCGGTAATAAGGGAACAGGTAGTTGGACAGTCCAATCTGCCGCCGGTGAAGGAGTACCGGTACCTAATTTAGCGGCAGCCTTATTTGCCCGATACCAGTCCAGTTTTAAAGAAGAACGGGAAAAAGCGCAGCAATTGTTCGATATCCGGTCCGGATTCCCTACTGGATTTGAACCCAACTTGGAGGCGATTAAACAAGGCTATCATCTGAGCCGACTGGTCAATCACCACCAAGGATTCCATCTGATCCAAACCGCTTCCGATACCCATGGTTGGGAGGTACAATTGGAAGAGATAGCTCGGATCTGGACCAATGGCTGCATTATCCGTTCAGAACTTATGGAGCAGTTAAGCGAATCCAAATTTCCATCCGGCCGAATCCTACTTCAGGACTCCTTTTTGGAAGTCGTTAAAAAGAATACCATCCACCTGGAACAAACCCTGCGAACTGGTTTGGATTGCGGGGTGACCTTACCCTGCTTCACTGCATCCTGGAATTATCTACTCGCCTATTTCTCAGCTCAATCTCCAGCCAACCTCATTCAGGCCCAACGCGATTTCTTTGGGGCCCATACTTATCAGCGAGTCGATGATCCAAGTGGAAAAGCGTATCATACCAATTGGTAAAACATAGATTCAATTGATTGATTATACGCTTTTGTTGGCAGTTGCTGCCGGAATCGGGCTTTTACTGCTGTTGATCCTGTATTTTCGGATTCAGGCTTTCATTTCCCTTTTAATCGCCAGCATTGCTATTGGCCTTTTAGCCGGTATGCCTCCTCAGCAGATTATCCAATCCATGCAAACGGGAATGGGCGGAACCCTTGGATTTGTGGCAACGATTGTAGGATTGGGGGCCATGTTCGGCGCATTACTTGAACACTCCGGAGGAGCACATGCTATTGCGCAGTGGTTAATTCGGAGTCTGGGGACTCAGCGGGCACCACTTGCTATGGCCATTGCCGGGTTTGTAGTGGCCATTCCCGTATTTTTTGATGTAGCCTTTATCTTATTGGTTCCTGTAGTTTATGCCATGCAACGAGAGAGTGGAAAATCCTTGTTGCTTTATGCCATACCTCTCCTGGCCGGTCTGGCCATCACGCACGCTTTCATTCCGCCAACTCCGGGACCCGTAGCGGTAGCAGATATACTTGGTGCCGATTTAGGATGGGTAATCCTGGCTGGTTTTATCGCAGGCATCCCAACCTTATTGATAAGTGGGTTGTGGTTTGGACGGCGTGTAGCTAAGCAAATCCAGTTAGATGCACCTCTGATTACGAGTGAAGAAAACCGGATTTCCAGTTTTGCGAACTGGAGAATTATTCTGATTATCATCGCTGTTCCTATTGTCCTAATATTGACAAATACCATATTAGAAACGGTCATCTCAGAAGAGGATCAGGCCTTTTGGGTGTCCGCCATCCAATTGCTGGGCCATCCTTTTTCAGCCTTAATTGTAGCCAATTTGATCGCCTGGTATTTTCTGGGTATTCGAAGGGGGATGAGCAAGGAAGAGCTTTTTAAAATCACAACAAATAGCATGGCTCCTGCAGGGTCGATTATACTGCTGACCGGAGCAGGTGGCGTTCTTAAACAGATCCTGGTAGATACTGGATCTGGAGAGATGCTCGCCCTAAGCCTCACCCAGTTGGGAATACCGGTTTTGTTCTTTGCCTTCCTGGCTGCAGGTTTGGTCCGTATTCTACAAGGCTCGGCAACAGTGGCTATGATCACATCAGCAGGGCTAGTGGCCCCCCTTTTAGCTGGTGATGGTCCGCAGGGATTCAGTCTGGCCCTTTTGGTCATCGCTATCGCAGCAGGAGCATCCATGTTTTCTCACGTTAATGACTCTGGATTCTGGCTGGTCAGCCAATACTTGGGAATGAGCGAACGCCAAACCTTCCAATCCTGGACTGTAATGACAGTGTTGCTTGGATTTGTAGGTTTTAGCACAGTGGTCCTGCTTAGTTTGTTTTAAAGAAGACAGAGATTCCCCGATCTTTATTTATTTTCTATAAGAAAAAACGCGCTTAACCATGATGGGCTCTTTGAATCGCCTGAATACACTATTACTTTTATTGAATTTGAGCTTCTTTTGGGGAGCGACCTGTTTGAAAACATTGGCACAGGCTCCACTTGAGATGTCGAAGGAACAAGAAGCTACCTCGCTGGAGGAATTTTTAGAGTTTCTCAGCCTACCCAATGTAGCCCCTGATCCGGCTCAATTAGAACCCAACATGCGCTGGCTGGAGCGCGCATTCAACAAGAGAGGATTTCTCACAGAGCGTATACCCACAGCCGGCCTCGATCTCTTGCTGGCAGAACGGAAATCCAAAGATGCTTCTAAAACGGTTTTGTTTTATGTGCAGGTGGATGGTCAGCCTGTAGATCCAACACAATGGGAACAGGAAGATCCGTTCCAACCCGTTGTCAAGGAGAGGGGAAGGAACGGCAGCTGGATACCTTTGGATAAAGACTTGCTACAATACAATTACGATCCTGAATGGCGTATTTTTGCCCGGTCTGCTTCAGATGCCAAGGGCCCGATCAATATGTTTTTAACCGCGCTGGACGTACTACAAAGTAACGGAGAGGACCTACAGTATAATATTAAAGTGATCATGGATACGGAAGAAGAAATGGGGTCTCCAAATCTTCCAGCTGCCGTGGTAAAATACCGTCAGAAACTAGCTGCTGACTACCTGGTAATTCTAGATGGTCCTATACACCAGACGCTTAGACCCACTTTGGTGTTTGGGGCTCGTGGTATTGCTACGGTTACCCTAACCACCTTTGGGCCTCGGGTGCCTCAGCACAGTGGGCATTATGGTAATTATGCGCCTAATCCAGCTCTGATTCTTGCTCAACTGCTTGCTACCATGAAAGATGATCGGGGGAGAGTTGTTATACCCGGATTCTATGACGGGATTAGCCTGAATGCCTCGGTCCGGGAAGCCCTGGCGGAAATTCCCGATTCGGAAAAGGAGATCCGGCAACGCCTTGGCATCGCCAAGCCGGATGCAGTAGCATCTACCCTACAGGAAGCGATCCAGTATCCATCCTTAAATATTCGGGGGATGCGCTCAGGCTGGGTGGGCGAAGAGGTGCGCACTATTGTGCCTGCCACAGCCATTGCAGAAATAGATGTTCGTTTGGTCAAGGAAAGCGATCCGGTGCGGCTTTTGGATTTAATCCGCCAACATATCGAAGATCAGGGGTACCACCTGATCAAAGGAGATCAGCCTACCGATGCAGAGCGCAAACGATATTCAAAATTAATTGCAATGCAATCCGCCATTTCCTACCAGGCCTTTCGAACTGATTTGGATCATCCCGTAGGCCAATGGTTGAGCAAGGCCATGGAACGCACCTGGGGTAAAAAGCCGATTCGAATTCGAACGCATGGAGGTTCTATTCCGATCTCTCCATTTGTGAATACGCTTGATGTGCCGGCGGTAGCTGTACCTCTGGTCAATCCCGATAACAATCAGCACAGCCCCAATGAAAATATTCGAATGGGAAGCTACTTTGACGGGGTCAAATCTTGTATTGGAATTTTAAGTACCCCTATTGATTGAGAACTGATGATTTTCAATGCTGTAATTGAGCTTATCTGACGAATAGGAAGCGGTGTCGGACCAGCTTGAATCGGCTAAAAACTTGTTTGGTTCTGTATATTCCATTCTCCACAAACAAAACAAACATGAAAACCAACCTGAGGACCCAACTGATCGGACTGTTAGTCTTGTGCGTCTGTCCTATTTTTTCTCAAGTAGATCTTACCCCGGAGCGATTTGCATTCGAGCCGGACCTGCCTTACAATCCAGATATTCCTTCGCCGAGCCAATTTTTAGGGTACGAGTTGGGTGAGTTTCACACTTTATATGCCAATGTAGAATCCTATTTAAAGGTACTTGCTGAGGCATCTGATCGAATTCTGATTCGGACCTACGGAGAAACATATGAAGGTCGAACCTTGTATGCGCTGGTCATTACCTCAGCATCGAATCATTCCCGCTTGGAAGAGATTCGTCAGAACAATCTAAAACTTACAGAATCCGAAGAAATTTCAACAGAAGAAGCCGAAAATCTGATCGAGTCCCTTCCGGTATTCGTTTCCTATAGTTATAACATACATGGCAACGAATCCTCTACTACAGAAGCCGCAATCCAAGTAGCCTACCGCTTGGCAGCAGCAACGGATCAAGAGACCCAAAACCTGTTGGACAATGCAGTAGTAATCATGTATCCTTGCATAAATCCTGACGGTCGGGACCGGGCTGTTTATTGGTACCGGATTGCGCACCGAAAAGAAGTTGCGAAAGAACGGACAGATCTCATTCACAGTGAACCCTGGCCAAACGGCCGTACTAATCACTATTGGTTTGACCTCAATCGAGACTGGGTTTGGGGTGTTCATCCGGAATCAAGGGGAGAAACAACGGAGTATCAATATTGGATGCCGCACCTTCATGCCGACTACCATGAGCAAGGTAGCAACTCCAACTACTTTACCATGCCGGGCACTACTCCGCGGAACAAGCTCCTGCCCGACCGCTACGAACCGTTGAGCGACACTATAGGTATGGCAAATGTGCGGGCCTTCGATCGATATAAAATCAACTACTTTACCCGCGAGGCATTTGATTTCTTTTATCCAAGTTATGGATCCAGTTACCCAACGGTAATGGGTGCCATTGGAATGCTAACGGAACAAGGGAGCGCAAGAGGACGAGCGGTAGAAACCGATGATGGCTATGTACTTACATTAAGGCAGGGAATTTTTGACCACTATACCACCTCTATTGCTACTATTCGAAAAGCAGTTGAGCGGAAAGAAGATTTTATTCGGTACGCTTATGAAGCTCATCAGCCAAACAACAGCAAATCAGACGTAAAGACTTACATCTTTCCAGACAATGGGAATCTCTATTTACCGGAGGTAATCCGAATCTTGCTCCATCACGGAGTAAAAGTGGAAAAGGCAGAAGGTTCTTTTTCTACCCAGGCTCGAAGTTTCCTTGATGGAGGGATAGCCTCTCGGGAGTTTGAGGGGGGAACTTATTTGGTTTCTACGGACCAGGATCGTCATTTGTTCATTAATTCCGTTCTGGAGCGAGAAATGGAGATCGAAGATTCTGTCATGTATGATATGGCCACTTGGTCAGCTCCGTTAGCCTACAACCTGGAAGCCTATTCATCCACGACTAAAATTGGGGTTAGCACTTCTGAAGTCACCCAAATGCCAGTTATACCGACCGGCCTGGCTAAAGTTAGCGATCCTTACGCTTATCTAATCGAATGGAAACAGCGTTTCGCTCCTAAAGCGTTGGCGATGCTGTGGGAAAAAGGGTACCGGGTTCGTTCGGTTCGGAAAGGATTTACTACACGGGATGGAGAGGTCTTTGGGCCGGGAAGTTTGGTGGTTTTAGTTGGACGCAACCTGGAGAAAGGAGCGGATATAGATTCAGAAATGCTCGACATTGCTCTACAGGCAGGAGTGCGGATTAAAGCAACTCCTACCGGCCGAGTAGCAGAAGGGATCGACCTTGCATCCCGGGATAGCAGACCTATTGATCAGCCCAGGGTGGCTTTACTGGTGGAGCCGCCATTTAATACCTATACTACCGGACAGATCTTTTACCTGTTTGATCAAGAATCGGATTTACCCATTGAACGTATAAGGACTACCGATTTTAGCCCTACCAATCTATCCCGTCTTGGGCTGGGAGGTGGTGCCGATCTCGAAGACTACGATGTACTCATTTTAGCAGGTGGGGGGAATGCGCTGAGTGGTTTGTTTGATAGCGTAGCCCAAAAAAGGTTAAGTGCTTGGGTAGCTGGTGGAGGCGTACTGGTAGCAACGGAATCGGCAGCTTCTTTTTTTACTAAAAAGCGATCCAGGGTCACTTCTGTAGAACTAGCTGAAATACCTAAGGATACCACAGGCAGTGGGCATTACATTGCCTACGATAAACGCACTGACTATTTTGGGAAAAAACGTATTCCCGGCACTGCCCTATTGGGGCATATAGACAATTCCAACCCCTTGGCTTTCGGGCTGGATAAGCAGTTGTATACCTTGAAGTTTGGTACCAATGCCCTGAAACCAAATGATAACCTTCAGGCTGTAGGCTACTATGAACAAGATCCGGAACGTCTGCTGGTGGCTGGCTATGCTAACCTAGAAAACCGGACCCATTTAGCCGGAAAAATATTTGCTGCCGTACAGCCGATCGGCCAGGGAAAAATCGTTTACCTCCTTGACAATACGCAATACAGAATGTTTTGGAGAGGCCCCAGTCGAATGATGCAGAATGCCGTCATGCTACTGGGTGGAATGTAATCGAGTACGCGTGGGATGCACTGAAAGCTTGATCATCTAGCCAATATGGGGTAGATGAGAGAAAAATTCATTTGCAGCACCCTCGAGCAAATCTTCCGTTTTCTTTTAATTTTTGCCGTTCCGTAGTGGATTCAGCATATGATCCGCTTCCATTGCAAATTGCAAATCAAAGGCTACTACAATGAGAATTATCCCATGGACCACACTAGTAGGTGTATTACTGCTATGCGCCTGCACCCCTGAAGAAACCACTATACTTGAAGAAGAGATTTCTTTGCTCGATGACCTCACCATTTACCAGATTCAATTAAGAGGTGAAGCGCTAGACCGAAATATTCCATTCCTTAGGAGTGCCTGCCTGGTCTTATCTCCCAGGATCGAGGAGCAAGGAGCTGAAGATTTTCAAAATGGGGATAATGTAATTGATATAGGGCTTGTGAGTGGTCAACCCTCCACTACTTCTGAACTTGGTGCTCTCTGGTTTTTCACCAATACACAGTTATGTCGATTCTCTCCCAATGGCTGCACAATTGGCGCAACGGATGCAGCCCTGGATCTGGCATTCGTTGATTACGATTCCAAAACAGGCCGGGTCACGGCTGATATAGATCCCCTGATTTTTGACAATGAAGGTGCTATAGAAATCCTGTATGATGGGAAAACCTTTGTTTTTTCAGGAGGTACTGAGCAGGAGGAAGAAGTTTTATACACTATCATTAGAGGAAGTCTGGAGTTGGTTCCTTCGGAAGACCTTCAGAGCATTAGTGGAACTATATCCTTTACCGGGCGTAAAAGAAACGGGACAGGTCTTGCCCAGTACAAAGCGGAGTTTACCGGCGGTCGTATGCGGGCAATTACTTGTTGGTAAACCGACATTTAGTAGATCGGTAGCCTTGTAAAGGGCCTTTTTCCAAGTAATGGGTTTGCCTTTCCGACTTAGAGGTGCTATTTTTAAACCAATTGGTCTAAAATTTTAGCATTTTGGGGTATAAGCATAACGAATCGGACATCATCTCCATAGGTTCGGAACTCTTTCGAAAAAAAGGCTACCACAATGTGGGGATCAATGAGATTCTAAAGACTGGAGGCATTCCAAAAGGCTCCTTTTACAACTTTTTTGAAAGCAAGGAGGATTTTGCATTAAAGGTATTGGATTATTATGGCGAATACAGCCTACAACGGATCAAGAAGTACCTCAGAAATCCGGATTTTTCTCCTCTGGAGCGATTAAAATCATTTTACCGCTGGACGATAGAGGCGAATATCCTCGATGGCTTGGATGCTGGTTGTCTGGTCAATACCATTTCAGTAGAGGTAGCAGGACTGAATCGACAAATAGGTCAAAAAGCAGATGCCCATTTCAAATCCTGGTTACAGGAAATTGCCCATTGTGTGGAAGAAGGCCAGAGGGCCGGTGAAATTACAGATCGGTTTTCACCAATGGAAATTGCGGAGTACATGCATGCCGGAACATTTGGGGCCTTTGCCCGCATGAAAGCCTCCAAGTCTGCTGATTTCCTGGAGCAGTGGTGGGAAATGACCTTTGAGTTTTTGAAACCTTGACAGAAATTTTTCCCTTTCTTCTCCATTTAAAAGATGATTGTTGTATTAACTGGGTTCATTTTGAGATTTTTCCTTTTTTGACCTGGTATCCGAAAGCCAACCTCAACCATGTCGATGCGCATACGAATGTTCTTAATCCTGGGCTTAGCAGTTGCCTTTCCTATCTATAAGTCTATTGCTCAGGATAATCTTGCTCAAAAAGTAGACAGCTTCTTTCAAGCACTCGTGCATCCGGATGAACCAGGCTATGCTGTTGCCATATTGAAGGATGGAAATATCATGTATTCCAAAGGCTACGGACTGGCCAATTTGGACTATCAGATACCCATAAACGAAAAATCAGCCTTCCATTTGGCATCCGTTTCCAAACAATTCACAGGTGCATGTATAGCCTTGCTGCTTATGGAAGGAAAATTGGATTTAGACCTACCCGCCGCCAATTTTATCCCTGCACTCAAAAAATACCGGGACACCATTCGTATTAAACACCTCATTTATAATACTAGTGGATTGACCGATTATTATCGAATTCCCCGAAGGTCTGGAAACAACTGGTCGGACTTCAATTACTTTACCGTCGATGAATGTATCGCCACCTCCTTACGTCTACCAAGCCTGAAATTTAAGCCCGGTACTTTATGGGATTATTCTAATGTCAATTGGATGTTGTTAACAAAGATCGTGGAATCAATAAGTGGAAAGCCGTTCAGCGTATTTGCAGAAGAGCATCTGTTCAAGCCGTTGGGAATGAACAGTACGCTTATCCACGACGATATAACAATGGTTATTCCAAACAGAGTGCAGGCTTACAATAAGAGATCTCCTGAAAATGTTGCCGATTACCGTAGCTCGGGCATTGCCATTCGATCTTCAGATTCTGAAAACTATATCACACATCATCGTAATTCACCTCACTATGGGGGCAGTGGCGTCATTAGCCCCATGGAGGACCTAAGCATCTGGGCCGCCAACTACCATTCTAAATCCTTTGGAGGAGATGCATTTTATGAGTTGATGCACCAAACAATGAATTTTCCGCACGGCCGAAATAACCAAGGCTTTGGAATCTACACCAACGACTGGAAAGGAAGGGTCAAATGGTCTTGGGACGGGGGAGACTCTGGGGTTAGTACTGAACTTGCGCACTATCCCGACCAGGGTATATCCATAATATGTCTCTCGAACCTGGGCGCTGGGCGTTCTTTTGAAAAGGTGAATAGCCTTGCTGATTTGCTCATTGAATTGGGGTTTTTGTAATTGCGACTTACCGAAAAAAGAGACATAACACAGGCCTTTTAATCTTCTTGTGCAAAGAATATTTTGTCATTTCTCTTAATGGCAGAAAATGCTATCTTTTGTTTTTAATAAGTGCCCTTTATCCTGCCTGATTCAATACCCAACCCATTATGGGAGAACAAAAAGTTAGCCGAATTGCAAATGACTCCAACCGAGCTGAATTTGTACGTCATCTGTTGCATGACGTAAGGGCTCTGGAGATCATGCTTGAAAAAAAATTATTTGAAAGCGGAATCACCCGAATTGGGGCAGAGCAGGAGTTTTTTCTGGTTGGAGAAAATTGGAAGCCTTCAAATAAAGCTCTTGAGGTGCTGGAGGCTTTGAATGATCCTCATTTCACTACCGAAATAGCTTTGTATAACCTGGAGGTCAACCTGGATCCCATTGAATTGGGCGGGAATTGTTTTTCAGCCTACCGAGAGGTGTTAGCGGCATTTATGAACAAAGCCAAGGATGCAGCTGAGAAGTTAAATAACAAAGTGTTGATGACAGGCATTCTTCCAACTATCCGGAAGAGTGAGCTCATGCTGGATTTCATTACTCCAAAGGATCGGTATTATGCGTTGAATGATATGCTCCGATCCTCCAGAGGCACCGATTTTGAAGTTCATCTACAAGGGGTAGACGAGTTGAATATCAAACACGACACAGTATTGTTTGAGGCCTGTAATACCAGCTTTCAACTCCATCTGCAAATTGATCCAGAGGATATGGTTCGCAGTTACAATTGGGCTCAGATGATTGCAGGACCAGTACTTTCTGTTTGTTGTAACTCTCCTTTGTTACTCGGTAGGGAATTGTGGAAGGAAACAAGAATTGGATTATTCCAGCAAAGTATCGATACGCGTCCTTCCAGCTATACGCTTCAAGATCAAGAACCTCGAGTTACATTCGGCCACGCCTGGGTCCGCAACTCGATTACTGAAGTATACAAGGAAGATATTGCACGCTTTAATATACTATTGGGTTCAGAGATCGAGTCCGATTCCCTCCAAGCTTTGAAAGAGGGAAAAACCCCAAAGCTAAAAGCGCTGTCGTTACATAATGGTACTGTATATCGCTGGAATCGCCCTTGTTATGGTCGAAATGAAAAAAAAGAAGCGCACCTGCGGATTGAATGTAGGTATTTGCCGTCTGGTCCTACCATTGTTGATGAGATTGCCAACTTCGCTTTTTGGGTAGGGCTAATGCGAGGAAGACCAGAGCGTTTTGATCATGTAAAGGATACGACTGATTTTCGGGAGGTTAAGTCCAATTTCATTAAGGCAGCGCACTATGGAAAGGAGTCCTTGCTTTATTGGGATGATGAAATGGTCTCCGCGGGTAGGCTCACCCGTAAGAAGCTATTACCGATTGCGTATGAGGGCCTTCGAAACTCCGGTATCGATGGAGATGAAATTGAATTCTATCTGGGGATCATAGAACGCAGGACCAAAGGCGTGTCGGGTTCCCAATGGATCTCCAGAAATTATCGACGCCTCCGCAGGAAAGCTAAATTGGATGATGCGCTTACCTTAATTACCCAGGCCATCCACCAAAATCAGATGGAAGGTCGCCCTGTGAATGAATGGAAAAATGTAGAGCATCAGAATATCGGTAATATTCAGTACCGTAAAGTCAATCAGATCATGACCACGGATCTTTTTACGGTTCATGAGAAAGATTTTGCCGAACTGGTTACCAAGATCATGCAGTGGAAAGACATTCATCACATTCCGGTAGTGAATGATCGAGGAAATTTAGTGGGCCTCCTCACCTGGACCAATATGCTGGAATACATGGACGAGGGAGAAAATGGGGAGCTTTCTTCTGATGTGTTAACTACAGTACGCGATATCATGGTTCGGGAGGTAATCACTATCCAGCCAATGGATTCAGTAAGCTGGGCGGAAGAGCTAATGGATAGAAATCAGATCGGATGTCTCCCCGTACTAAAAAATGATCAGCTAGTTGGAATCATCACACGCAATGACCTTCATACCGAGTAAAACGGTAAAAATCATCAATGAGGAATTAAATGAAGAGTTGGAGATCGACCGTACCATCGGATGGTTGAAAGGAGACCAACCCGGTCCTACAGTAGTTTTCTTTGGAGGTGTGCACGGTAACGAGCCTTCCGGCGTGTTTGCCTTGCGGATGGTTTTTGAAGAGTTAGCTAAAAAACGACACCTTTTAAAAGGCCAGTTTATTGGAGTAGGAGGTAACCTCTGGGCTTTGGAAAAAAAGGAACGGTTTCACATCCAGGATTTGAACCGAATGTGGACCAAGGCTCGAATGGAAAAAATCGAATCGGATGGATTTGAGCCAGATCCTGCGCACAAAGATGAAATAGAGCAATTCGAGATCTTCCAGTTTCTGCAAAGGCTTTTGAAAAATACCAAGCCTCCCTTTTATTTCCTGGACCTCCATACCACATCCAGTGATTCTATTCCTTTCCTAACGGTGAACGATACCCTCGCCAATCGCGGTTTTGCCGTTCACTTTCCAGTACCAATTATCCTGGGTATCGAGGAGTACCTGGAAGGGCCATTGCTGAGTTACATCAACGAGCTCGGCTACATTGCCTTAGGTTTTGAGGCTGGGCAGCATGAAGCGCAATCTTCGGTCGTAAATCACAGGGCTTTTATATACCTCGTTTTGATACATAGCGGGCTCCTTGAAAAGAGTCAATTTCCAAATTACGACACCTTCTGTGCTACTCTGAAAGCGGCAGCAAAGGGATCACGGTCCATTTATGAAATCCGATATCGCTATGAAGTTCAGGAAAAGGAGGAATTCGACATGCAGCCAAATTATGCCAACTTCCAGATTATTCATAAAGGTGATGATCTGGCCCGAAGCAATCAGGTTCGGATTGAAAGCCACCGGAATGGCCGCATTTTTATGCCTCTTTACCAGAAACAGGGAAATGATGGTTTCTTCCTGATTCGCAAGGTCCCACGATTTGCCTTGGCCTTATCGGCCTGGCTTCGCAAGTGGAATTGGGACCGGTTACTCCCACTGTTACCCGGCGTTAAACGGCATTCTACAGAACCAAATGCCCTTGTTGTAAATCGCCGGATTGCCAGATTTTATGCCAAGGATTTTTTCCATTTGTTTGGTTACCGGTCCAAGCAATTGGATCGTGATCACATCATCATGCGGAACCGGGAAACCCATTCCCGCTACAAGGAATATCAGGAGGAATTTTAGATAGAGACAGTCTGGTTGTGCATTTCGATCCACTACTAAAAAAGCCTTCCTGAAAATCAGGAAGGCTTTTTTAGTGAGGCCTAATTAAGGTCGAATTACACGAGATCGATCCTCTTTGGAAGGTTCTTCGGGATGAAGCGGCCCATTTTCTTTAATGCGGCGAAGTACATCCTCGATTGCTTTTTCCAATTGGGTATCCACACCCTTAGCTAATTGGGTAGGGTCTTCCGGAACTTCAATATCCGGATCTACTCCATGGCCTTCCTTGAACCAAGTCCCATCCGGATTGTACATTCGGAATGTTGGTACGGTAACCACACCACCATCAATTAAGCTAGGGGCACCAGAGATACCGATCAATCCACCCCAGGTGCGGGCTCCAATCAGCGGGCCAAGCTCGGCTTTTCGGAAGTAATCCGGGAAGGCATCGCCGCCAGACCCTGCCCAGCCATTGATCAACATCGCCATACTTCCGAAGTGGGCAACAGGCGGCCACTGCCAGTTTTCACCGTCTCTGACCGACCAGTACGCCAATGGCTTTCGATTCAGCAGTTCAATAAATCGATCCGGAATCTGCCCTCCATTATTGAAGCGTTCGTCAATGATCAATCCTTCTTTATTCCACTGTCCGTAAAATTGTCGAACCAGTTCATTTTGGCCATCGATGCCGGTACTGGGCACATAAATATACCCGATTTTCCCATTGGACGCCTCTTCTACGCGCTTGCGGTTAGCGTTGATCCAAGCCAGGTTTCGAAGTCGCGTCTCGCTGCGCAAGGTTTTAACAACTGTTTTGGTAGCTCCATCCATGGATGGTTTATCATTTACCGTTAACTCTACGGTTTTACCGGCGAGGCCTTCAAACGCTGCCCAAGGATCGCTAAAATCAGCCAATTTCATGCCGTTCACAGCCAAGACAAAATCTCCCTCAGCGATAGCAACTCCAGGCTCATCCAATGGCGATCGGGCCTCATTGTCCCAAGGAGCGCCACGAATTATCGATTTAATTTTGAACTGGCCACCCTCTTTCGCCCAATCGACTCCCAAATAACCTACAGCCTTGTTTTTAGGGGTTTCCTGGTCTCCCCCGCCTCTGTAGGTATGAGAGGCATTGAGCTCACCGATCATTTCACCCAAGATGAAATTTAAATCATTCCGGGAAGTAGCATCCTTCACCAGGGCTCCATATTGAACTCGGATGGCATCCCAATCCACGCCATGCATGTTGGTATCGTAGAAAAAATCACGCTGAAACCGCCAGGAATCGTTGAAGATTTGCTTCCATTCTTCCTTAGGGTTTAACATCATTTCCATGTTACTCAAAGCCAAGCTCTTATCCATTTTCTTATCCGCCCCTATGGAAATCACACCCATTTGTCTTCCCTGGCGAACCAAGATCTTCTTACCATCAGCACTGACCACAAAGCCGTTTACATTGTTCATGATGGTTTTTTCCTCTCGTTCTTCAAAGTCGAAATAACGCAAAGACGGTTTTTCTCCTGTCGATCCAGAATTGGGATATCGAAGAAAGATCATTTTCCCCTTTACCGCTGCAATGCCACCTGTATTTCCGGCGTGTGGTGGAAGTACTACAAGTCTTCGCTCAAACCCCTCAAATTCAATTTCGATTTTATCCTCTTCTTCGTCAGCTTCCGCTTCGCCTCCTTCTTCAGCTTCTACCTGTTCCTCTTCCTCCTCTTCCTCCTCTTCTTCGATTTCCACTTCATCGTTCTCGGGTGTCAGCAGAGAAGGCACATCTTTTCGCAAGGTGATGAAGGCAAACTGGGTCGCGTTGGGATAAGACCAGGAATTGTCAAAATCACTATAGACCGGCTTGAATTCCCGATCCGTTGTGAGAAACAAATAATCTCCGTCCGGGCCAAAAACAGGTTGCCCATCACTATAAAATCCAGTAGTGGCCTGAGTGACTTCCTTATTTTCAGTGTGGTACATGAAAACGGCACTGTGGCCGTTTTCTAAAGTGCGGTTATAGGCCATCCATCGACTATCCGGGGACCAACTGGGGCTCCATCCTCTTAAGCCACCTTCAAAGAGATTGATATCTTGATCAACCTTATCAGTAACACCGGTTTCCAAATGATGGACGTAAAAAGTCATGGTCTGGTCTACAAAGGCGACTTTCTTACTATCGGGAGACCAAAATAACTGATACCTAAAACCTGGCCCCAGATCGGAGACTTTGGTTTCTTCACCGGTTTCAACATCAAAAAGCGTGAGTTCATATTCCCCGGAGCGATCACTCCAGCAAGCGATCTTCTTACCATCCGGCGACCAAGCTGGGTAGCGTTCTGCAATACCTGAGGTCTGGGTTAGATTTTGTACAAATCCTTTTTCGGCAGGGAGCGAAAAGAGTTCGCCTCTCGCTTCTACGATTACCCGCTTTCCATCTGGAGAGAGGGTCATGTTTTGAATATAGTCTTCTGTTTTTACCTTCTTGGGGCGCAAGGCAGTAAAGTCAGAGACGACCTGTATGTCAACTTTCCGGATTTGCTCTGTGGAAAGATCCAGTAAATGGATGTCTCCTCCTGCTTCAAATACAATTTCCTGCTGTCCATGGGCTGGAAAATGGACATCCACGTCTTTAAACTCCGTTACTTGCCGGGATTGGCCGGAATTCATTTCATACACCCACAAATTAAACCGTTGGTTGGGCCCTTGATCCGAGAGGTAGTAAATCTTATCTCCAGTCCACATTGGAAGTTCATCGTTAGCGGTATTGGCGGTGATATTTTTGGATTCAAGGGTGTTTAGGTTGAAGGTCCAAATGTCGGCAGCACTACCGCCTTCATAGCGTTTCCAGGTACGGAACATCCTGGATCGATCTGTAAAAACAAGTTGGGTTCCATCAGGGGAGAGGGATCCGAATTCACCCAAGGCAATGGGTAGTTTTTCAGGTAAGCCACCTTCGGTGCTAATCTTGTAGAATTGATTGAATCGCTGTTTTCCACTTTCCATACTAGAGGCATACAGCAGATGATTTCCATCTGGATACCAATCCAACAAGCGGTCGGACATTCCGTGGTGGGTTACTCGGGTTGGAATACCTCCACCGACAGGAATGACGTAGATGTCTGTGTTGCCATCATAATTTCCGGAAAAAGCGATCTGGCTTCCATCCGGAGAAAAACGGGGAAAGGATTCGTTGCCATCTGGAGAACTTAATTTGATGGCGGTCCCGCCTTCTTTCGGGGCTATCCAGATATCTCCACCGTATACAAAGGTGATCAAATCATCAGATACATCCGGATGCTGAAATAAACGGGCACTTATTTGGCCAAATAGATCTTTGCCAATCAAGATCGAACAAATAAGTAAAATGGTGATCAGGAGGGATTGATTCTTCATGAAGTCGAGTAATGGTTGGTTCAAGTCCGAAAATAAGAATTGTTTCGTACTTGGCCTGGGGCTGGGGTCATTTGAAACCCTGCGAGGGTGTTATTTGCCAATTTTGGGCTTTTTTTAGCACCCTGAAAGGTTGCTCCTAACAATATATACCACCTTCGGTAAATGTCGGAGGAGAGAAAACGTAATGCTATCTTGGTTTTAAGTCAGGCACTTTGCCTTAACAACCGTCAATCCATACTGTGTGGTGGCCTTTAATCCAAGTTATTTTGCCTCGCCCATTCTCTCTTCTCGACGATCCCTCCTCGCCAATAGGTGGGACTTCCATTTATAAGAAACTACAGGAAGAAGGAGTTCCTATTGGAATCGGTTTATTATATAGATGAGTTGTATTACCAAGCCAGGGCCGAATTTCAAGTAATTCTGGAAATCCGCTCCAAGGATGCAATTGTTGGAAAGATTCTGGTCCTGTTGGGTTAGGAAACATTCCGTTTCAGGGAATTCTGGATAGGTATAGGCTTATGGCTTGATTCCTTCTTGAATTTTAGGTACTATGTAGGAATTTCTAATTTTTAAAACCATCCATTATGGCCATCGTAAAAGTCATTGAAGTAATAGGAATTTCTGAAAAGAGTATTGAAGGAGCAATTGAGAATGCAGTGGAAGAAGTGTCCCGCACCGTCCGGAATATTGACTCCGTCTACGTAAAGGACATCAAGGCCCACGTTAAGGATGGAAAGATCAGCAGCTATGGTGCTATCTGCAATATTTCCTTCCGGGTGGATGCCGTTAGCTGATCGCAGGGTTCCCTTTTTAATCACCCAAGATTGAATAGCTTGGTCTGAAACGCCGCTGGGGTTTCATGGAGTTGTTTTGTACCTGACTATCCAGTTTCTTGCCCTATGCTCACTTCCACACTTACACCTAATTCACCTATGCAGGTTTTACTGCACTTTTCATTATTACTATTTGGTGGTACACTATTGGCACAGCGCTCGGCCGCCGGGCAGATCTTTAATGAATGGGCAGATCCAGTTGCCGGGGTAGAGGTTCGGCTGCCTGGTTCGGACCGGTCGGTACAGACTGATGAAAACGGCTTCTACCGGATCGATCTGCCCTATTCCGCCGACAGCCTTTCTTTTGTCGGGGATACCTCCTTTTACTGGTCGATCGAACGTATGGCGATCCCTGGAGAAGGGCCCTTTAATGTCATGCTGATCAACAAGGTTCGGGAACAAACCAAAAACAGAGAGAAGAGTACTCTCCTGAAGGACTCCCTTCGGATTATCGGGCGTATGATAGACCGGGGGGAAACCTGTCCGGGATGGAAATGGGAAAACAGCCATTTTAACGAACCCCTCATCGGCGCCGGGATTATTGCCTATAGTAAAGATGAGGTTTTCGGAACGATCTCGGATTTAGACGGCCGGGTTGCATTAACTGTTCCCCCTGGCATAGCTTTGCTGGAGATCGGCGATGATGGCATGGAGTACAAAAGGCCCATTCTTCCCGATGTAGGTATACTCTACCTGGAGGTCCCCCTTCAGTATGCAGGCACCTGCGCGAAGAGCGGTAAACAGAAAGGAAAAAAGAAGGGAACGCACAAGAAGAAAAGGAAAAAGGCAAATAACCAGTAAAACGTCCCCTATGGAAGCTGAGCCCACCCGATTTTATGTGCTCCTCGGGTTCTTTCTCCTGATCAATTTCGGGGGGCTGGCCATTGGCGGCCTGCTACAGGGCGGAGGCCCGTCCAGCGATTGGTACCTTTCTCTAGATCGGGCTCCCTGGACGCCTCCGGGCTGGGTGTTCGGTGCCGCCTGGTTCACCATCATGCTCTGCTTTTCCATTTACCTGGCATATCTATATCGGGCCAATTGGTCCTTTTGGGTGATTGGCCTTTTTGTAGCGGCAGTCCTGTTAAATGTTTCCTGGAATCCAATCTTTTTCAGGCTTCATCTTATACTTCCAGGTTTGATAATATTAGTCTTACTTCTTCTGGTACTATTCACTTTGATGATTGGGGAATGGAAACACCTCCATCAAAAGAGTTTTCTCCTCCTGCCATATGTGGTATGGTTGGTTCTGGCAATTTCCTTAAATGGGTACGTATTTTGGAACAATTGATTGCTGAAAAGCAGCACTTTGAATTCCATACCCATACCGAAGCAGCTGATGCTGCCTTGAAGTAGCGCAATGGTTGTACCTTCCATCCTCAAATAAGTGGTAAGAATGGTTCAGCTACCCTTTTCCCGGACCTTCCAGATTTCCTGGAATGATCTGGATTCGAATGCCCATGTGGCAAATACCGCTTACATGGCCATGATGAACGAAACCCGAATGACATTTTTCAGGGGTCAAGGTTTGGATGAGCATGTATTAGGTGATATGAAAATCGGGCCTGCAGTCCTGAATGAAATTTTCTATTACTTTAAAGAGCTACGCGCTGGCGAACAGGTTATGGTAAATCTGGAATTGCTGGGCCGGAGTGAGGATGGACTATTTGCTCGGATTGGCCATGAAATGTACCGGGATACCACCTTGGTCGCCTACAGCGAACTTACTATTTGCTGGATGGACCTTGACCAGCGAAAGATCCTGAACCCACTCCTTGAAATCGTGGAGGATGCTATGGACCTCATGCCTCGTGCCGAGGATTATGATATATTGAATAAAGAGGAACTTGGGCTGGGACGCAAATAGATGGATTATGTAATACGAGAATGGGAGGGAAGTAAGGATACGATATGAATGCCCTAATGGTTCAGCCACCCAATTCAACTCGTTTTTCGGTTTTAGCGGCCTGATAGATTGCCTCTACAATTCTTATATCTCGAAGCCCTTCTTCACCAGGGACAAGGACATCGTTATTTTCCTTAATTGCGATTGCATCGTCATCCATTTGCCGAGCTTGTTGATTCGGTACTTTTTTCTGGAAACGGGAACCATCGCTGGCTTTACCTCGGATGCCCGAGTAAGATTGAAAAGGAGCCAACTCATACCACCCCTGTTCACAGGTCATTCTCAGCGTATTCATGGATTTACCCAAACTGGTTGCCCCCTGTGCAATGGCTCCGGATGGAAATTCTAACCGAAACTCGGTAGTCTCATCTACTTCGTAGTAGATTGTTGGTCGATTGGTAGAATGGCTGGCCGTAACGGCAATCGGCTCCTCTCCAGTGGCATATCGAGCTGCATTTAGCGGATAAACCCCCATGTCGTACATCGCTCCTCCACCCAATGCTTTATTCTGCTTCCAATGATCACTTCGACCGTCAAAATAGCCGGCCTCCGCTACCAACGTTTGGATTTTGCCAAAGGGCTTAGATTTTGCATACTGGATAATAGTCTTTGTGTTGGGTTCGTGTTGCATGCGATAACCAATACTCAGCTTAACCTTATTGCTGCGGCAGGCGTCTATTATGGCCTGGCATTCTTTCGCTGTTCGGGCCATTGGTTTTTCGCACCATACGTGCTTGCCGGCTTCTGCAGCAATAACGCTGTATTTACTGTGCAAGCCTGTTGGTAAAACGATATAGATTATATCAATGTCCGGATTGTTGGCAATCTGGTGCATGTTTTCATAGTTGTAGACATTTGCGTCTTTTATCCCATATTTTTGCTGCCAGATCGGAATTTTCCAGGGGCTTCCGGTAACAATTCCCTTTAATGTACAATGCTTGGTTAGTTGTAATGCCGGCGCTAAAAGGTCTGTACTATAATACCCGAGCCCAACTAGCGCTACCCCCAAGGACTCTTTTGTAGGAGAAATCAAACCGGGCAGGTAGGAAGGTAGGACAGCTACGGAAAGGGCAGCCTGACCGCTGGTGCGGATAAATTTTCTTCTGGATAATCGAGCCATGGTTCCTGGTTGTTGATCTTCCTTAAGATACAAATTCAACCTGGCCTGCCTAGGAACGGTGAATGATCTATGCTCGGCATTGGGGGTAAAATAGCTATCTTCCGGAAGGGTACTTTGGGCCTAAGCTTTTGGAAACAGCGACGTCATAATTACTAATAATATCCCTTCCATGCTAGCACTTTTAACCTGGGCATCATTGTTAAAAAATGGGGAATGGCTTAAATACTGGCAATACCCCCATTTCCTCTTAACCTTTAGTAACTAACTGTACTGACAAGCGAACTTAGGGTTGATCATTTCTTCTTTGTGTACTTGGCAGCTCCTTTGCGTACTTTGCGGTGAATAGGGAACTTCCCATATAAACCGCGAAGAACCCTACGAAGGCGCTAAGGGCGCAAAGAATTTAGTGATAAATGGACTTTTCCACAAGATGGATTGTCGGTACAACTAACGCCTATGGAGGTCCGAAATTTATTTCCCCATTTACCTCGTCCATTTCGCGAAGACCTGGAGCAGGTTGGTAAGGTGCAGCGATTCCCGCAAGGCACAAAATTGATCAAAGAAGGTCAATTTATTAAGGTGATACCGGTGGTATTGGAAGGCTTGATCAAAGTATTTACTCGCCATGAGGATCGGGAGTTACTACTCTATTACATCGAACCTGGAGAGAGTTGTGTCATGTCTTTTGCCGCAAGTATTCAAAATGAGCGATGCCATATCTTCGCTGTTACCGAGGAAGAAAGCGAAGTGCTGCTTATCCCTGCAGATTACATGGCAGAATGGAGGAAGAATTATCCCGATATCAATACTTTTTTCTTTCAACTATACAATCAGCGTTACAGTGAATTGCTAGATACGATCAATCATCTCCTGTTTGATCGACTGGAAACTCGGGTAATGAACTATCTCGTCCAGAAAGTCCAGCTGACAAAGAAGAACCCGCTCAAAGTGGCCCACAAACAGATTGCATTTGAACTGGGAACCTCCAGGGAAGTTATTTCCCGTCTGGTCAAAAAACTGGAGAAGGAGGGAAAGCTGGAACAAATTGGGCATCAAATTAGAGTGATCGAGATGTAACCTTAGTCACTGCTTACCTGGCTTTCCTCCCTTAATTTTGATTGTCAATCATATAGAAGCCTACCTAGCGGGAAGCTTTTTACTCTCACTTGTTTAAATCGTTCTATCATGAAAAAAAATATGGGTATTGCAGACCGGATTGTACGCATTCTCATTTTTGCAACTGTGGCCATTCTCTTCTTTTTTACCAACATCATTCCTGGAGTTCTGGGAATCGTGTTATTAGTAGCTGGTGGGATTTTGGCTTTAACCAGTTTTGTGAGCTTCTGCCCCATCTATGCACTGTTTGGCATGCGGACTTGTCCGGTAGAAGCCAGTGGGCCTGCCAAAGGATAGAAGGCGTTTTGTAGGAATTTTGAATCCCCTGTTGACCCCAAGGGGAGGCTTGGTCCTCCCCAACCATTTTTCCCCAATCAATGGGGCTACTCTAGATATTCTAGTAAAAGGCTCAATTTCAGAGTCTTTTTTTATGTAGTCTACACGGAATATGGGATCCGTTAAGCTTCGACATCCAGCTTGTTGAATTTTATTCTCTATTTGGTGGTTGTACCTGGCGTAGCTAGTCAATCATCTTATGAATCGAGTACTTATAATTGGTTGCTGTGGAGCTGGCAAAAGTACCATGGCCAGAGTATTACATCAACGTACGGGCTTGCCTTTAATTCATTTGGATCAGGAGTACTATTATCCGGGTTGGCAAGAGCCAACCAAGGCAAAATGGGTTGAAAAGATGCAACTTTTGCTGAGTAGGGATAGATGGATCATTGACGGAAACTATGGCGGCACCATGGTTCAGCGTATAGCAAAAGCGGATACCATTATTTTCCTGGACCGATCCCGGTGGACTTGCTTGTATCGAGTACTCAAGAGAGTAATTATTCATCATGGACAAGTCCGCCCGGATTCTGCACCAGGATGCCCAGAGCGGTTTGACTGGGATTTTATTAAGTACGTATACCGGTTTCAAAAGGACAAAAAGCCTACTCTCTTGAAACACCTTGCCCAGGTTGACAAAGAGAAGGAGGTTATTGTGCTCCGTAGCAACAGAGAGGTGCGCGGGTTCCTGGACCAGGTTAAAGTGGCAAATCAGGCTTGCTGATCACTATCCATTGCGCCAATTGCGTTTGATTCCTATATTGGTACTTGAGTTTTAAAAGCGCTAAACATTCAGCAAACCCAAACCGATATGGAAATGTCTACCAAACGCCGGGAAAGTCTGCGCGAGCGCGTCAGGCAACTTGGCCAGAGCGGCAATTACTGGTACGCAGTTGAGCTAAGCAAGAATCTTAAAAAGGGAAAATCAACAGAAGTTATTTTCTGGAAAACCTCTATCGCATTATTCAGGGGTGAAGATGGAATTGTCAGAGCTCTAGAGAACAGGTGCGCCCACCGGCAGCTTCGATTAACCACGGGAGTGGTTGATGGAAATGACCTCATTTGCCAATATCATGGGTGGACCTACGATGAACAAGGTACCTGCGTTAAGATTTCGCATGAAATCGGTAAAGGGCAAAAAGATAAACTGCCCAAGATCAAAATCCAGTCTTTTCCAATCCAGGAGAAATATGGTTTTATCTGGCTTTTTCCTGGAGATCCTGACTTAGCCGATCAGGTGGCTATGCCTGCTGTTCCTCAACTTGATCAGGAGAAACCATGGAAGTTTATCCCGATCGATATGACCATCAATGCCCATTACTCCATGATCCTGGAGAATGTGTGCGATTTTAACCATGCTTTCCTACATCGAGATCTTAGACCTTTCACAGATCCTCATCTAACCGGGTATGAAAGGGAAGGGGATAGCATTACGATCAATTACGATACGGATCTTAGCAAAAGTCAGATGGTTCGGATCGGTGGTGAAAAGCAGGGGAGGGATTTCGACAAGATGACACTTTGGTATCGCTATCCCTATCAGGCATCGGATATATCCGGGAAGTACCTACACTGGCTATTTATGGTTCCCATCGATGAAAAGACAACCCGGTGCTTCTTCATGTTTCTATTTGGGCCCATTGAAATTCCGGTGATCCGATATAATATCCCTCAAACGGTAAGGAGGCCAATTCTATGGTTAATCAACAAATTCTATGTGAAGCCCTTGCTGAGTCAAGATCTCTGGGCGTTGGAGGAAGAGCAGAAAGCACATGATAACCATCCCGATGAGCATCACTATGAATTCAACCCAATCGTTCGGGAATTTCAGAAACTGAGCGAGGAGAAGTGGAACCAATATTTGGAGACTGAAGTGGAGCGGCAGGAACGGGAGCGCTCCGAAGGAAACAAATTCTCCTTTCCAGGTGCCGGCCTATCTCGTCTTGACCTTGCTTCTTTCCAAATGGAGCAGGATGCCCTGCACAACACGGCTTCTTCATGAGTAAAATCCTGGTAACCGGAGCAACGGGGCACCTGGGGTCCAATTTGGTCCGTGCCTTGTTGGATCGAGGAGCAAATGTCCGGTTGCTTTTACGAAAGTCGAGCTCCAACCACGAGGTGGAAGGATTAGATGTTGAGCACGTATTTGGCGATTTGGCGGATGCCAAATCCCTGCACGATGCTGTCAAAGGCTGTGATCAAGTGTACCATCTTGCTGCTTTTGTAAGTATCCGGAGTGGAGACCGTCCTCAATTATTTGATATCAATGTATTAGGGACTCGCAGATTGATGCAGGCTTGCCGCGAGGAAGGTGTCCAAAAGGTTGTTCATTGCAGTTCATTCGGTGCTGTTGGGACCAATGCAGATGGTCCTTCAAATGAAGCCTGGTCGGTAAGCCCTTATGAAGTGACTACCGATTACGAAATCTCAAAGACTTTTGCCGAATTGGAGGTATACAAGGAAATTGTACGTGGCCTACCTGCCGTAATCGTGAATCCAAGTGGCATCGTTGGCCCCTGGGATTTTAAACCTTCTTTGCTTGGGAAAACCATAATTGATTTTGCCCACGGCAAGATGAAAGGTTACGTAGAGGGGGCATTTGATTTTGTTCCGGTGCGGGATGTAGTCCAAGGCCATCTAATGGCAATGGAAAAAGGAAAAGTTGGAGAACGGTACCTGCTGACGGGTGAGCGGCTCACCATTGGACAAACACTGGATTACCTTCAGGAGCTTACCGGGGTGCCTAGGCCGACAATGGAGATTCCGGCAGGGTTCTTGCAGAATGTATCCATTGTGAAAGACTGGGTTGAACGCAATTTTTTCCCCAAAAAAATCCCACGCTTCAATTACCATTCTATCCGATTGCTTCGAAGTGGGAAATATGGAGATAATACACGTGCGGTTGAGGAATTGGGTATGGAGCCCACTTCGGTGAAAGAGGCTTATCGCGAGAGCGTCGCCTGGTTCAGAGAAAGGGGGATACTGCCAAATTCAAGCTCTGAATAACCTCTCTTTTTTCAGCATATAAAATGTCTCCGGGAAAATGTAGGTTTATTCTAAATTAGAAAGGATTTTTAAAGCACCATCATCAAAACAGACGCATATCCTGACCCAACTATGGCAGATAAACCCAGAGTCGTTAAGGACTACGAGAAGTTGGACGCAGCCATCTTGGAAAAAATCAAGTTGGAGTATCCAAGAGGTTTTGAACGGCATTTGATCAAGTTCAAGAATCGAGAAGGTAAGTTGGTTAGCGCACTTCCTTTCGAAGCAGAAGACAAGTATTACCTGGTTCGCATGACGGTAGCCGAAGCACAAGAGATTATCGAAGAAGATGATGATTTTGATGATGACGGCAACCTAAAAGAGGATGTGCAAGCCGAATATGAGGAGAAGTATACAGGAGAAGACCTGGAAGATGATGATTGATTGAGGCGTCCTTTTTCACCCAATTCTACGGCTCTTTTTTAAAGGTTCAATTTTTTGGTTCTTTCAACGGGAACAGGAAACAGCCCTGCCACGCTTTTTCAAGTGGTTGTATTTGATTGTAATTTATTGGATTAGGTAGTCCACGCTCTCCCATCTAATGCGGGATAGGAATGATTTTCTGTAGATCTTTTTTAAAGATGTTAATCCATATATAAATTAAGTTAGAATTGGTCGAAAAAAGAGGGGGGTTCTTCCGTAATAAACGAACTCATAGCGTAAATTTCTTTGGAAAGAAACAGAAGATACTCAATTCGGTATTGGTTTAAAAAATTTACTTTGAAAGATATAATTCTTTTTGTTTTACTTTTTTTGCCTTTGGTAAAAGGGCAAAGCCAAGTGGTAGTGAAAGGTACAATAGTGGATGCGAATAGTAGCGATCCTATTCCTTATGTAAATATTGGCTTGTTGGGTAAAAATAAAGGTACGGTAAGTGATGAAAAAGGGTATTATTCGATAAAGGCATCTTCCCTGAAGGATACAGTTGGCTTTTCGGCAATTGGGTTTGGTAAATTCAATATTACAGTGGCGGAATTAAAGCAAGATGGAAATATAAAACTGGTTCCCCGTTCGTATACTGTTCCGGAAGTAGAGGTACTGGCAGAAAAACTTGGTAAAGAAAAAATATATGGGTTTAAAATAAAAAAGCGTAAGAATAGCGTCAGTTACGGAAGCGCACAGTTGGGGACTGAAATGGGAGCCCGAATTCGAATTGGAAAAAAGACCTTAATAAAAAGTGCTCATTTTACTATTAACCACGCTAAAGGAGATAGTATGTTTTTTCGGCTTAATTTGTATTCATTTAAGTATGGTAGGATAGGAGAAAATTTACTTAAAGAAAATATTATTATTGAGCGTCCCCAACAAGCCGGAATACTTTCCGTTGATCTAACCCCCTACCAGATCATTCTTGACCAGGACGTATTGCTTTCTTTGGAGTGGATTCGGAATGATGGCGATGACGGTAATGAGGGTATTTCATTTCGATGCAGCCTGATCGGTGTGGAAAATGCATATACCAAAGAAACCAGCCAAGCCCCTTTTCAAAAAATAAGCGATTTGGCTTGGTTAGCACCGGGGATTCAATTGAGCTTTTATTTGATAGGGAATCCAATAAAATGACTTTTCAACCTCTCCCAATGCTCCAACCTTAAGGTTTACCTTTCCTATTTCCTATCTTCCCGATATAACCGTCCATATTCAAATGGAAAAGCACATTTACCTTTTTCGGGGAGAGCCGAATACACCCATTGCTTCTTTTTCGGAAGACCTGCTATCCCTTTCGAAAGAATTGACTTCACAACCAGAAGTAGAAGGTTTAAAAATAGTGGTGAGTGACCCGGATATCCCAACCCTTTCGGTCATTCCGTTTTCGAAAAATCCTATTTCTGCTATTTCCCTATATGGTTCAAGCCTCGCCGCGTTTAAGGAATTAGCTACCCATGACTGTTGGGTAGGAACTTACCGGGTAGAAGAGGCTTTTCCAGTTGCTTATAAAAAAGACTGGCCGGATGGTGCAATTACGCCGGCGACGTGTTTATTTACGCTCTTTCGTAAAAAACAAAACCTGGACTGGGATACATTCATTGAGCGATGGCACAATGGTCATACTCCTTTGTCGCTAAAGCTTCATCCACTGTGGCACTACAGTCGAAATGTAGTGCTAGAAAACCTTTCCGAGTCTTCAGAGCCCTGGAACGGAATCGTGGATGAATATGTCAAGAAAAGATCCGACCTGTTAAATGTGTATCGCTTTTTTGGCAACTCGCCCCTATTCCCATGGCATATGTGGGAGGTGTATCAGGATGTAAAAGGTTTTTTGGACTATAAAAGTACGGAGACCTATCTGGCTAAAGAGTATGTGCTTAAAAGTCTGTAGTGAGAACGATTGCCGATCATTACTTCTAAATAGTCATTGTCTATGAAGGAAGTTCTCTCTGGAATTCACAGGTTGAATCTGGGCGTAGCTAATGCCTATTTAATTGACCATGGAAACTTAACTATGGTAGACGCAGGCCCTCCGGGTAGCGATAAAAAGATTCTCAACTACCTGACACGAATTGGTAAAAAACCGGAAGACCTTGACCAGATCCTGATAACTCATTTTCATCAAGATCATATTGGAGGCTTGGCAAGAATGATAGAACTGACCGGTGCAAAGACATTTATGCATGCTGCCGATGCAGATGAATTGGAAGGGGGAAGGTGCTTCCGGCCAGAGGTGCAAATTTCACCCGGCTTAAAAAATCAATTAGTCTACAACCTATTTATACGTGGTGTGGCTCGTACAATTTCTCCTTTGCACGTAAGTGACCGGGTAAAAGATGGAGACTACCTGTTTATTGGCAAGGGGATTCGCGCAATTGCTACTCCGGGGCATACAGCAGGCCATATTTCCTATTTGTACCCGGAACATGGAGGCATACTTTTTGGGGGAGATGCAGCTGAATCCACTTTTGGACTCAATTTAATGATCTTTTATGAGGATTTAGCGAATGGAAGGGATAGCCTGAAGAAGCTGGCCAACGAATCCTTCCAAGTCGCCTGTTTTGGCCATGGGGCACCTATCTTGAAAGCGGCTCAAAAAGCATTTAAGAAAAAGTTTGGTTGAGTCCGGCGTGTTGAAACGGCTAGCAACTATCCTAATTCCACCCAAGTAGACCAATCTTCAAGAGTACCTCCTTTTCCACGCAGGGAGCCGGTTTTGATTTCTGCCCCGGTCAGGTCAGTCGGGAAAAGAAAGAGGGAACCTAAAGGGATTTCGGTATCTGGAATGCCGAGAAGCTCAGCAATTTCGGGATTTCGGAGTTTGCCACCGCTTGACCAATAGGTAGGAATGTTTCTTGCAGTAGCCCCTAACAACAGGTTTTGAATGGCAGCTGCCGTTGCAGCTATGTGTTCCATGTTGCGCTTATTCCCCTGAAATAATTCTTCATTAGCTAAGGTGCCAGGGTCTGGCAACCAGGTGACTTGAATCAAAGCCCTGGCAGTAGCCAGCATTTTTGTGACCTTTCCTCCTTTTATTTCCCTTTGCTTGAATTCCTTTAGTAAGGCCCGACAGGAAGTGGATGATAGGACATACATCCGCCAAGGAAAAACAGATGCCGTTTTCTTATCCATGCGGTGCACCTCATGACTGGGATAATGATAGGGTGCATGGGCAGCCAGGTTGAGCAATTCCATTAATGTTCCTGCCCATTCAGAATCCGACTCTTCAACGGTCCAGGGTTTTTCCGGATCACCGAGCACCTTTTGTGTTTTCCGGGCAAGTATGGTAGCGTCAATTGGAGATGACATGTGTTTAAAGCCTTGGGATTACGTTTCTAAAGCGATTTATAAAAAACATTCTACTTCTTGCAATGTAGGAAATTGCAGAGTTTCAGGAGGTAAAATATATTATATCGAGGACTTGAATCCTGGCTTAAAAACAGATTTTGGTCAAGTTGTGTACACCGAATTAAACATTACGTAATCTGTAGTCAAGTCGGACCCCCAGGCGAAAGCCTCTTCTTTACCCTCATTGAGGTTCATCCGAATCTTGATATGAGATTCTCGAAGCAGTTTTTTCATCGAATTTCTATTAAACTCCTGAGGTGTCCCTTTTTCCAGCACTTTCACTTGAGTTTCCGAGTCGCCTATGTAGAGGTCTACCTGGTGATAATCGAAATGAACTCCAGCATTGCCAGCTGCGCAGATAACCCTTCCCCAGTTTGGGTCTCTTCCAAACATAGCAGCCTTGACCAAGGTGGAATCCGATATGCAGCGGGCTAGTTTTCGCGCTTTTTCTTTGGATTTAACACCGGTGATATGATATTCCACAAATTTGGAAGAACCCTCCCCATCGCTGACGATAAGTTTTGCCAAATGTGTCATCAATTCAAGAAGATTTTGTTTGAAAATGTCAAATCCTTTGTCTTTCCTGCTGCTGATTTTTTCATTCTCAGCCCGACCATTAGCCATGACCACCACCATATCGTTGGTAGATGTATCTCCATCTACTGTGATCATGTTAAAGGTTTCGTCAACACATTCTCTGGTGATCTCTTGTAATAAGTTTTTATCGACAGAGGCATCCGTTACAATAAAACCAAGCATAGTAGCCATGTTAGGATGGATCATCCCGGAACCCTTGGCAATACCGGCCATACGTATTTCATAACCGCCTGCCTCAAATTCGAGATAGCCTTCTTTTGCAAAGGTGTCTGTAGTCAGGATGGCATTGGCTGCGAAAGAACCTGCAGCAGCTTTCCGAGATAGCTTGGTGATGTGCTCTTTGATCCCTGCTACGATATCCTCGGTAGGAAAGGGTTCTCCAATCAGTCCGGTGGAAGCAATCACTACATCTTCGGCTTTGATTCCTAGCATTTTAGCCGTTGTTTTGGCCATGGCCTTTGCCCCTTCTGCGCCCTGTTTGCCGGTACAGGCATTTGCGTTGCCGGCATTGCAGACAATGGCTTGAGCCATATTATCAGCCAGGTGTTTTCGGCTCAGTATCACGGGTTCGGCTACTACCTGATTTTGGGTAAAAACACCAGCGGTAGCGGCCGGTACTTCAGAAAAAATGATAGCAAGGTCCCGGCGCATACTTTTTACCCCGGTATGAGCCCCCCAGCATTTGTAGCCTCGGACGGACGTAATATTTTTGATCATGTTTGGGTGTTTGATGTTGGATGAATGCGTTCGCAGCTCGCTCAGGTCGAAATGACACGATTCGCTGGCGATTCATTACTTCTCTTGGTGATGTTGGTAAGAAAATTGTTGGATATCAAGCAGTAGATTAAGGTTGAAGTGGACTAGAACGCAAACCGGAGGATTCATCCAAATTGAACATCAGATTCATATTTTGAATCGCTTGCCCTGCAGCACCCTTTACTAGGTTATCAATGGAGCTAATTACTATAATTCGATTTGTACGTTGATCATATACAGGAAAAATATCACAAAAATTAGTACCTCGAACATTCTTTAGCTCAGGAACCATATTCCGAATCCTTACAAAAGGCTCATCCTTATAATATTCTTGATACAATTGTCTGAGCTCGTCTTCCGAAATGGATCCGGTGGGTGTAGCGTAAGCCGTGGCCAGAATCCCTCGGTCTACTGGCAATAAGTGAGGGGTGAATTGTACCTGGACAACTTCTTTTCCATTCAATTTGGCCAAGGTTTCTTCAATTTCAATGGTATGGCGGTGGTTTTTTAGGCCATAGGCTTTGAAATTATCATTGACATTGGCAAAGTGGGTAGTGGGACTGGTTTTTATGCCGGCTCCCGTAGTGCCACTCTTGGCATCTATGATGATGGAGTCGGGTTCGATTTTGTTATGCGCAATCAAAGGTGCAAGTCCCAGGGTAGAAGCAGTTGGATAACATCCCGGATTGGCTACAATCTGAGCCCCTGCTATTACATCCCTATTAAACTCGGGTAATCCATAAGGAACCTCGGAGACTAAGTCCGGCGCGATATGTGCTTTGCTATACCATTTTTCGTAAACGGCAGCGGAGCTCAATCGAAAGTCGCCGGAAAGATCTACGATACGAAAGGGTTTTTCTCTCCAATTGGCCACATAGTCCATGGCAACGCGATGTGGTAGGGCTAGAAAACAGATATCGAGGTCGACCTCATCTACCGCCTCAGAAAACTGCAATTTTTGGTCACAAATACCTGTAAATTGAGGATGTACATCCGAAAAGGGTTCTCCTGCGCGGCTTTGAGAAGTAATTAAGGCGATTTCGACCTTTGGATGTTGGACGAGTAGGCGAACAAGTTCGGAACCAGTGTAACCGGTAGCACCTATAATGGCTGCTTTAATCATTGAAATTCCGGAATTAAGGTTTTTACTGTTTGTGTTAATCGGTCAATCTCGGCATCCGAAATGATCAGAGGAGGAACAAGGCGCAATACGTTTCCTGCGGTGGCATTGGCAATAACCCCCAATTCCAGCATTTTCATGACCATGGGTTTGGCCTCAAATGAAAACTCAACGCCCACCATTAAGCCCAGCCCTCTAACCTCTTGGATGCTTGGGAAGGTCGATTGCATTTCGAGAAATTTGGAACGGAGCAGTTGGCCTTTTCGCTGCACCTCTTCAAGAAAGGAAGGGCGGTCAATCTCGCGGACCACTGCCAAGCCGACCGAACAAGCCAGCGCATTACCACCAAAGGTGGTACCATGATCACCAAACTCCATAGCAGCACTCACGCGCTCATTGCTTAAAATTGCGCCAATAGGAACGCCATTGCCAAGAGCTTTTGCCAGGGTCATGATATCGGGCTGCACACCAAAATGATCCTTTGCAAATAATTTTCCTGTACGACCAATTCCGCATTGTATTTCGTCAAAAATTAATACGATATCGTGTTGATCACAGAGTTGGCGCATTTCTTCCAGATAGGCCTTGCTGGCTACATGAATGCCACCCTCACCTTGCACAGGCTCCAGTACGACAGCGGCTATATCTTCTGAGATTACATTTCGAAAAGCCTCAATATCATTGAAGGGGATTTGCATAAATCCTTTGGGCATGGGGCCAAAGCCTTTCTGCATACGAGCCTTTCCGGCTGCGATAGCCGCCATAGTTCGTCCGTGAAAGGAATTATGCATGGATATAATGGTACCACCTCTTCCGTTTTGATGTGCATATTTTCGGGCAATTTTTACCGCCCCTTCAAATGATTCAGTACCGCTATTGGTGAAGAAAACATGCTTTAGCCCGGAGGAGTCAGTAAGCCGCTCCGCTAATTTTACCTGGGAGGGTGTAACAAAAAAATTGGATACGTGTAACAAGTGATCGGCCTGGAATTGCAGTGTCTGGGTGATTTTAGGATGTGCATGTCCCAGGCTGTTCACCGCGATACCAGCCAGTGCATCCAGGTATTCGTTTCCATCTGCATCCCAAAGGGTACAGCCGTGCCCTTTAACAAAAGCAATCGGCATACGATTGAACGTAGGTAAATAGTTGGCTTTGTCTTTTTGATGAAGCAAAGCTGATTTTTCCGTTTTAAGCGGAGATAGAAGTTCCGACATCTTGATGTTGGATTATTTTTTCGAATAATAATTCAGGCTTGGTACCATTTAGAATAACTGCCTCTCGGGTACCTGCTCGGACAGCTTCGATACAGGCTTCCACCTTGGGAATCATTCCTCCTTGAATACTGGTGCCAAATAAGGATTTCGCTTCCTGAGTTGTCAATTTGGGAATCAAGGAATCCGGACGGTTTACATCCCTCCGTAAGCCCTCAATATCGGTAAGCATCAATAGATAATCAGTCTTAAGGGCACCTGCAACATGACCGGCAACCATGTCTGCATTTATATTGTAATCTGCGCCTTCATCGTCAATACCGATACAAGCTAAAATGGGTGTGATATTCTGATCCAGTAAAGATTGAATAAACGGCGTGTTAATTCCTACTACATCCCCTACTTGCCCTAAACTGATTTCTTCTGCCTGGCCATGCGGGTGATGTATGATATGTTTTCTTTGGACCACTTTAATCGTTTGAACATCCTTTCCAGATAACCCAAGGGCAAGACTGCCGGCCTGGTTAAAGAGGGATACCAAACGTCCGTTCACTCTGCCCTTCAACGCCATTTCCACATAGATCATAGCCTCTTTGGAGGTCTTCCGGTGACCTTCTACGAATTCAGATTCAATCTGTGCCAGATCAAGCTGTTCTGCAATGAAAGGACCTCCTCCATGTACCAACAGGATTTGAAATCCTCGATTTTTAAGCTGGACAATAGCTCCGATAACTTCTTCTTGTAGCTTTGCATCGAGCATTGCATTCCCCCCGTATTTGATACAAATACTTTTCATGTGTTGAGTTGGAGCAGGTTGATAGGTGAAAATATTAAAGCAGTTACGAGTTGCCGTGTTCGGGATGAAATGATATTAAAAAAATACCAGACTTTTCAAATTTTTTCCAATTGAAATACATTCCCATGGCCAATATTGGAACGGTGGCGTTTATGATTTGTTTGATGGATTTATTCAGATCATTCAGCTACAGTTTTTCCGAACATTTTTATATTCTCTTGTTACACTGATAGGATTATCTGTTTTGCAACTTAGTTGTATCAAGCTTTTGCATCCTAAACTCCAGCATTTACTAAGGCAAGGCATACTGATGGTCCTAATTATTTACCTATTTCCTTAAATCTTCAAAAAATACCGATTATGGCTAGTTGTTTTGCGCTAATGGGCTGGAGCCTTCCCGTTATTGAAAGTATGCAGAAAACAGATAAATCCTTTGTCGTTGTCTCCTTCCCTGATTTCGAAACCTATGCCAAGGAAAACAATATCCCTTTCGTCAGTTATCAATTTGATGAATGGAGTGACACTTCTAATTCACTGGACTTGGCTGAAAAGTTGAAGCCTTTCAATGTCGATGTTGCGGTTCCTTTGTTTGAGGAAACGGTCGAATGGGCCGGGGCTTTAAACTCCATTTTTCGGGATGACCCCAGAGTGCTTAATCGAGCATTTCTATTTCGTAACAAAGCCATGATGAAACGCAAAGCCCTTATCGGTGGATTGCGTGTCGGACTTTTTGAGGAGGTACACAATAGGGAAGAAGTGCGACAATTTATGCGTCGACTGAATGAAGCTAACCTTCAATTGGATGGAGAGGCCGATAGCTGGGTTCACATTAAGCCATTTTCATCGGCGGGTACGGTAGGGCACCGGCTCCTCAGGAGTAAGGCTGATATAGATCAAAAGGTAGAGGATACTGATTTTCCGTGTTTGGCTGAAAGTCATCTAAGTGGGCAAGAATTTTCTTGCGAAGGGTTTGTTCATAAAGGAAAGTTGCGTTGGCTAAACATTACGGAGTATGTTCGTTTAGGCCACTCTAATTTCATACCGGAGGGTAACTTCCTTTATGAAAAAAGGCCGCTTATTTGGGACAAGACCCAACAAATGATTGACATATTCGGTATTGAGTTCGGAATGGTCCATCCGGAGTGGTTCTTGGATGAACAGGATGTGTTAAGCTTTGGCGAAACAGCATGTCGGATTCCCGGAGGACACATTCTGGAGCTGGCAAGTAAGGCTTATGGTTTTGATGCGCTTGCCGCCTTTGTCATATCGCATGATCCCTCCTTGACGGAAGAGGAATTTGATGCGCTTTTCCCTTCAAAGTATTATCGACCTGCTCACTTTTATGGAAATGTAATGGTCTATCCTCGCCAGGATACAATTGAGCGATTGGAGATTCCCGAGGAGCTTCAGGAAGAGCCTTATTTCATTGATCATACCTTAGTACCCCCATTAACTACTCAAAAGGTCAATTCCAGGGAAGGATTTGGAAACCACTTTGGTACGGTAAACTTTAAAGGGGAAGACCCAGATCGTATGCGGGAGTTATTGCTGCATTACGAGAACGTAGATTTTTATATATGATCAAAAAAGTATTCCAAGTCCGATAACAAGGACAGTCGATACTTTTCGAAGGAGCCCTATTATATTAGGAACAAAATGATGGCAAAAGCACGGGCTTGGAGTGTAATCGTGGGTGGCTTGATTTAAGCTCAAATTTTACAAGTTGAAGATAGTAGCGGGTTTAAAATCCTATAATTTCAAGCGATCATGGTAACGGAATCCTTAAAGAGGTTGCACGAAAACTTTGTAACCGAGTTGGTTGGATTGAAACAAGCGGCCAGCTTTTCCAGACCGGCCCGTATTCAGAAAATTATAAATATTGTCGATCTGCTTAGCCGATCTTCCAAGGGTTTGGAATTGCTCCTTGAAAAAAGTTTGGATCTGGAGGCTGCTGGAATATTTGCTGATTCAGCCTGGGAAGACCCAAACATGCAAGTACCTACGCTGGTGAAAGGTACCCTAATGGCAGGACATCCCACCTCTAGTATGGAAATCCTGAGTGAACTCCGGATTTTAGCTTATGCGCTCGGGAAGAAAGGAGTTTCTACCATTTCAACTTCGGATGCTATAGCCTTCTTGGAAGAAGTGGTTGTTCATAATCTGGAGTTTGCATTCGATGAACTTACGGAAGAGAACCGGAGTCGACTTACTCAGCAGGAGAGGCGTAAAGTAGTTAGCCATTTCAAATTCCTCTTGTTTAAGGTCAATCTGCCTGGGATAAAGGAAAAGCTGGCCGAGGAGATAGCCATGGTGTGTGCACAACGCCCAATTGTGACGCATTCGGTTCGAAATCTCATTCAGACTATATACCAAAAGATGGATCTGGAGGAGTCAGATCCTGTGAATGAACGCCTGCAGTATTATGTAAACGCAATTTATTTCCCTGGGCCCATAGTGGTGCGGCATCCCAACTATGAACGATACCAAAAAGCACTGACTAAAGCCAAAACGGCAAGGCTGGAGGAGGAAGCCAAGGAAATGGGCAATTACCTTAAGGAAACCGGCCTGACAAATCCGTATTTAGCCATCATGCTGCGGTTTGCCGTTAAAAAAGCTCCTGAGCTTGTTCCTTTACTACTTACCCTGTCGCCAGAGGGGACTTCTGAATGGGAAAAACACCAATATTTTATTCGATCGCTGGTGCTGGATACATTTAATGAAGAAAACTTTCGTGGAATTTACGGTCTTAAGCGCATGCTAGAGCGCTCCCTTTTTTCCAGGCGTCCGGTACGCGCAGGTCTAACCAATCTGAAGTTGATCAATATACATCCAAAGGTCGAGCGCAGGATATTAAAGTCAATGGCGGAGCCCGGGGATTTGGTGACAGCCAAACAGGTATTGATGGCGGCCTTGATCAGTATTTTGGGACAACCAATTGGAATTGGACAAGGAAATAATGCTACCTGTCAGTCCGCCCGAGGGATAAGCCTTTGGGCACAGCACGCTCCTGCCAAGTTGATCAATATGGTTACTACAGTAACTACTGCTAACAACTTGATCATGCGATTCGAAAACCAAGACTTGGAGTCCACCACCTTGGGAAAAGGATTGGTAGATAAACTGGACTATCAACTGGACGCGGTATCTGTTATTCTGGTCCCACATTTAGACAAGATTTATAACAAGATGATGCAGCTGGCGGCTGGTAGAGGAGAGGACCCTCATAAATGGGCTAATCCAGCACTCTACGGTCAATGGATTTCAACCGGCTTTGCTTCAGCTTACAGTTACCTGACCCATTCAATTCAGGATTTTCAGGGATTTGTGAGACTATTTTATGCTTCCTTTCACCCCAAATATAATGGTGGTAGAATGATGGTATATCCCAATCCGGTTGGGATTTTCATTACTACCTCCAAAGGTGCGATGCTTGGTTTTCATGCGCTATCGCTGTTGCGGGTAGCTCCCAATCCAAATAAAGATGGGGAAATCCGAGCCTATTTTTTGAACCCCAACAATGAAGGCCGCCAGAATTGGGGCCAAGGTATAAAGCCGACTGTTTATGGGGCAGGCGAACGGCATGGTGAGTCCTCCTTGCCAATCCACGAATTCGTAGCGCGACTATACGCTTTCCATTATAATAACCTGAATGTAGATAAATACCTGGAACGAGTCCCTTCTTCCGAGTTACTAGCTGTGGAGGAGCTTGCCCGGAATAGTTGGGGCAGAAACTACCAATGGATCAATCTGGAAAAACAATGGTAAAACACTCATCAAGAATTGAACTAAGCCAATCCGCTTTAAAAGGGAATATTAATTTTTTAAAAAAACAGATTGGAAGGGATATTCGACTATCCTGTGTAGTAAAAGCCAATGCCTACGGCCACGGAATTTCCGAATACATACCCATGGCAGAAAAATGCGGTATTGACCATTTTTCGGTAGCCTCTTCTTTTGAGGCGGAAGAGGTACTGGAAGTGTGTAAAGAAGATACCCGGATTATGATCATGGGAATACTGTACAATGATGACCTTACCTGGGCGATCGAAAATGGGATAGAATTTTATGTTTTTAATTATGATCGGATGCCCCTGATTTTAGAGGCCGCGAAAGCAATAGGAAAAAAGGCTAGAATACACATAGAGGTTGAAACAGGAGCGAACAGGACGGGAATGATTGAAGAAAGTTTGAATAGTTCCCTGGACCTTATCAAGAAAAACAAGGCCTACTTTGAATTTGAAGGGCTGTGTACTCACTTTGGGGGAGCAGAAAACTTTTCAAATGACTTTAAGATCCAGCGACAATTTCAACGGTTTAGAGACTTTTACAAGATTTGTAAAAAGAAGAATTGTCTTCCCAAGTTGCGCCATGTAGCTTCTTCAGCGGCAGCCCTTTCTTTTCCGGATTCCCGTCTTGAAATGGTTCGGGTAGGCGTGGCGCAATATGGGTTCTGGCCTAGTCCTGATATCTATTATTATCATTTAAATCAGACTGGAAAAAAATCTGAAAAAGCTTTGCGTCGCATTTTTTCGTGGAAAACAGACGTAATGGATGTGCGGCGGGTTAAAGCCGGAGAATTTATTGGCTACGGAACTGCCTACCAAGCACCGGAAGAAATGATCATAGCTGTACTACCGCTGGGTTATTCGAACGGGTACCCCCGCGGATTATCCAATCGAGGTCATGTACTGATCAAAGGGAAAAAAGCACCTGTGGTGGGGTTGATCAACATGAATCTGTTCATGGTAAAAGTGAGCCACATTCCCAACGTAGAAGTAGGCGACGAAGTGGTTTTAATTGGTAGACAAGGGAATAATGTAATCAATGTAGGCTCCTTCACGGAAAGCACCAATTTGCTCAATCAGGAGATGATGAGCCGATTGCCGAGCGCCATTCCCAGAGTGCGGATTCGGTAAAAGAGCTTCCTTCAACAAGTAGGAGGATGATGTTAAAGGGGTTACGCTTTTTCCTCCTGGCTTACCTCTACAAGTTTGGAAGGCTTCCGCTCTGGTTTTACCGAAGAGGATTCCTGACCCTCGCCTTCATCCATGAAAACCTTATCAATGAACTTGGAATTCAAAAGCCGGGCAACTGCCAGATAGTTGGGTTCCAGTCGCAATACATCACCGACTGAATACTTTCGGTTCCCTTCCTTATCCAGGTTTTTTTTCAGGTCGATAACCGTCATATCTGATGTAGTACCAACAAAACCAATGTCCGCGTCATAAGATGTAAGATCATCCGGATCAACGTCAAGCAATCCGAAATCAAGAATAGCTTTCATGGTTGCTTTCTCCCCGTCCCCGTTTTCCATTTTTGCGGTATGCCCTACGTTAGCATTACTTATTATCCCATCTGGAATTCGATCTTTCTTCGCCAATTCAATGATGTTGGTAAAGAATTGAAAAGTATCCCGATTCAGGTTTCGGAATACATCATCATCTAATGGGCTTGTTCCGAAGAATGCTGCCTCACCAATGCGAAAGTGGTTCAAATCCTTGGGCACATTCCCCTTTTCCACCAAAGGTAGTGTGATTGAGGTGCCCCCGGATACCAGTTCCATTTTCGTATTATGGCGCACTTCAATCAATTCCTTGTATAAACAAAGCTGTAGTAACTTGTCGTAAGTAGGTTGTACGCCATACATACAACCCAGGTTACTACCAAGCCCGACCACATTGAGATGCGGTAGCTCGAATACCTGTGAATAAAAGCTCATAAGTTCACTTCGCTCAATGCCCTCTCGCAACTCTCCCAGCTCGACCATAATGATGACATCGTGTGTCTTCTTTTGACGACTCGCTTCCTGGCTGAGTTCGATTAAAGTTTCGTAAGAAGAATTGAGCGATACATCAGCATACTTGATAACGTCTTGTACATGTGCTCTTGCAGGAGGCTTGATGTAGATCGTTCGAATTTCCGGATTGACCTCTTTCAGGTTTTTAAGGCTGGAAATTCTCGAGTCACCGATGGAGTGAATATTCTCGATGACATCTGGAGTGAGAAGTCGCCTGAGAAAATCTTTATCACCAGAGAATACTTTGGTTATCAGGCTCCAGTGAATATCGTTTTCCTTTAGATAAGCACTGAGCTTGAGGATGTTATTTTTAATTTCAGGGATGTTAATGTGTAGTTCTGCCATTTTCTCAGACTTGAATTATATTAAACTAACGGGATGACTTACCCAAAGTTTAGCCGTTCATTTCCTATTGTAGCGGCATTTTGTTGGTGTTGAGTCAGTTTCTTAGCAGTTTCATAAAAAAGATTAACGCCCGTAGGGATTATTTCATCTGGGAAATCGTAATCCGGATTGTGCAAAGCGGGCAATTTTTCTCCACCTCCTAATCCAAACATCGCTCCAGGAATCTTTTGGGTGAATAGGCCAAAGTCTTCTCCCCAAGGAAAAGATACGGCGCGTTTAGTAAGGTGTAATCCCAGTGTTTGAGCGGCTTCGATCAATTGTTCGACCACCACAGGATGATTTCGACTAGCGGCAAAGGCAGCCAACGTCTCGGTTTCTAACAATACGCCTTCTTTCCGGGCAACCTTCGTTGCAAAATTTATGAAATCGGCTGTAATTTCTTCCAGGTGTGCCTGGCGTCGGCTTCGGATCGTGAAATGTACCTCTCCATACCCTGCTGCCACACCATAATCCTGACTTCCCATATTTAGGTAGATTGGGGTAATGAGGTGGTAGTAAAGGTCTTGTTCGTTTAATACCTGCGTATTTCGAGCATAGGTCAGTAACTCGGCAATAGAAACGGCTGGGTTTTTTCCTTGCTGGGGTTGAGCGGCATGTGTTGTTTTTCCTGTGAAACGGAAGATGACACTTTGAACGGCTGTCGTAAATTGCTTCTTTTTCCAAAGCACCTCATGTAAAGGATACCCCGGTATATTGTGAAGAGCTATCGCAAAATCATATTGCCGAATATCAAATTCGGCATCGTCTAACACATTTCGGGCACCTTCCCCAGTTTCTTCGGCAGGTTGAAAGAGTATGGATATTTGGCCTTGTTCGAGAGGAGCATGTACCAGTCGCTCCACAAGCCCTATGCCGATTACCGTGTGGCCATCATGCCCGCATTTATGGGAAACGCCATTAATTTCCGAGCGATGATCAAAAGTATTGACCTCTTGAATGGGCAGGGCATCGATATCAACCCGTACCAGCACACGAGGTCCCGCCCCAAAGTGGAAGTGATAGAGCATGCCCGTTTGAGCTATTGTTTTCCCCTCAATTCCATATTGATCCTGGATAAAGGACCTAATTAAGGCTTGGGTCTTCAATTCTTTCCCGCTCAATTCGGGTTGCCGATGCAATTGTTTTCTGAGTTCGACTAGCAAATTGAAATCCATTTTTTGAAATTCCTTGCGTAAGCAAAAAGAGAATCAATGATATCGAGATGCCAAAGAAAATCGGGTCCAATTTCAACGGCAACTCTAAATCGGTTAGTATCAAAGTTAAGGTTGTAATACCTCCTCCAGCCATAGATGCCAGGGCAGCAGCGGGAGAAGGAGCTTTCAAGAATAGCATCATGACCACCGGAACGAATAGCCCAGAAACCATGAAAGCATACGAGTAAAGCATTAATTCCAATACCTGTTGCATATTTAATGCCAAAAAGACAGCGCCGCTTCCAAGCAGCAGTGTAGCCAGTTGGGTGAGCCAGATCGAGGAGGTCAACTTCTTGTTAAAGGGGGCAATGAGATCTGTAGTTAAATTCCCGGAAGCTGCCATCAGGCAACTATCAGCCGTGGACATTATTGCAGAGAAATAGGCCGACATCATCAAGCCCATCAAACCGACCGGAAGAATCTCCCTGAGAAATACAGGAAGGCCCAGCTCTGCATCCATGTCATAGCCTGCAGGATAGCCCACTTCAGCTAGCATACCTTGGTTCAATGCTATCCGGGCAAATACACCCAGTGTTACGCCCATAAATGCCATCACCGGCCATTCGAATAAACCGGCAACCAGCCAGGCACGACGGGCTGTTTGTTCATCTCGGCAAGCATAAATTCGTTGGTACAAAGTCATACCGATAAACCAGATTGGAACGATAGTCAACAACCAATTAAAGAATTGGACAGGCTGGATAAAAGTTAGATCGAAAAAGCGATCGGGGAGAGCGGATTGAATTGCTTCCCAACCTCCTAGCTTGAAATACCCGATCGGAATCCCAATGAATATTAAGCCTCCCATCAAGATTAGCCACTGAACCGTATCTGTATAGATGACCGCTTTAATGCCTCCAATAGAAGTGTAGAGGATCACAATCAAGCCCATAGCCAGAATAGCATAAGGCAAGGATAAAGAAGGGAATGTAGCGGAGGCCAGCTTGGCACCGGCCAGAATCTGAGAGCTTGTAAATCCGATATAGCCGATCAGAGAGATCAAACCTGCAATGAAGGCTACCCTCCCATTGTAAAAATGGTTGAGCGACTCAGGAAAACTGAGGAAGTTATACTTTCGGGCTAATGGATAAATCCTGGGTATGAGAATTATCGCACTCAACCAGGCACCAACTAGTCCGGTAAATAACATCCAGCTTCCGGCCAGGCCCATAATAAAGCCCAATCCACCCAAGCCAATGGAAAAACCTCCACCCACATCGGTCGCCACCACAGATAAGCCGATGTGCCCAGCACTCATGCTTCTACCGCCCACATAATAATCGTCTTGTGATTTATTTTTTCGTAAAAAGTAAAACCCAACCCCCATCATTGCTGCCAGATAGACTACAAAAATGGTGAGGTCAATCCAGTGAATTTCCATGCCTATCGCTTAAGTCTCATTTCCAGGTAGGGATTGGTAAATCCCATTTTCTCGTAGAGGAATTTGGCTGGATTATTAGCCTCCACATGTAAGGCAATATCTCCTTCTGCCACTTGTAGGGCCTTAGTCATCAGTTTTTTCCCAAAGCCTTGTCCACGGAAGTCGCCATGCGTGGCGATGTATACTAAAATGTTTTCCGGTATATAGCCTCCCATACCGGTCCTATTTAACACGACACATCCTCCAATTTGATTATTCTTTCTTAAAACCAAAACATGACCGCCAAAAGAATCAATTTGCTTCAAGGCAAACTCAACCGCTTTGGTAATGTGTGCTTTGGGATCTCCGTATTGTTCCAAATGTTCAAATAAGAAACCAATAATCGCATCCTTCTCCGAAGCGGAAGGGGGTTGTCCCGGATCGTAAACGGATATCTGTTCAACGCCTGTTGCCTTTTCCATTGTGCTAATTTTAAAGTCCTTTTGTCTTTGGATTACTGTCCAAATGCCTTTAACCGAATCTCAGTAATGCTTTTTGTTTTAGAAACCCAAAGAGCTACGCCAGTTCTACTATGTATTGTTGTTCGACCGCTGCTAGTTTTATCGAGAATGATTCTCTGCCGATCGATTATGTCTGCAGCGGTTTTTGGCTGCTAAAATGATTGCCCTGTCAAGCGCATTTGGAGGAAAAGAACGCAGCCTACGAAAAAGAAGTCGCAATCATTAGCCATTTCCCCTACCTGAGCAATCACAAAAATGTAACACGGGCAAAGGTAGAAATTGTTTGGATACCCCTCAGAGGACACTTTAGGGATAGATCAACCCTTTGTCCTGGTCAATTCAAACACATCCTTCCGACGGTCTAGCAAGTTGCGTACGCTCCCAAAACGATTGAGTTCGCGCAGCAGATCAAGGTCTACATCTGCAATCAGGATCATCTCCGTATTGGGGGTAGCCTCCGCCTTAATGCCATTGGTGGGGAACGCGAAATCGCAAGGGGTAAAGACCATAGATTGGGCAAACTGGATATCCATATTATGCACATTCGGTAAATTTCCGACACTTCCGGCAATTGCCACATAACATTCATTTTCAATGGCCCTAGCCTGGGCGCAATTTCGTACTCGAGAATATCCATTCTGGGTATCGGTCAGGAATGGAACAAAAAGGATATCCATTCCCTCATCAGCGAGTAAGCGCCCTAATTCCGGAAATTCGACATCGTAGCATATCAGAATACCAATCCTTCCGCTGTCTGTTTCGAAGGTTTTGAGTTCGGAGCCCCCCTGAAGCCCCCATACTTTTGCTTCGTCGGGTGTAACATGGAGTTTTTCAAACCGATCAATTGTACCGTTGCGTTGACATAAATACCCGACATTAAACAGGCGTTCTCCAACTATTTCAGGCATGCTACCCGTGATAATGTTGATATTGTAGGAAATGGAGAGCTCTGAGAATCGATGGACGATTTCACTGGTGTAGTTAGCCAGTTCACGGATTGCGTCCGATTCGCCCAGATGGTTGTATTTGGCCATCAGGGGAGCATCAAAAAATTCGGGAAACAAGGCGAAATCACATCGATACCCTGAGACAGCATCCACAAAGTATTCGATCTGTTGCAGCATATCGTCCAGGTCCTTGTATGGACGCATTTGCCATTGTACCAACCCCAATCGCACCACCGTTTTCATAGTGTTGGCCTGGTGGGTTGGTTTTTCATAGTAAATGTTATCCCACCGCATGAGTACTGCGTATTCCTGGGAGGCCTGGTCGCCCTCCAGGTAGCCTTTCAGCACTTTTACAGGTCGAAAATCATTAGATAGTTGAAAGTTCAGAACCGGATCGTGGATTTCCTTATCCCGTACCTTTCGAATATAATCTTTGGGAGAAAACTCCTCGGCATGTTTGTGGTAATTCGGAATACGTCCTCCAAATACGATCCCTTTTAAATTCAGTTTCTCAGCCAGGCTCTTCCGGTAATCATACAGCCTACGACCAAGGCGCAAGCCTCGAAATTCAGGTCGAATGAAGACGTCGATGCCATAGAGGGTATCCCCTTTAGCGATATGGGTATTGAACGTGTAGTTACCCGTGATCTCTTTATAAGAATGGGCTTCACCAAATTTTTGAAAATCCACTATGATAGATAGTGCACATCCTGCTATTTCATCATTTACCTTGACAATCACTTGACCTTCTGGAAATTTCTGAATCAGAGACCGAATGTGACTTTCTTTCCAATAGGCATTGGGCATAGTGGTATAAGACTCGATCATCGTCTCTTTGAGCGACTGATAGTCTTCAAGGTCTAAAAAGGTGAGCTCTATATTTTGAATCTGATTGATGATTTCCGGTTGTTCGGCCATAAGGGAATGAATTTGATACTGGTACAAAGGTAGTCTGGAAAGACTATTATACTCCCTATTTGAAAGTCGGAAAACCGAAAGCTTGTTCAAGGAAAAGCAGCCACGGATTGCACAGATTTTCACAGATGATTCTAAACAGTTTAAATCCATGTAATCCGTGGCCCCCTACTTTTACTTTGAAGCGGATGCCTCTTTCTTCATCATAGGTAATCGGATCTGGGAGGGGTGGTCGGGACTGTGGTGGATTTTATTCTGTGCTACTACGCCTTCTTTCTCATCAAAATTATTGCCGCCGGTATTCAAATTTCTGGTAAAGCGGGGAAAATTGCTGCTGGCAATCTCGATGCGAATTCGATGCCCTTTTTCGAAGTAATTACTAGTCGCCATTGGCGTCATTTCCAGTTTGTACACTTCTCCGTCCTCCATGAAAACTTCTTTGTCATAACCTTCCCGATAACGAGCTCGCTGGATGGTTTCATCCAGGTTATAAGCTCTCCCATCCGGGTATACATCGATCAATTTAATGGTGAAGTCGGTGTCTTTGGCATCTGAAGAAACGTAAAGCGTACTCTCGATAAAGCCTGTCACTTCGACACCTTCCTCCAGAGGTTCAGATGTATATACCAAAATATCATTACGGGTTTCCATATGCTGTTGATCAAAAGAGCCTCCTTTTACGGCATTTCCGGTACAACAAACATTTCCACCATAAGAGGTTACCGGATTCATAGGGTCATAAGTAAATCCATCTGTAGGACTATCACCAGTGGGTTGGGAGCGCTGTAATTTGCCATCACCATAGAGGCTATTGGCATTGCCCTCGCTACTTAGGTAGAAGGCGGTCATTTCCGCTTCGGCTGGTGGAAATTGTTCTGCGCTTTGCCAGGTATTGGAGCCCATGGTGTAATACTGTACCCGCGGAATTTTATTTTCAAAGTCGGTGTCTTCTCCCTTGAGCCAATGATCAAACCATAAGTCGTAGATCTGCTCGTCGTAATTCAAGCGTGCATCGCCCACGCTTCGTTCCCCTACGATGGTGTTTTCGGTTGCTCGCCAATAGGCACAATGCAGGGTGGGAGCAATTACCAAATATTGGTTGTTGGCTACCTCAGGGTCGTCAATATTGTTGCGTACGTGATTGAAGAGGGCAATATTTGGACTAATGGATACATCATACCAAGAGCAAAACCAGAAACTGGGAACTCCAAACCCCATATCATCGTGGTAAAGTCCACCTTTGTACCAGTCAGGGTCGTTGGGTTTGCGGAGGATCATTTTGTCATAGACCTCTGTTTTTCCATTTACATTTTTAAGGATATCGGTGACCGGCAGATGACTCAAAGCCTCTGACATGTCCACGGGTGGGTTTTCAGGAGCGAGATCGTAATAACGAGAAATACGAATCAGGTCTTCCTGGGTAGCTCCTTCCGGGATCCGTGGTTTAAACTTGTCATGCTCTACGCCATACAACCAGGCTGTGAAGAGCATTTGCTGCGCTCCGCCTCTATACCAATTACCTTGTTCGAAGTATTTACCGACCCGCCCAACGCCGGCCCCATAACCCATAGGAACCATGGCTGCATGGGATGGATGATCCAGCGCAGCGACTGCCATTTGCCATTCGGCGGTGGAAGAACAGCCAAAGGTTCCGATCTTCCCATTGCTCCAGGTTTGGTCTTTTATCCAGGAAAAGGCATCATACCCGTCCGTAAGCGGAACACCCAGAATATCCCATTCGCCTTCGGAGAAGTAGCGGCCGCGTTCGTTTTGGACCACATAGGCATAGCCTCGCTTCACAGCTTGAAGGGCACGTTGAGCGGTTCGGGTTCGGCGCTCGCCATCTCCCCAGGGGTTGAAGTTGTAAGGCGTTCTGGAAAAAATGACCGGGACCGGTTCATCAGTTTTGGGCCGATAAATATCTGTCATCAAACGGATACCGTCCCGCATGGGCATCATGACACGTTGATCGATTATGGCGATCTCTTCAAGTTGCTGGAGTACATCTGATTGGGCAAAGGAAGTGCCTAGAAAAAGGCAGAATCCTAACAGGAGGGTGAATTTTTTCATACTTGTAGGTTGGATTTCCGGAGAAGATAGAGGATTGTAAGGGAATAATTAACTACCGCTCCTGGAATTTTAGATGCTCCGCATGATTGTTTCCGCTCATTAGAGGTTACCTGTATTGACAATCCATCTTGTGGAAAAGTCATTTATCACTAAACTCTTTGCGCCTTTAGCGCCTTCGTAGCGTTCTTCGCGGTTTATATGTGAAGATCTATATTCACCGCCAAGTGCGCAAAGGAGACGCCAAGTACACAAAGAAGAAATGATCAACCAGAAGTTCGCTTGCCAATACAATTATCCTATAGCCTCTACCAAACGGAGTCGAGCCTCTTTGGCATCCTCCAACATAGGATAAAAGACGGGATCACAATCTTTGAATAATTCCAGAAAATAATTCAAATGCCTAAGGGCTTCCTGCTTTTGGCCTAATCTTTCCAGACACAGGCCTTTGCGATAGGCTATTGGGCCAACCAGGGCCGCATAAGCGACCATATCCTCCACTGAAGTATACCAGGCAAGTGCTTCTTCGTATTGCTCCTGCTCAAAAAGGATTTCCCCTTTGATCGCATGAATAATCCCAAATACCTGAGCATACAGGTTTGAAAAATCAGGTGGCACCTTGCTTTCTAACAGGGTGTCAATAGTTAATAAGGCCTTGTCGTGCTGCCCGGTATTGCGATACCATATTACATCGTTGTACAATACACCCATTCGGATGGGAAGGGTTTGGGAATTCTCCGAAATGCGATCCGTAAGCCATTTCCTGGTTTCAATAAAATCTTTTTCATTGCCTAAAATGGCGTTGTACACATTGCGCATGATCTGGGCATACGGATTGATATCGGGCTGCTCCAGAAAATTGGAATAAATCTGTAGAAAGTGATCCTTTTGAGGGGTTAAAACAGGATCGCCAATGTATCGAGTATAATTATAGAAAATACGTCTTTGGAGTAGGACCGGTAGGTTTTCTATGACTTGGCCTCGGTTCATGGATAAAATGTAATCCAGGATCCCTTGATCTGATTCGGTCCAGGTTTGATTCCGATCCAGAATGCTTTGAAACAATGAATTCAATTCGACTGAATTCCAGGGAGTTCGAATTTCAGTCGGAGCAGTCCATCTTAGGTTTGAGGCATTGGAAATGGAGTCTAATTCAGCGTCCGAAAACGCCACTTTATCCCCGAGAACTTGTATGATTTTTGATTCTACCCAAAAGGATGACTTAGGATCCAATCGGGTGAGCAATTCATTGACCATCTGTTGGTTTTCCGATTCGTAAGCGAGCTTGATTAGGTGAATGACCGCCTCCTTTTCGTTTGGCCGGTACCGGATTACCTTTTCAAAATAAGGCCTGGCTTCTGATTGAGGTTTTAGAAATTTGCAATTGGTGTGATATAAGTAATCTCCATAAAGCATGAGCAGATCTACGTCTTCACCAAATTGAGCAACCCCCTTCTTATACTTATCCTCAACAGTATTGAAATCCCAGGAATAAAAGGCGGTTGCCATTTCAAAAAGCAGTTGGAATTTTTCGGGCAACCTTTCTTTAAGGGTATCAATTTTCTGGAAGATTAGGTTTAACGAGAACTTGCTCTGTGCTCCCCACCCGTCTAAAGAATACAATCGGTACCAAGCCAGGGCCAAAGTAGAGTCCAGTTCAACGGATTCTTCAAAGGCTTGCACCGCCTCCCGGAAGCGGCTTTCTCTACGAAATTGTTCGCCTATCAGGTATTTTTTCAGGGCCTTTGTATTGCTGGTAGAAAGGGCGGCAAAACTTTCCGGTTCCAGCCCTTCGGATTTTAATTCTCTGGATATCAGTTGCTGACTGAGCTCGTCTATCACGGTAGGCAATCCCTCCTCTGAATTGGTCAAGGCTTCTGCTTTGGTGATAAGCTCCGCATTTTCATCATATAGGGAAGCATTAAACCGGTACTGCGATCCTAATTTCACAACGGAGCCGAGCACTACTCTTTTGGGTTGGAGGTTAGCAAAAGTGGAGCTGGCTAAAGCCGGATTCCGTACATCCACTTGGGTCTCGTCAACGGTAGTAAGTACGATGTTGGGATCAATAGTTCGAATACTGCCTACCCCATCCAGATTGGCGCTTAGCAAGTCCACCATACCCGTACCTAGGTATTGCAAGTCCGTGCCGGCCTGAACTTCAAAAGGCATAATCAGATAGCGGGTATAAAGGTCGGTATCTGTGTTGGGCGATTGGCGAAATTGACTAAAAGCAAACCCAGCTATCGCTAAAAGGAGCAGGCCTGCCGCCCAAATGGCATAGGAGCTTTTAAATCCGGTTGGTGAATTCGTGTTGGAGGCTTGATTTCCAAGCTTTTTAGGTACTACCAAGCCTTCATTTGCAAGTGCGAACACCTGCATTTTTCCGGAAACATTTTTAAATGCATGCTCACCCAATGATGTGAGCTTGAATTCTTCTTTATGCTTGATTTGGTTTTGGATACTGCTTGACAGCAAAACGGCCCCTGGAGTCCCCATGGACTCAATGCGCGAAGCAATATTTACGGTATTGCCATACACATTGCCTTCTCGTAAGACTATTTCTCCTGAATGCAAACCAATACGGACTGGAATTTCGGGAGATTTTTGAAAGGCTTGTTGTAGTTTTTCTGCACAGGAAACAGCCTGGGAGACACTATCGAAGGTAGCCAGGCATCCATCTCCGTAAAATTGGATGATCTTACCCGCATAGGCTTCTACCTCTCTCTCGACAGTCTTTTTGAATCGATTAAGAAACTGAAGTCCTTTTTCTTCATTGGCCTGCATAATAGCCGTAAAGCCTTTAATGTCGGCGAAGAGTACAGCAGAGAGTTTGCGTTGAGCAATGGACATGGGCGCAAAAGTAGATTCAAAAAGATACGACAATATGCCTGGGTTGGCAGTGTTTAACACAGATTTAAGTCCGAAATGGGGCCTTGAGTTTAAGCGAAAAAAGAAGTAGTGTGTTCATTTTTGTATTACGTTTTGTTAATTTTTGAAATGAACTTGTTTCAGACTTCCCTGAATGAAAAAATACAGCTCGAGCATCATGCTTTGGTTTGGGTTAAATCCGGTACCGGAATATTGGAGGTAGATTGCAAAACGTACACCCGATACAGAGATAGGTTGATATTTCTGGCGCCTGGCCAGATTATGCACTTTTTAGCGAAAGACTTTCAGTTGGCTATTTTTCAGTTTCCCAATTCATTGGTTTCCAAATCGAAAGAGTATCGCGTTCTATTCAACCATCTGCTTTCGCTGGGCTATGTACGCTTTACGGAGGAAAGACCGACGCTCCTATGCGCATTGGAGCAGGAAGACCTTCGGAAGCTATTAGATATTTCTACGGACCAGTGGCATTGGCAGAATCCCTTCAAATCAAGCCGAGAAGAGTACGATCATCTTTTCGATATTAAGGAAACTATCGATGCCCATTTAAGGGAACGCCTGACCGTGGAAGATTTGATCCGTTACCATTCCGGTCATCCTGATTTTTCAAAGCGCTTGGTTAAAGAACGTCTCGGATTGAGCATTAAACGTTGGATTCAACGGAAAAAAATAGAGGAAGCCAAAAAAGAAATAGCCTTTTCGAAAAAACCCTTGAAAGGGGTAGCCTACGATTTGGGCTTTAAAGATCCCGCTTATTTTAGTCGCTTCTTTAGTAAAAATACCCGGTACACACCAAGCGAGTTTCGACTGACCTATCAAAATGAGGGAACAGATATTTTTTTCCAGGACCTCATTAACCTTATCCAGGAATATCATCGCACACAACATACCACTCAGTTCTACGCTGATCGACTGTATTTATCCGTAAAAGCACTTTCCAGAAAGGTGAAGAAAAGGCTTAATACCACTGTAGGTCAACTTATTCGAACAGAGATAATCCAAGACGCCAAGCAACTCCTTCCTGAGCTTTCGGTTCGGGAAACGGCCTTTGAGTTAGGATTTTCAGAAGCACATCATTTTTCCACATTTTTTAAAAAATATGTCGGGGTTACCCCATCTCAATATAAAGGCAAAAAGTACAAGTCATAGCGTTTTTTTTGTAGTTAAATAAGCCTCACTCTACAATAGATTTGTGGTATTAAATTACTTCACTTTTATATTTAATTACCATGCTAATCGAAGCTCAATTAAAAGAAATGGATGCCATGGTCTCTAGTGGTCAAATCCTGGAGGCAGTTCAGAAATTTTTTCATGATGATGCCCTCACAGATGATGTTGATGGGACAAAAACTTCCGGGAAACAAGCCATGGTTCAAAAGATGACCCAATTTCTTGGGGGTATCCAAAAAGTAAATGGAATTACCCTTCATTACTCCGTTTCCGGCGATGATGTTTCAATGTCAGAGTATACTTTTGACTTTGACATGAAAGATGGGAGTAAAATTCTATGGCACGAGGTCATCCGCCGGGTATGGAAGGATGGTAAGGTCATTGATGAGCAGTATTTCCAGCATTAATGCCGGTCCACGCTCACGATTAAACTTTGGGGAGGTCTGGAAAACCAAATTTTTCCGGGCCTTTTGTTCTTTACAGTCTGGCTCTACCTTAGCATTATCCAATCTGCTTTTTTGTTTGCCTGCCAACAAAGCAACTTGAATAAGCTTTAAGTAAGGTATCATCAGAGGTGCTGGATCGAATCATATACCACCACTCGTTCCCAGAGTGGGCTGGCGGTTTCTACAAAATGAACATGCCCATCTTCCTCTTGGTATTTATCCTGTGCTGCCTTATCGGGGAAGGTAAGGATCAGACTGAATGTCCAGGTATTATCGATCACATCTCTATCGGTTGAAGCCGGAGTACCAATGTGCCGGGCATGGATAAAAGGGGAATGTTCCACATAGCCCTTTAAGGCATGCAAGAATTTACTCCGGTCTGCTTCATGTTCCGGGTTTTTCAACCAAAAGTAGACGACATGGATAAAGTTGCCTTCAATATTTTTGGATTTGCTCATTACCAGTTGAGTTTTAGAATACATATATACCTAAAACTTTAGGACTTCGACTCCACTGCATCGGAAAGAAGTGCGGGCACTGACATAGAAGGGGGCTTAGTGAAATACTGGAAACTATGTAAAAATGTTGAATTATATAATGTGTAGAACCCAGCTTATGTCAGCTTATTGTTGTCTGTTCCTATTTTAGTCAAGCAGGACCGTCATCCCTATTCCAGCCCGATCCAGTCAATTTCTAATTGAAAGGATTCCGCTTTTTTATTCCCGATTAAAAATGCGATTTCAGCCAATTGCTCTCCGGGGAAGTTGGGTAGATTCAGACGCCTGCCTCGAAAAGTGGGGTACATTTTGTTTAAGCTTAGTGTAATGATTTCCCAATCACCGGAAGTTTCAAAATAGCTTATGTAGGATTGCCGTTCATAGCCAGTAGGTTTGATCCGAAATTGATAGCGTTTGCCATCTCCTTTTATCCGAAGTACCAAGCTCGAATAGGCATGTACTTCTACAGGGTCGAATTGGCTGCGAACGGAAGCAAACCCTCCATTGTTTTCAAGTGAAACCGTACCCTTAAAGACAGCATAGCCTTCGTCGTCAAAATAGAATCGACTTTGAGAGATTCCCCCCATTACACCATCATTAACAATGAACCAATCCTTGATCGTTTCAGCGGAATTGAATTCAGCAAGCACCACACCAGTGAAGTTGAGCAAAATAGACATCAATAACAAATTCATGTAGCTAGTAACCTGTTATTGGCCGAGTTGTTCTTTCTAATAGTTTAAAAGGAGAAAGGTAGAAGACTTAATAGCCTTTAATACACACCCACCTTTGATTGGAAAAGGCTACAACTCCCGAATCCAAATATTTCGATAACTGACTCGGTCATCATGGTCTTGAAGGACCAGCGGTTCCTTCTCTTGGTGTACTTCGTACTCAGGTAATCCAGTGTAGGTGGTTGTACCTAAGAGGGCGACGTTGTTTTGGACCAGTACTCCATTGTGTAGCACCGTGAGACGAGCAGGGCTTACTATCCGGCCATCGGTGCCGAATTTGGGAGCAGTGAAAATAATATCATAGGTCTGCCACTCCCCGGTAGGTCTACAAGCATTCACTAAAGGTATATGTTGTTTATAAATGGATGCGGCCTGTCCATTGGAGTAAGTTTTACTGGAGTGAGAGTCCAATACTTGAACTTCATACCTTCCCATAAGAAATATCCCACTATTCCCTCTGGCCTGCCCTTGGTCATCTCCTTCATCGGTAGGGGATCGCCATTCGATGTGTAGTTGGCAATCACCAAAACCCTTTTTAGTTTGAATGTTTGAAGTCCCTGGTTTTACAGTAACTATTCCATCGGAAAGATCCCACTGAACTGTACTGCCTTCGCTTGACTCGAATCTATCAAGATGGGTACCGTCAAATAGTATAATGGCGTCAGATGGGGCGCTTCCGTTGGTACCTGGACTTACTTTTGGCGGGACTGGCTCCCACAATTCAGTGATTGTGGCTATTTTATCTACATTATCTACCTCTTGGGCTTCTTGTGCGAAAATGGTAATTGGAAATAAAGCCAAGATAAACAAGAACGAAATTCTGTTATACATAAGGAATATAGTTCAGGTTGACAATTTGGCTGGCATAATACAAAACCGAGTGGATATAACCTGCTTAAAAGGAGGTCATTTCCCAATTTTTCAATTGAACAAGTTCGCTTTCTGCTCCAGGCTAGTGAGAATTAGGAATGCAAGTAAAAGCACCGCGTTCTACATCGAAGTTTCTACGCCCAGTACTTTATAAATAGCTTCCAAATCATTGGCGGAGAAGTAATCCGAGTCCTTCTTATTGCGGTTGTGAATCTTGACTCCAGATAGATACTTTTCAAAATCAAAGGATTTCAGTCCGGTGAAGTCGATCACGCGTTGGAGTTGGCCCTTGGGGTTTTCGACAAAATTCTCATAATGGACTTCGATATACTCCGGTTGAATTCGATTGAGCTCCTGCTCGGTGATTTCATCGATCTTCTTGAGTTGGAAAGCAGTTAAAACAGCTGGGTTATGGCTATTTTGCTCTACCCATGCTTTCTCCTCATCGGAATAAACGCCTTTCCACCACAGTCTATCCATACCTCGGGATTCCCAAAAATCAACCATAAGGAGCGAATTGATGGTTGGAAGCTTGCTTCGCTTTAAATTTATGAATACGGCATCCGGAAAAATACTGGTCAGATATGCAATACGAGAGGGACCGGTAATTTTGAAGGTAAGCCTTTTCCGGTTTTGGAGCTTGACCAGTTTGTAGAAATAGTCTCGGATGAAATCAACCCTTTCCGGATCAACTTGGGTATTCGCAAGAAAATCTCGTGAGAAATCCACCTCTCCTCCGGAAAGGTATTTCCACATTTGATAGCCTTCTTTAGGCTTGAAAATATATTTATTGAAGGTGCTTACTTCGTTGAGCTGCTTTTTCTGACCAAAAACGCGCCAGAACCTATTGTCGAATAGATTTCGCAATATATTGATACCAGGGTATTTGTAAAACATTTCCTGGTAGTTCGATTGGTAGGCCAAATCAGGATGGCGCATGATAATTTCAGAAAAGATGGTTGTGCCTGAGCGTGCAGAACCTATAAAAATGATCGGTTTTTCGAGTTCTCTATACAATTTCATTGCGGGATTATTTACCTCTTTTTGATCAACAGGATAATACTCATCCGGGTGGATGAAGGGAGCCTCTTCAAGAAAATTGTAGGAATTCAGATGGCTGAATCGACTGTCAAAGGTAAATTTTTACGAGCTTCGATTTCTGCCAAAGTAGGGCAAAAGGTTGGCCGGCAGGTATTCCGTTTTTCTTGACCTTTTCCATGCGAAATTTTGGAACGTGTACCCAAAAACCTTACCAGAGTAACTCTTAGGTCTCCTCCAGGTCAACGAATGCTTTTGAACATAGTAGACTACCAATGTGGAATTCGCGCGTGGTCGGTTTGAATCTATAGGAATGTGCAAACAAATTTCATTTTAAGGTAAATGCTTTTGTGGTTACTATGACCTTTATTACCCAACTTTTTAATGGAGCAGGTAGCCTATCTTGCAACAGTCAATTAGCAATACCAAAATTTATGACGAGTCGTCGTTCCTTTCTAGGTAAAAGTGCAAAGGTAAGCTTGATGCTAGGGTCAGGCATGTTGGCGTGTAAGCCTGCCAGGCCAGATTCATCCCAACCTAATTCATTCCATCCGTTGTCCCAATCCGGATTGCCTATTGTAGTGGCGACCTGGGGTGTAAATTTGAAAGCGACGGAAGCAGCGATGCATATTCTGGAGGAAGGAGGAACGGCCCTAGATGCAGTAGAAGCCGGCGCAAGGGTGCCGGAGGCTGACCCGAAGGATACTTCGGTAGGGCTAGGAGGGTTTCCAGATCGATCCGGTATGGTGACTTTGGATGCCTGTATCATGGATGCTCAGGGAAATGCCGGCAGCGTTACCTTTCTTCCTCATATTTTACATCCTGTATCCGTGGCTCGTAAAGTTATGGAGGAAACGCCGCACGTGATACTAAGCGGGCAAGGGGCCTTGGCATTTGCTCGTCAGCAAGGGTTTGAGGAGATGGACCTCCTGACTCCCAAAGCAGAAGCAAAATATCAAGCTTGGTTGAACCAGCAGGAGGATCAAACCATGAAGATTTTTGAAGGGAACCACGATACGATCGGTATCCTGGCAATTGACTCCAAAGGAGATATTGCAGGGGCTTGTACCACAAGCGGGGCAGCCTTTAAGATGCCAGGACGAGTAGGTGACTCGCCTATTATAGGGGGGGGATGTTTGTAGATAATGAAGTGGGTGGCGCCTGTGCTACAGGCTGGGGAGAATTGGTTTTGAAGACATTAGGTTCTTTTCTCATCGTGGAATTAATGCGCCAGGGAGCTTCACCACAAGAGGCTTGTGAGGAGGCTGTATCCCGAATTATCAGGAAGTATCCTCAAGAATTAAAAGCGGATTTCGGGGTCGGGTACCTAGCGATTGATAAGGAGGGCAATCTAGGGGCTTATTCAGTTGGACCTAATTTTACCGTAGCTCGCTTTCAGCTTGGGAAAAATGAAAAACTACCTGCTGACTCCTGGAGAAAAGATTAGTAAAAGTTGGTCCGACAGTACCTGAGGTCGGTTATTACGAGTTTAATTGAAGATAGTAATCGGAAACCCTGAAATACTTTATCTGTTTTGCAGGGTATGAGAGGAATTGTTTGTGCCTTACTTCTATTCTACTTGAGTTCATGCCAGCGAATGGCCGTTACCTCCAAAGCGGCTATCACTTCAATACGGTCCTCTTATCCAAATGTTTGCATTGATAGTTCTTACCAACGGATCGGACCATGCGAACCCAGTATCGCCCTCAACCCAGCTAATCCGGAGGAGCTGGTAGTAGGTTCGGTATTGGATAATGTTTATCGATCATCCGATGGAGGTGTAAGTTGGAAGGCAGAGAAGCTGGAGTCCGAGTTCGGTGTATTTGGAGATCCGGTTCTGGTTTCAAATAATCTGGGTCACTTCTTCTATGTCCATCTTTCAGATCCTACAGGAAGAGGGAGGAACCATCCTGCCTGGCTGGATCGAATAACGGTTCAACGGAGCTCGGATAGCGGTGCAAATTGGATTGATGCAGGATTCGCAGGTTGGAATCAAAATAAAGACCAGGACAAGCCTTGGATGGCAATAGACCCGATATCTAATTACCTATTCCTCACCTGGACGGAATTTGATTCCTATGGTTCTAGCGATCCTGCTCAGAAAAGTAGAGTTCTTTTTTCTAAGTCTATAGATGGAGGGGAGCATTGGAGCCGCCCAATTCGAATAAGTGATGAGGAGGGGAACTGCCTCGATGGCGACTTAACCCCGGTAGGGGCGGTACCTGCAGTTGGCGTTTTTGGGGAAATCTATGTTTCCTGGGCATACAATGATAAAATTTGGCTGGATGTTAGTCTCGACGGAGGGCAGGCCTGGCTTGCGCAAGATAGGGTCTTAGCTGACCAACTGGGAGGCTGGTCTTTTGATATCCCTGGTCTGAAAAGAGCCAATGGGATGCCAAATCTGGCGGTGGACCTTAGTAGCGGACCAAACCGTGGGAATATTTACCTCAATTGGGCAGACCAGCGGAATGGGCCTAACGATACGGATATCTGGTTTAGCCGTTCAACAGACTTGGGAAGCACGTGGAGTCCGGCTCTGAGAGTGAATGATGATCTACCGGGGAAGCATCAATTTTTCTCATCGATGTGTGTAGATCCAGTTAGTGGTTATATCTATATCGTTTATTATGACCGCAGGAATTTTACAGATACCAACACTGATGTTTATCTAGCTTACAGTAAAGATGGTGGCCAATCCTTTCATAATGAATTAATTAGTGAAAAGCCATTCTCCCCCAGAATCGGAAATTTTTTTGGAGACTACAATGGTATTGTAGCTTATAACGGTCGTGTGAGGCCAGTATGGACTCGCGGAGAGGGGTTGAAAAGAAGTATTTGGACAGCTCTGATCGAAATTAATGAATAGAATATATCCCCGATTCAATCGATGCTTTAGCCCTTTCCCAAAAGAAGGCAGAACTTAACAAGTTCTTAATCCTATCCTATCCTTTTAGTACCTTGTAAGCTTCCCTGAAAAGGTAACCATTCAAACTTAGAGTTTTCGGATTGAAAAC
>CAZXLD010000006.1:134058-151073 GCA_964641965.1 uncultured Saprospiraceae bacterium | reverse complement strand
CGGGAGTTGAACCCGCGTCCAGCGAAAGCACCAGAGAGCTTTCTACATGCTTAGTATCCAATTGAATTTTCGAGGAAGAGATAGGATTGGAAACCCTCCCAATTCTTCCCTTAGCCCCTAAGTTGTCATGTCGAGGGCAAGGCGGTCCACGACACTAAGCCTGAAGGTGATGGTGTGCGGCGCATTGTGTATCAGGCATCAAACGCACGGCACAAAGGCATGCTAAGATCTAATCTTAGGCTGCCATGGCATACTGTGTATTGCCATCTAAAAAAGGGTCATAGTCAGTTGTTAACGGAGATGAACTACGTACTCCGGCATGCTTACTAACCAATAAACTTCCCTGTCGATTCCAATACGTCCCCAAGTGTCAATGATCTTGCCGCTTCTTTGCGATCTGCAAACATACAAACAAGGAGGGGGATGCGAAAGTTCCCGTTGGAAGATTAAGCTGAAGGGTTGCTTTTGGACCGCTTTCATGATTCGGCAGTGGGGCGCCTACAGCGCTGGGGTGGCTGCTGACGCAGCCTGGAGGGGCCCTTTGGGCCTGGGGGGCTCCCGTTGGTCGCGTGGGGTACCGCTTCGCGCTTGGGGGTTTGTTTTAACCTTCCAGGAACTATTTTATGCAAAAATTCTTTATTTTATATACAAAAAACGACAACTCTATGCGCACAAGTATAGATTTAGACGATCAACTCATCCAACAAGCGATGGAATTGACCCACTTGAGTACCAAAAAGGAAGTGGTACACCTGGCGTTGCAGGAGCTGGTTAAAAGGCTGAAGCGACTAAAGATCCTGCAGTTGCAGGGCAAGGTGGAGTGGTTGGGTAAGCTGGATGAGATGCGCGAAGTATGATACCCCAAAGATGCTTGGTGGATACTTCGGTCTGGATCGGCTTTTTCAACGGGCAATCCCATTCCAAAGTGGATTTCCTTGCACAGCTCATCCGGGATGATGTCCCCGTATTCCTTTGCCCCTTGATCGTGCAGGAAATATTGCAAGGGATCAAATCGGATGCTGATTTGAAAGTAGTCCGGGAAAGCCTACTGGCATTTCCTATTCTGGATTGGGACCCTACAGAAGCCGCCCTTGCCGCTGCTGAATTGTACCGGCAGCTCTGCAAGCAAGGAATTACCGTAAGAAAGTCAAATGACTGCCTGATCGCCGCTTATGCCCGGCAGGTGGATCTAAGCGTGCTTCATATGGATCGGGGTTTTTCAATTTTGGCCAAGGCTGGTTTTATTCTGGAATATTAGCGGCTACCTGGCAAGTGGTATTAGTCCCTCATGTCGCCGCTACTGTCTATTTTCACCCCACAAATGAAAAACTGCCCACCATGTCCGACTCTACCCTGCGCCTGGGCCTGCTCCGGGAAGGCAAAACCCCGCCCGACGCCCGCGTGGCCCTCACCCCCGATCAATGCGCCTATTTGCTGGATAAATATCCTCTGCAAATCAGCGTCCAGCCCTACCCGAAGCGAAGCTACTCCGACCAGGAATACGCCGATGCCGGTATTGAACTCAAAGAAGATCTTTCCGACTGCGATTACCTGTTAGGGATCAAGGAGGTGCCGGTAGCGGATCTGCTGCCCGGGAAGACCTACTTCATGTTCTCCCATACGATCAAAAAGCAAGCCTACAACCGGAAGTTGCTGCAGGCGATCCTGGCCAAGAGGATTCGATTAATCGATTGGGAGGTACTCACCCAGGAAAACGGGGCCCGGGTCATCGCTTTCGGTCGCTTCGCGGGGATGGTCGGCGCCCACAATGCACTATACACCTATGGAAAACGGACCGGGGCTTTCGATCTGCCCCGCATGCACGGCCTCCCTTCCTACGCGGATATGAAAAAGGTCTATCAAAACATTAGCGTTCCGCCCATTAAGATCGTCCTGACCGGCAACGGCCGGGTGGGCAACGGAGCCGCCGAAGTTTTGCGAGATATGGGGATCCGGCAGGTTTCCCCAAAGGATTTCCGGGAGAAAGATTTTCCGGAGGCCGTATTCACCCAGTTGGATCCCGATGATTATGTGGCTAGAAAGGACGACTCATCTTTTAGCCTGCAAGAGTTCTTTGCCGACCCGACCGGCTATAAAAGCATCTTTGCTCCCTATGCCGCCCAAGCGGACATTTTTATCAACGGCATCTTCTGGGATAACCGGGCACCCGCTTTTTTTACCCTGGCCGAAATGGCCGACCCGGACTTCAAGATTGAGGTCATCGGCGACATCACCTGCGATATTGCCCCTGTATCGAGCATACCCTCCACGATCCGTTCCAGCACTATCGCCGAGCCGGTTTATGGATTTGATCCTGCCACCGGAAAGGAAATAGAAGCCTTCCAGCCTTCGGGGATCGATATCATGGCCATCGACAATTTGCCCAACGAGCTCCCGCGCGATGCCTCCGAAGCTTTCGGAACTATGTTTATCGAGTCCGTACTGCCCGAGCTTTTACAAGAACAAAGCGCTATGTTGGACCGGGCTACGATCGCCAGGAAAGGACAGTTGGGCCCCCATTTTAAGTATTTGGAGGCTTATGTATCCGGCCACTAAAAAACAATTATACCCTCTTTTGACCTGGTGCATCCTCCAGGTCAAAAACCATTTAAGTCTTTTTCTTCCAACAGCGTGTAACTTAATCTGCTGCCATAAATCTCAACCGATTTTTTGCAGAACTCCATAAACAGGGGAAAGTGAACTTTTCGATCCTGGATTACCTGACAACCTGCGGAATACAGATCTACTCGAATAGGCGGATCACCACTTAGGGTTGTACTATGAATATTGATACCGGCCATTTCGACCAGAATAGTATCCGCGTCAAAATTGAGCCACCTGTTCCGGTCATTATCCCGATATAGTGGAATAGGCGCTTTTTGCACCAGGGCTTCATATACCCCCTTATGCTTCCCCAAACCATATACCGAACGGTGTTGACCGGGCACCATAATGGCAGTCCCTATGTTACGCATTGGATTTCGAAGATAATAACGTCCAGGATCAGTAGTAGCTGGAAATCGTAAAAAGGTCCACTGACCCCGCTCTTTAAAGGATAAAGTGATAGCGTCATCGAATGTATTGGAATAGGGATTAGACCCTCTTATACCAATAATGTTTAGATTGTAATTCCCTCTCGTAAAATAGGCATAATGCTTTCCCAGTACGGCTTCCCGAACACTGTCGAGATCCAGGTTTCGAAATAAAGACATTCGTATTGGTTTTGGGGTTATTGACTTTTCTATTCCTTACGGGAATCTGCCCGAGATCGACCGAAAATGTATACTTCTTCTAATTCATTAAAACCATCACCCAACTAGGCGAGCCTTCTTATGGGGTTATGCACCTTAATGGATGCAAAAGGAGTTAATCCCAGATCTTTATACCGGAATAGGGTAGTGACCGTTTCAGTAGTTTCCTCTTCCTTAAGCGTCGCTAATCGAAAAATGGTCATCTGGCTTGGCTGTCCATTTTGATCGTCGGTTTGCAGATAAACCCTAAAATCTTTCCAGGTTTTACCGATTGGTAGCTGAGCTCGAACCATCACTCCTTCTTCTGTAATTTGAATTTGATCCAGGGTGACCATTTTTAACAGTTGTTCTTCATCAGATTGAACAGGATCAGGAGAAACAAGTACTTCCAGATCAATATGGCGTTCAATCATATTGGATTCAGCCTTGATTTTGACCCCTCGAAAATCCGGTGGTATGTCCTCCAGCACAAATTTTGCTTGCGCAATGGAGGACGTCTGGGAAAAATCAGAATCCTCATGAGACTCCGTAGCTAAATAATCGAACGTGTAAATACCCTTTTCAGCCCCTGAAGGTTGTAATCGTACACCTTCCGATTGCTTTGGAGAAGAACACCCTAAAGCTTCTATTACAATTTGCAACGGTTCGCTTTCCCTTACCTCCAGCTCTACATGGGTAACAGAAGAAATGAGCATAGAATTTATATTGTTTTTCTATAAAACTCCAGTCAGCCTTAAGTAAAATATACTGTCTATTGGCCACCTTAAATTTAATACCATTTTAAGTTGAAAACGGCCTGTGCTCTAAAGACAACAATTCTTTAAATGGTATAATGTACTTGATCCCGACACCTGTCGTCGGGGCTGACCAAGTTTGGCTGTTTTTCTCCATTTTTAGATAGGTCATTTTAAACTTGCATCAGTATAATTACGTACTCTTGACTAATATCTGAAATACCTAATCCACAAAATGGATTTAAAATCCATACATTGACTATTGCATGGAAAATATACGTTGGGCTACTTAAGGCCTAATTAAGAAATCGGTTTACTGTTCTTTTAGCCAGTTTTCAACGTTTTGCTCGATCCTTACTTTCATATCGGCGGTATCCCCACGTTCAAAATCTTCCCCCGTAATCCGTTCGTACAATTCGATATAGCGCTCTGACACTTCCTGCACAAAAGCATCCGGCATCTCCGGCATTTGCTGGCCTTCCAATCCCTGAAATCCATACTCGATAAGCCATTCGCGCACAAACTCCTTGGACAATTGCTTTTGCGGTACCCCTTCCTGTTGCCGATCCTCATATCCCTCCAGATAATAATACCGCGAACTATCTGGTGTATGGATCTCATCGATCACATAGATCTGCCCGTCTTTTTTTCCAAATTCGTACTTGGTATCTACCAGGATTAACCCTTGCTCCCTGGCCATTTGGGTGCCCCGCTGAAACAAAGCCCTGGTATAAGCTTCAAGCTGCCGGTAATCCGATTCCGAAACAAGGCCCTGCTCCAGGATCTCCTCCCGGGAGATATCTTCATCGTGTCCCTCCTCTGCTTTAGTTGCCGGAGTAATGATTGGTTCTGGAAACGGATCTGCCTCTTTCATACCGTCGGGCATGGGAACTCCACAAAGTGTGCGTTCCCCAGCGCGGTATTGCCGCCAGGCATGCCCAGCCAAGTATCCTCGAATTACCATTTCGATTTTAAAAGGCGCACAAGCCATGCCAATTGCCACATTGGGATCCGGAGTGGCAAGCAACCAATTGGGTGCAACATCCCGGGTAGCATTCAAAAAGTAAGCGGCCACCTGGTTTAATACCTGTCCTTTGTAAGGTATAGCACGCGGTAGAATATGATCAAAAGCAGAGATCCGGTCGGTAGCTACCAGGATCAGTTGTCCGTCGACGTGGTACACATCCCGTACCTTACCATGATACACCCCAGTCTGACCAGGAAATGAAAAATGAGTTTGGGAAAGCGCAACGGGTTGATCCATCTCCTATAAGCTTTCCGTAAAGGTAGCCATCCCTGACTATACCCTGAGCATGGATTCGATTTTGCTATCCAGGTGGGAGGCCGAACCCGTCAAATAGCTATCTATCTTCTTAGCCGCCTCCCGACCTTCGGAAATAGCCCAGACCACCAGCGATTGGCCCCTGCGCATATCACCGGCAACAAATACCTTATCCACACTGGTTCTGTAGTCCCTGCCAATCACATTTCCCCGCTGGTCGAACTCTACATCCAAATCCAGGAGTAAGCCTTCCCGCTGCGGATGTAAAAACCCAATGGCCAACAGAGCCAGATCGCAGGGAATCTGTCGCTCGGTACCGGCGACCTTCTCAAAGGAATATTTTCCATTTGCGCCCTTGGTCCAGGCCACATCCACCAATTCCAATGCCTTGATTTCTTGCTGGTCATTACCAATGAATGCCCGGGTCTGAATAGCCCATTTCCGGTCGCACCCCTCCTCATGTGAACTACTGGTACGCAATAGCATGGGCCAATTAGGCCAGGAAAGCGGATCCCGGGACTGAGGAGGTTGAGCCAAGAGTTCCAGTTGCGTTACGGAAAGGGCCCCCTGTCGATTGGCAGTTCCGACACAATCCGAACCGGTATCTCCACCTCCAATCACAACCACATGCCGCCCTTTGGCGCTAATGGTTTGGTTTTCAGGTATAGTATCCCCGGCAACTCGCCGATTGCTCTGCTCCAGGTAATCCATGGCCAGATGAATTCCCTTTAACTCTCGGCCAGGCACGTATAAGTCGCGGGCAATAGTTGCCCCACCAGCCAACAAGATGGCATCAAACTCTTCCAACAACTCTTCCGTTGGATAATCCTTTCCTACTTCAGTATTATTTTGAAATTTGACACCCTCCGCTTTCATAAGTTCAAGCCTTCGATCCAGCACCCATTTCTCCAGTTTAAAATCCGGAATTCCATAGCGCAAGAGCCCGCCCGGCCGATCACTCCGTTCAAATACCAGCACCTCATAGCCCGCCTTATTCAACTGATCGGCTGCAGCTAGTCCGGCCGGCCCCGAACCTATGACAGCAATGCGTTTGCCAACTCGAGCCTTGGGAGGATCAGCCACGATGTATCCAAGTTCAAAAGCTTTCTCCGCAATCGTCTTTTCGATATGCTCAATAGCTACAGGAGGCTGATTGATCCCGAGCACACAAGCAGCCTCGCAAGGAGCAGGACAAATTCGGCCGGTGAATTCCGGAAAATTATTGGTACTCTGTAAAATCTCAATGGCCCGCTTCCAATCTTCTTCAAATACGGATTCATTGAATTCCGGAATAATATTGCCCAGTGGACATCCCTGATGGCAAAAAGGCACCCCACAATCCATACATCGCGTGGCTTGGGCAATGGTACGCTCTTCTGGAAAAGGCTGTTCGATCTCCCGGTAATCGTTGATCCGAGCTTTGGGGTCGCGACTTTCCGGTAATTCCCGATCAAATTTTAAAAATCCTTTAGGATCACTCATGAGCTCACACGTTGTCTTTTGGAAACAGGTTGCACCCCATTATTCATCGGCTTTGGTTTCATCTTCTGTAGGGCTGCTTTGTACGCCTTGGGCATTACTTTGACAAAGCGGACTTGTGCTTCAGCCCAATGCTTCAACAGCAAAGCTGCCCGCTCGCTTTCGGTAAACTGATAGTGTTTTTTAATCCGCTTTTTAAGTGTAGCTAACTCCTTGGTGGTGGGGAGCTCTAAATCTACCATTTCAAGATTGGTGACAGATTCCTGGGTACCCTGTTCATCCCAGATCCAGGCAATTCCTCCGCTCATTCCAGCTGCAAAATTCTTCCCCGTAGGTCCTAAAATGATCACTTCTCCCCCGGTCATATACTCACAACCGTGATCGCCGACCCCCTCCACTACGGCTAAAGCTCCTGAATTGCGCACCGCAAAACGTTCACCGGCCATCCCATTTAAGTAGACTTCCCCAGCAGTAGCCCCATAAAGGGCCACGTTTCCGATAATGATTTGCTCATGCGGTAAAAATGTAGAAGCAGGATCCGGTCTAACGACCAAATGGGCACCGGAAAGTCCTTTTCCCAAATAGTCGTTGGCCTCCCCGATGAGAGTAAGCTGAAGGCCACGGGCTCCAAAAGCGCCAAAACTTTGCCCGGCAGATCCCCAAAAATCAAAGCGAATGGTTCCTTCAGGCAATCCTTCCCCTTTGAACTGTTTACTAATCGAATGGGACAACATGGCTCCGGTCGTTCGATCCGTATTTCGGATCACAAAAGAAGCGTAAACGGGCAGATTCTTTTCCAATGCCGGTTTCGCCTCCCGGATCAACACATGATCCAATACCTTGCTAATTCCATGGTCCTGTTCCCGGGTTTTATAGGGTCCGTCGCCTTCCCAGGTCATCACCTTGTGTAAAATTGGACTGAGGTCCAATCCTCTGTATTTCCAATGGCTGAGCCGCTCCTTTACCTTTAAGTGCTGTACTTGCCCTACGAGTTCATTCACCGTTCTATAACCCAGCTGGGCCATGATTTCTCTGAGGTCCTGAGCCAAGAACCGAAAATAGTGGACCAGATGATCTGGGTCTCCGGCAAAGCGTTCCCGCAAAACAGGGTCTTGGGTAGCGATCCCTACCGGGCAGGTGTTCAGGTGGCACTTGCGCATCAGAATACATCCCTGCACAACCAGCGCAGCCGTGGCAATGCCCCACTCTTCAGCCCCCAACATGGTAGCTACCGCCAGGTCTCTCCCGGTCCGCACCTGTCCGTCGACCTGCAGGGTAACCCGATTGCGAAGCCGATTGCGAACCAACGTTTGGTGGGTTTCTGCCAACCCCAGTTCCCACGGAAGTCCGGCGTGCCGGATTGACGTTAAAGGCGAAGCTCCTGTGCCTCCATCATGTCCGGAAATCAATATAACGTCGGCATGCGCCTTGGTCACACCACTAGCAATGACTCCTACCCCGGCCTTGGAAACGAGTTTAACATTGATTCGAGCTTCGGGATTGGCATTCTTCAGGTCAAAAATAAGTTGGGCCAAATCCTCAATCGAGTAAATATCGTGGTGGGGAGGGGGTGAGATCAGAGGTACCCCGGGAGTAGAATGCCGGACGCGGGCTATCCATTCATCCACCTTATGCCCGGGAAGCTGTCCGCCTTCTCCAGGTTTGGCTCCCTGGGCCATTTTGATCTGGATCTCGTCCGCTTCTGATAAATAGTAGCTTGTTACGCCAAATCGACCGGAAGCAACCTGCTTGATAGCCGATCGCATCGAATCCCCATTTTCCAGCGGTATATACCGGGCTTCATCCTCTCCGCCTTCTCCACTATTACTTTTACCGCCTATCCGATTCATAGCAATAGCCAAGGCCGTATGGGCTTCGTGAGATATCGAACCAAAAGACATGGCTCCTGTAGCAAATCGCTTCAGAATGTGTTCTACCGGCTCTACTTCCTCTAAAGGAATTGGCTTCCCCTTCACAACTTCCATCAGCCCCCTCAGGGTCATTGCCTGTTCTTGCTGGTCATTGATCAAGCGGGCAAATTTCTTATACCCATTATAGTCGTTAGCCTTGACGGCATATTGTAGCAAATGCAGGCTTTTAGGAGAAAATAGATGAGCTTCTCCCCTCCTTTTCCACTGAAAAACCCCTCCTTCAGGAAGTCGCTCCGGCAATGGTACTTCTGCAAATGCCAGTTGATGTCGTCGAAGTATTTCTCTGGTCAAGTCCTCAAAACCAAGCCCTCCAATCCGGGATATGGTCCCTTTGAAACACTTTTGAACCACCTCCCTGGACAAGCCCAGGGCTTCGAAGATCTGGGCTCCCCGGTAAGAATGCAGGGTGGAAATCCCGATCTTGGACATGACCTTTAACAATCCTTTATTGACAGCGGTAAGGTAATTGCTTATGGCCTGGTCCTCGGTCCATTCTTTTGAACTGTTTTTGATAAAAGCGGTCAGATTACCGACGGTTCGAAAGGCCAGATATGGACAAATGGCATGAGCGCCATACCCAATAGCAGTGGCAAAATGATGCACCTCCCGAATATCGCCTGCTTCCAACACAAAAGAGGTCTTCGCTCGCAATCCTTCCCGGATCAAATGGTGGTGCACGGCACCTACTGCCAGCAAGGAAGGTATTGGTGCCTGTGCGCGATTTGCCTTCCGGTCAGAAAAGATTAGGATGTTCGCTCCCGCTCTGCATGCCTTTTCAGCCTGCTTAACCAGGGTATCTAGTGCTAGCTCCAAACGACCGGTTCTTCCGTCTGCTAGAAACAACATATCAAGTTCCCCTACCTTCCAACCGGGTCGATCCAGTTGGCGAACCGCACACAAATCCGATTCCGTCAGGATTGGACTATCCAATTGGATAAAACGGGCATTCTTCGACACCACTTGGAGAGGCTTTTCCACTCCACCGAGCGTACTGAACAAGGACATGACCGTTCGTTCGCGAATAGGGTCAATCGGAGGATTAGTAACCTGGGCAAAATTTTGCTTGAAGTAATTGGCGATATGCTGGGTCTGCTGAGATAAAACCGCCAACGGAATATCAGCCCCCATAGAACCCACCGGATCTTTACCTCCAACCGCCATCGGAGCTAGCAACATCTTCAGATCTTCTCTGGAGTAGCCATGCAACAATTGGCTTTGCAACAGATCCTTCGACCTTGCCGGATCTTTGGCTGAATTCGGCTCGGAAAGGTCCGCCAAACTCACTTTATTTTCGTTCAGCCATTGCTGGTAGGGCAGCCTTCCACATATGGTTTTTTTTAACTCCTCATCTCCGATAATCCGGTGCTCATCCAGGTCTGCAATCAGCATTTTACCGGGTTGCAAACGCCCTTTGATCTGGACCCGATCCGGCTTAACCGGAAGAGCGCCTGCCTCAGAAGCAACGATTAACAGGTTATCCTTGGTCAGACAGTATCTGGAAGGGCGAAGGCCGTTTCGATCCAGTAAAGCTCCTACCAACACCCCATCGGTAAAACATATGGAAGCCGGGCCATCCCAAGGCTCCATTAGGGTTCGATGATAATCGTAGAAAGCTTTTTTTTCTGCCGACATGAGTGGATCGTGCTGCCATGCTTCAGGTATCATCATCATGAGGGCATGGGGCAAACTATAACCACTCATGACCAGGTATTCCAACACATTGTCGAAACTGGCCGAATCGGAATGGCTTTTTCCCCCAATGGGCTTGAGCGCTTGTAGTTCTTCCGGACTAAACACGTCAGAGGCCAACACACGCTCTCTTGATTTCCACGCATTGATATTCCCTTTAATTGTATTGATCTCACCATTATGGGAGATCATCCGGAAAGGCTGGGCCAATTTCCATTTGGGAAAGGTATTGGTAGAGAAGCGAGAATGGATCAACGCAATAGCAGACTGCAGCGCGGGGTGTGACAAGTCCGGGAAATAGGTACGAAGCTGGTCCGTAGTTAGTTGGCCTTTATAACACAGGGTTTTTGACGATAGGGAAACGATGTAAAACTGTTCCCATTGACGACCAAGCTGTTGGTGGATCGCATGGCCTACAGATTTGCGGAATACGTATAATTTTCGCTCCAGGTCTTGGACCGTAGCAGCTTGTGGGTGCCGAAGGAACAATTGTTCGATATAGGGCTCCACCTGACGAGCAGCCTTACCGATTACTTCACTTTTTACAGGTACTTTGCGGTACCCCAACAGCTCGAATCCTTGTTGATGTATAAAATGCTCCAGTATTTCCCGGCAGAAGGTACGCTGTCCCTGATTGGCTGGAAAAAACAAGGTACCTACACCATACCTTTGGGGATCAGGCAATTCAAAAGGACAAACAGCCTGGAAAAACCGGTGAGGTTTTTGAATGAGGATGCCCGCACCGTCTCCAGTCAAGGGGTCACTACCACGTGCTCCTCGGTGCTCCATATTTTCAAGCATCAAAAGCGCGTCTTCTACAAGTTGATGCGATTTTTCACCCGTAAGTTGTGCCAACAAACCGGTACCACAAGCGTCTCGCTCCAACTGAGGGTCATATAATCCTCTTGGCATACTTTGGTTAATGATATAGGTGGATTGATTAAATTGAATCGTTGGTAGGATTGAAATCCTGTATCTCTTAAGATAAGATCAATCCCACAGATTCAATAAACCTGCCAAAACTTGGTTTGGCACTTTACAGGATTATTTTTTCAGGTTTACAATCCCCAACCCAATTAAACCTCGATAGAAACTCCACTTTTTTTAACCCTTTTCAAAAAAACACGACCTTTTTCATGATCTTTCAAATATTACCCTCAATCAGCTACTCCAAGTTATACAGAATCCAATAATCTCTAGAAATGGTTTCAAGTAAATAAGTAAAAATTACAAGTTTAAACAAGACCAATTCTCCAATCCATAAAACCGGCCTTTCCTCAGCTCAAAGTGTGTTTCAGTCTTTCCTTGCCCTCCTCATCCAATATACGCACTGTAATCACAGGCTCGGGCTGAGACCAGTCTATATGAATTAAGCCAAAATTCTTGGCGATAATTAAATCGCTGACCCTGTGTTGGTTCGGTTCATCTGTCCCCCAGGCAGGTTTCCAGGTGTGGGTCATACCACTGGCTGTGATTTCGTATAGAGGCGTCGCAAGGCTATCCAACTCGATCTTGGATAATTCTGCAATGTGACGGTCGCCACTCATCAGGATGGGCCGGGCCGGGCGAGTTTTTTCGAGCAATTCAAAAAAGCGCTTTCGGGCTGTAGGAAAGTTGGCCCATTTCTCAAAGTATTGCTCCTCCGGGATCAGTTGTATACTGGTCCCGATGAGGTGTATCTGCGCGTTGCTATTGGTCAGTTCCTCTTCCAACCAGCTCCATTGAGCTTCTCCCAAAATATCACCGGTCAGGTTGGGCTCGTATCGCTGTTCATTGCCGGAAGCAGCCACTAATGGGTCTCTGAACCAGCGGGTGTCGAGTAGAATGATCTTAACCTGCTGGCCATCCGGCCCTACTACATAAGATTGGTACACCCCGGCTCTTTTCCGGGCAGGTTCATCTTGGGCTACATCCAAAAAATCAAACATCAACTGGCTGCTCTCTTCCTTTTTAGCATACTCTTTACCGCCGTCATTGACACCAAAATCGTGGTCGTCCCAAGTCCCTATAACAGGAGTATTTGTTCTAAACGTTTGGTATTCGGGATGTCCTTTTTGTTGCTGGTATTTTGCCAGCATGACCTGCATATCTTCCGTATCTCCATAGATATTGTCACCCAGCCAGATCCAAAGGTCCGGCTCCTGTGCCTCCACCACTTTCCAGATGTGCTGCTCGGAGGATTGTTTGTTACAAGAACCAATAGCGATTATTTCTAACTGCTGCTTTGGATTCCATTCTTGCCCTTGATAAAGAGGCGTATCATCTGGCTTTGGCGCACAAGAAGTTAACAGTAAAAGGAGGCCAAAAACCCATAGACTCAGACTAGGAATTTTCATCGTTTATTTTTAGAGGTCAATGTAGGAGGAGAAACAGGTATAAGTCGGCTATAAAACACTAATAAATTGTAAAATTTAGTGGATCTCATGATTTCAGTAATTCGGTAGACAGTCTGGAAGCATTACATTTCTTATTTTGTATAAGTGAAACTTACACGAATACTATTTGGTCTGCTTTTAGTGGGAAGCACTTGGGTAACCGATGTGTTAGCCAATCCTTTTCGCGGTTTTCTAATCACCAAGAGTGGAGACCAGATTACGGGGTTTATTGGAGGGATACAATCAAGCGGCAGAAGCAATCAGGTTGTATTTATTAATGATTTCGGTACTTTTTATATGATTGATGCCAGGCAAATAAAAGGTTTTGCATTTTTGGAGAATAAACAATTACGCGTGTTTGAAAGCGTGCGAAACCAAGGCCGATGGCATTTTCTCCGTATGATCTATTCCGGCCAGGAAGCCCGATTGTATCGCTTACCGCCCTTGTCTTCCAGTTTGACCCTCTGGGCCTCCCCTACTGCTCAGGCACGTCAAAACCAGGATCCTGGACCTGCTCGCTTTTTTCTAAAGCTCAAAGGAAAATCCATACGACGCGTAACCCCTTGGCGTTTTGCCCATAAGGCAAGAAAATGGTTACAACCCATTGTTCCCGAACTGGCCGAAAAAATAGGACAGACCGGCTACCAGTTCCGAGATTTAGAAAAAATTGTCAAAGAATTAGACACCCTACTGAAACGCGACCGGGCTGTAATCTGATTTCCGCTGTTTATTTCCTCTCAAAATGCCGAAAAATGAGCCATAAACCGCATATCGTTTGGAAGGATATGGATTTTTCTTAATTTTTCGGGAGTTAACACATAGGTTTAGCCTAATTTCACCTAAAGATCTAAGTGACATGAAGTTTGAAATCAATAAGACGGATGGAGGAAAGTTCCGTTTTCGCCTAAAAGCCAACAATGGCCAAATTATTCTGACCAGTCAGAATTATGCCAATAAAGCTGGTGCTAAAAATGGCGCTGAATCCGTAATGAAAAATGCTTCTAACCCGGATTTATTCGATCGAAAAGAAGCTGCAGATGGAAAGCCTTTCTTCAACTTGCTGGCAGCCAACAAGCAAGTCATTGGTACCAGCCAGCGATACGCTTCTAAAGATAGCCTGGAAAAAGGAATCAAAGCCGTCATGAAAGTAGCAGAGGGCGCGGAAATCATTGAATTAGAGGCTTAAATAGTTTCGTCTTCCACCTGGAAAAGAAAGGCTGTGTAAATGAATTACACGGCCTTTTTTATACCTCTTTTATCCTGTTTGCCTATGCAGCGTATCAATTTCTGGTCAAGCCCCAGAAACATATCTACGGCGCTCATGTATTCTTTTGCCCAGCATCCTGAAGTAACCGTGGTAGACGAACCCCTGTATGCAGCTTATCTTCAACGATTCCCAGAATTGGTCCATCCGGGCAGAGAAGAAACCCTGGCTAGCCAGCAACCCAATGTGGTATCCGTAATTCGTAATGTGCTACAGAGTGACACCTACACAACCCCATTTGTAGTATTCAAACAAATGACCCATCACCTGGAACAACTGGCCTGGGAGTTTACCTTGGACATGATCAACATCTTATTAATTCGGGATCCCAGGGCGATCATTGCATCGTACAGCAAGGTTATTCCAGAACCTACGGCCCAAGACGTAGGAATTATGCTGCAAGCCGATTTAAAAGCTTTTCTGGAACAACATGGAAGTCTGGCAGCTATTGTCGATAGCCAGGAACTTTTACTTGACCCGGAAAGTGTCCTTCGCCAATTATGCGACCGCATCGGACTCTCTTTTACCCCTCAGATGCTTCAGTGGGACCCTGGACCCAGACCAGAGGATGGCACCTGGGCCAAGCATTGGTATAGGGGAGTACATCAATCAACCGGTTTTCTGCCTTTTCAATCAAAAACCTATCACCTTTCCCCCCGACAGGAACAATTAGCTCAGCAATGCCTCCCTATCTACGAGGTGCTGTACAAGGAATCCATAAAAGCCGGGAAAAACTGATCTTTTCCAACACAAGGAGTGAATAAGTCGCTGGGCTATCTTTTCGCTCGAACAACCAATTTTTAAACCATGCTTCAACAATTTGATCCCCGCAATCAAAATCTGTACATCTATGTAAATGGTGAACTGCTACCCCGAGACCAAGCTAAGGTATCCGTATTCGACAGTGTGGTCCAAGGCGGGGATGCGGTTTGGGAAGGTATACGAGTGTACAATGGCCGGGTATTCGCCTTAGAACGACACCTGCGCCGCCTGCAGGACTCGGCACACATTTTGGCTTTTCAACAAATTCCTTCTTCTGCATTCATTACCGAGGCTCTTTTTCAAACCCTGGAAAAAAACCAAATGCGAGACGGGGTCCATATCCGCCTTACGCTAACGCGCGGAGAAAAGATCACCTCTGGAATGGATCCCAGACTCAATCAAAGCGGATGCACCTTGATTATCCTTCCGGAATGGAAACCTCCGGTATACCCTCCCAGCATAACCTTGGTGACCAGTTCTGTGCGACGCAATGCGCCCTTGTTTTTAGATTCCAAAATTCATCACAACAACCTACTGAATAACATCTTAGCCAAAATTGAAGCCAATCATGCCGGTGCAGATGCAGGCTTGATGCTGGATAAAGATGGATATGTTTCCGAGGCGAATGGGGTAAATGTGTTCTGTATTCGGGACGGAGCTGTTTTCACCCCTTTTGCAGACAGCTGTTTACCAGGTATTACCCGAAGTATCATTTTGGAACTGTGCAAATCAAAAAAGATACCCGGTGCGGAAAAGCGGTTATCGCTGGCAGAATTTTACACAGCTGATGAGGTTTTTACAACCGGCACCATGGGGGAGCTGACCAAAGTCGTCGAAATAGATGGCCGAGCTATTGTCAATAGATCACCAACCTCAATTCTCGAAGACTTTCAAGCACATTTCCAGCAACTGACCGAGCACAGTGGAGTTCCGTTACCTTTTTGATGCGCAGAAAGCGAGATATCCGGATGCTAGGATGTCTAAAGAGCAACTATTGCTAAGTAGTACAAACAATGATAGTTTCATGAACGTCTTTACAGACCAGGTTGGAAGGGAGGTTGTACTCCCCAATTTTCCACCAAAGCGGATCATTTCATTAGTTCCTTCACAAACTGAACTCCTCTTTGACCTGGGGCTGGAACAAGAGATAGTGGGTATTACCAAATTTTGTATCCATCCAGAGGCTTGGTTCCGCCATAAAACCAGGGTAGGAGGAACCAAGCAGGTCAAGCTGGATGAAATCCATAAGTTACAACCGGACCTGATTATTGGCAATAAAGAAGAAAATACCAAAGAGGCTGTTGATATGCTGGCACAGGATTATCCAGTTTGGCTGAGTGAAATATATACCCTTTCGGATGCACTTGATATGATTCGGCAGGTGGGTGAGCTGACCTACACATCCGTAAAAGCTGAACAAATGGCATCCCACATACATACTTCCTTTCAGGATTTCCCAGAAGCTCCGACCGGATTACGTGTAGCCTACTTCATTTGGAATCGGCCCCTGATGGCTGTCGGAAGCCATACCTTTATACATGATCAATTGATCCGAATTGGGTTTAGAAATGCCTTTGGCCATCTTCATCGCTATCCGGAGGTTACGGAAGCTATGGTAAAAGAAGCGAAGCCGGACCTTGTTTTTCTTTCTTCTGAACCCTTTCCTTTTAAAGAGAAGCACATAAATGAATTTGAGCATCGATTTCCAAATATCTTGGTGCAAAAGGTCGATGGGGAATTGTTTTCGTGGTATGGAAGCAGATTAATTCATGCAATACCCTACTACAAGCAGTTGATCCAACAAGTGGCCTCTTCTTGAGCAATACATGAGCCAAAACCAATTGGAACTTCCTTATATTTAATCAGTGTATGTTAAGGGAGAGTGCATGTATGGATGTGAACAAGTAGGGAAATAATTCTAACCCACGGTTTCGGAAGAGTAGAATTATTCCTATCTTTGCGTCCGCAAATGAAAGGAAGGTGCTTCGATTTAGCACAAAACATTTCATTGTTTTTTGAAACTTTGGCTCCGTGGCTCAACTGGATAGAGCACCTGACTACGGATCAGGAGGTTCCAGGTTCGAATCCTGGCGGAGTCACTGATAACTGGGATTTCCGGGTTGATGGCTGCGGAGGTTCCAGGCCCTGACGCCCAAAGGGGTCAGGATGCTGACAGGCATCGCCTCGTCAGCATTCGAATCCTGGCGGAGTCACTGATAACTGGGATTTCCGGGTTGATGGCTGCGGA
>CAZXLD010000006.1:66366-133958 GCA_964641965.1 uncultured Saprospiraceae bacterium | reverse complement strand
TTCGAATCCTGGCGGAGTCACTGATAACTGGGATTTCCGGGTTGATGGCTGCGGAGGTTCCAGGCCCTGACGCCCAAAGGGGTCAGGATGCTGACAGGCATCGCCTCGTCAGCATTCGAATCCTGGCGGAGTCACTAGAATAGACGAAGACAGGAAGAGAAGTTTATCCCGACCAAGTCAGAAGCAAGCGTCGGGAAATCCTGGCGGAGTCACTAAGAAAAATTGAAGAAAGATGTCTAAGGTATGTCAATTGACCGGAAAGCGTCCCATGTCTGGGAACAATGTCTCGCACTCTAATCGCAAGACTAAACGCCGTTTTCTGCCAAATTTGCAGAAAAAGCGCTTTTACATTCCGGAAAAAGATCAGTGGGTAGAATTGAAAGTATCTACGTCGGCTATGCGGACAATAGACAAGTTGGGCATATATGCATACCTGACCAAGCTTAAGAAAAAAGGAGTAGACGTAGGTATCGATCTTTGATCGCTACAGCAAAAAGAGGACAAATGGCAAAGAAAAGCAAAGGGAACCGGCAACAGATCATTTTAGAGTGCACGGAACATAAAGAATCCGGTATGCCTGGCACTTCCCGATATGTAACTCAAAAGAATCGTAAGAACACTCCGGATCGATTAGAGCTCAAAAAGTTTAATCCGATCCTGAAGCGCGTTACTGTTCACCGGGAGATCAAGTAAGAAACTGTTGGTCTGTTGAAACTGATTTCGTTACTTTATCGTTATACAGACAAATCATAAAGAGTAAAGGCAATGGCAAAGGTATCTAAGAACGCAAGGGTCGCCCAACGGGCCAATAATGCTGGTTCAGGTCGCGACTTTGTAAAAGTAGTCCAAAGCGTCAAAAATCCTAAAACAGGAAAATATTCCTACAAAGAGGTAATGGTGCATAAAGACAAGGTGAAGGAATTCTTCGCCAATAGTAAGTAAGTTGTACTGCCATGCAATGGCGCCTAAAGAGGCTTTTCTTTCCGGAAAAGCCTCTTTTTGTATACCCCAATCCCTGATCTTGGATGTTATTCAATACTTATGAGCTTTTTTACGCAGTTTTTCAACAAAGAGAAAAAGGAAGATCTCGATAAAGGGCTGGAAAAAACTAAATCCAGCCTATTCAACAAGCTTACGAAGGCAGTCGCCGGAAAATCTACAGTCGATGAGGAAGTACTGGACGAATTGGAGCAAATTCTAATATCATCTGATGTAGGATTGGATACAACCGTTAAGATCATAGAGCGTATCGAGGGACGTGTTGCTCGCGACAAATACCTGGGCACTCAGGAGCTAAATCGAATCCTCCGGGATGAGATCGTACAACTGCTAGCTGAAAACAACACAGTCGACCTGGATACTTTTGAATTGCCAACCAAGACCGCCCCTTATGTAATTATGGTGGTCGGTGTGAATGGGGTGGGTAAAACCACGACTATCGGAAAGCTAGCACATCAATATAAGAAACAGGGAAAACGTATTGTGTTGGGAGCCGGCGATACCTTCCGCGCCGCTGCCGTTGATCAACTTAAGATCTGGAGTGAACGGGTTGGTTGTCACTTTTTTAGTAAAGGCATGAACACGGATCCGGCTGCAGTGGCTTTTGAAACCGTGAAATATGCAATAGAACATGATTGCGACGTGGCCATCATCGACACGGCCGGGCGGCTTCACACAAAAGTGAACCTCATGAAGGAGCTGGGGAAGATAAAGCGATCCATTGCCAAAAGCCTGGAGGGGGCGCCACATGAAGTTTTGTTGGTCCTAGACGCAACAACCGGTCAAAACGCTATTGAGCAAGCAAAACATTTTACAAATGCTACCGATGTTACTGCCTTGGCTTTAACTAAATTGGATGGAACGGCCAAAGGAGGGGTAGCCATTGGGATCTCCGATGTGTTTAAAGTTCCGATCAAATACATTGGCGTAGGTGAAGGTATCGAACAACTCCAGGTGTTCAACAAAAAGGCATTTGTCGATTCACTCTTTGAATAATCAGCTTCAGACTACCCCTACTCATTTATCCTTCATACTCAAGCCTCTATACTCCCTTTTCCATTTTTCGTCGAATCCTTTCAACTGCTCTCCTACCTGGGTTGTTTTCCCTTGAAAATTAAAAATTACCCGATGAAAGCAATTTCACCCAACTTTATCCCTACGTTATTGGGCCTGCTGCCAGACTTGGGTCCATTTACTCTTAAAAAAGAATTGGGACGAGTCGGTTTTTTCTTTAAAGATCGCTTATTCGGCCTGGTCTCCGCGGGCCAATTTTGGCTGCGCACGGATCCCGAAATTTGTCCTGTCAGTGGAGAACCACTCCCACCAACCATTCAGCTATTAGCCGAGCAAGGCCACTATTTCATGCGGGTCCCGGAGAATGTATTGCAAGACAGAAAGGCTTTAGGTCGCTGGGCAGAATGGGCAATGAAAGGCTGAATACCTCAATTGTACCCTTATATGCTTAAGTTTGAAGCGGTAAATGGATTGGGTAATTAATCCATCCTGGATCTCGTAAATCTTCTGTTTTTTACCGGAGGTCCTTATTTTAGCCAAGCTAAAAGGTTGAGGTCTGCTAAGGCCCTATATGAAACGTAAAACCAACAGGCTGAATTTATTCCAACGAATTGATCGCCCCCTTAGTCGCCTAAGAAAGCAGGAGCGCCCGCTATATTTAGAACCCTTTAGGGGTTTTACAAATGGGGAGACTGCATTTTTCCAGGGCAGGCTGTTGGAATACAAGCCCCTTTTTGATCAATGGAAATCGAGCTGGCGCCGAAATCTGGTGAATTCTTTCCGTCGTTTTGCAAGTGAAGAAGTTCCGGGTGCGCTGGTAGAAGTTCGATTCGGCGAGAATCAAATCCCACTCATTACCGATAAAGAGGGTTATTTCATTCTGGACTCGGCCCTACCCAATCCAATCACTGAAAATGGGATGGGCTGGATGGATGCCCGAGTGTTTTTAAAACAAGCACCCGGCAGAATTCCACAGGAAGTATCCAGGAAAGGGCAATTATTACTTCCAGACCAAAATGTAAGCCTCGGCTTAATCACCGACATAGACGATACACTCTTGCATACGGGCGTAACTTCTCCTATGAAGTGGCGCGTTTTTTACCTTACTTTTCTGATGAGTATTTCCGCCCGTAAACCCGTCCAAGCCTCGGGCCATTTCTATCGAAATTGGCATCGTATTCAGTCTCCGGGCCGACCGGTTTTTTACGTTTCGAATAGCCCCTGGAACTTGTACGATTTATTACGGGATTTTCTTCGCTTCAATGGCTTCCCCAAAGGCCCTATTCTACTTCGAGATGTAGGTTTACCCTACCGGGACTACCCGGAAGAATTTCCGTCTCACAAGGAATATACGATTGCACGCATTATGGAGATCTATCCCAAGATGCGATTTATTTGTATTGGAGACAGCGGGGAGAAAGATGCCAAGATTTATTTGCATATCGCCAAAAATTTCCCCAATCAAATGGCGGCTATTTTAATCCGCAAAGTAGGCTCCAAACGGCGCAGCAACCGGATTCAGGCTTTGCTGAATGAGCAAGCCGGGCACATCCCTTCCCTTTTATTTTCCGAGTATGAGGAGGTCAGCCCTTTTTTATCCGAATATGGCTTGTGGTAATCCCAGCTCAACCTATTCATTACCCTTTTTCATTTCCTGCATGCGCATAGGCATCTGATCGATTCGCCCAAAAATATCGCTTAGAGGTGGTTGCGATTGCCCATCCATTTTCACCCCACCATCTTTTCCAATTAAAAACCAGGTCAATCCGCTTTCTTTCGGTTGGAACCTTTGAAGGAAAGCTTCCACTTCAACTATGGGAAGTATGGCTCCAGATGGATCTTGCCCTCTATCTGGACGGAAAACATACAGCAGGAGGTCTCGATCGTTCACCCTGTCCGATTCCGCTTCCCATTGATCCAGAAATTCAGCTACCTGTACATCGGATTCAGAACCTGCATACAACAAGACAAGCCTATTTTTCCAGCGATATTTCTGATATCCTTGGCCATTTAGCATTTGGGCAGAAATGATAGTAGTCAAAATGAGAAATAAAAAATACCTTCCAAGGGTCAAAAGCTTCCTATCCATAAGTTGGGTTAATAGAACAAAAATTATAAGGTTATTTTTTATAACTCGTTTGCTTAATAGAAGTTTATTTCCTCATATTGCAAACGGTCTCATTTATCGAAACCTTTAGTTGAGGTTATTATGAGTTGCTCTCCTAATCCCATGCTGATTCAAAAGTCCATCCTGCAAGGCATGATATGCTTATTAGGGTGCGCTTCTATGAATGCCCAATCTGCAATTCCTCCAGCAGATCCCTATTATAAGTGGTTTCAAAATCACACCCAGGCTACCGATTTATATGATAAGGGGAGTCGACTGTTTGTCTTCAATGCTGGCAGCCCCTTGTTTGAATATCCGGATCCAACCTCCCCGGTCCTGACCAAATTACCTTTGGCTGCCTCTGTCACCACGCTTTCCTATCCGGAAGACAATGATGGGCCCTTGTTTTATAAAGGTTATCAAGACTATTGGTATGAAGTTTCATTTGTATCCCGTTCTGGAGAATATCTAAAAGGGTATTTGTGGGGAGGAGACCTCGCAAAAGGGTGGTCGTTAACCGACCTGGACAGAGATGGAGTCAAAGAAATTGTATTGCTGGGCATCCATCCCGGGGCTTCTCGTTCTTCTTCCGGGCAATCTGTCCTGAAATGGGTCAAGGCAGGCCGAACCCAATTGTTTCAACCTACCTCTGACCATTGCGTTTCAGAGGCTTGCTCGGTAAATGTGCTACTCCGGATTATTTCGGATAAGATTTGGACAGGCATGCAAATTTTGGAAGTAAGTACTATGCAAATTGGCTGCGATTCCGGGATGAAACGCAGTTTTTACTATTGGAATGGGGACCAGTTTACCAAGGTATACCAGAACAAATGGTCGGAGGAAACCAAAGAAATAGCAGAACCTTTCGTTTATAGCCGCCAATCCTCCAATGATCCCAACCAAGCCCAAAGTTATACCTGCACTTTTAGTTATATGGGCAAAGACCACAACCCGGTTTGGAGGTGTACCCCAAATACAAAATGGAGAAGCGGAACGCCTTTGGTCGGTAAGCCAAGCCGGGCGAAATAAGCAAATAACTTGTTCAAAGATCCAGCAAATGCCCCATGTCATTTTGTTTGGTGTCCAGATAGGCCCGGTTTTCCTCCACGGGATCAATGATTAGGGGTACCCGATCCACTAATTTTATGGGTGTCCCTTCAAATGCTTCAATTTTCTCTGGATTATTAGTCAGCAGCCGAATCTCATAAATTTCAAGAGCCTTGAGCATCTCCACTGCAATATCATAATGGCGGGCATCTACTTCTAGACCAAGATGTAAATTGGCATCAATTGTATTGAGCCCCTGGTCTTGAAGATTGTAGGCACGGAGCTTGTTAATAATACCGATCCCCCGGCCTTCTTGTCGAAGATAAAGAACTACCCCACCCTCCTGGGCAGTCATTTCAAAGGCTCTGTCTAATTGTTCGCCGCAGTCACAACGCTTGGAACCAAACAGATCTCCGGTTATGCATTCTGAATGAATGCGGACCAGCGTTGGCTTTGTCGGGTCGCAGGATTCATGTACCAGGGCTAAATGGGGCATCCAGTCTTCCTCTTGCTCTGCAAAGGCAATCATTTCAAATTTTCCCCATGCCGTTGGAATGGTGGCCTGTGCTTGGGGAATTAATGTATGTTGATTTGAAGTCACCGCTATCATTTTGAATCCGGCTTCGATTACTATACTGCCTATTAACAGCTATTATCAGCTTAGAGTTGAACACCCGTTGGGACTCAAGCTATAGGGTCATTTACGGCAGGTATTACCTTTTTTAATGCGATCTGAAGACCAGCTTCCGCTATGCCCAATGGCGTGGGATTAATCGTATATACCTCTTGTAAGGCCCGACGGATGGTCTCCGAAATATCGGAGAAAATCGCTTGATCCGTCACCTCTACACCAGCTTGCATCAGATAGGCGAATACTCTGGCCATTCCACTGTTTGCAATAAAGTCAGGAATCAAAGCCACCTGTTTATCCGTATACCCGGCCGTAGGTCCAAAGAAGATCCTGTCATCGACAAAAGGCACATTAGCACCGCAGGCAATCACCTTAAGCCCTCCTGCTATCATTCGATCAATTTCCGCCTGATGCACCAAACGGGAAGCTGCCCCAGGTATGAAAATATCGGCTCCAAGATCCCATATTTGGCGTTGAGTTTCTTCAAACGATAATAAATTGGGCGCTTGGAGTTTATTCCCTTCCTTATTGATGTATAATTTTTTCACCGCGGATAAATCCAATCCATCCTGATCGATCAGCCCTCCTTCCCGATCAATAATACCAACTATTCTCACTCCGGAGACGGACAGAAATGCGGCTGCGGTAGAAGCAACATTGCCCCAACCCTGAATGGTCGCCCGCTTTCCTTCCAGCGAATCGCCCAGGAACAACTGATAAAAATGGACAACCGATTGGGCGACTCCATACCCCGTGGCGAGATCTGCAACAGCATATTTTCGGGATCCATCCGGTACAAAAGCCGGATCTTCTACTATTTTGGAAATACCATATCGGAGTTGACCCAAGATGCTCACTTTATCACCTTCACCCAGTTTCAAGTGCCCGTTTACGATTCCTTCCTGAGGATGCCAGAGACCCAACTTTTCGGTGATTGGAATAACATCCCGAAGTTCATCTACATTCAGGTCTCCACCCGTACCATAATAGTTTTTTAGGAGCGGATAGACAGCCTGGTACCACCGCTTAAGCACTTCTTCTCTCCTGGGATCCCGAGGATCGAAGTCAATCCCAGACTTTGCTCCCCCAATAGCAGGTCCGCTAACCGAAAATTTAATTTCCATCACCTTGGCCAAAGCAATGACTTCATCGCAGGTAAGCCCTTTTCGCATTCTGGTGCCGCCACCTGCCGCCCCATTTCGAAGGGAGTTAATTACGACCCACCCCTTTGCCTCGGTCAAAGAATCATTCCATTCAAAAATGATCTCAGGGGCTTTTTCCTGGTAGTCCTGCAGGAGCTCTTTCATTGGATGCGATTCGATTTTCGCCGCAAAGGTACAATAGTTCTATCGGCAGAAAAATGGAAGTTAAAAGCCCTGTCTGCGAATCCCGAACTTCAACGTCCAATGCTCTATCTTTACCACTCGCGCATACAACCCTGAATTCAAATGCTGGAAAATTGGCTGAAACCGGTCCCTACTGAGGATTGGTTGGAAACCCTGGGCTCTTTTACACTGGGTAAAAATTTGGATATCCACACAGCAAAAGGTGTCCCCCCTTTGAAAAAAACCAAAGTAGCCCTGGTTTTCATAGGTGGCCGGGAGATGCAAGCCATTCGGGAGGAATTGTATCCACTCACTCAGGTACGCCCCAAATTGAGCCTAGCTGATTTGGGGAATTTAAAACGCTCCAAGATCTCCTTTGGCATTCCATTGATCAAGGAATTATTAGATAGCCACATCATACCATTGGTCATCGCGTCTGATCCCAATCTGGTAGAGATGCTTTACGACGCATACAAAGAACTCCATCCCTATCCAAGCATGCTTCAGGTGGACGAACAGCTGCACTTAGCTAAAGGAGAGCGCACCCGCAGACTGCTGGACAAGAGGCCCTTTCATCTCAGCATTTTAGGAGGACAAGGACACTTTTTTCAGCCGGAGGAAGTGCGGCTGCTCGAAAAAAGGCATTTTGACCTGATTCGATTAGGAAAGGCCAAAGCCCAGATTCCTGATATTGAACCCATCATCCGTGACGCCGATTTAATCAGCTTCAACCTTCCGGTTTTAAAACCATCCGAAATTCCAGGTTTGGATGCGCGTTCTCCAAGTGGCTTCCAATTGGAGGAAGGTTGCCAGATCTTACGCTACAGCGGACTAAGTGATAAGCTGAAAGCCTGTTTGATCACGGGTTTTAGCCCTGAAGCTATCCGGCATCGCCTGAGCGCAGCCAGTGTAGCCCAATTGATCTGGTATTTTATTGAAGGAGTGAGTCAACGCAAAAGGGACTATCCGGCATCAACTCGTGGTATGACAGAATATCTGGTACAAGTTAAGAACCTGGATTACCAGTTAGTCTTTTGGAAGAGCAATAAAACGGGACGGTGGTGGATGCAGATCCCTGTCGATGGAAAGGCCCAACAAAAACATCATCGACTCGTACCCTGCGCTTATTCCGACTATGTAATGGCTCGGCAAGGAGAGTTACCCGATCGTTTGCTGCATGCCTTAAACCGCTTTTCTTAATGGCCTCGTTCCGTCTGGTCCAGCAATTTTTCCATTCCCAAACCACGAGAACCTTTTATTAGAATGGAATGGCGCTGAGGAGGGTTGTGTTTCCACACATCGATCAAATGACCTAATTCCCGATAATAGGTGTGTGCCCCGGTCAGCAAATGCCCCGCTATTTCAAAACCCTCACCTACTAAAATTAACTGATCGATATTCAGTTCCAGCGCGCCATTCACGATCTTGATATGCTCTTCCTCTGAGTATTCGCCAAGCTCCAGCATAGCCCCCAGGACCGCTGTTTTTGGCTTTTCAGGTTGGCGGGCAAACCATTCCAAGGCAAATCGCATACTGGTCGGATTCGCATTGTAGGCATCCAGGAAAACCCGATTACCCTTCCAATGCACCCATTCTGATCGGTTATTGGATGGGATATAGGATTCAAGCGCGGTAACAATCCCACTGGCCGGAGCTTTAAAATATTTCCCAACTGCTACTGCAGTGGATAAATTTGCCAGATTGTGCCATCCGGATAGTTGGGTATCTGCATATACTAAATTTCCGTCTTCCCCAAGGAATGCAATCGCCAGAGATGGATCTTGCCGTACTAATTGTACCTCGTAATCGGGTTCGTCCAGGGAAGGAACTTCAGAAACACGGTAGAAAACCCGTTTAGAGACGGGAGAAGAAAGTCCGATCAAAAAAGGTTCATCCCTATTAACGAATGCAACACCATTGGATGCGGCGAGGAATTTGTAGAGTTCACTTTTGCCTTTTTTTACCCCTTCCAAGCCGCCAAAACCTTCCAGGTGAGCTTTTCCGATATTGGTGATCAAACCATGGGTCGGCTCCGTGATAGCGCTAAGAGCCGCAATCTCTCCTTGATGGTTAGCCCCCATTTCGATAACCGCAACCTCGGTATCCTCCGGCATACGTAGTAGGGTAAGGGGTACACCAATGTGGTTATTCAAATTCCCCTGGGTACAATGAACTTTAAATCGTTCCTGTAAGGTAACTGCAACTAGTTCTTTAGTAGTGGTTTTGCCATTACTCCCTGTAATCCCAATTACCGGAAAGTTAAATTGACGACGATGTTGAAGTGCCAGCTGCTGGAGGGCGTTCAGCACATCATCAACTACAACCATACCTGGACGGCCCGAGAGTTTATGTTCGTCCACCACCGCGTATGCCGCGCCTTTTTCCAAAGCCTCTTTTGCGAAATCATTACCATTAAAAGTAGGCCCTTTGAGAGCAAAGAACATGCACCCTTCTATGAGCTGCCGGGAGTCTGTCACCACCCCGGTAGTAGAGCGAAAAAGATGATACAGTTCTCTCATAGGCACAATAAAAGAAATCTCCTGATCATCAGGAACGATCAGGAGATTTCAATATCTAAGAAAATGATTGGAAGGAGATCAATACTTCATTTTCTTCTTTTTCTTCTTGGTTTTAAAAGTCTTACCGGCATCATCCCGGTTATTGGTTGGTCCACCAGTACGGGTCATAGCACAACGGAACCCGATAGTACGGCTGGAGCGGTCTTCATCCATAAAGCGTCGGGCTCCGGGAGATAGCCAGAATGCACGGTCTGCCCAGGATCCGCCCTTGTATACACGGGCCTTATCACTAACCAGTGTACGTACCTTTTCATCGAAGTCTGGATTGTACTTATTGAAGTATTTCACTTCAGATTTTTCATCCCCATCCAGGTAATTGTAGGGTTGACCCGAACGATAATTGTCTCGGTTAGCCGCTTCATCATCTGTGATGTAGCGGTACCGCAAGCGACCGAGACTGTCTTTCTCCACTGGCGATCCGTCTTCGTCCAACTCCAGTTCCTGGAATCGGTTACCCCGATATGGGTTCAAATCATTGTTTTCTGAATCTCGTAAGGTAGTACTAGTCATGGGGCGATATAAATCGCGGGTCCATTCACTTACATTACCAGCCATATGGTACAGGCCGAAATCATTTGGCATGAAGGTCCGAACCGGAGCTGTAATATGGGCTCCGTCATTTAACTTTCCGGAGAGTCCCATGTAGTCACCTTCACCCCGCTTGAAATTGGCTAAAAACAAACCTTGGTATTTATCTCTTTTCTGGTAGCGAACGGTGTAACCGTTCCAAGGGAAAGCTCTTCGGTCCGTATAGCGTTCGTCATCCGGAGAGGCCTGATTACCAATCATAGCCAAAGCTGCATATTCCCATTCTGCTTCTGAAGGCAACCGATAGCTTGGCAACAAAATACCATCATCAAATCGAACGGAACGTTCACCGCCGGTCTGAAGATCGCGAAGATTTTTACGAACATTACCTTGATACTGCCCGGCAAAGTAGGCCTGCGTGTGAAAGTTATCTTCATCCTTCTGCTCCGTATTAGGATTCAGAATACCACGCTCGATCAGAATCATTTCGTTTACCCGGTCCGTTCTCCATTTGGCATATTCGTTTGCCTGGCTCCAGGTTACCCCAACAAGTGGATAATCGTCGTAGGCAGGGTGGCGGAAATAGGTCTCAACGAATGGTTCATTGTAAGATAGTTCTTCCCGCCAAACAAGGGTATCCGGTAATGCATTGGCAAGAACTTCGGGATAGGATTCTCCCCACACGCGCCTTACCCAGTATAGGTATTCCCGGTAGTCTATATTGGCTACTTCCGTCTCATCCATATAAAAAGAAGAAACCGTTACCCGCCGGGGGATATTATTCCACTCATAGGTAATATCCTCCAGGGTAGCGCCCATAGTGAAAGTTCCTCCCGGAACCAGTACCAGATTAGGACCAGTCGCTTGATTTTCGTAATCGGTTTTTTTCTCGAATCCACCCCATTTCTGGTCGTTGTATTTCCAACCTGTAGTGGAAGACCGCTCATTGTTTTTACAAGATGTGGTCAGGAGAAGGGCACAAGCAGCCGCAAAGAGGAAGCTTGCTTTCATCAAGTTTTCCATTAGAGAATATAAGTTTGAGAATCGAACTCCAAATATAACAATTCCGGAAAGTCAACGCTGCATTTACTGTGTGTAGTATGGCTAGCGTCAGCCATCCAGATTTTCCTTAATCGAATATGCGGAAGCAATCGTTTATTTCCTGTGATTTCTTCCGCTTTTGTCGTTTTCGGTTTTCTGCAAAATTCAAGGTGACCGAAATTTCATGACTACCCCCGGAATTTTGAACAGACAAACCTGACACCGTCAAATCGTAGCTATAACCTACTCGGACAATCCCATGCCGGACGCCAACCAAAAAGATCACTGCATCGCTATTTCGCAAGGTGTGGCGATACCAAAGACCACCGTAAAATAGGTTGAAGCCAGCACTAGCTCCCACATTTACCTGCGCTATATCACTTTGTCGAATGTACATTACATTCGGGGATATAAACGCCTCAGAACGACCGTTAGTATAATTGCCTAAGTCAAATTGATAACCGGCATGTAAGGAATATCTAAATGGCAGTGTAGCGCTCCTTCCATCCGTTACCGTATAAAAACTTTCATCGGGGGAATTGATGTGATTGGCTGAAAAACCAACATACAATCGATTGGTATAAAACAAGATACCTACCCCGAGGTCAAAGACCGTTTTCTGAAGAGACTCAGGAGGTATCTCCGAGCTTACATTCGGATCACCGTTGCCGTCTACCCCACCGGTCACACTGTTAAGCTGATCTCCAAATAACAGCTGATCCCAATCTAATTGTCTGTTAATAAAACCACCTTGCACCCCAAAGCGAATAGCTGACTTCCTGGATAGCCGAACCCGATAGCTGTATGTCGCATTCACATGGAAAATATTGTAAACACCGCGCATCGCGTTATCACCTAACAGAAAGAGGCCAAAGCCGCTGTTCAGTTTCGGAGCCCAGGTTTCAAACGAAAGGGCAGCCGTATTAAACCCACCCGAAAACCCGGGCCATTGGTTTCTGTAGTTCATAGCCAGGCGAGGAGCCTCCGCTACACCAGCAAAAGCGGGATTCAACTGAAGGGGAGCAGCATAAAATTGACTGAAAATAGGATCTTGAGCAGCAAGCCCACTTGAGGTAGCTCCTAATAAATACAGGACAAATAGCGGAAATAAACCCGCTTTCCATGGGTATTTTTGGAAGAAGTTTGTAATGTCGTGCGTCCGAATTTTAGAAGGCAATAGGCCCATAGTTTGTACGTTCCAATACCGTTTTCAGCCTATTACGAAAGGACTGACACGCCAATAAACGAAAATAATGAGTAAAATATTTGCCCTTATTCTATCTGCAGTTGCCTTATGTCTGACAACAGCCAATTCCCAGGTACTCCAGTTGAATATAAATTGGGACACCACTGGGGTTCCAGTCCAGGTGGAGGGTAAATCAGGTCAATTTTTTGGTTTTAAAGGAGTAGTAAGAAATCCCCTGCAACCTATTGTTCCAATCTACCAGGGGCAATTCCCAACCGATATCCAGACCAATTTTTCAATTGTAGTTTCCAATGCGACTTACGAACCATTTCCGGACTTTGAGCCCCTAATCGAGAATACTGAGATTAGCGACCAACTGGTATTTTCCACCCGTATTACCCGGACCAGATCCGTTACCACGGGCCGTTACGAATTTATCCCAGTTATAAAAGTCGGGAACAGCTATCAACGATTAGTATCGGCTACCTTGCAGGTAGTCCCTACCACCAATATCCCGCTCAACAATTCAGGAAGAAACGAAAATTTCCAGTCGGAATCCGTACTCCGAAATGGCCAGGTGTATAAGATGCAGGTTGCAAACCCGGGGATCTATCGCCTCTCCTATTCTTTTTTGCGGGATGAGTTGGGTATCGCAATAGATGATATTGATCCAAGTCAAATTAAGATGCTAGGCACACCGGGAGGGCCAGTCCCTGAAAATATTGAGGATTTTCGATGGGATGACTTGGAAGAGATAGCTATTTCGGTAGTGGGGAGCGAAGACGGTTCCTTTGATCCTTCTGATTTTATTTTGTTTTATGCCCAAGGGCCACACCGATGGGATTTGGATGTCACTTCCTCCTCCTTCAACCGGATTACCAATATCTACGATAACCTTCAGTCCTATTTCATTCAGGTGAATGCTGGATCAGGTTTACGCCTTTCAGAACAGGAGTCGCTTTCCGGCGGTGCTATCACCATCAACAGCTTTGACGATTACGCCCGGTTTGAAGAAGATTTGGAAAATATTTTGCACCTCTCTTTTGTCACCTCCGGCTCAGGAAGGGAATGGGCAGGTGATGCCTTTCGGGTGGCTCGCGAAAACACCTACACGGACCTATTCCAGTTTCCGAACCTGATCCCCGGTACCTCCAAATTACGTGTCCGTATGGCCCTCCGGGCCCAAGTCCGCTCCTTTTTTGAAGCAGACCTGGAAGGAACTACTTACCGAAGTTCATTCGCATCGTCATCTGGATCAGCTGACAATGTAAACTCCACCTATGCCAATGCTGCTGTGGTTGAGACAGATGCCCCAGTATCCAATTCGAACATCAGTGTCACCATACGATTCCCCAACCAATTTGGTGACAGCCAGGGCTGGTTGGATTTTATCCAGCTTCAGGTAAAACGCCAGTTGATAATGGTGGGGGATCAAATGACCTTCCGAAGCCTGGATGCGGAAGGCGCCGAAACCGCCCGGTATCAACTTGAAAATGCCAATGATCAAATTGAGGTGTGGGATATCTCTAATCCTTTGATACCCAAACGCCAGCAATTCCAATTAAATGGCTCCAGCCTGCAATTTGGAATACCTGTTTCCGGTATTCCGGAATTCATCGCGTTTAACAGAAACAACGATTTCCCCGCTCCTGAACCTGTGGGCGAAGTCCCAAACCAAAACCTGCATGCTTTACAGCGGGCCGATGCCCTGTTCATCTATCCGCAGGCCCTCGCTACCGAAGCCCTGCGTCTGGCAGAACACCGTACCTCCTTTACCGGCATGGAAGTCGCTACGGCTTCTGTAGAGGCAGTGTTCAATGAATTTTCAGGTGGAAAAAAAGATCCAACCGCCATTCGGAATCTGGCTAAGATGCTCTTTGACCGGGATCCGAATTTCAAATACCTCCTGTTGTTTGGCGACGGCTCCTTTGATGCCCGGGATATTTATGGTTTAGGAGGAGATCTGATTCCATCCTACCAGCGAAACTCGTTTCACCAGTTATTTGCTTACCCGTCTGATGACTATTTCGGATTGCTTTCCCCCGTAGGAAGTGGGGACCCATTCTTTGGAGACCTTTCTATCGGGGTGGGCCGGATTCCGGTAAAATCCCTTACCGAGGCCGCAGAAATGGTTGATAAGATCATTCACTATGAAACAGCGCCTCCAACCTTCGGAGATTGGCGTAACCGAACCACCTTCGTCGCCGATGATGAAGATGGCAACCTGCATATTTCAGATGCTGACGAAATAGCAGTAGGCATAGGAAACAGCTTTCCCCAGTTTAATCAGGATAAAATCTACCTGGATGCCTTCCCACAAGTGTCTACCCCAGGAGGGCAACGGTTCCCGGCGGCCACTGAAGCATTGAATCGAAATATATTCAGAGGCCAAATGGTCGTCACCTATCTGGGGCACGGAGGCAGCAGCGGCTGGGCCCAGGAGCGGGTGTTAAACGTAAGCGATATTCTATCCTGGACCAATTACGACAACCTTCCATTATTCATCACGGCTACTTGTTCTTTTACCGGCTACGACGACCCTTTTGAAGTGACAGCAGGGGAAGAAGTCATCCTTAGCAGGCGAGGAGCAGGCATTGGATTGATGAGTACTGTACGAGCGGTATTTGCCAATTCCAATGCTGCCCTTACGGAGCGGGCGCTTCAGGTTTTGTTCCAGAAGGAAAATGGCAGGTACCTGCCCCTTGGAGAAGTGTTTCGATCGGCGAAAAATACTGCTTCCGCCTCCACACAGAACTCACGGAAATTTGCCTTGATCGGCGACCCAACTATGACCCTAGCCATACCTGAATTCGAAGTCAGGACTACTGAGCTCAATGGGATTCCGCTACCTGCAGCAGCGGGGGATACCATACGTGCTTTAGATCAGGTAACCTTAAAGGGGGGTGTTTTTGGAGACGATGGCCAGTTGATCACCTCGTTCAATGGTTCAGTGGAGATCACCGTATTCGATAAAGCAGTCAACTTTTTAACGCTTGGCCAGGATGGAGGTAGTCCGGTCTTCGACTATGACTTACAGAAGAATATCCTCTTCAAAGGGCGGGCGAGTGTCCAGGAGGGCACCTTTTCCCTAACATTTGTACTGCCTAAGGACATCAACTTCACCTTTGGTCCGGGTAAGATCAGCTATTATGCCAGGCAGGAAAATTCCGAGCTAGATGCTACGGGAGCCTTTGAGGATTTCATTCTGGGCGGTACTTCTGACCGTGAAATAAATGATGACGAAGGCCCTGTGGTAGACGTATTTATGAATACAGCGGATTTCGTTTTTGGAGGGCTGACTGGTCCCGACCCGGTACTTTTGGTCCAATTGGAGGATGACAACGGAATCAATGTTGCGGGTAATACTATTGGGCATGACCTGGAAGGAGTATTGAATGAGGATACTAAAAACTCTTTCATCCTTAATGATTTTTATGAAGCTCAATTGGACGATTACACGCGGGGAGAGGTCCGTTTTCCACTGAGTCAGTTGGAACCGGGCCGATATGAGATTCGAGTCAAAGCTTGGGATGTGGCCAACAATTCCGGAGAAGGTTTTACAGAATTTGTGGTAGCAGAAGATGGAAAAATTGCCTTGGAGCATGTTCTGAATTACCCAAATCCATTTTCGGACCGAACATGCTTTCAGTTTGATCACAATCTGGCAGGAGAAGAAATCGAAGTGTTGGTCCAGATCTATACGATTAGCGGTATTTTGGTCAAAACCCTTGAGCGATCCTTTGTAAGTGACGGGGCTATTCGGCAGGACGATTGTCTGGAATGGGATGGAAGAGACGAATATGGGGATCAACTCGCCCGAGGTGTTTATCTTTACCGCGTGAAAGTTAGGGCAATGAATGTTGGGACTTCCACCTTGGAGGGAGAAAGTGACTTTGAAAAGCTGGTTATTCTAAAGTAAATGAAACGGAAAAACCAAGGTAAAGGCATCTAATTGATCAAAAACGTAAACTGGTTGTCAGGGGGAGAATTATTTCGGATTAATGGAGCGATTGGAAAATAAGCCTTCAAAAAAAACGTAAATAAGATATGCCGTGCAACCATACTGCTTATGATCGGCAAAAGGTGAAAAGAGTAACGCCGTCAAAACTATCCTTTCTCTCAAACCCGCTACATTTTTTTCAAAACCGAGTAACGAAAAACTACATTAAACCGTACGCGGACCAAACAATACAAATCAATGAAAAAGCTTTTTCCAAGCCTCTTGGGGCTGTGGCTGGTCTCTATTACCGCAGTTATGGGTCAGTCACCTTGTTATCAGGATAGTGATGGTAGCTTTAGAAATCCAGACGGTTCTCCTTGTACCAACACGGTAACATCAGCAGTACCTTTTTTGCGGATTACTCCTACGGCACGTCCAGGTGCCATGGGGGATGTGGGGGTCGGAATTTCGCCAGACCCTTCTGCCATGCACTTCAATTCCTCCAAGATTCCTTTTGCGGAGGAAAAGCTGGCCATATCGGCTTCTTACACGCCCTGGCTTCGTAGCCTTGGCCTGAATGATGTATACCTGGCCTACTTAGGGGGATATTACCGATTTGACGATCAGCAAGCGCTTGGATTTGGCTTGCGGTATTTCTCCATGGGTAGCATCCAGTTCACTGACGAAAACGGGATCAATCTCCTGGAAGGTCGTCCGAATGAATTTGAGATTGCAGCCGGTTATTCCCGAAAGCTAAGTAATCGGTTTTCTGTTGGGGTTACCGGTAAATTTATTTTCTCCAACCTGGCTGCCGGTCTTGAAGTACCAGGAACAGGTGAGGTTTTGGAGGCTGGAATTGCTGGGGCAGCGGATATTAGTTTTAGCTATAACGGCCCAATTCGGCTGGGTAATTTGAATTCCAATATTCTGGTTGGATTGGCGCTAACCAATATCGGTTCCAAGATCACCTATTCCAATACAGGAACACCGGATTTTCTTCCCGCCAATTTTGGCCTTGGCGCTGCCTGGAACTTCAACTTTGACGACTTCAACACCTTAACGGTGGCTGTTGATGTAAATAAATTGTTGGTTCCCACTCCTTGCCAGGGCGATAACTGCGACGAGGATGGTAACGGTATCCCGGATTATAAAGAACAATCTTCCATTGCCGCCCTATTTACTTCCTGGGGTGATGCGCCGGAGGGGTTTTCAGAAGAGTTGAAAGAATTTTATTACAGTTTTGGTGCTGAGTATGATTACAACAACATCTTTCGGGTTAATGCTGGCTACTTCTATGAACATCCGCAGAAAGGTGGCCGCCAATATTTCACGGTTGGTCTCGGCCTGCGCTACAATGTGGTCGGAATCGATATCGCTTATTTGATCCCAAGTACCAATCAGCGAAACCCCTTGGACAATACCCTGCGGTTTACACTCAACTTCCTGTTTGATCAGGTAGGAAACGACAATTCTTCTTCCGGAGGTTCACCTGACTTTTTTGATTAATACGGACGCAGGTTTAAAATGGTATAAGGAAATTGAAAAAGCCGCCCGAAATTCGGGCGGCTTTTTTGATGAAGGCCGATAAGCCGGATTCTGTCCCTGCCAAAGCAGGTCCTTGTCATTTATCTGGGCTTGCCGTCACCAGCAAGCTCTAGCTGCCTACCCCTCCCCTGAGCCTAAGGCTATCGAGCGAGCAACCCGAACTCCAAGGAGCAGAGGATATACGTGGCATTTCAACCCACGAGGTTTATCCCATCGAAAAATTACTCTTTCAATGCGTGCGCTCTTACTTTAAGGGCATAGCCCCGCACGATTTCACCCTTACCTGCCTTTCGGCATCGGCGGTATCGTTTTCTGTGACACTTTCTGTACCCGAAGCTGCTTTCGGGCCCCATCCGTTAGATGGCGTGGCGCTCTACGTTGTCCGGACTTTCCTCTTGCCTATATCGACAAGCGACAAGGTAGCCTTCACCATTAGGCTAAACTGCAGTAGGGCTCCGTAAAGTTCCTGCAAAGGAACAGTAAAATTGCGTATCAAGGTAATGGTTCCTTACTTTGCCAGGTACATTGGTTGAGTTTTCTAATGGATCTGCCAACAGTTTTTCCAAACTACTGTTAGCTGAAGCGTATGCGACCACAAAAATCGATCGGGATTGTAGGAGCCGGGGTGGCCGGCCTGGCCAGCGCCATTCGGCAAGCTTGTCGTGGGCACCTTGTAGATGTCTATGAAGCCAACTCCTATCCCGGGGGAAAATTAACTTCCTTTCATCTGGGTGACTACCGCTTTGATGCCGGCCCTTCCCTATTTACCATGCCTCAGTATGTAGAGGCCTTGTTTGAGTTGGCCGATGAGGATATGGAGTCGTCCTTTCAGTATCAACGTTTGCCCGTCGTTTGTAACTATTTCTGGGAAGACGGTACCCGGATCTCTGCATGGGCAGGCCCGGAGCAGTTTGCAGACGAGATCGAAGAGCAGCTGGGAGTCAGTCGGGGTCGAGTTCTTCGACTACTCAACAACAGCCGGAAAAAATATGAACTTACAGGGCGGATCTTTCTTGAAAAGTCTTTACATCAGGCTAGCACCTGGATGCAGGCTTCAGTAGCCAAAGCCCTTCTCCGGCTCCCGGCTTACGATCTATTTACCAATATGAACCGCGTGCATGAACGCGACCTTCGGGAAAAACACCTGGTCCAATTATTCAATCGGTTTGCTACCTACAATGGTTCTAACCCCTATAAAGCGCCTGGTCTGCTCAGTATCATCCCGCATTTTGAACATGGTATCGGTGCTTTCTTTCCAAAAGGCGGTATCCATACCATAACGGAAAGCCTATACCAGCTGGCTGTCCGTAAAGGTGTCCAATTTCATTTTTCTAACCCGGTTGAAGAAATCCTCGTACAGAATCGTAAGACCATAGGGGTCAGAGATGGCCGTGGTTCCCATTTCCACGATGCTGTAATCAGCAATATGGATGTATTTTTCACCTATCGAAAACTCCTTCCCGGGCAAAAGGCCCCTGAAAAAACCCTGAAGCAGGAGAAGTCTACTTCAGCACTAATTTTCTACTGGGGTATCGATCGTAAATTCAAAGAGCTGGATGTACATAATATTTTATTCAGCGAAGATTATCGAAATGAATTTGCCTGCCTGGAAAAAGGTGCTATCTCAGATGATCCCACGGTATATATCCACATTAGCAGCAAGATAGAACCTCAGGATGCACCTCCGGATGGAGAAAACTGGTTTGTCATGGTAAATGTTCCCCCCAATACAGGCCAGGATTGGGAGCAATTGATACCTGAGATTCGAACCCGGACCTTACATAAAATGCAACGCTTATTGGGAGTAGAACTCGAACCGCATATTCGAGAAGAGGAATACCTGGATCCAAGGCGAATCGAATCTCGGACGTCTTCTCATCTGGGGTCCCTTTATGGCACCAGTTCCAATAACCGTATGGCAGCTTTCCTCCGGCATCCCAATTTTAGCACCCGAATTCAAAATCTCTACTTTTGCGGCGGCAGTGTACATCCCGGAGGTGGTATTCCCTTATGCCTGTTATCGGCAAAAATTGCAGATGAAACCTTGAATCAAAAGCTATTGACACAACCGGCCCAGGCAGCTATCATACCATCTTAGTCCAAATGTCCATTCCAGATTCCAAGCATAAGCCCTTTTCCTTTACTTTGCCATCTTTGGCAAGCGGAATGCGCATGGAGCAGCCTGAAAAAACATACAACCGTCCTGCTTACTCGTTTTTCTGGAAAGAACAGAGAACTGCTGTTTTGGTCTTATCCATTGTATATGCGGTAGGTATTGCTGGCCTACTAATTCCAATTCATCCAGACTTCATTTTCCTGACTCCTCTAAACCTGTTGTTTTCCGTTGGTTTGATGTTGTATTATCACAAGCCCCGGAATGTATTTTTTTGGTGGTTTATCGGCATATGCTACAGCGTAGGCTTCCTTTCCGAATTGATCGGGGTTCAAACGGGTTTAATCTTTGGCTCCTACCAGTATGGTTCTGTATTGGGTCCCAAGCTATTCGACACCCCCTTAATGATTGGGGTAAATTGGGTCATGGTTACCTATTGTGCTGGCATGACAATCAGCGTATTGTTCCCATCGCTTAACAAGTTAGCAGCTGCTGGGCTGGCTGCTCTACTCATGGTAGGCCTGGATGTATTGATTGAGCCGGTAGCCATCACCCAGGGATTTTGGTCCTGGAAGGGCGACTCTATTCCCATCCAAAATTTTATCGGCTGGTTCGTAATCGGGTTTATATTACAGCTTCTGTTCCATTTCAAACTCCGGCATCAGCCCAACTTTGTAGCGATAGCCTTGTTCATCCTGCAATTCTTATTTTTCGGAATCCTTTACTTAGTTCAATAGCACCTATGGCGATTGTTGTAAACACAGGCATCGTATTGCTGACATTGCTGGCCATGGAATTTGTAGCTTGGGCAGCCCATAAATATTTGATGCATGGCTGGCTTTGGATCTGGCACGAGGATCATCACAAGCCTCATCACGAGAAGCATGGCTTCTTTGAAAAGAACGACCTGTTTTTTTTGGTATTTGCGATCCCCAGCGCTTTGTCCTATATCATTGGTTTGTCTACGCCGCAGACTTGGCTGTTGTACGTAGGGATAGGTATTTCCATCTATGGGTTCATTTATTTTCTGATCCACGACGTTTACATCCATCAACGGTTTAAGTGGTTTCGGCAATTGGATAGCAAATATAGCCGCGGCATCCTTAGGGCCCATGGTGCGCATCACGCCAAGCAAACCAAAGAAGAATGTGAATCCTTTGGTTTATTGGTCGTTCATCCAAAGTATTTCAAGAAGCGGAAAGCCTGGAAGGTAGAGGGATAAAACTGGTTAGCAGGAAGCCAGCCATAAGTATTTGGACAAAACCAGCATTCCACGTGAAAAGTAGGCAATGCTTAAGTTCAGATACTTTGGATACCAAGTGGATGCTTTAGATGTTAAAAAAATATAGGTTCGAAAGCATCAACCAGAATCTTCCAAACAAGGCTCAATGGATTCTTGCTCGTCATCTACTACTTCCCCTATTGACTTCGTGACGCTTTTTGGAACAAAACCCAGCGCTGAAAGGACCGTTTGCAGCCCGAAAGCAGGGAAAGCATATTCTTAAGACACCCCCTTTTGCCTTTTCGTTTCTTTTCCGCAAATGAGATTCCTTCCTTTCCCCACGCTCAATTCTCCCAACAACCGTTAAATTAGTATTCCAAATCCCTTACGGCTTGGAGAATAAACTACTGGAACGCGTTGTCAAACCTTTTGAGGTAAAGCTGCCGCAGGCAGAAACCATGGATGGTTACATTGATACCTTTATCCTGCCTCGAGTCAGGTACTTCAGTGAGGATCTCAGAGAAGAACACTTTTTTCTGAACACCCCCTGGCTGGAGTTTCGGGATGACGAGAAATTTCATCAAGCCATCCTGCATTTTTTTCATGAAGGCGGAAGCTACCTGCGATGTGTTGATGGCAACTGCAAAGGCGGCAAATGGAGGTATTTGGATGGGCAGAATAAAATGCTGATCGATCATGGTAAAGGTTCGGAATTATACGATTTGGCTTTCCTGGATCGGGAGTTCTTTATCCTGGATAAACACGGTGATCAAACCCGACTCGGGGAACGCAAGTACTTTGTCATGATTGCTGAACGAACCGGTAAGAGACTGGAATGGCATGACGCCATGGAATACCTCTACAATAAATACCGGAACAACAACACTTTCTTTTTCACTTTAGGTGCCATTGTGGTTGTAATCCTGCTGCTCTTTTTGATTTTTTACTAAGGAGAAGAACTGCTATTGACCTTTGTCTCCAGGCCCTTAGCTCTGTACCTTTCCGACATGGAAATGCTCCGATTCATTACACCGATCATAACTGCTGCCCTTGTTTTGATCATGTTTGGTATGGGGACCAGTTTGCAAGCAGCAGACTTTCTTCGCTTGTTTAAAAATCCCAAAGCAGCTCTGGTTGGGATGACCAATCAGCTGATCTTGCTACCCGTATTGGGCCTGCTATTGCTTTGGTGGGTGGACCTGCCCCCATTGATGAGTCTTGGATTTGCAATTGTAGTCGCTTGTCCTGGTGGCAATTTGTCAAACCTTTTTTCGCACCTCAGCCGTCTTGACACTGCTCTTTCGGTGAGCCTGACCGCTATTTCCACTTGCCTGGCCGCTATAACGCTACCGCTTTGGCTTCAGCTGGCACTTTCTTTGTTGGAAGGTAGATCGACCGATCTTCCAAATATTCCATTAGCGCCGACGATCCTTCAGGTTATAATGACCACTGTTTTACCAGTCTTACTTGGAATGTGGTTTCGCTATTACCGACCTGCTTCTGCTCAGCGGGTAGATAAATGGGCCCGCGCCTTTTCGATCGGTTTTCTGGCTATTATCGTGATAGGTGCAACAGCCCAGGACCCTACGGCCCTGGTCTTGTATTGGGATTCTTTGCTGCCCCTATTTGTTTTGTTAAACTGGACCGCCATGGGCCTCGGCTATAGCACTTCTGTACTTAGTGGCCTTCCTAGTCGGCAGGCTTTGACCATTATGTTGGAAACCGGTTTCCAAAATGTACCCTTAGCCATCAGTATCACTGTTCTCATCCTAAATACCGAGGAAGCAGCTTTCATTCCCCCTATCTATGGAGTCGCTATGATGGTTAATGGTGCCATTTTTCTTGGAATACGATGGTGGTTAAGTAAGCGGAGTGCATCACCAATTGAAGTTCAACCCTAATTCAGGCAGGAAAAAAATAGAGGAAAACCACTAACTTATCATAAAAAATTGTTCATATATAGCAAATGTAAATAGGAGGCAGCTCAACTGAAGCGGAAGTTTGGAGGACTGATTTAAGTCCCTGTTAATCGGTTCCCCGTTTACTTAAATTTCTGGATCTGTAACTTGCTCCAAATAAATGGCATTATGAAAATTGGACGTACCCAAATCTTAAAGTTTACCCTTGGCGCCTTGGTCATAGGACTAGGTCTGCTTTCCTTGCTTTACCAGTATTATTTTTTGAGCTCTCTGGTCCGCTTTCAGCCCGAGTGGGACCAACTTTTACTTGGGGCGGTAATCGTAGCCGCTACCATAGGCCTTAATCGATACAGGAATAATTTACTGGATCGCCTTGAGCCAAAACGCAATTCAGAGAAAAGCATCCTGTACAATACTCAGATAGACCCTTGGGAAGCCATTATCCTGGGTGGGTTACTCAACAGCTTATTCTATCTGTTTATTTTTTCCTTCGACCCTGAGACCTATCCCTTTATGCCGGATTTGGTGGAGCGGCTAGCTCAACGAGGAGCCATTCCCTTCCTGACGGCCGGTTTTTTTGCTGCGGTGGTCGTCATTTGTATTTTAAAAGCCATAAAGGCGTCCCAGATCAACCAGCAATTCAATCTCATGAACGATACTATTGCCTCAGGAACTGATCCCGAGGGCGATTTATCAGCTGTCTCGGATTCTTTTTTGACAAAACGCATGGAACTTAAAAAAGAAGGAGAGAAATCGTCTGAATTCCTGGAGTACTTTGCTGAATTGGACCGGGAGGAACTTTCCAACAGCTACACCTTTTCCCGTTTCTTATTGTGGGCTATTCCGGTATTGGGGTTTATCGGGACTGTTTGGGGAATCAGTCTAAGTATCAATGGTTTTACACTTGCCCTTGGACAAGCAGGGGTGGACGGCCTCTCTTCCTCGAGCTTGGGAGGGTCCCTACGCTATTTATCGGTTGCCTTTGATACCACACTGGTTGCCCTCACCTTTGGGGTGATAGCCATGTTGATCTCCTCTTTCACCCAGCGGTATGAGGAGAATCTGCTGACCAAGTGCCATATCCTGCTAACCAAAGACTTTTCGTTACCCGATCTGGTAATGCCGGCAACTTCAACCCAGCCTTATGTCCAAGAATAACGCATCCGCTAATGAGGAACTGCCTTTGTTTCCCCTCCTGGAAATATTTGGTGGCACCCTGGGCGTACTGTTGCTTTTTATATTCCTTCTGTTGTTTCAGCAGGAACGTATCAAAGAGCAGCAAAAAGACCCAAAAAATATTGGAGGCATTGCCCAAATGAAAATGGGGGAACAAAATACCGGGTATGTGGTGTCCTGCTTCGAGGATCACCTTCGGATTGAAGAAACCAAAGAGGAAATAACGCTGGCCGAATTGCGAGAGGTCAACAATCGATTTTGGAGCTATTGCAAGGATATTTACACCGTCGATCAGGAAAAAGGGATCTGCGCTTTTGTTTATCCAGGCTCAAACGATGTGGTCATGGAAATTGAGAAGATGTTCATATACAGCCTTCCAGAGGCAAAGAAATACAACTTTCTGGTCATTAATGAAGAGATAATGGAAAACCTGTTTGAGATCAGTGAACGAAACCTAGGTAAGTAAATACCCGATCTGCCCCATGCCTAGAACCAAAAAAAATATTGAGTTTGGCGGTGTCTACTTTGTGGATGCCCTAGCATCCAGTGTAGGGATCATTCTGCTCATTCTTTTTGTAATCCTGAGTCTTGGATTAGAGCGTTACACCCCTAAAAAGCTGTCGAAGCTGCTCGAAGAGAATATCCTGGAAGGCAATATGCCCATTGAGACCGGCTATCTGGTTAAAGGCGGTCCCGACCGAAAAATTACCGACCAATGCTTTTGTTATTATGCCGACCAACAACAAAACCTCAAGTGCCCGTTAGTCAAAGTATTCGATGATCGCATAGAACTGGTATGGGCCGGCAAAATCATTTATCGCGATCAATTTTTTACCCGAAAGGATGAGATCATTGCCTACATCGAAGATAACCCGGTCAATCCGGAGGAGCTGTCAGGCCTGTACTTTTTGATCTACGAAAACGGGATGTACCATTTCCTGAATGACTTTAACAATGAGGAATTAAAGGAGTATTGGAATAAAGAATGGATAACCTCGGATAAGTTGGCCATTGTCGAGGCGAATACCGGGGGTAGCATCGCTTCATTGTCTAACATACCACCAGGATCCACTGGCTCAGGGGCTGCCCCTCAAGAAGATCCAACAGAAGAAGAGGGAGGTGGAAGCCTGGCTGCCAATACTCAAGAACCGGGGCGCCGAGGGGCAGGAACCCCTTTAACTGCAGAAGAGGATTCTGCTGAAAATCCGGCACCTAACGGAACGCCCCCTACAGAAAATACAGATCCATCCGAAGAACAGCTCAATCAATCCAACCCGAATAACGCTACTCCTCCCATTGGTTCTCCGCCTCAGGAAGCCGCTGAGGACAATCCCAACAATACGCCTGCAAATCCTTCCGCTCCCGATCAGAATACTTCCGAGATGGATGAATCCGGCTCCCCTGCTCCTGATGTTGCCGGTAAAACAGAATCCAACTCCGATTCGGATGGCACCAGTCAGGCTGGTAGCCCTGGAAACCCATCTCAAGCTGATACCAAGGAGCAAAATACCTTCCGATCATTTCGGCCTCCAAATGCGGCCAGTGAACAAGGTGCAGAGGCAGACCGTCCGCTAACCGAGCGGGAACAAGAGATAATGCAAAATCCAAAACTGGATTCCTTACTTCAGGTGCATGCGGAATCGGCAGCAGAATCCCAGGCTGCTATGGAAGCCTCCAAAAAGGCAACGGAAGACTCGCAAAAGCAAATGAATTATGAGGAGTTTAAAAAAGAGCTTGTCAAAAGTGGAGCAGCCGATTCGATCCTCAACAATACAGCACAGGTAAAGAAGATCTTAAATGAACAGGCAGCCAAGCAAGTGACGAGTACCCTGGCACAAAAGAAAAAGTTTAGCGTTGCTGAATACAAAGAGGTAGTTGAGCCGATTTTGGAAAACAGAAAGGAAGAAGCAGCTGAAAAGTCCTCCAAGATCATTTTTCCGGACGAAGAGCAAGAAGCCAAAGAATACGACCCCATTACCCAGGAAGAGTTGATCGTACCAGGCAACTCTGAATTTGCCAAAGAACAAAACTACATCCTGCCCCTTTCAGAACCGATCAAGGAAGTAGCCATTCTGGAATTGGGCGAAGTTTATGTAATTGATCTGACGCAGGATACCTCTCTTCGTTTCATCTTTGAGTTGCGGGAGCAACCCCTTCCCTATGCCGAAGGCTATACGCTGGTGAATAAAGCAGGCTTCATAATGTCCCTGGATTCAGCTGCCCTGGAGGAATCGCCGATCCCGGTTTTCTCCTACACCTGGATCCCCGTTCGGTTTACCAGCGCTTCTGGCGAAACCTTGTTTGAGGAAAATCAGATGTATGTATATGGCATGCAGAATGCCGATGCCCTATTCCTCCCGGGTAATGAAAACCACATTTTAATCACCGATTTCAAGTTTGAAGAAGAACCCAACGCTCCACCGAATTTTCTCTGGCCAAGGATCATTTTTGGTACGGTCATTCTAATCATATTCCTCCTCCTGTTCTTGTTGTATGCACGGAAAACAACCTAAACCCTCATGAATCCATTGCTCAGCCGACAAAACCTGAATCTTCTGTTCCTGGCTCTGCTGGGTTTTGTTTTCCTGTTTGTGTTGAGCTATAAATTTTTTCGGAATGCCAAAGTGAGATCCAATGCTCAAAAAATGGTGCGTATTGAAAGTGGGGTCTACCCCATTGGCTGCCCGGAGGACACCTTGCTGCGCGACCTGCGCAAGATCCCGGATATCGACATTAAGTTGGCCACCGAACTGATCAAAGAGCCTCGATTGGAATACGTTCCTTCGGGTTTTTATCTGGATGAATGGGAAGTCACCAATGACGAGTACTTATGGTTCAGTGCCTTTATGAATTGGTTCAACGGAGATGTCAGAAGTATTTTTGCTCATCCGGATGCACCTGCGGATAAGGATTACCGCCCCAAGTATCAGTCCGACGCCAAGTTTAACGATAAGGATCAGCCGGTTGTTGGTATCGACTGGTTTGACGCCTATGCTTTTGCCCGATTTACCGGACGTCAGCTCCCCACCGAAAAACAATGGGAATATGCCTGTCGAAATGGGGGAAAAACCATCTATCCCTGGGGCAATACATTCCAGCAGCAGGTCGCCAACATTGATAACGATGATTTCTTCACCCCGGTGAGTCAGGAAGAAGCTGTATTTCTCCAGGGGAAAACAGAGCAATTCCTGTATCACATGGCAGGCAATGTGGCCGAATGGACAGACTCCTATCTGAATAAAAATGGAACCCAGACTGCCTTTACGAGAGGGGGCGGTTGTTATCAAAAGCCGGGCAGTATCTATTCTTTGTGCTATGTGGGAATCCTGGAGGATGCCAATCACAGGGAAAATGACATCGGTATGCGTTTGATGGGCTATACTCCAAATCCGGAACGACTAACCTACTACGATTTTCTGGACCACTACCAACAAAAAAGGCAATACGGCGACCCGTTTGAAGAGGACAATAACCTGGGCTTTTCTGGTGAGGTTAATTTCCGGTTTATAAATTATGAGTTTTGCCGAGAAAAGATCGATTCTATTCGAGGGACCCGAAAAATGCGGTTTGTTCCTTCAGGAAGCTATGTATCCGGAAGTCCTTCCAATAATAAATTGCTAAGTACAGTGCGTGCCAGCGGTACATCCTCCCTCCTGTCCAAATTGTTGGAAAAGGAACCAATCACAAAAGAAAGCAAAACCTTTTACATGGATTCCACGGAGGTGACCAATGCGGAATACCAACGCTTCCTCAACGATTGGCTGGCTCGCATTCATTGGTATGCCCATCCGCTGGAACCGGCAGGAAAAGACTACCTGCCAAAATTTTGGACCGACAGTACGTTTAACCAGCCGGATCAACCCGTGGTGGGTGTGGACTGGTGGGATGCCTACGCCTATGCCAATTGGGCAGGGAAACGACTTCCCACTCGAGAAGAATGGGAAATAGCTGCGCGAACCGGTCAGACCGATTATTACCCATGGGGCAATGAGTTTGTGGATTCCATTAGTGTAACCCAGGAGATTGGATTCAAGCATCCTAAACCGGTAAAGCAATTCTCGATGGACCAAACTCCAAGCCGCTTGTACGATATGGGAGGCAATGTTTCCGAATGGACGGTCTCTCCCGACGAAGAAAATCCGGGTTTTGTCTTTTTGAAAGGAGGCAACTACCTAAGAAAAGGGAGGATCTATTCCATCCTCTTTCTGGATGAAAAGGCCAATCAGGATATGCGGCATCAATCCGTCGGATTTCGGTGTGCGATGGATGGGGAGTAATACCATTTTGAAATGGTATTACAAAAAACTGTAAAATAAAAACTCATACAGTTTCCAGGTAAATCGAGAAGGTGACGGCTTAACGCATCGAAATCCAACATATTCTGAACGAAGCTCCTTGCCGGCTTTTCCGTAATAAAAGTTTAAGCCAAAAATACGGCCATCCTCCGCCCAACTACTACCCATCATGGTTCCTTTTTCCACTCCTTCTTCCACTTTCAAATCCGATAAATATTCCTTTACATTACCAACTAGGTGATAGGCCCCACACCAGGATGCATTGGTGGCCTTGGTCTCCTCATCCATTAAAAATTCGTCCACAGGTAGCGTGAAAATAGACTCCTCTGCCGGTTTAAAGTTTTTGTCATTGCAACATTGCTGACACCAGCTGTTTCCCCAGGGGTACAGAAAATTTTCCGGTCCTGAAATCGCCAGGGACATCTGTTCGAAGGTAGGAAGCGATTTTTCACGCCATTTGGCATACTCAGTGGCCGCCTCCCAGCTAATCCCAACTACCGGTAAATTGGGGGCATAAAGTTGCTCATTGTTGCGGATGTTACTGACAATGCTATAATCCACGCTGGATAGCCTTTCCGAAGGATTGGCCTCTAGATGTGCCAGAAATTGATTGTATTCTTCAAAGGAGGTTTCGTATTTATCGATGTAGTACCCGGATTTGAATTCCCTTTTGGTACCCGGATCGAATTTAAAAATGACGCTATTGAAGATTTCGTTGGCAGAAGCATCGATCTGCTGTAACACTTTTAATAACGGAGACTTTATATCGTAGCCAATTTTATAGTCCTTGGCTTCAAAATATACCATATTCCGAGTATCAATGTCTGTGGCCCGGCTCTCAGGTACGACCAATCGAATACCTTGATAGAAGTATTTTAATTTATCATCCAGGTTTTTCTGGATGTAGCGCTTATTGTGGATAATCCCTAACAGGGCTCCTTTGCCGTCATAGTGGCCGCCACGCACCTCTGCTTCAACCGATTTTTCAGATTTGATCCATTCGTCTGCATTGCCTATCAGGCCATAAATGCCATTGGTGATACCAACATCAGGTACATTCACCTGGTAAATAGCCCCCGAATTCGATTCAAAAGTATTGCAGATGCCAATTTCAAAAGATTCGCCCCATGGATAAAGAGTCTGAGAATCTGGTTCCATGCTTCGGGCTGCAATTTCCCACTGTCCCGCATCCGGAAGATCCATCCCCTTCCATTCGGCATAAGCTTGAGCATCGGAATAGCTTACACCAATGACCGGTCGATTATCTCCGACCAGACTTTTGCCCATATTTTGAATGGTCTCATATCCGGCAGGGTTCCGACTTTGCAGATTAACAGCCGTATCCCGCATCAGAAAATAAACGGGCAGGTGCTTTTTATAATCCAGGCCTTGTTCTTTCAAGGTATCCAGGAATTCCATGTATTCCCCCTGAGTTACTTCATATTTAGAAAAGTAAAACCCTTCGAAAACCGTGAAGTATTCGGATTTACAATCCAAAATATTGGGCGACTTGTATAGTTCCTCCTTGTTGGCATAAAGGATATCCAGCAACTTTGAATCGTCTTCCTGCTTTCCAATGAAATACTCGCCAGCAGGTACCTTCACCATCCCTTTATAAGTTCGAATAAACCCGAATACATCCAATAAGAGGATGAAGCCAAGCAAGCCACCCAGTCCCCAAAGCATCCACTTGCGATTTTCCTTGACAAAACGGGAAACACTGGCGGCAAAATCCTCTTTGGGTGGGGTTGGCTGGGTAAGTATAGGATTGGGCTCCCAGTCGGTAACAGGCGGATAAGCTTCCTTGAAATACAGGTTCAAGTCTTTTTGAATCTTATTCTCGAGCTTATCCTCATTCTCAAACTCATAAAACAAGACCCGGTTCTCTTTTTCAAGCTCTTTTCGGAAGGCAACGATTTTCTGTAAATTCAGGATCTCTTCTTCCTTTGATATATCGACCTGTGGGTTCTTTCTGAAATAGACAAATACCTTTTTGCCTTTCTTGACGGCCAGTTTATATTCCTCCAGGGAAAAAGCGCCAATCCGTTTATTGATTAAAAACAGAAGAACATTGCTGGTCTCGAGCTCTTCATTGATTCGATCCTGGATGCGTTTGTCATAACGACCACTGGGTATATCGGTTTCCCATTTAACCGTATCAAAAAACAGGTGATTGTGGAACTTATTTAATTGGTTTATAATATTTTCCACGTTTCGCCGCTCATTGGGCAGGTCCCCAGCTGAGGCGACAAATATTCGGATGGGTATTTTTGCACTCATTGCCAACTAAGCGTTTTCAACGCCCTGGATAATCGGTTTTACCATAGGCATTGACCGATTCGGTTTAGGTTAAAGGTGTTGATCCGTCAGATCCAGCCTTTAGGATGGTAGTTCACCACCCAATATTTTTTCAATGCATGGGTCACCCGGTGCTTAATTAACCGGAAACTCCTTGCGAGATCTGATTCTACAATATAATTGAAATAAAATAATGCAAAAGAAAAGCCCGGATCTTCCAGCAGTTCTGGCAGACCGGGCGAGGTCTTTTTACCGTATTTTCCACACGTAAATACCCTATCGGGCTATCCAGGTGGGCAATTCAAATGCTATCTCCTTCCAGTACACAAAAGGGTGACCGGATTGGAGCTTATCTACGCTTTTAAGGCTTTTGCCATGGTCTCCCCTATTTCGGCAGGAGATTTAACCACGTGTATGCCGCATTCAGCCATAATTTTCATTTTGGCCTCTGCAGTATCCTCCTTCCCTCCGATAATTGCACCGGCATGCCCCATTTTACGGCCTTTAGGTGCCGTCTGACCGGCAATAAAGCCCACGACCGGCTTCGTCCCATTTTCTTTAATGTAATGGGCTGCATCCGCTTCCATGTTACCGCCAATTTCTCCGATCATGATGATGCCATCTGTATTCGGATCATTCATCAACAGTTCAACGGCTTCTTTGGTCGTGGTGCCTACGATGGGATCTCCCCCGATTCCAATACAGGTCGATTGGCCCAGTCCGGCCTTGGTAACCTGATCCACGGCTTCGTAAGTGAGGGTGCCTGATCGAGACACTATACCAACACGGCCTGGAACATGAATAAAGCCCGGCATGATGCCACATTTCGCCTGGCCGGGGGTAATTACCCCAGGGCAATTTGGACCAATCAACCGACTATCGCGATCTTCCAAGAAAGCTTTTACTTTCACCATATCCTGAACAGGGATACCTTCAGTGATGCAAATAATCACTTTTATACCTGCATCTGCTGCCTCCATAATGGCATCTGCGGCAAAGGGCGGTGGCACAAAAATCACCGAAGTGTTTGCAGATGCTTTCTCAACAGCCTCTGCAACGGTATTAAAAACAGGCAGGTCCAGGTGGGTTTGGCCCCCTTTACCGGGCGTAACACCACCAACCACCGGAGTACCGTATTCAATCATTTGAGAAGCATGGAAAGTTCCTTCCTTGCCAGTGAACCCCTGCACGATTACTCGGGAGTCCTTATTAACCAAAACAGGCATGCGTAATTCTTTAAGTTGGTTTTGAGTGAAACGGTCTAAAGAGGAGACCCGACGGAAGAAGCGCAGCAATCAGTGAATTTAAACTGACTCCAAACCATCTTCCGGTTGTTCATTCTATTACGAACGCCCCAAATTTACACATCTGTTACTCCTTTACAAGAATATAGACATCCTCATTACGCTTTTTCATGTAGTAGCGCTCCCGGGCATATTTTTCACTATTGATTTCCAGATCCAGCCGGCGTTGCTCTTCCTCTTCAATTTTATCCTGGTAAAAGAGTCGGTCCTGCTCGAGTTTACTCACTGTGCGTTGCAAGCGAACCTGCGTAACCACATCGTGCTTATCCAGAAAGAGCATCCAGATTGCAAACAAGGCAAGGGCAAGAAAATATTTATTTTTAAAGGTAGGAGGGATGTTTCCCAACCATTTCTGCAGGAAAGGTGGATTGGCCATCTTCAATGTGTTTCATAGTTTCTGCGATTGTCCCTAAAACCAACACAAGTGGATTGGGAAAGGATCGCTTTCCGAATAATCAACAAATTGTAGATTTTTTCCCAAAGAAACAAACGAAAGCTAGAAAAGAAGCTGCAGCGATCCATTATTAACCTCTACAGCTTCCAGTCAACTAAAAGTTAGCCTTTTAGAATAGCTGTGCCCGGGAAATAAGCCGTATCAGCCAGTTCTTCTTCAATGCGCAGCAATTGATTGTATTTGGCAATACGATCGGATCTGGAAGCTGATCCGGTCTTGATTTGACCGGTACTCAGCGCGACGGCAAGATCGGCAATGGTCGTATCTTCAGTTTCCCCGGATCGATGGCTGATCACCGAGGTATATGCATTTCGGGTAGCCAACTGAACCGCTTCGATCGTTTCAGTAAGTGTCCCGATTTGGTTCACTTTAATTAAAATGGAATTCCCAACATGCTGGTCGATACCCTTTTGAAGTCGCTCCGTGTTCGTAACGAAGAGGTCATCACCTACCAGCTGAATTCGATCTCCCATTACCTGGGTCATCTCGGCCCATCCTTGCCAATCATCTTCTGCAAGGCCATCCTCAATTGAAAAAATTGGATACTTATCCACCCAGCCCTTCCAATAGGCTGTCATTTCAGAGGAGGTAAGCTTATCACCGGTAGACCATTTCAAATGGTACACTCCTTCCTCCGCATTATAGAATTCGGAAGAAGCCGGATCGAGGGCAATGTATACATCTTCACCCGGCTTGTAACCTGCCGACTCAATGCCGCGCATTACCGTTTGAATAGCTTCCTCATTGGAACCCAGGTTAGGGGCAAAACCGCCCTCATCGCCCACGTTGGTTGAGTGTCCCATTTCCTTTAATACCTTCTTGAGGCTGTGGAAGATCTCGGCTCCCATACGCAGTGCCTCCCGGAAGGTAGGCGCCCCCACAGGCATGATCATAAACTCCTGAAAATCGATGCTATTATCTGCATGAGAACCTCCGTTCAGGATATTCATCATAGGAACCGGCATCACATGTGCATTGACACCTCCGATATATCGATACAACGGCATGCCCGAGGCATCTGCAGCAGCTTTGGCACAAGCCAGCGATACACCCAGGATCGCATTGGCTCCCAGTTTTCCTTTATTGGGGGTACCGTCCAATTCAAGCATGAATTGATCGATATACACCTGATCAAACACATCTACATCCAATAGCCCTTCGAAAAGTATTTCATTGACATTATCGCAGGCTTTCTGAACGCCTTTGCCTTGATATCGATTGGGATCTGCATCCCTGAGCTCTACCGCTTCGTGGACACCGGTTGAAGCTCCTGAAGGAACAGCTGCCCGGCCAAAATAGCCACTCTCGGTGGTTACCTCAACCTCAACAGTTGGATTGCCTCTGGAATCGAGGATTTCCCGGGCATGGATATCAATAATATTGCTCATACAATCAGGTGTTTTAGGATTGTGGAAAGAATGCCGTCAAGATACAGAAGCCAATTGTTTTTGTCTCGACATCAGGGATACGAATTCTTCAAACAAATACCGGGCATCATGTGGCCCCGGAGACGCTTCAGGATGATACTGAACGGAAAAAGCCTTCTTCCCAATGACTTTCATCCCTTCAATAGTATTGTCATTGAGGTTCATATGGGTAATCTCGATCTTATCCTGATGCTCTCGAATTGCTCCGGGGCTTACTCCAAAACCATGATTCTGGCTGGTGATCTCGCATCTACCCGTTAGCAGGTTTTTTACCGGATGGTTGATTCCCCGATGCCCATGGTGCATCTTGTAGGTTGGGATATCCAGGGCAAGTGCAAGAATCTGATGTCCCAAACAGATTCCGAATAAAGGTTCGTCTCGCTCCAATACCTTTTTAGCGAATTGGACGGCATAATCCATTGGGGCTGGGTCTCCAGGACCGTTAGAAAGGAAGTAGCCATGTGGTTCAAATTCGCTAACCTCTTCCCAAGCGGTGGTCGCTGGAAATACTTTCAAGTAGCAATTACGTTCGGCGAAACACCTGAGTATATTTTCCTTCACTCCGTAATCCATCACTGCAATACGGAATTCCGCATCGGGTTCTCCGAAGGTATACGGCTCCTGGGTGCTCACTTTTGAGGCCAATTCCAACCCTTCCATAGAAGGCACTTCCCGCAATCGTTCCTTTAGCTCTTCTATATCCAAAATTTCGGAGGAAATGATGGCATTCATGGCTCCTTTGGCTCGAATATGCCGTACGATGGAGCGGGTATCTACCCTGGAAATCCCTACCAGATCTTCATCTTCAAAGTAGTCTTGAATAGACTGATCTGCCAATTTTCGGGAATAGGGAACATTGAAATCCTTACAAACCAATCCCGCAATTTTAATGCTAGAAGATTCGGTTTCTTCTTTTTTGATACCGTAATTCCCAATATGTACATTGGTTGCTACCAGGATCTGCCCAAAATAGGATGGATCGGTAAAGATTTCCTGGTACCCGGTCATACCCGTATTAAAGCATATTTCCCCTGTGGTGGTACCAATCTTTCCGGCAGCCACACCTTCAAATACAGTACCATCTTCCAACAGAAGTATGGCCGGTTGTCGCAAAAGTTCCCCCATAAAAATAGATTTTGGCAAAAATAGTAAATCACAATACCTTCCCGGTAGCAGTCCTGCACAAAAAAGGCGACACTACCGGTGTAGCATCGCCTCTTATCAACTGACCTGATTTAAACAGGTATATTTCATTTGCTTGGTTTCCTTATTCCTCCTCTTCAGTATCCACTTCTTCTTTTGGTGCCGTAGCAACAGGTGCAGTTTTCTTGCCACCTCCTCCACCACGGCGACGTCTGCGACGTCCACCCTTGCTCTTGGATTCATCCTTCTGGCTATACACTTCATTGAAATCCACCAACTCAATCATCGCCATCTCAGATCCATCACTCCTGCGGAATCCGGTACGAATAACCCGCACATAGCCTCCCGGGCGCTCGCCTACCTTTTCAGCAACAGGTCCAAAGAGCTCTCGAACCGCTTCTTTATTCTGTAAGTAACTGAATACGACCCTTCTGGAGTGTGTAGTATTCTCTTTGGATTTAGTTAACAGCGGCTCTACATATTGGCGAAGCGCTTTAGCTTTGGCTAGCGTCGTATTGATCCGCTTGTGTTCGATCAGCGAAATGGCCAAATTCCGCAGTAAGGCTTTTCGATGGGCAGATTTTCGCCCGAGATGATTAAATCGCTTTCCGTGTCGCATGTTGAAGCGTTTTTCTTCGCAACACCTAGTTCGGTGCAAAAGCAGCAGGCAAGCTCGACACCGAAAGGTTATTGCATTCTATTGGATAAAAATGACCGGCCTCTAAAGCCGGACCTGCACCTTGCCAAGGGAGGACTATTCTTCGTCTAACTTATATTTGGATAAATCCATGCCAAAGGTCAGTCCCTTTTCCTGAAGCAGCTCTTCGATCTCAACCAATGACTTCTTACCGAAGTTCCGAAACTTCAAGAGCTCGTGCGTATCGTATTGTACCAATTCAGCCAGGGTGTTGATTTTGGCAGCTTTCAGACAGTTGTAAGCACGAACGGAAAGATCCAGGTCTTCCAGAGAAGTCTTTAACAGCTTCCGCATGTGCAGAATATGCTCGTCCACTACGTCTTCCTGTCGGGTTGTGGCATCATCAAAGGTTATATTCTCGTCCGTGATCAACATTAGATGCTGAATCAGGATACGAGATGCTTCCTTGATGGCATCTTCCGGATGGATCGTTCCGTCCGTACGAACCTCGATAGAAAGTTTCTCATAATCGGTGCGCTGACCTACACGGGTATTTTCAATGCGGTAAGCGACATTTTTGATCGGTGTATAGATGGAATCAACCGGAATCACACCAATAGGAGCATCCTTGGGTAGATTTTCATCTGCAGGAACATATCCGCGGCCTTTGGTAATGGTTAATTCCATTTCCAGGTTAACGGAAGGCTCCATAGTACATATCAGCAATTCCGGATTCATGATTTTGAACACATTGGTATGTTCCTCAATGAAACCGGCCCGAAACTCTTCTTGACCACTGACGGTCAGGTATATCTTCTCGCTCTGAACGTCCTCCTCGTTGATTAACTTCTTCAACCGGACTTGCTTCAAATTCAGCACAATTTCCACAACATCTTCTACAACTCCGTGAATAGTAGAAAACTCGTGTTCTACACCGGCGATTCGAACGGCGGAGATGGCAAATCCCTCCAGAGAACTAAGCAGTACCCTGCGCAGAGAGTTTCCAACGGTCTGTCCAAAGCCCGGCTCTAGTGGTTTGAATTCGAAAAGCCCCTCAAAATCGTCTGACTTCTGCATGACGATCTTATCAGGCTTCTGAAAATTCAATATACTCATATACATTTTGGCTTTGTTGGAATACCCGGCTGCAGGTATCCCAGATTTACGGAGCATCGGGGAATAAACTCCCCCTTATAACAACAATGGACAGTCTCATCGAGACTGCCATTGTATCTTTTATTTGGAGTACAGTTCCACGATCAATTGTTCATTGATCTTTTCGGGAATATGTTCGCGTTCTGGAAACTCCAGGAAAGTCCCTTCCATTTTATCTGGATTAAACTCAATCCAGGGAAACTTCCGCACGTCTGATTTACTATTAACAGCATCTCGGACGACTAGTAGGCCTTGAGATTTTCCGCGCACGGTCACGATATCACCAGGACGAAGGGACATGGACGGCACATTGCTTACGACACCATTAACGGTAATGTGGCGGTGCGAAACCAACTGACGGGCAGCTCTACGAGTAGGAGCAATTCCCATCCGATACACGGTATTATCTAACCGAGCTTCAAGCAACTGTAGCAAAACTTCACCCGTAACGCCTTTTTTGCGGCTGGCTTTCTCAAACAAGTTGCGAAACTGGCGCTCTAATACACCATAGGTATATTTAGCTTTTTGCTTCTCCAGCAATTGGAGCGCATAATCACTTTTCTGCTTACGACGGCGTGTATTACCGTGTTGACCGGGGCCGTATTTCTTTCGCTCGAAATATTTGTCGAAACCGTAAATGGCTTCCCCGAGTGCTCTAGCTTTTTTGGTCTTTGGTCCTGTATATCGTGCCATGTTATTCTTCTAATTTCGTTTCGCTGTTCCCAGTAAAATGGTTATACCCTTCTACGCTTAGGTGGCCGGCAACCATTGTGAGGAACAGGCGTAACGTCCTTAATTTTTGAAACCTTGATACCTGAACTATCAATGGCCCTGATGGCTGCCTCGCGACCTGAGCCAGGACCTTTCACAAATACCTCCACAGAACGCAAGCCGTTTTCGTAAGCTATTTTTGCAGCATCACCAGCCGCAACCTGGGCAGCATAAGGCGTGTTTTTCTTGGACCCTCTGAAACCTGCTTTACCAGCGGTTCCCCAAGAGATTACTTGTCCTTGCTTGTTGGTAATAGAAATAATAATATTGTTGAAGCTGGCCTTGATATACACATACCCCTCAGGCTCAACCCGAACATTTCTTTTTTTCGCCTTTTTAGCAGTTCCCTTTGCCATATCAAAGTTTCATTTGCCGGAATGCAGGATTCCCAGTATATCTACTTAGTTACTTTTTTCTTGTTTGCAACAGTCTTACGCTTCCCTTTACGAGTACGGGCATTCGTACGTGTGCGCTGACCACGAACAGGAAGACCTCGGCGATGACGAAGGCCGCGATAGCATCCAATATCCATGAGACGCTTGACATTCAACTGTACTTCAGATCGAAGTTGCCCTTCCACCCGAAACTCGTCGTTAATCATCCCGGAGATCTGGCGGATATTTTCATCCGTCCAGTCCTGCACGCGTGTATCCTCATCCACACCTGCAGCCGCCAGAATTTCCTTGGCGCTGGTAGGACCAATACCATATATGTAGGTCAAACTAATGACGCCTCTCTTGTTTCTAGGCAAATCTACACCTGCAATACGTGCCATATTCTAGATAAAATTTGGTTTGCCCCTACAGACTTGTCCTTTAAACAGAGGTCCGATTTGGCAATCAAAAAATTATCCCTGACGCTGCTTGAGCTTGGGATTTTTCTTATTAATGATGTACACTTTTCCTTTCCTGCGAACGATCTTGCAATCTGCCGAACGCTTCTTGATTGATGCTCTAACTTTCATGCTTTATAGTTTGACGTTTCAGGCCTTACTTATACCGATAAATGATCCTTCCACGGGTCAGATCGTAAGGCGACATTTCTACAGCTACCTTGTCTCCCGGAAGGATCCGGATGTAATTCATCCGCATTTTACCAGATATAGTAGCTACTATTTGATGATCATTTTCCAGGCGTACTCGAAACATGGCGTTGGAAAGTGCTTCTTCAATAATGCCGTCTTGTTTGATCAGGTTCTTTTTACCCATAGATTAAATTTCGGTGGGCAAAGATACAAAAAAATATAACCTCGCCAATGCATTTAACCGAAATTCTAGAGAAGGATGTGATCAACTCCCTTGGGGTACGGTCTCTTTGAGCGCAACCGAACGCACATTATCATTCTTGAGGATTGCAGCTTCAATCCCCCTATGATCAGACAATAGATCTGCTTTACCTTCCCGAACTGCCACTGAATGCTCATAATGAGCAGATGGCTTTTGATCTTTAGCAAATACAGTCCATCCATCTTTTGCAGTTCGTACATCGCGCCTGCCCTGATTGACCATAGGTTCAATAGCAATAACCAGCCCTTCCCGGAGCTTAATACCTCGGCCTCGGCGCCCGTAATTGGGTACTTCAGGTGGTTCGTGCAGATTTCTGCCGATTCCGTGCCCGACCAACTCCCTTACGATGCTATACCCATGTATTTTTTCAACGTAGGATTGAATGGCAAAACTAATATCACCCAGTCGATTGCCTGACTGGGCTTTTTCGATCCCACGGTACAAAGATGATTTGGTGACTTCGCACAGGTCCATGACCTGATCGCTCACTTCCCCCAAAGGAAAGGTATAGGCAGAGTCTCCATGAAAACCATTCATAAACACACCACAATCTACCGAGATCAGGTCACCTTCTTTGAAAATCTGATCCTCGGTTGGAATACCGTGAACGACTTGCTGATTAACTGAAACGCAAAGAGTCGCGGGAAAACCATTGTAACCCTTAAAAGCAGGTTTGGCACCATGATCCAAGATTACCTCCTCAGCAGCTCGGTCAATTGTAGAACCGCTGATACCGGGACGGATCATTTCAGCTACCCGGGTCAAAGCCTTGCACACCAGCAGGCAGCTTTGCCGAATAAGTTCAATTTCTTCGTCCGTTTTGTAATAGATCATGTTTTTTCTTTATAGCTGGAGTTTCAATACCTACTCGGAAAACCAGCTTTACATGTTGGCTCCAATACCTTGTACTCGGCTCCTTCCTTGAATCCGTCCGGATTTTACCAATCCATCATAACGGCGCATGAGCAGATGACTTTCAATTTGCTGTAGTGTATCTAACACCACTGCCACCAGGATGAGTAGGGAAGTTCCCCCGAAAAACATGGCAAATTGAATGTTAACTCCCGCAGCAGCAGCAAATGCAGGTAGGATGGATATCAAGCCCAGGAATATAGAGCCTGGAAGCGTAATTTTAGTGGTGGTGGCGTCAATAAACTCTGCAGTCGCTTTACCCGGCTTGATACCCGGAATGAATGCATTCTGCCGCTTTAAGTATTCCGCGTAATTCTGAGGATTGACCAAAAGAGCAGTATATACATAGGTGAACAAGACCACCAGAAGGAAGTATATAATGTTATATGGAACTGAGGTAAAATCATTAAGTGCTCTCAGTATCCCGGAAGCTTGCACATCGGCTCCCCCAACGAATTGTGCAACAGTTGCCGGCAAAAACATCAACGCCTGAGCAAAGATGATGGGCATTACACCCGCTGCATTAACTTTTAATGGAATGTAATCACGAACCCCCGCCTGAGGGATATTTGATCCGGACCTTCCAACCATTCTTTTGGCAAACTGAATAGGGATTTTACGAACGCCCTGTACGATCAGGACAGTTGCCATTACTACAAAGAATAAAGCTGCCAGCTCAATAACAAAAATGAGTGGACCATTGGTGGTGAATTGGGATTGCAATTCAAAGATCAAGGCTTGGGGAAGCGTTGCTATAATACCTACGGTGATCAAAAGGGAAACACCATTTCCAATTCCCTTGTCCGTAATACGCTCACCCAGCCACATGGCAAAAACCGTACCTGTAGACAAGATGATAATGTTACTGATCCAGAAAATCCCCATTGGAATGTCAGGATGGATAGCTCCTTGAGAATTGATATACGTAAGATACCCACCCCCTTGAACGAGGGTAATGGCTACGGTTAGCAAGCGGGTAATTTGATTTAATTTTTTTCTTCCAGACTCTCCTTCACGCTGCTGAAGCCTCTGAAAATAAGGGACCGCAAATCCAAGCAACTGAATGATGATCGATGCGGTAATGTAGGGCATAATACCCAACGCAAATACTGCTGCATTCGAAAAAGCGCCACCGGTAAAGATGTTGATCAACCCCATCAGGTCATTTGCATTGCCGGAGTTGGTTGCTCCTTTCAACACGGACGGCATGACACCGGGCAAAACCACATAAGAACCAAATCGGTATACAAAGAGCATAGCCAGCGTAAACAAGATCCGGTTTCGAAGCTCCTTGATCTTCCAAATATTCTGAAGTGTGGTGATGAAGTTTTTCATTCGTCAGGATTATACGAGTTCGATGGTTCCTCCTGCTTTCTCAATCGCATCTTTAGCTGCGGCTGAAATTGCATGTGCCTTAATATTCAGCTTGACTGTAAGTTCGCCAGTAGCCAAGATTTTAATCCGGTCATTTTTGCCAACAATATTATGTTGTACCAATGCTTCCGGGTTAATCTCCTCTAGCTTGTACTTATCAGAAATGCTTTGCAAGCGCTCAAGGTTGATCGGGACAAATGATTTTCGATTAGGATTTTTGAATCCTCGCTTGGGTAAACGCATTTGAAGCGGCATTTGACCACCTTCGAAATGGCGCTTTTCTTTGAAACCGGACCGAGAACGAGCTCCCTTGTGCCCACGGGTAGACGTACCACCTTTGCCAGATCCTTGACCTCTGGCAATTCTTTTTCGCTTCTTAACTGCTCCTGAAGCAGGCTTTAGATTATGCAGTTCCATTGTATAATTCTTTCTGGGAGTGTAAACGATTAATCAACAAGTCCGAAAGAGCAGAATATAACCAGAAAATGGACGAATCCAACTTTTCCAGGACTGGATTTATGCTTTTTCCACAGTTACCAAATGACTCACCTTATTCACCATACCCAAGATTTGTGGACTCGCTTCCACCACTACGCATTGGTTGATTTTTTTCAGCCCCAACGCCTTGATAGTATCTTTCTGCCTCTGCGGACGGTCAATGATACTCTTGATCTGGGTTACTTTGATCTTTTCCATTGCTACAAACCATTTTCCAGTTTCACCTGCAAGGCAAAACTTGCCGGATTAGCCATTAAATACCTTTTCCATAGGGATCCTTCGCAAACGGGCGATTTCCATAGGGCTCCGCAACTTACTTAGCGCATCCATAGTGGCTTTGATTACATTATGTGGGTTGGAAGAACCCATAGACTTAGCCAATACATTCTGGATACCTGCAAATTCCAAGACCGCACGCATGGCACCACCGGCAATCACACCTGTACCTTCTGCGGCAGGCTTGATCAGCACTTTTCCAGCACCGTACTTTCCGCGCTGTTCATGTGGAATAGTTCCTTTATGCAGCGGCACTTTGACCAAATTCTTCTTGGCGTCATCTACAGCCTTAGCAATTGCTTCGGAAACATCTCGGGCCTTGCCCAATCCGTGACCAACAGTACCTTCACTATCTCCTACCACGACTACCGCAGCAAAGCTAAATGTTCGCCCACCTTTGGTCACTTTGGCCACCCGGTTAAGGCTAACCAATTTTTCCTTGAGTTCGGTTTCTGCAGGTTTAACTCTATTATTGTTACCGCCTTTCTTAGCCATTGCGTATTAATTATTCAATTAGAATTTTAGGCCGCCTTCACGAGCACCATCAGCTAGTGCTTTTACCCGACCGTGGTACAAATTTCCACCTCGATCAAAAACCACCTGTTCAATTTTACTTGCCTGGGCTCGCTCTGCGATCAATTTGCCCACTTCTTTAGCTTGATCAATTTTATTCCCATTCTTGGGGACACCCTCTTCCCGGGAGTCAGCAGCAGCTATCGTATGCCCTGCGTGGTCGTCGATCAGCTGGCAGTAGATGAACCGGTTAGAACGGAACACATTCAGCCTGGGGCGATCAGCCGTACCACGGACTTTCTTTTTGACCCGTTGCTGGATCCGTTTTCTTCTCTTTAACTTGCTAAATGCCATCTTACATTACCTTTTCACCTTAGTGAAGGATGCTTTTTCAATCCATCCCAAGGCTAGTTCTATTTTTTGGTATCCTTTTCTATTCCCGGTGACAAAACACTTATTTTCCAGTAAGCTAACCAGAAACTCGGACAATGCTTAACCAGCAGTTTTACCGGCCTTCCGTCTAATCTCTTCTCCGACAAACCGAATACCTTTCCCTTTGTAGGGTTCCGGCTTCCGGAAAGAACGAATTTTAGCAGCCACCTGGCCGAGTAATTGTTTGTCAATACTTTCCAAACGGATTAACGGGCTCTTCCCTTTTTCCGTCTGCGTCGTCAACTTCACTTCCGCAGGTAGTGCAAACATGATCGGGTGAGAATACCCAACCGTAAGTTCAAGTAACTGACCCGTATTGGATGCCCGATAGCCTACACCCACCAACTCCAACTCTTTTACGAAGCCATTGCTAACGCCTTCTACCATATTGGCTACCAACGACCTGTACAAACCATGCATAGACCTATGCCGAATTTGCTCCGTTGGTCGTTTAATCTCTAATTCACCATCATTAACTTCCAACTCCAAATCAGGATCAATCTGCTGAGTAAGTGTCCCTTTTGGCCCCTTGACGGTTACCAGATTTCCTTTGCTTATTTCGATCTCCACTCCTTTGGGGATGGTAATGGGCGCTTTTCCTATCCGTGACATCTTGGCAAATTTAGGATCGTTGCAATAAATTAATACACGTAGCAGAGAACTTCCCCACCAACATTCTCGTCCATAGCTTGTCTGGAAGTCATAACTCCTTTGGAAGTTGAGACAATAGCGATTCCCAGACCATTAATCACCCTCGGAAGCTGGTCTGCTTTAACATACTTGCGAAGACCAGGTTTACTAATGCGGAGTAACTTCTGGATGACAGGCTTCCTGGTCTGGTCATATTTCAGGGCCACACGAATAAGGTCCTGCTTCCCTTTAGAGGCTTTTTCCTCAAACTTGTATTTCAGGATAAACCCTTGATCGTAAAGGATTTCAGTAATCCTTTTTTTCAAGTTGGAAGCCGGGATTTCAACGATACGATGACCTGCCAATTGCGCATTGCGAATGCGGGTCAGGTAGTCAGCTATTGGATCTGTTACAGCCATTATTATAGATTTCGCCCAATGGTTTTCCTTTCCTCAGGAACCTATCGGACTGTTACACATGCTTCTTTCTTACCAGCTTGCTTTGGTTACACCTGGGATCTTACCCTCCAAAGCCATTTCACGAAACTTAACCCGGCATAAGCCAAACTTCCGCATATACCCTTTCGGACGCCCGGTAAGCTTGCACCGATTGTGCATGCGGATCGGGTTGGAATTGCGGGGAAGCTTATCTAGCTCCTCCCAGCGACCTTCCTCCTTTAGTTGCTTGCGCTGTTCAGCATACTTAGCCACCAGTCTCTGTCTTTTCCTTTCTCGGGCTATGATGGATTTCTTGGCCATTATCTATGCGATTCAATTAGTTATTTTGATTTTTAAACGGAAGCCCCATTCGCTTCAGCAAGGATAAGGCTTCGGCATCTGTCTTTGCTGTTGTAACAAAGGTGATATCCATTCCGGTAATCTTACTAACCTTATCCAGGTCAATCTCGGGAAAAATGATCTGCTCGGTTATCCCTAGAGAGTAATTTCCGCGTCCGTCAAAACTCTTGTCTGAAATACCTCTAAAATCACGTACCCTTGGAAGGGCAGTAGAGATCAATCGTTCCAGAAATTCATACATGCGCTCATTGCGCAAGGTCACTTTTGCCCCGATAGGCATACCTTCACGCAGCTTAAAGTTAGATACCGACTTCTTAGCCATGGTAGGAACAGCTTTTTGTCCGGCGATGATAGACATCTCCTTCAAGGCATTATCCACCAGCTTTTTGTCTTGGGTGGCTTCACCAACTCCTTGGTTGACAGCAATCTTAACCAAGCGAGGCACCTCCATGATAGACTTGTACTGAAACTCCTCCATCATGCCTGGAACTACCTCTTCCTTATATTTTTTCTTAAGCGTTGGAATGTAACTCATCACTTAATTATTTCTCCAGATTTCTTGGAATAACGCACCACTTTACCATCCTCGTCCAGCATCCTGCCTACTCGAGTTGGCTCCCCGGATTTGGGGTCTACCAGCATCAGATTAGACAGGTGAATCGGAGCAGGCACCTCATTAATTCCCCCCGGGCTGTCTTGCGTAGGCTTACTGTGCTTCTTCACTATGTTCACACCGTCGATAATAGCACGGTTTTTCTCTGGGAACACCTCCAAAACCTCCCTGGATTTGGTGTTGTCCTTATAGGCCCCTGCAATTACTACGACCTTATCCCCTTTCTTTATTTTCAGTTTCGGCGCAAAGCGCTTTTGCATATTCTTCTTTGCCATGACTAAATTATCTGTTGGTCATTCCCATCAAAGCACTTCCGGTGCCAGTGAAACAATACGCATATACTCCCGCTCGCGCAATTCCCGAGCCACAGGGCCAAAAATCCGGGTCCCTCTAGGCTCATCCGCATTGTTCAGCAATACGCAAGCATTATCATCAAAACGAATATAGGACCCGTCCTTACGTCGGATCTCTTTTTTAGTCCGGACCACCACTGCTTTGGAGACCGAACCTTTCTTGATCCCCCCAGGTGAAGCATCCTTAACGGAAACCACTATGGTATCTCCAATGGAAGCATATCTACGCTTAGATCCCCCCAATACCCGGATACACAATACTTCTCGGGCACCGCTGTTATCAGCTACTTTTAATCTGGATTCTTGCTGGATCATGACTCTTTATTTTTGAGAGGGCGATTATAAACGCCATCAAACAATCAATTTTTGGCAACCCCAATTTTTACTTGGCCCGTTCCAGAATTCCGACCAGGCGCCAGCGTTTACGCTTGCTCAATGGACGAGACTCTTCAATTCGAACCGTATCACCGATATTACACTCATTACTTTCATCGTGAGCAATAAGCTTCTTCGATTTCTTAACGAATTTTCCGTAAATCGGATGCTGCAAGCGCCGCTCAACCAAAACAGCAATCGTTTTATCCATCTTATTGCTGGTCACCACGCCGACTCTCGATTTTTTGGCTTTCTGATCTTCCATTATCCTTTGTGTTGTGGCTTGCTGGCCAAACAGATATTTATTCCTTAATTACTTTCTGCGACGACGTTCGCGAATTTTACTTCGATTCGCCAATTGCTCCTCACTCATACCGGCTATTTGCCGACGACGGATTTCAGTCTTCAGCCGAGCTATATCTCTTCTTACCTCCCGGAGGATTAGTGGGTTGTCTAAACCTTTGATCGCGTGATCAAAATTTAGCTTCTGGTACTGAATTTCAGTTTGTGTCAACTCACTGGCCAGGTCTTCATCCGAAAATCCTTGCAGTTCCAGATATTTATTTGTTGCCATGATCTATCAATTATATTGTCAAAGACCCTGCTTATCCTTGATAATCAGGACGAACGACCGTTTTTGTTGAGACGGGCAGTTTTTGTGCAGCCAATCGCAATGCCTCATGGGCGACTTCCATAGGTACACCATCCAATTCAAACATGATGGTGCCGGGCTTTACTACAGCTACCCAATGATCGAGGGCACCTTTTCCCTTACCCATCCGCACTTCCTGGGGCTTCGCTGTAATCGGCTTATCCGGAAAAATCCGAATCCAAACCTTTCCCTCCCGCTTCATGTAACGCGTCATTGCAATACGAGCCGCTTCAATCTGACGGTTGGTAATCCGCCCGCTTTCCATGGATTTTAAACCAAAAGATCCAAACGAAACTGAACTTCCTTTCCAGGCAAGCCCCTTGATCCGTCCTTTCTGCTGTTTGCGGTATTTCGTACGTTTTGGCTGTAACATTTCTGAACGCTTTTTTACAGCTCCCCTGCTTTACCGAGGATTGTTTTTTGCAAAAGTTCGGCAAAGGTAAGGAAATATTGTTAAAATCTCTAGTTGCGACGGTTATTTCTTCCCCCTCGACGGCCTCCTCTGCGATCTCCGTCCCGGCCTCCTTTCTCCTTCTTTTGGACGCCTACGTGTGGCGATAAGTCACGCTTACCCAACACTTCTCCCTTACAGATCCACACCTTAATGCCAATCTTACCATAAATGGTCTGGGCCTCTTTCAATGAATAATCAATATCTGCCCGGAATGTATGCAAGGGGGTGCGACCTTCCTTGTATTCCTCTGTCCGGGCCATATCAGCACCATTCAGACGACCGGCAATCCGAACTTTAATGCCTTCTGCTCCTGCCCGCATCGTAGATTGGATAGCCATTTTAATGGCTCGACGATAGTTGATCCGTGCTTCCAATTGCTTGGCAATGGATTCACCGACAATAGCGGCATCCAATTCAGGTTTACGTATCTCTACAATGTTGATCTGAACATCTTTGTCGGTCAACTTTTTGAGCTCTTCCCGGATTCGGTCCACCTCCTGACCTCCTTTACCGATGATGATACCGGGGCGGGATGTATGGATGGTAACGGTGATCCGCTTCAGGGTCCGCTCAATGATAATTCTGGCAATCCCCCCTTTTTGGATACGGGCGTTCAAATAGTTTCGGATTTTTTCATCCTCCACAACTTTATCCCCGTAGTCCTTACCGGCATACCAGTTGGAATCCCAACCTTTTATGATGCCCAGGCGATTACCAATCGGATTTGTCTTCTGACCCATTTGTTATATGGTGTAATGATCTAAATTCAATTACTCTTCTTCACCAACTGTATCGGCGGCCTCCACTTCAGGGAGCGGCTTGCGGTTTTCAACCACCACAGTCAGGTGGTTGGTCCGCTTCCTTATCCGGTGCGCTCTTCCATGCGGAGCGGGCCGAAATCGCTTCAACATAAACCCATCATCGGAAAAGATCGTCTTTACATAAAGATCGAACTCATCCGCACTACCGGTTCCGTCCGTCTTGTTCTCCCAATTGGAAACGGCAGAAAGTAGCGCCTTTTCCAACCACAGCGCACCTTCTTTTTTGGTGAACCTCAAAATATCAAGGGCTTCTTCAACCCCTTTTCCACGCACATTGTTGACTACCAGCCTCATTTTCCTGGCAGACATCGGTATGTTCTTGAGCTTGGCAACTGCTTCCATTTCCTCTTGTTTTTCAGCTACGGATTGGCAAGTGGCTTAACTTATTTCTTACGGTTTCCGGAGTGTCCCTTGTAAGTACGAGTTGGCGCAAACTCGCCCAACTTGTGCCCAACCATGTTTTCAGTGACAAAAACCGGTATAAAGGACTTCCCATTATGTACAGCAATGGTCTCCCCTACCATATCCGGAATAATCATAGAAGAACGAGACCAAGTTTTGATCACGGTCTTCTTTTTGGATTCTTTCGCTGCAAGCACCTTATCCATCAGCTTGTGGAAAACATAAGGTCCTTTCTTAATTGATCTTGCCATGTTCTTATCCGTTTGAACACCCCCCCAGCGGAGGCTGACATTATTTTATTTGTTCCGTTTTTTAGGGCGCGAAACAATCAGTTTTTCGCTAGCCTTTTTCTTATTCCGGGTCTTGGCACCTTTTGCCATTTTACCGTTGCGCGAACGCGGATGACCTCCGGAAGCTCGTCCTTCACCACCACCCATAGGGTGATCGACCGGGTTCATCGCTACCCCTCTAGTCCGTGGACGCCTTCCCAACCAGCGTTTCCGTCCAGCTTTTCCCAGCACCTGCAATCCGTGATCCGGATTGGAAGTAGTTCCGATTGTAGCCCGGCAGGTTTGCAATACCCGACGAACTTCTCCAGAAGGAAGCTTGACAATCGCGTATTTACCTTCCCGTCCCATCAGTACAGCATAAGTACCTGCACTTCTTGCCATGGACGCACCTTTACCTGGATTCAGTTCAATCGCATGAATAGTTGCACCCAAAGGTATTTTGCTTAGAAAAAGCGTATTTCCCACATTTGGGCTTGCCTGCTCACCTGACTCGATTTCCGTACCTACTTTCAGCCCTTCAGGTGCCAAAATGTACCGCTTTTCGCCATCGGCATACTCTAACAGCGCAATGAAAGCAGTTCTGTTCGGGTCGTATTCGATAGATTTAACTGTAGCTTTTACACCATCCTTATTCCGCTTGAAATCGATGATCCGGTACCTCCGCTTGTGTCCACCTCCTCGATATCGAGCAGTACGATGGCCCTCTGCGTTACGTCCTCCGGATTTTTTCAAAGGAGCCAACAGGCTTTTCTCAGGCTTGCTGGTCGTAATCTCAGAGAAGCTGTTTCCGACTCTGAATCGCGTACCAGGACTAACCGGACTGTATTTTTTAACTGACATCGTATCGCAATTTTTCACTGCAGCTCGAAACCCAAGGCTCCAGCCACCATTATTTCATTCGATTATATATCGCCAAAGAAATCGATCTCTTCTCCGTCCACCAGGGTAACAACTGCTTTCTTGAAGGCTGGTTTGCTACCCTTCAAAACGCCGGAACGTGTATTGCGGGTAACCTGCTTGGCCGGCATAATCATCGTGTTTACTTCCGCCACTCCCACGTTGTACATTTTCTCAATGGCTTTCTTAATCTCCACTTTATTGGCCTTCTTATCTACAATGAAGGTGTACTTATTGAGTCCTTCTGAAAGCCCTTCTGCTTTTTCTGTGATAACCGGTCTGACTAATATCGTTCTGGCCATGATTATGCTTATTTCACCATCCGCATCCAGCGGCTTTCGTTTTATAATATTTCCTTGATCTTGTCCACGGCCCCTTCGTTGATTAACAACGTATGGGCTTTCATCACATCGTACACATTCAGATCGGCTGCCCGAACTACACTGGAATTGGGCAAGTTCCTGCTCGAAAGCATTACTTCTTTTTCAAAATCCGGCGTAACCAGCAGGGTTTTATTCTGATTCTGTGCCAGGCTACTCAGGATATTGACGTATTCCTTGGTTTTTGGCGCATCAAAAGAAAAATCTTCTACCACCATGATCTTTCCTTCCTTGGCTTTTGCACTTAGTGCAGAAGCCCTGGCCAAACGCTTTACCTTTTTATTAAGCCGGACCGTATACTTTCTAGGGCGAGGGCCGAAAATGCGTCCCCCTCCGCGAAATACAGGGTTTTTAATGTCTCCGGCACGGGCCGTACCAGTACCCTTTTGACGCTTCAGTTTCCGGGTAGAACCGGCTACATCTCCACGTTCCTTAGAAGCATGCGTGCCTTGACGCTGATTCGCCAAATACTGTTTTACAGCCAGGTAAATAGCATGTTCATTGGGCTCAACTCCAAAAATAGTATCAGGCAGATCGACATTGCGTCCCGTTTTCTCCCCTTGTATATTGACTACTTCCAGTTTCATCACGTTAAGTTTGAGTGGCTGCTCCAGAGCAACCTGAATACCTAATTTTTGGCCAGTACAACATAAGCCCCCTTATGTCCGGGCACTGCTCCTTTCACGAGGATTAGATTTTTTTCAGGGAATATTTTTAGCACTTGCAGGTTCTTCACGTTTACCTGCCGGCCTCCGTCCCGTCCTGCCATGCGCAAGCCTTTGACTACCTTAGAAGGCGTGGAAGCTGCCCCAATCGAACCCGGAGCACGCTGACGGTTGTGCTGACCGTGGGTGGCATCATTTACCCCGCGGAAACCATGACGTTTCACAACACCCTGAAAGCCTTTCCCTTTAGAGGTTCCGATAGCGCTGATCATCTCCCCTTCGATGAACACCTCGTCCACCGTAATCAGATCACCTAGTGCTTTTTCGGTAGCATCAAACGCTCGAAATTCGACAACTCGATGCTTGGGTCCAGTCTTGGCTCTATCGAAATGCCCAACCAGGGCCTTTGAAGTGTTTTTGGTTTTGGCCTCACCAAAACCCATCTGAATGGCTTCGTAGCCGTCAGACTCTTCCGTTTTGACTTGAGTAACAACACATGGGCCTGCCTCAATAACGGTACAAGCCACATTGCGACCTGCATCGTCAAAAATGCTGGTCATTCCAATCTTCTTACCTATTAATCCGTTCATCGATCAAAGGTTTGTCCGGTAGGCCAAATGGCTGACCGGTCGTATGCCTTAAGCGAATCCAGCGGCAAAATGTATCTGCCTGCGTTCGCTGTTTATAAATTCAATAATTCTCTACGTCAACTTCACTTGTATGTCCACACCGCTGGGCAATTCCAGTTTTGACAGTGCATCTACTGTCTTTTGGGTGGGGGTATAAATTTCAATCAGACGCTTGTGGGTGCGCAACTGAAACTGCTCACGGGACTTCTTGTTGACGTGCGGCGAACGGAGCACGGTAAAGACTTCCTTTTCTGTGGGCAGCGGAATCGGGCCAGTTACAACAGCACCACTATTGCGGACCGTTTTAACGATTTTCTCCGTTGACTTATCTACCAAATTGTGGTCGTAAGAGCGGAGTTTGATTCTGATTTTCTGATTCATGCCAGATCTTATTTCAAAAAATGAGGGCTATTTGGTTCGGCAAGTCATCGCTGCATCCAACGATCCTTGCCGAACCGCCCGAACTAATTTAAACCTTGACTTCTCCTTTGGACTTCTCAATGATTTCCTTGGCAACACCATCCGGAGTTTTTGCATAGTGCGAAAATTCCATGGTGGAGTTGGCACGGCCAGAAGTGATCGTCCGCAATTGGGTTACATACCCAAACATCTCTGACAATGGTACATCTGCCTTAATGGAAACGACTCCACCTTGGCGAGGTTCTTGTCCCTTGGGCAATCCACGACGGCGATTCAAGTCACCGATTACAGATCCCACGTACTCTTCAGGCGTAATGATCTCCAATTTCATAATGGGCTCCTGCAACACGGGCTTGGCCTTAGGCGCAGCCGCTCGGAAACCATCCTTAGCACATAATTCAAAAGCAACAGGCTTGGAATCCACCGCGTGCATCGATCCATCGTACACCTTTACCTTCATGCTTTCAATCCCATATCCAGCCAGCACGCCATTTGACATCATAGCAGTGAAGCCATCGCGAATCGGCTTGATATAGTTTTTATCGATAGCTCCACCAACGATTTTCCAATCAAACTGAAGCTTTTCCTTGCCATTCTTGTAGTCCTCACTTTCCAGGAATTCCTCGTCAGCAGGACCAAGTTCAAATTCCATATCTGCAAACAAACCTGAACCACCAGTTTGTTTCTTCAGGCGCTCGCGGTGACTTACAGTAGAAGTAAGTGCTTCTTTGTAGTTCACCTGTGGTGCACCCTGATTACATTCAACCTTAAACTCTCTGCGCAGGCGATCAACAATAATCTCCAGGTGCAATTCACCCATCCCGCTGATAATCGTCTGGTTGGTATCTTCATCAAAGCGTACCCGGAAGGTCGGATCTTCTTCAGCCAGTTTGGCGAGGGCCATTCCCAGTTTGTCCAGGTCTTTTTGAGACTTTGGTTCAACGGCAATACTGATCACCGGCTCTGGGAAAACCATACTTTCCAATACGATTGGAGCCTTCAGATCTGAAAGGGTGTCTCCGGTACGAATGTCCTTAAATCCGACTGCTGCCGCAATATCACCTGCTTCAACTCGCTCAATCGCATTTTGTTTATTGGCATGCATCTGGTAAATCCGGGAAATGCGTTCCTTGTTTCCACTACGCGTATTCAATACGTAAGAACCTGCATCCAGCGCCCCTGAATATACCCGCATGAAAGCCAACCTACCTACAAAGGGGTCGGTCGCGATTTTAAAGGCCAAAGCAGAAAAAGGCTCTTTGGTGTCCGGCCGGCGTTCTTCTTCTTCTCCCGAGTCAGGATTGGTACCTGTAATCGCTTCCACATCCAATGGAGAAGGCAAAAAGGCACAAGCCGCATCCAAAACCGCTTGAACACCTTTATTCTTGAAAGCAGACCCGCACATCATCGGCACGAACTTCTGATCCATCACCGCTTGACGGATGGCCATGCGCATTTCCTCTTCTGAAATCGTCTCCGGATCGTCAAAGAACTTTTCCAAAAGGGTATCGTCGTATTCTGCAACAGCTTCCAACAACTTCTCTCTCCACTCGGCAACAGTTTCTTCTAAATCGGCAGGCACTTCCTCTATTTCATAGGTCATTCCCATGTCGTGCTCGTTCCAAATACGAGCCTCACCGGAAATCAGATCCACTACCCCACGAAAACGCTCTTCAGCACCAATGGGTACCTGAAGTGGAATAGCGGTAGAACCCAACTTCTCCTGTACGTCTCGCACCACTGAAAAGAAGTCTGCACCGGAACGGTCCATTTTATTTACAAAGCCAATTCTAGGTACTTTATAGTTATCCGCTAATCGCCAGTTGGTTTCGGATTGGGGCTCTACGCCACTAACTGCGCAGAATAGGAAAACCAAACCATCCAACACTCGCAGCGAGCGGTTCACCTCTACCGTAAAGTCAACGTGACCAGGAGTATCGATAATATTGACCGAGTATTCCTGGTCCAACCAGCGCCAGGAGGTCTTGGTGGCTGCGGAGGTAATGGTAATACCACGCTCCTGTTCCTGCTCCATCCAGTCCATGGTAGCAGCACCATCGTGTACCTCGCCAATTTTGTGGCTGATACCCGTATAGTATAGGATGCGCTCCGTAGTCGTCGTTTTACCGGCGTCAATGTGAGCAGCGATCCCAATATTTCTCGTGAATGTTAGATCTTTTGCCATGGCAAATCTCCTTTGCGGTTTGTGAGGTTTTCTTGATATTATGGATTAAAACTTACACCCTAAAGTGTGCAAACGCCCGGTTCGACTCTGCCATACGGTGTGTATCCTCTTTTCGCTTCACAGCATTTCCCTCGCCCTTGCTCGCTGCGATGATCTCGGCAGCTAGCTTTTCAGCCATTCCTTTACCCGCTCGCTGGCGAGCAAATTTGATCAACCATTTAATCCCGATCGAGACCTTTCGCTTGGCGCGAATCTCTGTAGGGATTTGAAAAGTAGCACCACCTACCCGACGGCTGCGAACCTCAACCTGAGGCATCACATTATTCAACGCCTTCTTCCAAATCGCATGTTCATCCTGGCCGGTACGATCTTTTACTTTGTCCATTGCATCGTAAAAAATACTGTATGCTGTACCTTTCTTTCCCCGCAACATCATGTTATTCACAAAATTCGTAACCAATGGATCTTGGTAACGGGGATCCGGAGCCAGTACTCTTAATTTTGGTTTTCTTTTTCTCATCGAATTAGAGGTTTCAAAGGTTTTTGTGTTTTCTGTTCACAACAAACCGAAACGTAATTTATTTTGGTCTTTTGGTTCCGTAGCGAGAACGCGCTTGCTTCCGATCATTCACACCGGCCGTATCCAGGGCACCGCGAACGATGGTGTAACGCACACCAGGCAAATCTTTTACCCTTCCTCCACGAACCAATACAATAGAGTGTTCCTGAAGGTTGTGCCCCTCACCAGGAATGTAGGCAATAACCTCAATCCCGTTTGTCAAGCGGACCTTCGCTACTTTGCGCAGAGCAGAATTCGGCTTCTTTGGCGTCGTCGTATATACCCGGGTGCAGACTGCCCGCTTCTGCGGACACGCATCCAGCGCACGAGATTTACTCTTCGTCACAACCTTTTTCCGACCCTTGCGCACCAACTGATTAATAGTAGGCATACAATGCTTAATTTATCATCATCTAACGGGCCATTTCAATCAAAAGCGGGCCCACCTCGCTCAAAAGCGATTGCAAAGGTAGCACTTTTTCTTGCCCCGACAAAGAGATAGTTATAAAAAATAAGTGTGATTCTGTGAACCACAGGACTCCCCTACTGCTGAGCCTATTCAAGCCCTTTTCTCTGACCTGTACATCCGTCCAGGCCATTATCTTTACCCGTGAATCTGCTTTTGCTTTGCGATTTAAAACACCAATTCCTTGAAGCTTTGCAATTTAAATAAAAAGCTAACCCCCTAAACCCAAACCATGCTATTGACCCTAAATTAGCCTTATGACCTTGCCTGACATCGGGTTTGAGGACACTTTTGTGATCCGAACCTATGAAATCGATAATCGAAAGCTAGCTACTTTACCTGCACTTACCCGCCTCTTGCACGAGGCAGCCATGCAAAATGTGCTTGATCTGAAACTATCGGTATGGGACCTGGAACCTCAGGGGATTTCCTGGGTCCTGATGCGTCAGCACGTACACATCAAAAGGTATCCGAGACTAGGTGAATCCATCCGGGTGCAAACTTATCCGGCAGGATTTGAAAAGTTCTTCACCTATCGGGACTACCGGGTATGGGACCAAAACGGAAAAGAAATCGTTTCATCTTCCTCCACTTGGCTGCTGATGGATACCCACTCCAGAAGGATGGTTCGCATCCCGAATTTTATCAAAACCTTCGAAGGTGAAATGCCGGCTATGGATCAATGCTTGCCCCGGGCAGCCGCAAAATTAGCCCGGTTCGAATCTCCCGAAACACGGGAGGCCTTTAAGGTCAGCTGGCATGACCTGGATTTCAACATGCACCTGAACAACACTTTCTATATTCAATGGATGTTGGAGGCTCTTCCCGAAAAAATTCTACAGAATTGCTTCGCCCAACAGATCGATATCCAATTCAAACTCGAAGCACTGAAAGGAGAAGTGATTTTATCCCAATTACAGGAAATCGGAAAACAACAGTTTTTACATCGCCTGATCCGTGAATCTGACGGCAAGGAACTGGCCCTGGCTCAAACCCGGTGGCACACATAAACCTTCGAATTAGGGAATGTGTCTACCGTAACTTTTCCATTAGCCATCCAGTTGGCCTATTTCGCAAAACATAACCCAGGCATTTTTTTTCGGGCCCTTTGTCCTATTTCAAGCTCAGCTATCCAGATACGAAACAGAGGTCATCAAACGGTCTTCCTCCAGCCAAATCTCTCGAAAGGCTGGTCGGTAATGATCAACTCCAAAATCCTCTCGGTGCATATCAATTTGCAAATACAAGGATGGGGTAATATGTACTGAGACCTGTTGCATCCGAATCGTTTTTTCTACGTGGTAATGGCCGCAAAAAAGCTCAATCGGCCATGGATAGCCTTTAAGGAGTTGCCAAAATCGTTCCCTTGGCTGAAAAGCATACAAGCGGTCCATATGAGGAACTCCTGCAAGACAAGGCGGATGATGCATAAAAATAAGGAGGGGACCCTCCAATGACGCTAATCGGTCTTGCATCCAATCGAACTGGTGGGCACTCATCGTACCGGGAGCCGTATCCAGAAATAAGCTATTCCATCCACCTATTTTTTTGTGGAAGAAGAGCTCTCCCGTTTGTTCGCTGACTGACCGGTTAAAGACCTTGGCCATCATGGTGGGGTCATCGTGATTGCCCGCAATTAAGGCATAGGGAATATCCAGTTTGTCCAGTTCCCTTTTTATCCATTGGTATATGGTTATCTCTCCCTGATCAAAGCAGAGGTCTCCAGTGAGCACAAGTAACTCAGGCCTCAATCGGCCTATCTGCTCCAGGGCTTGCCTGAAGTTCCGCCGGACGTCGACTCCCATGGTGTCTTGCCCCTCAAGCCCCACGTGGGTATCTGTAAGTTGGATTAGGTGCATCTCAATTGGTTTCTTCCGGTTTATTACCTGACCCTCGAACACTGACCAACTTTTTAAGCAAGTCAAACCAAAACGGAGCACCCAGTGAGATGGCTAAGGCAGTAATGATCCAGCCAACTACTTTGCCTACCCAATCGGTAACTGTCCAGGAAAGGGTCCGCTGCATATCCCAACCCAGCCCCAATGGCGTAGTCACATTATCGACTTGCGTATCCAAAACACGTTGCACTTTATCCACACTGGCTTCCACCTCCGCTCGGCTCTGCGTGCTGATATCCAAAGAATCTGTGGTGCGGGCAAAGTCGGTTGCCAAGCTTACAATTTCCCGTAAGGCTTCCGGGTCGTTTTGAAGGGTATTGAATATTCCGATGGAGTCGGCATTGAAAATAACGGCTATGGCCAGCCCCACAAAAACCAGGATGCGCCCTGTATTTCGCTTGTACCAACCGGAAGCCCGATCCATAATATCATTATACCACCGACGGACCTTATGCTTGAACTGTTCAATATCGTCCTCCGAATCGTTTAGTAATTGGAGTAACACCTTTCGAAGCATCCCTTCCGGCAGGCCTTCAATTTGATCTTTCAGCGTCTCCAAATCTCGGCCCTGGAGTAATTCCTGAAATAGAATGGTGCGGAAAGTCTCGTCACTCATGTAGGATGGCGGCCGCTTACTGGCAAAACGATTAGACAATTGCTGATACAAAGGATTGCTAATAAAACGCTGGAAGAATCCAGTATCATCTTTTCGCTCCGCCAGCATACTTCGAACTGCTTTTTCCAGATTTTTCCCGCGCAGGGCTAATATGGACGAAATGGCCTCCATGACCGTACTGGCAAAGAGGCTCAGCACCAGCATAACGAAGACCAGAGCGATAACAACCTCAAACATGAGCTATGTGGGTTAGCAGGTGAAAAGGAACAGAAATTTATACAATTTCAGCTAAGCTTTTGGAAGCACCTCTTCCGATTCAACTGGATTAATAGTCTTAAACTTAGGCAATAGCCTGGTAATGTGGCTATTTAATCTTGCCGAAGCTCCTCCTGAAAAAGCTCAAAAATCCGTCGATATTCATCGGTCCAGGAGGTAGATTCCTGAAAGCCATGCCCTTCAAGAGGAAAAACAGCAAACTCCCAATCCTCTTTTCCCAATTCAATGAGCCGCTGTGCCAGCCGTACCACATCCTGAAAATGCACGTTGGTATCGATCATGCCATGAAGGATCAATAAGCGATCCTCCAGTTGATCTGCAAAGTAAATTGGCGAACTTCTCCTGTAGGCCTTAGGGTCCTCCAACGGAGTATTCAAAATATTGGAGGTATACCCATGGTTATAATGGGCCCAATCCGCTACCGATCGAAGGGCAGCCCCTGCTTTGAAGGTACCGGGTGAAGTGAATAATGCCATAAGTGTAATGAAACCTCCATAGGATCCTCCGTAAATGCCAATTCGATCCGGATCAATACCCAGCTCTTCTACCAGGTACTTTGCTCCGTCGATTTGATCGGACAGGTCTTTTCCTCCCATATGCCGGTAAATACCCGTGCGCCAGTCCCGACCGTAGCCGTTGCTGGCACGGTAGTCTATATCCAGCACCGTATATCCGTTGTCTACCAGTAGATTGTGGAACATGTATTCCCGGTAGTAGCTACTCCACCACTCATGCACATTTTGCAAGTAACCGGCTCCATGGACAAATATGACGGCTGCCCCGTTTCGATCAGAAGCAGCGGGCTGATACAAGCGAGCAGGGACCTGAGCTCCATCCTCCGCAGTGAAAGAAATAATTTCCGGCTTGCGCCAATTGTATGCGTTGAATTCGGAAGTGATCGATTGGGTAACTTTTTTTCCTTTTGCTCCGGATTTATTATCCATGAGGTATAATTCCCAGGGCGAATTACTAGCACTGAACCGATAGGCAATCTTGTCCTGATCCGGAGACAAAAAGATTTGATGCCCCCCCTTGTCGGAAGTGATTCTGGTCATTTGGCCATCGGATATATGGAGATGGTAAAAATGATGCTCATGGGGGCTATCGGCAGTGGCGGTCACGTAGAATCTGCTTTCGTCATGAGCCAATTCAGCATCTATTATTTCAAAATTGCCCTGAGTCAATGCCCTTTTATTTCCTTGCTCCACATCCAACACATAAAGGTGGGAATAGCCGGTTGCTTCACTTTGAAACCAGATCCGTTTTTCATCTTCAAACCAGCCTATGTTGCCCGTCGAAAAATTCCAGCTGGAAATGCCGGGCCCTCCAATCCAGGCTTCGTCCCGTTGGTGGTCTACTACCTTCAGCTTGCCGGTAGAAGGGTCCAGCAAACAGATCCAACGATCCTTATTGTCGAGTGACCGAATATTCAAAAGCGCTCTTCCCCCCTTGCTAAAAATAGGGTTGGTCACGACTACTGGTCTTGGTTCCTCGTGTTCTGAATCCCAGGGTTCATCCCCATCGTGGTATTCTTCAAGAAAGGCTGGCTTTTGCTTAATCCCCGGAAGTTGCTCGATATCCAAGGCAATCAAGGTATCCATGGCTCGATTCCAGCAATAAAATTGATAGGTGTTTTGCGGGCTTCCTACTTTGGCCCGGGCGCGAAGGTCCTTGGTAAAACCAGTGCTGGTCACATAATCCGGCACTACAGTAGTGTTGGAAGAAGGAGATTGGACCAGATTATAGGTAACCAGATTGCCATCAGGGCTTAATCGAAGATTGCTGACTCGATCCTTACCAGTGTAAAGGGTCCGAGGCCGGTCCGGGGCTAATCGTTCGCGTTTTTTTTTCCGGATTTCCTCTTTCAACCGGCGCTCGGTTAAAATTTCAAATTGTTCCTGATCCTCTTCCAACCACTTCCGAAATCCGGTTTCAGATGGATCCTTTTTTTCTTTTCCGCTTTGAAAGTGGGTTAGTTGGGTAAGCGCCGAACCACTGAGTGATAGTTGGTAGAGGTTTCCGTCCATTTGGAAAGCTATTGCAGTATCATCCTCCAGGAAAGTGACCGGCTGTTCGGAGCCGACAGTGTTGGTTAGTTGAATGGTTGATCCCGATTTCCAAAGGTACAGGTCACCATTTCGGCTAAATACCTTCTGGCTCCGGTCTGAGTTGTAGATGCCATTTTGAGGCAGGCGCTTTTCTTCGTCAATTGACAATTTTTCCGGTTGCCGACCCGACCAATCTACTTTGTAGCGGGACCGCAAGGTATCCCGGTCCGGATTCCAGCTAAAATAGACCGTTTTACTATCGTCACTCCATCGGATTCCTGCTGGAGCGTAACCTACAAATTGTTCTCCCTGCATAATCTGGGCAATGGTGAGCGAACTGGTATTGGATTCTTGCCCAGATAGAAAACATGGGAATACCGTCAGGCAAAACAGGATTCGGAAAAACATATGATTGGTTTGGTACTTAAAAAACTGCTAATGGCTTAAAACCAAGGCAGGCAGCAAAAAAAAGGAAGTCCAGCCCCAATTCAAAACAGGAAGGGAAAGAAACCAGAAAAACAAAAATCAAGGAATGGCCTGCTAGTATTTAAATTTGGTTGTATTCGATAACCCGGGTGATCTCTTGGAGCAGGGTGCGTTTGGTTTTGTTGTACCGGAAGGTTTTTTGGGTCGTCCAGTTTCCCATTTCGTCGTATTGGTAGATATGTTCCAGGAAAACAGTCCCCGTATTGGTTTTGCGTTTTACCAGTTCACGCAACAATTGTCCTTTAACATTACTCGATTTCTTGAGCACGTCATCAATGCATCCGGAGCTACAATAGTGGATTTCAATATTTTCGTAGCCATCTGCAGATGTTTTAACGATCTCTACCTTATCTTTTTTAAAGCGTGCGCTTTGAACGACCTTTTTTTCCTGACCGGGGAACCGAATTTCCATTTCCACCGGACGTTGGGACTCGTCCAGTTTCATAAATATACTGCGGACCAAAGTGGTGCCATCGGGTTCGTATACGGCCTCCAGGACTCGATTTCCCCGATACTGTTTTTTCCGAATTTCCTGCAAATATTCTTTAAAATACCGTCGACTTTCCACCACTCGGCCGGAAGAATCATATTCGAAGGTCCACTTCTCCCCTTTCATTTCTCTCTCAATCAACCTGCCCCGGCTATCGAACTGGTAGTAGGCTTTGCGTTTACGATGGTCCATTCGAGCGGGATTCACATGTACTTCCATGGAGGCTACGGAGCCGGTTACCTCTTGGGTAATTTCACATTTCAGCCTGGAATACAAACTCTGGCCGGCCATTATGGAAGGATACACGAATAGACCTAAACAGAGCACAATCGTAAAAAGACGCATAGGAAAAGGATTGTTAGGCGATTGATTGTGGAATATAATGCTTTCATTTTTAAGGTGTTCAAACTGGCCAAAGCTTTTTTTGAAGAATACTTCAAATGCTCGATTGCGGACAAACCAATGGCCTTTCAAACCTCAGGAATGAAAGGCCATGGAGAAGGTTTATGCTCGATTAAAGAGACTAGTTGCCCAGGATACCATCCAAGACATAAACATATCCTTCCGGCGTTTTAATGGATTGTTCCACAGGTACTCCGCCGATCTTCATATTTTTTCCGGAACCTTCTACCATAAGGTCGGAGCCGGCAACGCTGGAAACAGTTCCTTTGGAAGCCAATTGGTCAGGGTCCAGGATGTCTCCTACCGTATGCCCTTTAAGCACATTGAGTAGTTGATCTGCATTGGAGGGGTCCGTCAGGGAGCTAACAGCAGATTCTCCTAATGCCTTGAATGCATCATTATTGGGTACCATCAGGGTACCTTTTCCACCGGGTAACAGTTTGTCAAGTCCACCCACTCCTTGCAGGAGCGTAGCGAAAGTCGACAGGTTGGGATTGCCTGCCAAAGCGGTTAACAAACCGGTAGCGCTACCCATATTCAGGGAGCTGCATCCGCTCATCAGCAACAGAACGGTACTCAACAGAAGTACTGATTTTTTGGCGTAGTTACTCATTTTGTGTATGTATTGGTTAATGAGAAAAGGTGAAAATACATAGTCCATATTACTTATAGGTTAAAATAATACTGGCAGGTACGGGAGCGATAGGCTGAAAAGGGAGCTCGATGACCCGAAAGTTCTAGACATTGAAAAGGAAAACCCCGGCTGTGCAGCCAGGGTCATCCATGTCAATCAAAATTTATATTCACATTGAACCACATCCTAAAATTGTTCGGCTTCAGTACTTCCGGCCAAGGCTACCGTTGAAGCCTTTCCTTGCTGGATTGTATTCTGTACATAATCAAAGTATCCGGTTCCGACAAAAGATTGGTGCTTGACGGCAGCAAAACCTTCCTCACGCAACTGGAATTCCCGCTGCTGTAGCTGAGAATAACCCGCCATACCCCTGGCTTTGTATGCCTTGGATAATTCGAACATAGAAGTATTCAGCGCGTGGAACCCTGCCAGGGTGATAAATTGGAATTTATACCCCATATCCGCCAGGTTTTCCCGGAATGACTCCATTTCAGTTTCAGATAAGTGGGAGGCCCAGTTGAACGAAGGGGAACAGTTGTAGGCCAGCATTTTATCGGGATAAGCCGCGTGAATAGCTTCAGCAAACGCCTTTGCTTGGGCTAAATCGGGATGGGAAGTTTCCATCCAGATCAGATCAGCGTACGGCGCATATGCCAACCCTCTGGCAATGGATTGCTCCAATCCGGCATTGACCTCGTAAAACCCTTCCGGGCTGCGATTACCAGTACAGAATGGCCGGTCTCTTTCGTCTATATCCGAGGTAAGCAAACCTGCCGCATCGGCATCCGTACGTGCAATGATGAGGGTAGGTACCCCCTGCACGTCTGCCGCCAAACGGGCCGCAACCAGTTTATCAATCGCCTCCTGTGTCGGTACTAATACCTTACCCCCCAAGTGCCCGCATTTCTTGGCAGATGAAAGCTGGTCCTCAAAATGAACGCCGGCAGCACCAGCTTCGATCATGCCTTTCATCAGTTCGTAGGCATTGAGGTTGCCTCCAAAGCCCGCTTCAGCATCGGCTACAATAGGTACCATGTAGTCCAGATCGCCCTCTCCGGAAACAGATTGGATCTGATCGCGCCGCAACAGCGCATTGTTAATCCGGCGGACCACCATAGGCACAGAATTAGCAGGATACAACGACTGATCCGGGTACATTTCTCCAGCCAGATTGGCATCGGCTGCTACCTGCCAGCCCGACAGATAAATAGCTTCCAGGCCTGCCATCACTTCTTGTACGGCTTGATTGCCGGTTAAAGCGCCGAGTCCGGCAACAAAAGGCTGATTATTCAGCTTTGTCCAAAGCTTTTCCGCACCCAATCTGGCCAGGCTGTGTTCAATGTGTACACTGCCTTGCAGCCGCACCACTTCTTCCGCCTGATAGGGCCGGATAATTCCTTTCCACCGTGGATTTTTCATCCAGTCCTCCAACAGCTGTTGGACCCGTTGTTCAATGGAGGTATTCATAATTGATTCTGGTTTTATCTGGTTAGTTAAAATGATTGTATGATTTAAGGGATCTGCTCGTAAGCGGGCAGGGTTAAGAATTCTTCGAAATCGGGGCTCAGGATGAGCTGGTCGAACAGCTTCTCCGCCAGGTGGAAGCAACACTCTGAAAATCGCTCTGCGCCAACCATGGCGTGGATTTTATCCAGCTCCTCTCGCTTGAATTGCTGGTAACGATCGGCAGTGAATGGAGTACCGTCTTCCAGTTGAGCACCGAATTTGAGCCACTGCCAAAGCTGAGTCCTCGAAATCTCAGCGGTGGCCGCATCCTCCATAAGATGGTATAGGGCAGCGGCACCGTTGCCCCGCAGCCAGCTTTCGACATACAGAATGCCCACATTGATATTGGTACGAACCCCTTGCTCGGTAATAGTACCATCCGGTACTGCAATCAGATCGGCAGCCGATACGGAAACATCCTCCCGCTTAACCGGGATCTGGTTCGGATTGGGCATATGCTCATCGAAGATCTCCATAGCCACTGCAACCAGCCCCGGGTGAGCCACCCAAGTGCCGTCGTGACCTTCCTGTACTTCGCGAAGTTTGTCTGCTTTTACTTTATCGATAGCGATTTGATTGGCTTCCGGATCGTTTTTGATCGGGATCTGGGCAGCCATACCCCCCATCGCATGCACGCCCCGTTTGTGGCAGGTCTGGATTACCAATTGAGCATAGGCTTTCATGAATGGCACGGTCATAGTCACTTGTGCCCGATCGGGCATCACAAAATCCTCCCGGTTGCGGAACCGCTTGATAAAAGAGAAGATGTAGTCCCAGCGACCGCAGTTCAGACCGGAGGAATGGTCGCGCAATTCCCACAAAATCTCATGGAGCTGAAAGGAGGCCAGGATCGTTTCTACCAGCACAGTGGCTTTAATGGTTTTTTGGGGTATCCCGATATAGTCCTGGGCAAAAACGAAAGCATCGTTCCATAAGCGAGCCTCCATATAATGCTCCAGCTTTGGCAGATAAAAATAGGGGCCGCTACCCCGGTCCATCAACTCCTTGGCATTGTGAAAAAAGTAGAGTCCGAAATCGACAAGCCCTCCACTCATGCGTTCCCCGTCGACCAGCAGGTGCTTTTCTTCCAGATGCCAACCGCGCGGTCGTACCAGCAGGGTGGCGATCTCCGGATTCAGCTTGTATACTTTTTTGGGGGTTTCCAATTCAATGGTTCTTCGAATGGCGTCCCGCAGGTTGATCTGTCCTTGTATGGTATTAGTCCAATTGGGTGTATTGCTGTCTTCGAAATCGGCCATAAACACTTTGGCACCTGAATTCAGGGCATTGATGACCATCTTGCGGTCAACGGGCCCGGTGATCTCTACCCGGCGGTCGAGCAGATCCTGGGGTAAAGGCGCTACGGTCCATTCCGATTTGCGGATTTCCTTGGTCTCCGGGAAAAAGCCCGGTATTTCGCCGGCATCCAGGCGTTCCTGAAGTTGGGTTCTGGCTTCCAGGAGTTCTTTCCGGCGGGCATTGAATTTTCGGTGTAAGGCCACCAGGAAGGAAATGGCTTCCGGAGTCAGGATCTCCTCAAAGGCAGGGGTAAGCTCTCCACGGAGCTCGAAACCCTCGATTTCGGGGAGAGTTGTCGGATTATTGGATTCGTCTGGCATAGGATGAGCTTGTGTGGTTCGCTTGCAATATGAATATAATTTTCTAAAAGCGGAAATTCCGCTAAATGATTTTTATCACCATTTTTAGCGGAAATAAACTTTCGCCCTACTGATCAACGCCTTCAACATGAGGAAACCTTTGAAGCAATAGATCTATTAAATCAGGATTGACGCTTAACAGCAGCAATAGTAGAATTAGAACGAAGGCAAAAAGAATAAGCATTGCCCTAATCACGAAACTTGAAGGACCTTCAATTTTCAATATCCACGCAAAGCGGAAAACTGCCTTATTATCATCTTTACCTCCCATTTAAAATCAGACCATAGCATGAAAACAGAATAGTATGAACAAAACATCCCTTTTAAAATAAGGAAATTTGGCCATTAGCGGAAATTCCGCTAATTAATTTTTTTTTATCTTTTCGATACTTTTACCAAGTGACGAGTGCGGAGTGGCGAATTTCCAGTGGCGAATGTTTGTACGTTCCTGATATAGATTTACCGTTATCGTCCACCGTCTACCGTCTAACTATGTTGAGCGAAAACGAACTGATAAAAATGATCTTCGGCTTTAAGCTGAAGTACCTGCGGCTCCAAAAGGAGTTGTCGCTAGAGGAATTGGCGGCCTCGACCGGGCTGTCCAAAAGCTACCTTCATGATATTGAGAAGGGGAAAAAGTACCCCAAAGTGGATAAGATCCAGGCCTTGGCCAAAAGCCTGGAGGTAGATTACGACTACCTGGTCTCCATGCAGTCGGATAAGCGCTTGCAGCCGGTGGTGGAGCTACTGACCAGCAACCTACTGAAGTCCTTTCCGCTTGAGCTATTTGGGTTAAAGCCGGAGAAGTTGTTCGAGTTGTTTTCCCAAATGCCCGACAAGGTGAATGCCTTTATCAGCACTATTATCAAGATTACACGCAATTTCCAGGTGGGGAGTGAGAATTTGTTCTTGTCGGCTTTGCGATCCTACCAGGAGATGCACCAAAACTATTTCCCGGAACTGGAACAGGCAGCCCAGGACTGCCGAAGGTGCTTTAAATGGTCCAAACCGGATACAGCCTCCCTGGAGAAAGCCTTGTTCGAGGGCTTTGGAGTGCAACTGGACCGGCAACACATGCGCACACAACCTCACCTCCAATCGATCCGATCCTACTATTCAGCACCCAAAAAGACGCTCTTCCTGCAGGCCGGGCTCACGGATGCCCAAGAGCGTTTCCTGATCGGGCGAGAGCTGGGCTTTCATTTCCTGGAGCTTGATCCCCGCCCTTTCATTACACGGATCATTCGGGCCGACTCCTTTGAGGTGATCCTGCACAACTTCAGAGCCTCTTATTTCGCGGCCGCACTGCTAATGCCGGAGCGGAAACTCTTGCCTTCGCTGCGCAAACTGGCTCAGGAAGCCCGATGGAAGGAATCTATCATCCTGGACATGGTCGACCAGTTTGAGGTGACTCCGGAAATGCTCTTCCAGCGCCTGACCAATATCCTCCCTCATTTTTTGGGTCTTTCCGATCTGTTTTTCATCCGCCTGGCCGGCCACCCAGAACAGGAGCGCTTTGAGATGACTAAAGAACTGCACCTGTCCCAACTGCATCAACCCTACGCCAACAAACTCCATCAGCATTACTGCCGCCGGTGGATCGCAATTACCTTATTAAAAGAGTTGCAGTCCCGCCACCGCTTGGGCGATCCGATCGAACTTCTGGCCGGAGCCCAGATCAGCGCCTACTGGCAAACCGATAATCGCTACCTGATCCTGACCGTAGCTAAACGGGACGAGCGATTTTCCCACCAATACATCTCCGTCACCCTAGGACTGGCCATCAATGAGCAGCTGCGGGAAGAAGTGCGCTTCCTCTCCGACCCCAAGCTGCCCGTTCGCACCGTGCATACCACCTGCGAGACCTGCTCCATCACCGATTGCGAGAGCCGTGCCGCACCACCGCTTGCCCTGGAAGAGAAACGAAAAGAGGAGGAGATTTTGGCTGGGGTGCAATTGCTGGATAAAGAGTAATGGTCAATTCTCGATTTTCAATTTTCGATTCAAGCCCAATTGAGCATTGAGCATTTTCTAGTTGCTTCTTCACCCAGTCCAGATTTTCTTGAAATTGGACATAATTTGGCGCATCTGCTACTAATTCTTCGAATACCTTTTCTGCTCTTTCTAGCAAACCCTTTATTGGTTATTTATTACCCATTTTTTTATGGTGGTATACCAATCAACTGTATGATAATCCAAGGCCGTTTTTGAGTTCCACGTTCGTTGGGTACGCTTTGTACAGGCTTTAGTTTATTAGAGGAAGCCAGAAAAATGCGGATCTTTATCACGGTATGGGGCAGTTGCGGTGACCTTTAAGTATATCGAAAATCCAATGCCTCCTGCAATTGAAAATAATGCCCTACAGATTCACCTAACCTTCAGTACCATCAACCGCTTATGCCTCACTGTAGCTCGTTAGAGTTCTTCCAAATCTCGCCGGGTAAGCTCATGTTCGACATTGCCGGTATTGAGGGTGGAAGCAGGCTCAAACAACAACAATTCCACCTCTTCTGTGGCCATCGGTCGGTGTTCTACTCCGCGAGGCACAATCAAAAACTCCCCCGGATACAGGCTGATGGTCCGATCCCGAAACTCCAGGGTTAACACACCCTTGTGCACCCAAAACAGTTCATCTTCCGTTTCGTGCCGGTGCCAGATAAACGCGCCTTTCACTTTGGCTATTTTGACCAATTGACCGTTTAAGGCCCCGACCACTCGCGGGTTCCAATAGTCCTGGATGTGCTCAAATTTTTCGGAAAGCTTGATTCGTTCCATAAAAAGCCATTTTGCTTGTAGAGGTAGTCAAGTTAACGAATTCGAGGAGCGAATGGATGCTGGATGCT
>CAZXLD010000006.1:0-66266 GCA_964641965.1 uncultured Saprospiraceae bacterium | reverse complement strand
TTGCCATTTGCCACTCGTCACTTCGCACTCGCAATTCCACATTTGCCATTTGTAACATGACACTTAGCACTCCCTCTGCATTGCTTTCGCCTTTCTGGTTATTGTACACAAATAAAAAAAGCGGACACCGAAACCGGCATCCGCTCTTGCCTTTGCAGGCATATTCAACGAACTAATCAAACTACTTATTGATAGTCAAGTCTTTGTAGTACGATTTGCGAGGCGTTTGGAATACCACCTGGTATTCTCCGGTAGCCAAACCGTCCAGGTTATACCGCTTTTCCAGCAAGCGCATTTCCTTGATCTCGTCCTGGTAAACCACGTCGCCTTTATTGTTGCGGATGCTTATCGAAACCGCTTCTGCAGATTGATTCATAAAGGAAATATCCAGCATTTGGTCGTTGTAGCGAAAAGAAGGTGTATAGAATGTAATCGGTTCGGTTTTGATTTCTACACCTTGATTCGTGACTGCGAAGTCCTGCTCCGTTTCCATATTCTCGCCCGTAACAATCAGCTTGTAGGTCCCATTGCGCAATTTTTCCAAGTTGAATACCTTGCCCGGCATGTCCGCACGAGTAATCGGCTGATTCACCAAATAGTGACCGGCTTCATCCAGAATACGAACCTTCATGTTGTTGCTGGCCTTCTTTAAGGTCAATGCCATTTTCTTTTGGTCTGCAACTGGCTGCACTTCTATTGCTTGTCCATTACCGCTTACAGCGACCAAAACAAAAGCAAAAAGCAAAAACAAATTGACAGTGATGTGTCTCATTTTCATTTGATTCATCTTTTAGTATTAAAAAATACGATCAGACAATGCAAATGTAGACCACTCATTGGTGCTATTCTTTGCACATATTGGTCAATACTAATACGGAATTGATCATTTACCCTGAAAGAATACCAATTCCTACTGAAGCATCTACTATCACTCCAAACAATTGATTATCAAATTATTATGATCAAAAAACCACCCTTTTCAGCTTATGATCGGATCAGCATAGAGGAGTAAAAATGGCGGATTCGATGTCCAATTCAAAAGATAATTTTCTCCAACCCGACCTTTTCCAAAAGCAATTTAAACGTACCTGTATGCGCACAACAATGTTCTTAAATTGAAATAGACAGGAAAACAGGTCCTCCTTAATGGAGAAAAAAATTGCGATGGCTACCCTCCTCATGACTCCGTCCGGATGAACTGTTCCCTTCTCATCCCGTTACAAAGGTGAGAATCAATTCACATCAAAAATCAAATAATCAAATGAAAAGGATAGCTATTTGGTACGGCCTAATCATGTTTGCCGGTTTTGCCCTCTTCTTTTTGCTCATGGACGTTGTTGGCCTGAGCGACAACTATAATCTACGGATTTTCAATAGTTTAATTCACTTGGGTATGATTTATTTGGCCGTTCAATCCTACCGAAACTTAAGGCCGGAACGCGTTGGTAACTATATTTCCGGCGTAGCAACGGGCATGTACAGCTCCATCATTGGAGTAGTTGGATTTTCAATATTTATGCTGCTGTATCTGACTGCTTCGCCTGAGTTAATGATGCAGATTAAGGCTGATTTCCCAATCGGAAAATACCTGAACCCATTTACTACTACGCTTTTCATTTTTGTAGAAGGAATAGCCGTTAGTTTAATCGGATCTTACATCATTACCCGTGTAATTGATGACCGGATGCCTCAATTGGAATATCCTTCCGGAAACAACAGCTGGTAAGAGAAACGCCGGGCACCGTGTCCTGGCATTTTTTTATCTAAATATCAATCTGCACGCCAATAGTCGGGATAATAGTTCCTTGCTGTACCGTTAGGGTTTTAAGCAAATATTGTTGCTCGGCAGGTGGCGCTTCCGGGTTAATGATTACCCCATCTCCAATCGGCATGCCGTTTTCGTCCAACGGGCGATCTAGTATTAGCTCATCCTCTGTCACACCATTATTAAAGATATTCTCAATATCCAGGTACAAGTTGAGGCTCCACTTTTCAAAGAACCATTTCTTGTCGATCCGGATATCCAGAGTATTGGCTGCTTCTCGGCGCAGGGTATTCAGTTGATCGAAATCCGGAATACCCTGTCCGTTTCGATCCCAATTGATTACCAAGGCAGAGTTTTCTTCATCAAAGGGGGTAAAAGGCAGTCCGGATTGGAAACGCCAATTGATGCCTACTTCCCAATTCCGCTTGAAGCGCTTTCCTACGGCGAGATTGCCTATATGTCTAGAATCCCAGGAGGAAGGAACAAAGTCTCCGTTTTTATCCTCGAACTCGCTCCTGCCCAAGGTGTAAGACACAATCCCATACCATCCTTTAAACAAACGCTGTTGAAATAATACCTCCATTCCGTATGTCCGGCCGTCTGAACGTGGTACAGCAGGCTCATTTCCAACTACACCAAAATCACCCCCCAAGTTGGCCAGGGTAATACTATCCCGGAGCAGGAACGGGTAATCTTGGTATCTTTTATAGTAGCCCTCGATCGTAATCCGGGCATTGAAAGGCGTATTGTATTCCAAACCCGCCACAAAATGGGAATTTCGAATAAATCGAATACCGTTTTCCCGGTTGACAAACACGTCTTCCCCTGCATCATTGATCTCCTTGTATCCCAGGATCGTAAAGGGGGGTAGCTGGTAGTACAATCCGGTATTGAAGTTGAAGGAAAAGCGATCCGTGAAGTTGTATGCAAGGGAGAATCGAGGCGACGCCTGTTCCAGCGGATTATTCATCTCATCCGAATAGGTATTTCCATCAAATCGAATACCTGCTGAGAGCACCAGCTTATCCCCAAAATACCGGTTACTGATCTGCGCAAAAAACGCATATTTATGCATATCAAATTCGGAACTAAACAGAATATCTTCCGGTCCTGAGGAGGTAAAGATCCGGTTGAAAGTGCGGTTGTTATACCTTACATATTGATAGCCTCCTCCGTAGACCAATTTATACGTACCAAACACGGTCTGATTGCGTTCAATGCGGAATTTATTCTCGATTTCCTGGGATTGATAATCCAACACCAGATTGCTGTCCACCTCGATATTATTAGTATATTTTTCAGATTCCACATTTAGCATGCTCCGGCTGGCCACTACGGTCCACACCCCTTTATCACCATAGTTTTTGTACACCAGACCCGTCGTGTAATTCCACTGTGGGGAAACCGGTATGGTATTTAAGAGAAACTGTTGCTCCTCCGTCTCATTAGCGTCGGTATTCAACTCAAATTGATCGATCGCCCCCAAGCCGATAAAAGTGAGCTCGTTTTTTGTATTCAGCTTCCATTTGACTTTGGCCTGGAAGTCGTTAAACGTAGGTAGAAACGGTAACTGTAAAGCCCGGAATAACAATTGCAAATACGAACGACGGGCTGATACCAAAAATGTAGCCTTTTCCCCTATGGGCCCCTCTAGAGTGATACCGGCTTCGGTTCCACTCAGCAGGAAAGTACCCCCAATCCGATCCGAACGCCCATCCCGCTGATCGAAGTTAAACACCGAACTAAGCGCATTGCCCCGAGTGGATGGGAACGCCGAACTGTAGAAGTCTACCTCCCGAATGAAATTAACGTTGAGCAAGCCATTCGGTCCACCTGTAGCCCCTTGGGTAGAAAAGTGATTGATGGTCGGCACCTCTACCCCATCCAGAAAGAATCGATTTTCATTTGGAGCGCCTCCCCGAATGATCAGGTCATTTCGAAAGGAAGCCGTAGAAGTAACCCCGGGTAACACTTGCAGCACTTTGGAGATATCCCGGTTCCCACCCGGGTTACGCTGGATCTCCGCCACCCCGATCGTGCGCAAGGATAATGGACTCTCCGGGGTCTTTCGAAAGGGAGGGGCTTTGACTACCACTTCTTCCAATTGGGTCGCTGATTCTTCCATCCGAAAGTCCAGAAAGGCAGGCTTTGCATTGGTGACCTGTACTTCAAACTGGGTTTGTTCATCATAACCGATATAAGTAACGCGCACATCGTAAAACCCGGATTCCAATCCCACAATTTCAAACTCCCCATCCAGATCCGTGGTGGTGCCGAAATCGGTTCCCATCACGAGCACATTGGCAAAGGCGATGGGTTCATTTGTAGTATTGTCAATAACTTGCCCGATAACCTTCCCGTTTTGGGCTTGGGCAAGCGATACAGCCGCCAGGAGGGAAAAGAAAAGAATGCAATGCAGTTTCATGGTAATTGATACAATTAGGATGAATGAACAGGATCCCGTCAATTAGGTTTCCTTTAGATTAATGAATATCGTCAGCGACTATACGACCAGAAAGTGGATACGGATCACTTCCGAAAACCCATTTTCTATTTTTTAACAATTTTTAGTGTGGTAACATACTAAACCTACTTCTGTTTTGCTACTTCCATGAATTATTCCTTAATCCATACCTTATTTTCCGACCTGGAGCAGTTTGAACAAGAAATGGGGGAACGCCCCATCCGAGATTTTGCCCTGTGGATATATGAAAAATACTGGGACGAACCCTTCCAATTGCCTCCAAATGAGGATCAGCCCTTTTTGGCAACCTATGATGGAGAATTGGCTGCGGGGATTAGCACCTTGTACTTACATGCTCGCCATTATGTCCGCAAAGCGTTGGAAGGATCCCTGCTAAATGGCCTTACTGATTTTGGTTTTCTGGCAAACCTGCTGGAGCATGACAACCTGACCAAGTCCGAATTAATTGACCTACAGGTATTGGAGTTTTCCTCCGGTATGGAGGTAATTCGGCGATTAATCCGTCGAGGTCTTGCAGAAGATTATCCGTCGCCCAAGGACAAACGGTCTCGATTGGTTAAAATCACGGATAAAGGGAAGCATGAGCTGGAGAAGGTCTGGGCTAATATGGGTAAGGTGGGCCAAATCATCGGAGGAAACCTGACGGAGGAGGAAAAGCCAAAAGCGGTAGCAGGTATCCGAAAATTAATGCACTTTCACCACAAAATCTGGAAAGAAGACCAGGATAAAAGCCTTGACCAAATCATATCAAAATATCCGGAATTGGACCGATGACTATTTTAATCGCCGCTGACTCGTTCAAAGACGCCCTTAATGCTCCGGCAGTTTGCCGGGCCCTGGCTACCGGTTGGCGATTCGGAGCTCCAACTCATATTATCCGACAATTTCCATTGGGTGACGGCGGCGAAGGAACCGCCAGCTTACTAGCCAAATATACCGAAGGAAGGGAGGAATCTCAGGAAGCTGAAGATCCATTAGGTAGATCCATCCAGGCATCTTTCGGCCTGAGCCAGGATCGCAAAACTGCTTTCCTGGATATGGCAGCTGCTTCTGGGTTGGAGCTGTTGAGACAGGAAGAACGAAACCCACTCCAGACCCATACGCGTGGCACAGGTATTCTCATCCGGCATTTACATAGGCTCGGGGTAGAGACCCTCTATCTGGGGCTGGGTGGAAGTGCCACTCATGATGTAGGTATGGGCATGGCCGAAGTGTTGGGATTCCGATTTTTGGATGAGCATCAAAACCCAATCGCTCCTTCAGGTGCCAATTTGATTAAGGTAAGCACTATTGTCGCCCCCTCTATGATTCCTTGTCCAAGAAAAGTACTTGTATTGACTGATGTGGATACACCGTTGACCGGAGAAACCGGTGCTGCCTTCACCTTTGCCCAACAAAAAGGCGCAGACGGCTCTGCTATTCAGCAATTGGAGCAAGGCACAAAACGGTTTGCAACATTACTTGAGCATAAATTCGGTAAGGCCATTGACTCCACCCCAGGAGCCGGTGCTGCAGGAGGACTCGGTGCTGGTGCAATGGCTTTCCTGGGTGGCAACCTAATACCGGGGGCCCGGTTTTTGATGGAACAATCGGGCTTTTTGAAGGCTTTACCGGATGCTGATTTGGTGATTACAGGTGAAGGGCGGCTGGATGCTACCAGTTTTTCAGGAAAATTGGTTTCCAGGATTGTTGCAGTCGCAAAAGAGCACGATGTTCCAGTCATTGCGTTTTGTGGCGAATTGGGTCTCCCTCCATCAGCATGGAAAAAATTTGGCCTTACATCTGCGTTTTCTATCATAGATAAACTCATGCCGCTTAAGGAGTCACTCGACCGTACCCACAAGCTGTTGGAACAGACAGCCACTTCGGTTGCCCTTCTTTTTAGCACCTCCTGAATTTTTCTTTAGCTTTATTGCGAAGAAGCTATCAAACACCCATGATGATTAAGAATCTCCTCCCGTTCTTGTTGGCTTTTCTTTGCTGGCAATGCAACCCTTCTACTCCTGAGGAAGCTCCATCCACGTCTAATATTCCCGAAGAAGCCTATGGTGAGTTATTCCGCTCAGTTTCTACGGAGCGGATTTTTCCCGACGGCAAAACCTTTGCCGATGCGACGCCAAAAGCTTCTGCAACTGATATTCGCAAGGCTTATCAAGCAGAAAAAGGCAAAGCGGATTTTGATTTGGAAGGATTTGTGAAACAATATTTCGAGCTGCCGCCCCAGATTGCTTCCGGCTTTGAAAGCGACCTCAATCGTTCTGCCGAGGAACATATCAACTATCTGTGGGATGTTTTGACTCGGCAGCCGTCCCAACCGGATGGTGGAACGCTGATCGGATTGCCCAATCCTTATGTAGTACCGGGAGGCCGGTTTCGGGAAATTTATTACTGGGACAGTTACTTCACCATGCTGGGTCTTCGCGCCTCCGGCCGGGTAGATTTGATTGAAAACATGGTGGATAATTTTGCCTTCCTTATAGACTCTGTGGGCTTTATTCCCAATGGAAACAGGACCTATTTTCTAAGTCGATCCCAGCCTCCATTTTTTGCAGCTATGGTCAACCTGCTGGCTGAACAGGCCGACGATCCGAATGAGGTCTACCAAAAGTACCTGGGTGCACTGGAATCCGAATATGCCTTTTGGATGGAGGGAGAGTTTGAGCTGGAAGGGAAAGTCAATAGCGCCTACGAACATGTGGTCGCTTTATCCGACGGTACCCGGCTGAACCGCTACTGGGACAATCGAAATGCCCCGCGAACTGAAATGTTTGCAGACGACCTCGTCACAGCAGAAGAATCTAGTCAGACGGATACGACCTTGTATCGCAACATTCGGTCTGCCTGCGAATCCGGTTGGGATTTTAGCAGTCGATGGTTGGCCGACGGAAAGACGCTGGCCTCCATTGAGACAACGTCCATCATTCCGGCAGACCTGAATGCACTCTTGTTTTTGCTCGAAACTACACTGGCTCATGCCTATGAGCTGAGCGACCGTATAGAACGAGCCGACGAAATGGACCGTCGGGCTGCAGAACGTCAAACCGCTTTAAGCAACTATTGCTGGGATGCACAAACTGGTTTTTTCCAGGATTACAACTGGGAAGATGAGGCCTTCACCGGCATTCTTTCCACTGCGGGGATGTTTCCTTTCTTTGTTGGCATGGCGTCGGAAGACAAAGCGCCTATAGCTGCTCAGACTTTGCAGGATAGCTTGCTTCGCCCTGGGGGGGTGCTCACCACCCAACGCCATACCGGACAACAATGGGATGCACCCAACGGATGGGCTCCTTTGCAATGGGTCAGCATACAGGCGCTTCGTAATTACGGACAGACCGAACTCGCTGAAACGATAAAGAGGCGTTGGGTCAATCTCAACTTGCGGGTGTACCAGAATACCGGAAAAATGGTTGAAAAATATAATGTGGAAGATATGAGCCTGGAAGCGGGTGGAGGAGAATATCCGGTGCAAGATGGTTTTGGATGGACAAATGGAGTACTACTTACCTTGCTTACTGAAGATTAACTTCAATAAAAATCCGTTACTCTATTGACGTATAAACAAATTTAATTCCATGAATTTCAAAAATTTACCCCTCACCCTTTTCTTCATTTGTACTGGATTAGGGACAGTCCCCTTGTTGGCCCAAGGCGATTCCTGCAGTGTGGCCTTTCCACTCTCCGTTCCTGGAGAAGTTACCCTAAACCTTATCGCTGACGGACCGGCAACCGGAACAGGAACTACGCTTACTTTCGGCGATCAAAAGTCTGCCGATTGGTACGTATTTACAGCCCCTGCCGACGGAGTAATATCCATTTCATCCTGTGGAGGAGGTTCGGATACCTATTTGCGAGTGCATACCGGAACATGTGACAGTCTTGAGCTAGCCGGCGAAAGTGATGATGCCTGCGATGCCGACCTCAACCCCAACAATAAGAATAACATCCTGGCCTCGAATCTTCCTGCACTTTTTGTGCGGTCCGGAATGACCTATTATGTTGAATGGGCCGGCATCTGGAGTACCGATCCCTTTTCCTGGACCCTCAGCTTTACTCAGGCCCAAGCTGATGGATCCCCTATTGGCGGGGTACCGTTCACCCAAGTCCCCATTCAACAAGCCCAGGGAGGAATTCCTATTTCAGCACGAATTCGCTCAAACGGTCCCGGCACCTTGTCAGGGGCTTCGATACAAGCCAGGATATTGGACTTCAATAGCATGCCGGTAACCCAGGGCAGTATCGGTATTCCGAATTTGGAAGCAGACTCTACCCAGGAAGTCAACATATTCACCTGGAATGGTGCCGTTGAAGGAAGCTATGAAATCGAATACATCATCAGTGGAGGCAACAACGGCTTTGCCGGAAACGATACCCTTCGGGTAGACCTGGATGTCAGTTCGGTAACGTATGCGATGGACAGGGCTACCAGTCCGGGTTTCGGAGAGGTTACCCTGGCTGACCTAACCCAAGGCCAGTTATTCGACTTTTTTGCGGCTGATACGATCCGGGTGGTTAGCGCGCTGCTGCTAGGAGGTAATCCCGGAGAAGACGTTCAAATCCAGGTCTATGCTTTTACGGATGACCGACCAGGCGCTTTAGTGGCCGAATCCAACAGAATTACACTTACCGAGTCCGCACCTGGTAAAGTTTTTTTCGACCTGGAACAAGAAGCTGGCGGGTTTCCCGTCGCGCCAGGTAGCACTTATCTGTTTGCGTTGACGCATTTCAATCCCGGGAACAGTAACATCTTTCTTGGAAAAACAGAAGAACTATTCTTTCCAGGCAGAACCTGGATCCGATCCAGGGATAATGACTGGATTCAACTGGAAGACATTGGGACTGAGCAGACCATGGCCATCCAATTAAGCAATGATTTCCGGGCGCAGCAACTCACTGTTTCCGTTGACATGCAAGAGCTGGCCCTAAATGAGGAACTGGCCGGGCAGGTATCCCTGCTGTGGAAAACAGCAGACAGTGATCCACAACTAACCCCTATGATCCCTATGCCCGATTCAACCTATGAAGCCTCCATACCAGTTAAATCCTTGGACGAGGTTTTCTATGTCTTTGTAAATGGAGACGGAAGTGCAGCAGAACAATATGAAACCGTTCCCGGGGCCTGCGGGCAGTCCACTTCTTTTTTCGGCTCCCCTCTACTCGCGCGTCAGGCTACGATGGGATTCTCCGACCAGGAAGTGGATATTGTCTGTTTTGGGTCTTGCGAGGCTTGCAATGGATTTCCTTGCGGAAGTGCAACGACGATAATCTGTGATGATATCGAATCCTATAACCTCGGTGAAATTGGACCTCAGTCGACCCACTGGACCAACCTCTTCGACTCTGCAGAAGGATTGGTAATCTCAGGAGGCGCTAATAGCGGGGAGCAAGCTATGCTGGTGGATGGCACCATTTCCGGACAAGATATTCTACTGCTGTTGGGGAATCAGACCCAGGGGGCCTATGAATTGAGCTGGCGCATGTATAAACCTGGAGGAAAGAAAGCCTATTATAATATTCAGCACGACCAGGACTTTGGCAACTTTGCCGGTGTTGTCTTTTTCTTTGAAGGCGGCGTAGGAAATTTCCGTATTAACCCGGATGAAGCAGAACTGACTGAATTTACGTTTCCGGAGGAGGCCTGGTTTGAGGTGCGCCACGTATTCGACCTGGACCAAAATCAGGCCCGACTCTACATTGATGGCAAAGCTGTTTATGCCTGGGATTTCAGTATCGGTACAGCAGGGAATACCAACCAACTGGGTTCCATTAATTTCTTTCCCTTCAACCTGGATTATCGGTATTTCGTTGATGATATCTTTTTCCAAGGTATTGAATCCAATGCGGCAAATGACATCTGCTTCTTTAATACCGATATTTCCGGTTTATTGGGCGGAGCAATGGAGGTTCCCCAGTTATCTGCTTTGCAGGATAATCGCAATGCCGGCTCCGATAGTTTCGACCCTCTCACCGGAACAGATTGTTTTGCGGATGCACCAAACAGCCTGGACAATTCGCTTTGGTACAGCTTTGTGGGCGATGGTCAACGCTATCAGTTTCAAACGGTCCCTTGCAATGCCGCCACCTATGCATCCAATACCCAATTAGCCATGTATGCAGGAATGGATTGTCAAGACCTGCAAGCTGTGGATTGCAATGAAGGGGGCACGGAAGCCGGGAACTTGATTCTGGAGACGCAAGAAGGGCAAAATTATTATCTGTTAGTTGATGGTTTTAATGCAGGAGGGGTACCCACGAGTGGGGAGTTCTGCCTGGAGGTTACCCAAACGGACGATATCACCTCGACCACCCGCCCTGCTATCGTAGAACAAGTTCAGCTCTTCCCAAATCCGGCCTCCGATTGGGTTACCTTGTTTGTTGAGCTGGAGAGTCCCGAGGCCATCAGACTACAGCTTTTCAATTTGAACGGACAGCAGGTGTGGGCTAAACAGTATCTCAATCCGATCCAACGCCTGACAGAGCAAATAGAGTTGAGCAATCTTCCGACGGGTTTTTACCAACTGAGAATGCAGGTGGCCGGGGAGACCTTCACAAGTAAGCTGGTTGTTAAATAGCTATGTACAACTATCAAATCGAGCCATTTGACCCCTATGAAGCTCATGTACTTTCGTCACAGGATGGACAGTTTTCCTGTACGTTTGTACCCCAACATGGAACGCTTCAACAAATCCGGCTGCATGGAAAGGAATTGTTGGCCGGAGCAGCAAATGGTCAGGAGTTAAAGCTAAACAGGTGGGCGAAGGGGAATTTATTGTTCCCCTTCCCTAATCGACTTTCGGACGGTCAATTCACCTGGAAAGGCGAAACGTATCAATTTCCCATTAATGACTCCAATACCTCAAATGCACTTCACGGTTTTTTTGGCGAACTCTCTTTTCAAGTGAGCAATCACAAGCTCGAGGAGGGAAATGGCATGCTCGAGTTGGTACACCGCCCCGTCCAGCCTCCATCCAATTACCCCTTTCACTATGAAATAAAACTAAAAATACGCCTGAGTCAGTCCGATGGCTTTTGGATCGACACCCAGGTCACTAACCTTGGAACTATAGAAATGCCGGTAAGCTGGGGCTGGCACCCGTACTTCCAGTTGGAAGGGATGCTCGAATCCTGGAAGCTTCGTATCCCTACCTGCCATTTTGTTGGTATTGATGAACGGATGTTGCCCACCGGTAAGTTGTATGCCTATGGTGACTTTTCAGGTGGTGCGCCCCTAGGATCAACCATTCTGGACAATTGCTTCAAACTGGATGCGGAAACCGATCAGCACCAAGTTCAACTGGAAAACGAGCGGGGCCTTTTAACCTACTATCAGGAAAGAAAATATCCTTTTGTCCAGTTTTTCATTCCTCCGGATCGAGCATCCATTGCCATTGAACCAATGACTAGTAATATCGACGGCCTGAATTCCGGAGATGGTCTTCTGGTCTTAGGTGCCGGCGAAAAGGCCAACGCTGGGTGGGGTGTTCAGTACCGTCCAACCTTATGAAGGATTCCCAACTACAAAAAGTCGGGCCTGTACCTGGAAAGGATTGCCGGGTAAGAAATGGGAATGGTTAATTACAAGTGGCCATTGCCGAATAGGGAGTAGTAACGCACGGGAAATATCCATTACACTGCAGCTCCAAGAGGGTTGTTTTACCTATACCCGCATCATAGAATGGATTATGGATCAACAATATAAAGGCCCAAATCCGTACGCAATTGAAAATTGTCAAGCCGACCATTATCCAGGAAATATTCCTTCCACGCTGTGCCAATTTTCAACCTGGAAAGCTCATCTCCGACGGCAACCGTAACTCGATGGTGAAAATTCGGTACATCAGCCTTGAATCGCGCTTTGAAAACCAGGCCATCCGGTTTTTCCAAGAGGGAATAATCCAATTCCGGAAGGTCCGGAAATTGGAGGTACTGTTCAAAAAACGGTCCGTAATCCTGTCCGGTGGTATCATTCACCCAATTGATCCAGTCAGTCGTTGTAACCGATTTGTACCTGAATTTTTCATAAAAAGTACGCAATAGGCCAAACCAGAGGGAATCCTGTCCGATATCCTGTCGTAAGCTATGCAGCATAAGTGCACCTTTATAATAATGGTCTGGTGCATCCCAATTTTCCCAATTGACATCGGGAGGGCCAAGGATCGCCTCCTCGTTTTCCAAATAAGACCGTTGTCCAAGCAAATAGGAATAAGCTGCTGCTTCCCCATACATGCATTCCACGTAGAGCGATTCGAGGTAGGTGGTAAGGGACTCATGAATCCAAATCTCGCTGAGGTCTTTGATGGATACTGCATTACCGAAATATTCATGTCCGGTTTCATGTACCAAAACATAATCCCAGTTCATTCCAGGTGGAATCATTCCACCCAGATAACCGCGCATGTATTTGTTGCCATAAGCAATAGCACTTTGGTGCTCCATACCCAGGTAAGGTGTTTCCACCAGGGCAAAGCCGTCTTCCCAAAAGGGATACTTGCCAAGGTATTGCTCATAACAAGCCAGGATGGATTTAACCTGCTCAAAATGCCCCAGGGCCCGCCTCCGGTTGTAAAACAGCACATAGTAATCCAGTGGCAACGCTTCGTCATGGTTCTCCGACTCATACTCGTCTTTTAGGTGAGCGTATCGGGCCACATTGACGGTTACCGCATAGTTGTTGATAGGATAACTTACTTTCCAACGGTAAGTAGCCCAGCCCGCTTCTTCCTCGACCTGAACCAACTGCCCATTACTTACCCCCATGAGGGAGTCGGGTACGGTCAACTCGATTTCCATGCTATCGGGTTCATCGGAGAGGTGATCTTTATTAGGCCACCACAAACTAGCCCCAATTCCTTGGCAAGCCACTCCTACCCACGGCCGACCTAAGCGATCTTCGGCCCATACAAACCCGCCTTCCCAAGGCGGATTGGCAGCCTCGACTGGGTTGCCTGCATACTGGACGGTCAACACCCCGTTTTGTCCAGCTTTCACCTGAGGGAAAGTAATAAATACGGCATTGAACTCGCGTTGAAAAGGCAGTGATCGCCCCTGGTAGCTAATGTTCAGGATCTCCATATTGTCGAACAGATCAAGCTGTAACCTACTGAAATCAGTTTGAGCAGTAAAATGTATATCCACAGCACCTTGGATAAACTTAATGGAAGGGTCCACTTTTACCTCCAACCGATAAAAAGTAACGTCGTAGCAGGTACGTTCAGGGCGAAGCATTCCTCGAAGGGTATCCGCTCTGGTAAAAGTAGCTTTGGTACTGGATGCAAACTGACCCGCACAAAAAGAACAAAACGGCAGGTGGAACAAGACCAACCAGCTGGCAAGGATGAAACGCATAAATTGCCAATATTGGGTTCAACAGATTAAAAAAGCAAAATAAAAAAGCCCGATCGTAGCGACCGGGCTTTTTTGCCTTTATCTAAAGATTAAAAAAAGGACTAGCTCTTGACAAATTTGCGCTCCTTGATACGAGCTTTCTTTCCAACTAGATCGCGTAGGTAGTACAGACGCGCACGACGTACTTTGCCCCTTTTAAGGACATCAATACCGACAATATTGGGAGACGTGAATGGAAAAATTCGCTCCACCCCTACTCCATTGGATATTTTGCGAACGGTAAAGGTACGGGTTGCTCCGGTTCCTTTAATCTGAATCACATTACCCCGGAACTTCTGGATACGCTCCTTCTCCCCTTCTACAATGCGATAACTTACCTCGATATTATCTCCAGCTCTAAAGGCCGGAAGGTCTTTTTTTTCTGATAATTGCTCGTGTACAAACTGAATGGCATCCATGGCTCCGCTATTTGTGAATTACTTACTTCTATAGCGGTGCAAAGGTACAAATTAATTGTATTTAATGCTCCATTTACTTGGAAATAATAATCCAAAATCAGCGTACTACTGTAGCTGTTCCTTTCAGTTCAACTGAATTACCACGAGGATCTACATAATTGACCAAGACTACATAGACATCATTTGGCGCTTCTTTACCCGTATTGCGTTCTTTTCCGTTCCACCCTTCCTCCGGATCAGAGGTTTTGAACATCAATTGCCCCCATCGACTCCATATGGTCATCTCAAACGACCGCGCTCCCTCCATAATACCTTCTCCTCGATACGTTTCATTGAGCCCATCCCCGTTGGGCGTAAAGGCATTCGGAAGGAAATATCGGATTTCGGGCCGGATATCAATGAAAGAGGCCGCCGTATCGGTGCAGCCATTAATGTGAGTGACCACCTGGATAACCTGATAAAGCCCAGTATCCGGGTAGGTATAGGTTGGATTTCGCTCTCTGGACAAATCTCCGGTACCAAAGCTCCACAACCAACTGTCTGCCCGGCTTGACAAATCGGTGAAATCCACTTCAGGGTTCAGGTTGGAGGGACTTTCCGGGCTACTGGAAAATCCGGCTGCCGGCGATTCCAACACCGTAACCAAAGTATTGAATAGGGTATCCGTCTGGCATCCGAGCGGAGAAATTACTTCCAGGCTTACTGTGTAGGTACCCGGACTGGTGTAGGTATGGGTAGGACTGATCTCTGTTCCGGTATTTCCGTCTCCAAAATCCCATAGAATATCATAATCATCATTGATGGGCTCGGAAAGGTTATCAAAAAACACATCCGCCGGGTTACAGACCAAATAGGGTCCCGGTCCAAGGATTAGCAGTGCCGGGATGGGAAAATAGTCTACTTCTTCAATGGTCTGAGCACCGCAACCATTGTCATCAATCACAGCAAGGGAAACGGGAATCCTGCCCGGAGCGCTATAGGTATGGACCGGATTGACTGTATTGCTTGCCGTTCCATCTCCAAAGCTCCATTGCCAGCTGACCAAACTATCGCTCCCGGTTGAAGACAGATCGGAAAAAAAGACAGGACCTGGTCGACAGGTATCGTAGTCAAATTCAAAGTCAGCAATTACTTCAGGAAAAATGTTGACGGTAATTTTAGCTGTATCCGAACACAGGGTACCTTCATTCAGGATCAAATTCCCCTGGTATTGGCCATCGGCAGGGAAAGTGATGGTAGGTTCCCAATCATTATTAACCAGCGTATCTCCGGGGGCGACTTCGAAGGACCAGGCAATACTTTCCACAAACTGCCTTTGAAAGCTCTCGTTTTCGAACGTAATCACGTTATTCCCACACGAGTTAACCACAAAATCCTGACCAGCAAGACTTGTATCTGATTGGATCTGGGCGACGATAGTAGGATCACAATTCGCCACATTAAATTGAAAATCACGGTATACCCGTCCCATGAGCTGCCCATTCCGGTATTCTTCTACATAAACTCCTACCACAAACTGTCCCAAAATCTGGGGTGTACCCGTTATTAAACCGGTCAACGAATCAATACGAACTACGGGATTACCGCCCAGGGGTTCCTCTGGCGTGTAAGTAGGTGTTCGAAAGCGCACGGTTCGATAGGGTGGCGGGCAGGCCGGGTTCGGTTGGGCTCCAAAACAGGTATTGAGCAACCCTTGATCTACATTGGGTCCACCACCAGTCAACGGAGAGCCAAAATAATAGACGAGGGAATCGCCATCCGGATCAGTAGCGCTGTGATCAAACGTGAACGGCAGGCCCCCACAAATGACGGTAGGCGGAAATTCATCAAAAACAGGACTGCTGTTACAACTGGCCTGAGCCTCCGGGCTAATCTCTACAGAGTAAGTGGATCCGGTATTACCTGGGTCTACCAGATTTGTAATCGTTACATTTCTGCAACAACGCTGGTAGGTGACATGGTAGGTAACGTTGCCGGGGGGAAGCAGAATGTTAAAGTCGCTTAATCGGAAGCGATAGGTGGCTTCCTGTACACAAACATTTGGTGGTATCAAACATGGATAATCCGGTGCTGCCACCTGCCGAATCGACAAGAGGGGGGTAGTAAAATCAAAGATTGAACTTCCCTGGCCAAGCGAACTGCAGCCGGGACCATCGCAAACAAAAATGGAGAAAACAGCCTGGGGATCAAAATCGGCACAATTGGTACAATTGCAATCCCGATAAACCCGCATGGTAAACTCATAATCGCCACCTCCAAGACAGACATAGCTCAACTCGCCACCTACAATGTGAGCCCCTTTCAGGTGGAGTCCACCAACCATCAACAGCGTACTAATCAACAATTTAGCTGACCAAATATGGGTATTCTTCCAGTTCATATGCGTTTTTCAATGCAGCGTTAAAATCAATGCAACAGCATTACCTCTCCTTTCTTTCTGACCATTGTTCCGTTTATATCCAAAAACTGAACAATATACACGTATACACCTTGCGGCTGAAGATTGCCATTGTTATTGCGCCGACCATTCCATCCGGTTAATGGATCCGAGGAAGAGAAAATGGGCTCTCCCCAACGATTCCAGATAGAAAGATCGAAGGATTTTATACCGGATAATATCCCTTTACCGACGAAAACGTCATTCAATAGGTCGCCGTTTGGCGTAAAGGCGTTCGGCAAAAAATAGGTATTCTGTGCCAGTATGGAAACAATCGTAGTAGCCGTATCCAGACAACCGTTTTCCGAAACAACTTCCAGAAAAACGGCATACGCGCCGGTATCCGGAAACGTAAAGGTCGGATTCTGCTGAAAGGAACTCCCCAGACCTCCAAAATCCCATCTCCAACCCAGAGCCCCTGTGGACCTGTCGCTGAAATTTACAGTAGGATCCAGAAAATCGGGAGGATTAGGGCTAAAAGAAAAATCGGCCATTGGCGAAACCTGAACATTTGCGACCGCCGGTAAATCTTGCTGGAGGGCACAACCCGTAGGACCCGAAATGGAAAATTGAACATCAAAAATACCGGACTGCAGGTACGTATACTGATCGGGCCAGGTATTTAAAACTTCTCCGTTCCCGAAATCCCATTGGATTACGTAATCATCTGTAAGCCAATTTGGAGCTGTTGGAAGGCTTATGGTTAGTGGGACGCATCCGTTTTCCACCTCTAGGGTAATTGCTTGAGGTACTGGAAAAAAATCAATGTCCAACAGAATGGTGTCGGTACACCCATTTTGATCGGCAGCGGTAAATGCTACCAAATATGCTCCAGCCTGCGCATATAGGTGCTCGGGAGCAGATTGATCGGAAAAAGAACCATCTCCAAAATCCCAATTAACCTGCAACCCGCCCCCTGGTGCCACAACCTGGCTTTGAAAAGCGATAGGCTCATATATGCAAGAATCAAACTGAACGGAGGCGGAGGCCTCCAGTGCAGGGAAAATATCGAATTGAAGCTGAGCGGTATCCCTGCAGGTAGCCGTAGCGGACGGGTTGAGGATTAATTGTCCGCTAAACTGCCCGGAAGCCGGGAAGGTGAGCGTAAGATCTTTGGTAGTGGCAATAAAGGTGCCGGTATCAAGCTCAATTTCCCAACGATAGGCGCTAATCAGGCTTTCTCTTTCACTTCGATTTTCAATAAAAACATCCTGTAATCCGCAGCTGCGTATCAGGAACTCGCCGTTGGGCCCGAGTCCGTCACTTTCCACCGCTGCCGTCAATGCCTCGTCACATAGTACGGCATTGATTTGAATTTCCCGTCGCACCTCACTAAGTAACACACCGTTTCGGTATTCAGCTACGCAAAGGCCTATAACAAATTGCCCTTGTTGAGAGGCTAGTCCAGCCAGCAAACCCGAAGCCGGGTCCAAATCCAACTGGGCGTTAGTACCCAATGGCTGAGTGGCGCTGTAGGTCGGGGTAATAAAGGGCACAAAATTGAATGGTGGAGGCAAATCCGGATCAGGAGCCAACCCATTGGGATCCGTAATTGGACTGTTATTCCTTCCTCCACCGTCCCAGGGGCTGCACAGGCTATACACCAACGAATCTCCCTCCGGATCAGTTGCTCCCAAATCAAAAGCAAATGGATTATTCACACAGAAAACAACAGGAGGGAGGTTTTGGAAATCCGGTGCGCTATTACAAACTTGCTGTGCCTCTGGGGTTATCGTCACTGCAAAAGTCGCTCCTACATCATCCGGATTAACCAGGTTGTTAATAGTAGCGTTACGACAGCAACGTTGGTACACCACATGATAGGCTTCGGTGCTCACTGGCAATTCAAGTTCAAATTCATATACCCCCTCTTCTACACAGATCGTGGTAGGTACTTCCAGGCATGGGTTTCCAGGATCGGGATTTACAATGCGCTCGGTTGGAGGCAACAGGGCCCTGGTATCAAAGGGAGCAAACACGCCGTCTCTGTAAATGGTTACCGTAGCAGTTGGGGCGGGATCACCAGTTGAGTCAAAGTCCGATCCTCCTCCCTGACAGTCTCGATAAACCCGGAGCGTCATCCGATATACGCGAACCCCGGAGGCAGGGTCTCCGTTTAAATATCCTAGACAAGAATACGTAAACATGCCGCCGATAATATGCTCTCCAAAACTGGGGGTCCCCAACAGTAACAAACTGAAGGCTAACCCAATGACTCGAAGAAACCCTATCTGATAAACCCGTATTCTATTCCATACTGCCATACAAAAAATACAAAGGTACATGAGTAGTTAGAAATGGTAACGGATTGCCTTCGATAGTAGTACTTCAAAAGATCAAAAAGCCTGCCCAGGTCTGCCGGAATACCGGGTTGTTGCTGATGCTAACACGATCTATCTCCAGGATAGGTCTGAACCCAGACCGACGACAGCTCGGTAGAGCTTGCAAAAGTACTGGCAAAGCATTTACTTTCCAGCCTGTAAATTACCTATGACAGAACTCGAGGCTATTGGAGAACTATCCCAAATCCTGAAGGATGAAGGGCTTATTGGTCAACTCGGAAAGACGCATCGCTCCATTTTTTGCGATGCACTTAATCGGGTAGCCATTGAACGGTTGATGCGCCATGCGCACACCAGTTGCCCATTGATTCTGGTAGCATCCCTGCTTCACCTAAAGCAATTTATTCCAAATCTCCCCCCACGCGTTGAAACACTGCTTTTTTACCACCGCCGTCCCCTCATTCTTTTTTGCAGGGATTGGGTACAGCTGCCTCGACAACTGGCAGACTCTACCGGCAGAATTCAGTTACAGATTGCCTTCAATCCAAAATGGATTAAGCTGATGAGCTATACGGAGCATCCCATCGCGCTGCTTCCTCAGGTCAAAATGATGACAAGCCAATCCATTCATGAGAGTGCAATTGATTTCTGGATTCCACCTGAGGGAACCTATTTCTCTTTACCACAGGAGGCAGAACAACAAGTGAAAGTGGAATTTAATGAGGCAGGTGAATTGCTCTTTCTGTAATCCCGGAATGCTTATTTATGATTCTGAGTGATAGGACTTGGATCCGTTAATGCCTGAACGGCTTTCTGTATAACCGGATCCTCCTTGTTCAAGAACTTAAAATACATCTCTTTACCATAAAACAGCTCGCCTATCTGTGCAGACAAATGAAGCTGTAAGGGCTGCTCGATAGACGTCCATTGTTGTTGTTCCATGGAAACACCTTTATCCGAAAGAAAATCCTGAAAATCGCCCATCAAATCCGGCAATAGATTGCGTTGTAGGGTTAAGGTTTCAGAAGCGATATCCGTTTCGGCAAGCAAGCCTTCCTGGGTTTGGAGATAGATAAATTCTCGAATATGGGGCCGGGCCTCTAGAAAATCCTCGTCGTAATAGATGGGATTGATGGGAACAAAAATATCCGGCTGTATGCCGCCTCCACCGTATACAACCCTGCCATTATCCGTGTAGTATGGGGTCGAATCCAGCACAATTTGGCGGTTTTCTATTGTGAGTTCCCCATTCTCAATGCGATGCCAGACATCTTCGCGATAATCTTCACGACCTTTGTAAGGCTTTTGTATGGACCTTCCGGAAGGAGTATAAAACCGGGCCACCGTTAGCCGTAACGCAGACCCGTCGCGCATAACATAGGGCTCTTGCACAAGCCCTTTTCCAAAAGAACGTCTTCCTACCACAATTGCGCGATCGTGGTCTTGCAAAGCCCCTGCGACAATTTCACTGGCCGACGCCGAATTTTCATCAATTAAAACTGCAAGCTGATCGATTGGAAATAGGGCCCTACCATGCGATTTATATTCTGTCCGATGTGCCGAATTACCCTGGGTATATACCAGCAACTTTCCCTTTTCCGGGAAAAGTTGACTTAAAAGTTGAGTTGCTTGCTGCAGATAACCACCCGGATTGTGCCGCAAATCGAGGATTAAATTTTCCAAACCTTCCTCATCCACCAGCTGCTCCAAGGCTTTCATAAACTCATCGTAGGTGGTTGAGCTAAAGAAGTTGAGCTTGATGTACCCCGTTTTTTCATCTACCATGTAGGCGGCATCCAATGTTTTCAGGGGAATTTCATCTCGGGTAATCGTAAATCGCCGAAGGTCCTTCTTGGCCCCCCGTTGCACACCAACTACTACTTTAGTGCCTTTTCGGCCTCGCAGTAAACTGATTAAATCGGTTTTATGAAGACCAATCCCGGCTATTGTAGAATCATCTACTTCTACGATTTTGTCGCCGGCAATGATCCCCGCTTCTTCGGAAGGCCCGCCGGGCAATGGGGTAACCACGACCATGGTGTCTTCCAGGATCATATATTCTACTCCAATCCCTTCAAAGTTACCCTCCAATTGTTCGTTGGCATGGGGAAGGTCGTCGGCCGGAATATAACTGCTATGCGGGTCCAGCTGCTCCAAAATGCTGTAGACCGCATCCTCAACTAGCTGATCGCGGTCAACACTGTCCACATATTTAGACTCAATGTATCGAAGGAGTTCTTCTAATTTGCCTTGGCTGGAGGAGATGGACAACTGGGCGTTTTTGTCCAACACGACCACAGGAACCTCTTGACTTAATCGCATGCCAATTAAAATCCCCACAATCAGCGTGATGGAAAATAACAGCGGTAGCCAAATGCCAATCCTGCTATTTCCTGCCTGTTTACCTTGCTCCATGTGAATTCCTGCTTTTCCTGCCAAACCCAGGCAGAAGGGGTAGGATACTTACAAAAGTACGCATATTTATGTTCGGAATATGCTCTTCTTTTTATACCATAGCCGGTATGTACCAATTTGGCAAGTTAGGCCTGCCAAATTAGTTGCCCAAAAAGAAAAAAGGATATTACTTTGAATATTTACACCCATTAGGTGTATTTATTGGATATTCCGTTAGCAGGAAGGCATATTTCTAATAGTTCTTAACAACCCAATTGGCGACCTTCTGATGAATAAGAAATTCGAACTTGACCTATTGGACAAGAAGATATTGTCCATTTTAATGCACAATGCAAAAAAGCCTTATACCGAAATTGCAAAAGAGCTGTACGTATCAGGAGGCACCATTCACGTAAGGATGAAAAAGCTGGAGGAGGCCGGCGTTGTTACGGGACAAAAGTTGAGTATTGATCCCGGAAAGTTGGGTTATGATGTCGTCGCCTTCCTGGGTATTTATCTGGATAAAAGTTCCCTTTACGATACCGTAGCAAATGAACTAGAGAAAATTCCGGAAATCGTAACCGCGCACTACACCACGGGATTGTACAATATTTTCGCACAAGTGATGTGCCGGGATACCAACCACCTGAGACAGGTGTTGCACGACAAAATTCAGCACATCGGTGGTATCCAGCGCACTGAAACCTTCATCTCTCTGGAAGAAAGCATTCGTAGACCGTTGGAAATACTTGAAAACAACGAGATGGATGCCTGAAACCAGGAAAGGCACCGGAACTGTATCCGATGCCTTTCGTCTATATATCTTCTAAGTACACTGTAAACAACTTTCAGGATGGGTGTCTTGGCTCTTTCAATCTAGTTTCAACTAAGAGCAAAGAAGCACACAAAAGCACACGCGTCTACTGGTTAAGGGCTTTTTACAATCGTCCTGGAACAGCAGCATCCCTACCTAAAAAGTTTCAGGTTCGCACTTAGTGCACTACCGTACACCGTTTATGCGCCCAGGTAATTTTTCAGAAGCTTGCTTCGATTTGCCGTACGCAGCTTGTTAATTGCCTTGTCTTTGATCTGGCGGACTCGCTCCCGGGTAAGGCCAAATTTCTCTCCAATGTCTTCCAGTGACATAGGATGTTCTACCCCAATCCCGAAATAAAGTTTGATCACATCACACTGACGTTCGGTAAGTGTACTGAGCGATCGCTCGATTTCCTGGCGTAAAGATTCGTTATAATCCAATTCTTTATCGGTGTCCGGCGTACTGCTGTTTTCCAGTACATCCAGCAAAGAGTTATCCTCTCCTTCAACAAAAGGCGCATCCATAGATACATGTCTGGCAGCTACCCCAAGTGTAGTCTCTACCTCTTCGGTGGCAATCTGGAGCGTTTCTGCCAATTCATCTGCACTGGGTTCACGTTCGTATTCCTGCTCCAACTCAGAGAACGCTTTGTTGATTTTATTCAGAGAACCTACCTTGTTAAGCGGCAAACGAACGATACGGGATTGCTCAGCCAACGCCTGCAGAATGGACTGACGAATCCACCAAACTGCATAAGAAATAAATTTGAAACCGCGAGTTTCGTCAAAGCGTTGGGCAGCTTTGATCAATCCAAGATTACCTTCGTTGATCAAATCACTGAGGGAAAGACCTTGATTCTGGTATTGTTTCGCAACGGAAACCACAAACCTCAAGTTCGCTTTAGTCAACTTTTCAAGGGCAGCCTGATCCCCTTGTTTAATTCGTTTGGCAAGCTCTACTTCTTCTTCCGGAGTAAGCAGGTCAACTTTCCCGATTTCCTGGAGGTATTTCTCCAGTGATTGACTTTCCCGATTGGTGATTGACTTGGTAATCTTAAGCTGTCTCATCTACAGTTCGTGTTTTTAAATAAAATGATCTTTGGTCTGGTGTCTCACTACCAGACCAACACAGGAATAGCTATAGCGGTTTTGGATTGGATTTGTATCTAGACTCGAACCTTCCGGCATGTTTCGTCATTAACCGAAGTATTGTTGCGGTTAAGTGAGTGTTTATTTGTCCTAATAGCCTACAAAAGTAGGCTATTCCTATCACGTTGTCAAGCAGGGCTTGAAGCTAACAATAGAACCACAATTTCACGTCTATAGTTCCATTGATTTGGAAAAACCATTTTTTTCCATTTTATTGTTTTCATTGTATTAGTACGGTCACTTTCCCGCACGACCCTTAATATATGCAGCGCGTTAAAATCAATTTGGAATTCCCGTTCAGGGCTTCACCTTCTATCCTATACAAGTTTCTGACCACCCCAGCTTGTCTCATTCGCTGGTTTTGTGACGAAGTGGATATTCAAGGTCACACTTTCACCTTTATTTGGAGTGGTGCAGAAGAAATTGCAGAATTGGTGGAGGATGTTGAAAATGAAGTTATCCGTTTCAAGTGGGAAGAGGCAGAATCTGAGGAAGAATTTTTAGAATTCCGAATGGCTACCTCTCCAGTCACCGGAGACACCACCCTTGAAATAACGGACTTTTGTGATGAAGACGAAGTAGATGATCAACGCACCCTTTGGGAAAGCCAAATGGCCGACCTGCGCAAAGAGACCGGTGGATAGGCTATCTTCTTTTATCTACTCCTTTTTTCCTCCCCCTCCAACCAAATGTCATGTATGCGTTCACGTTGGGTCTCCAGCTTGATGAAAACCAAACGGGCTTCCAGGGTATATCTTATCCTACCATAGGTCCCAATCGACTGGTTCAAGTTCTTGAGCAATGCCTTGGTTTATCCCTTCCACCCGATGATGTCGATCACCTCCGGCTGGCTGCCTATCGAGCTGCTCTGGAAAAAGGGCTGGCACAGATGTCCAACCCTTTCTACCGACAATCCTTCCAGTCAGATCAAATCGGTGCTGCTGCTGCTTTGTTGGAACGCCGGGACGAATTAATACAATCGGGTTGGTCCTTTACCCAATCGGAGGAAATGCCCTCAAGGCTCCAGGTTTTTGCTGTATTAGAACCCTTCTTTCAACAAGCCATCCAGCAATACGATCGCACTTTGCTCGGGATGGCAGATCGATTGAACTTGCTTGTTCGAACCCTTCCCGACCGACTCAACCCGATCCAGGCGCTTCAGATGATGGAGCCGAGGACACTTTGGCCGATGGGCTGGCAGCGTTTATTTGAGCGTCTGGAAGCACAAGGAACCCAAGTAACGGCCTTGGATACCGAGCTGGACAAACCGGAACGCTCCGATCTGGATACCTTTCGTCAGGTTGCATGGGGACAAAACCAATCTTCAAGCATCCAGCCGCTCCAGGCCGATGGATCATTACTGGTGCTTCAGGGGAATAGCGATGCAGAACTTTCCCCTGTTTTAGCAAGGCTTTTAGCTGAAAATCCAACTTTTAAACCTGCCTTGCTCGTACCGGAAGAGCAGAGCCAACTCGAATCTTATCTACTGTTGGAAGGACTGCCTGCTATCGGCTTAAGCAAAACTTCTCCTGCCCGGCCTGGTCAGCAGGTCCTGAAACTCATTCCCGCTTTCATCTGGGAGCCTGTCGATCCAGCCCAGATCCTGGAGTTCCTCACCTTGAGTGAAAAACCGTTGGACGCAATCCTATCATCCGAGCTGGCTATCGCCCTTGGAAAAAGCCCTGGTCTTAACAGCAGGGAATGGAACCTTCGGGTAGCCCGCTTTTTTGCCGGCTCAGACCATCAGTCGACCCGGAAGGAAGATTTGGAAAGGGTTCGCAAAGAATACAGACTCTGGTTTGATCGGCAGCGGTATCCCGAACAGGAACCAGCTCCGATAGAGGCTATCCTGCCCATGTTTGAGCACCTGAGTCGTTGGGCTCAACATCAAGTGGAGCAGGAGGAATCCTCCCCTATCCTACAAGCATTGAGAGGTCAGGCGCAGCGGATGGAAGAACTCCTGCAGGCCCATCCACGTCCACAGATCAGCAGATTGGAACTGGAACAATTGATCCGGGCGGTGTATGAAGGAACCCCGGTTGTCAGGCATCCTGCAGAAGCCAATGCCTACATTACTTACACGGCAAATGGTGCCATTCCCTTTCCAATTCCCCACTTGATATGGTGGAGCTTTATTGATCGGGAAGCCGATCCTTTTTTTTCCAGGTGGTACCGAGCCGAAAGACACTATTTGGAACAACAGGAGATTCGCTTGCAGCATCCGGAACTGGAGTCCCAATTGCTCCTTTTCCAACAAAAATGGCCTTTAACCCGTGTTCGCGAACAACTCATTCTCGTTTTACCCAGCACCCTAGCCGGTACCGAAGTAAATCCCCATCCGGTATTTGCAATGCTAAAAGCTGCCTTTGAAGACCTATCGGGTATTACCTTATCCTGGGGCAGCTCTGCTCCTCCCCCAGAGGCTTGGCAACGCCGTTTTGACATCCCGGCAACACAAGAAACTTACTGTGATGCGATTCCACCTCCCCCGGATTTTCTCCACCTGAATAATCCGGACCAACTACCCCGCAAGCAAACGTCCAGCTTCACCGCTCTTCAAGCACTCCTCTATTACCCATATCAATGGTTGTTTCGAGATCAATTGGAGCTAAAGGCTTCCGCAATGGTTAGTATCCCGGAAGAACAAACCTTGAAGGGGAACCTCTCTCATCGCATTTTCGAAATTCTCTTGGAAGATGAAAACGCGCTGACTTACAGCCGTGCCGAACTTTTCGAACGAATTGAGTTGCTAGCCCATCAAATCTTTCATCAGGAAGGAGCGACACTCCTTTTGTATGGCAAGGAACCCGATCGAATCCGATTTATTAATGAGGTGCAACATGCTGCCTGGTCTTTTGTACACACGATCCGACAAAGCGAATGGCAGATCAGAGGTATCGAGGAAAACCTTTCCGGACCGTTTGCAGATTTAACCCTAACTGGCAGAGCAGATGTAGTCATGAAGCGGAAGGAAGAACTTGCAGTGGTCGACCTCAAATGGGGAGGCAAAACCTATCGCAAAGAACTCATCCAAAACAATAAGGATCTGCAACTAGTCCTGTACGGGAAACTAATAGCTCCCGATCAATGGCCTCAAACCGCTTATTTTATTATACGTTCATCCGAGTGGCTGACTCGCGGCAGTAATATGCTGGAAGGGGTTGAACCCGTTTCCACCTCTTCCGATATCGAGACTGTGCAGCAAGAAATATGGGATGCCATGCAAAGGACATTCTATTGGCGACAGGAACAACTAAAACAAGGTCAGATTGAAATCCGATGTGCTAACAACCTGGAACGCTTGGAAGAGCACTATGGCGCTATCCTTACCGAGTTGCTGGAATTACCGGACAAGGATGCTCCTTTCGACCCATATCGCACCCTGATTCGGCAGTATCAATGATTTAAGGGCTCCACGGCCAGACAATTTTTCGGACTAGCCCTATTTACCCACTTCTACATCCTTCCGTTCTACATTCCCAACTTCCCGTCAAACTCATCTCATTCGTCTAATGTTTGTTAGGTTGGTATTAGGGTTTTCTGGTAATTTTGTTTCTACAGGGAAATTCTATCCCTAACATTTGACCAATATGACGCCAACTACAGAGGTAAAAGAGGATGTCATCATAAAATTTGCCGGTGATTCCGGCGATGGCATGCAATTAGTGGGTAATTTATTTACCGGTAATACAGCCCTGACGGGAGCTGATTTGGCTACTTTCCCTGACTTCCCGGCAGAAATTCGTGCCCCGCAGGGAACACTAGCGGGAGTTTCCGGCTTCCAACTTCGATTTGGAAGCCAGGCCATCTATTCGCCGGGGGATCATTACGACGTCTTGGTAGCAATGAATGCAGCTGCCTTGAAAGTTAACCTGCATCTCCTCCGAAAAGGAGGTACGATTATTGCCAATACGGATGGCTTCGATAAGAAAAACCTTCGGCTGGCAGGGTATGCAGAAGAATCGCATCCTTTGGAAGACGATAGCCTGAAAGGGTACGAGGTATACACCATCCCTATTACCAAACTCACGCGAGAAAGCCTCTCGGATTCTACCCTGGGGACCAAGCAGAAAGACCAGATCAAAAATATGTTTGTCTTGGGCTTTCTGTATTGGCGGTTCAATCGGGATATGAATTCCACAACTGCTTATCTCAATAAAAAGCTGAAGCACAAACCCGATTTGCTGGAGGCTGACCTGATCGCCCTAAAAGCAGGCTATCACTACGGTGAAACAGCAGAAGCGTTCAGTACGACCTACAAGGTAAAACCCGCCAACCTACCTCCGGGTAAATACCGGAATGTAATGGGTAATGAAGCGCTGGCACTGGGACTGATTACAGCCGCACAAAAATCAGGATTGCCCTTGTTTTATGGCAGTTACCCGATTACACCAGCCTCTGATATCCTTCATGGATTATCTGCCTATAAAAACTTTGGGGTTAAAACCTTCCAGGCCGAAGATGAAATTGCCGCTATTGGTGCTGCGATCGGGGCTGCTTTTGGTGGCAATCTGGCCGTAACCGGTACTTCCGGGCCAGGAGTAGCTCTCAAAACAGAAGCCATGGGGTTGGCCCTTATGCTCGAACTTCCATTGGTGATTGTCAACGTGCAGCGCGGAGGGCCATCTACGGGATTACCTACTAAAACCGAGCAAAGTGATTTGCTCCAAGCTTTGTACGGACGCAATGGAGAAAGTCCGATTCCTGTAGTAGCAGCTCATAGTCCGGCAGACTGTTTTTCAGCTGCTTTTGAAGCTTGCCGGATAGCCTTGGAACACATGACGCCAGTCCTCTTATTAAGCGATGGATACATTGCCAACGGGGCTGAACCCTGGTTGATCCCTGACCCGGATCAACTTCCGGAGCTAAAACCACCGGTTAAGCAGGCACTTGAGAATGGTGAATTGTTTTTGCCCTATCAACGCGATGAAAAGCTGGTTCGCCCCTGGGCCGTCCCGGGAAGTGCGGGCCTGGCACACCGTTTGGGTGGGCTGGAAAAAGATGCTTCCACAGGCAATGTTTCCTACGATCCCGCCAATCACGAGTTTATGGTGAAAACCCGGGCTGCCAAAGTGGATAACATTGCGGACTATCTCTCCCCACTTTCAATTGAAACCGGTGTAGAGCAAGGGGATCTGCTTTTCTTGGGTTGGGGATCTACTTTCGGAGTGATTAAGACCGTAGTTAGCCAATTGGTCGCGGAGGGGCATGCCGTTGGACATATCCACCTTACCCACCTGAAGCCACTTCCCAGGGAGTTGGAGTCAATGTTGCAACAATTTGATCGGGTTGTAATCCCGGAACTGAATAATGGTCAATTGATGCGAGTGATTCGAGATGCGTTTTTGATTCCGGTCATTCCCTACCACAAGATTCAGGGGATACCCATCACCCGATCCGAGCTCAAGCATTTCGCTTTGGAGCTGTTAAACACAAATGTACTTGCCAAATGAGTGTTGATACTACGACTATTCGAACTGCCAAAGACTATGCTACCGACCAGGAGGTGCGATGGTGCCCTGGATGCGGCGACTACTCTGTGCTCAAACAGGTTCAGACCGTATTTGCCCAGGTAGGATTTGACCCGGACAAAGTGGCCATCATTTCGGGTATCGGTTGTTCCAGTCGGTTTCCCTATTATATGAATACCTACGGGATGCACTCTATCCACGGTCGTGCCCCGGCAGTGGCTACCGGCCTCCGGCTCGCGAATCCGGAAATCGGGATTTGGATCATCACCGGGGATGGAGACGGCCTATCTATTGGAGGGAATCACTTATTACATGTGTTGCGCCGCAACCTGGATGTGAACATACTCTTGTTCAACAATCAGATATACGGCCTTACCAAGGGGCAGTATTCCCCCACCTCTGAGGTAAATAAACGCACCAAGTCGACCCCTATGGGCTCCATTGACCACCCAGTCAATCCATTGGCCTTTGCACTTGGATCGGATGCGACTTTTGTGGCCCGTTCTATGGATCGGGACCCCAAGCACTTGCAAGCCATGATTCACCGGAGCCACCAACATAAGGGCACTTCGTTTTTGGAGATCTACCAAAACTGCAACATCTTTAACGACGGTACGTTCCTGACCTTTACGGATAAAAAAACCAAGCCACAGACAACTATCTTCCTGGAGCACGACCAACCGCTTCGTTTCGGAAAAGATCAGGAATACGGCATCCGCTTAGATGGTACCCGGCCCAGGCTTGTGCACTTGGAGCAAGATAGCTTTTCACCGGATGACTTGTGGATCCATGATGAAACCGACCCGGTAAAAGCCTATTTGTTGAGTCGGTTCTTCGATGACCCTACTACAGAGGACTTCGAGTTTCCCAGGCCGTTTGGCGTCCTGTTTCGGGAAGACCGCCCTTGTTACGAAGACTTGCTTTTCGCACAATTAGAAGAGGCATTTGAACAGAAAGGAAAGGGTAATTTGAAAACACTCTTGGAATCGGGACTCACCTGGACGATTGAATGATTGTCGAATGTCGAGTTTGGAATGCGGAGTTTCGAGTGCAGAATAAAAGTTTTCACATTAAGTCTGTGGAAAGCAAAAGCTCTTTGACTCTTTAATATAAAAGTTATGAGCTCCGGTTATCTAAAGGAAAAAACCAAGTCATTTGCCAAGAAGATTGTGTTTTTGTGCAGAGAACTCCCAAATAACCCTGAGGGGTGGATAATCGGAAAGCAATTACTCAGGAGCGGTACGTCTGTAGCGGCAAATTACAGGGCGGCATGTAGAGGGCGTTCAAAAAAAGAATTCATTGCTAAACTGGGAATAGTAGAGGAAGAAACAGATGAAGCCATTTTTTGGCTTGAATTGACCCAAGAAGTAAATTTAATTTCTAGCTCTGATATTGATCTGCTGACCAAAGAGGCGAACGCAATACTTTCGATGGTAGTTGCATCAGTTAAAACTGCCAGAAAAAACAATATAATTTAGCTTAGTCAGCTAAGAGAAACTCCGCATTCCGAATCCCGAACTCGAAACTTTTTTTCAAGATTTCAAGAGTTTAACAGCGTCACCGAGTTGGATTTTACCTTCTTTAACCACCCTTGTACAAATTCCCCCATGTCCGCGCATAGCATTGTAGCCACCTGGGCCAAGGTTTTCTTCCATACGAGAGCAGGGCTCGCAAGGGCCGGTCATTTCTAGGATGGCTTCTCCGATCTGAAACTGTCGATTTTTGAAGGCCAATAAATTGATCCCGGATATTACGAAGTTGCGGCGAGTCAACCCAGGATCTATTGTTGGTTTACCAAGGATGGAAGCTACCCCATCCAAATGTTCTTGCTGGATCAAAGTGACCTGCCGCTTTCCACTGTTCCCGCTGTAGTGATCGCCAACCAACCCGGAATCAGTTGCAGCTTCAACCTCTTCTACCGATGCCAGTGGTGCCCGCTTGGCTGGTCGGATACCAATCCATTCCACCTTCCCGATTTGAGGGAGGGTATCAATCATTTTTTTCAGATCCAGATTCGCCATCAATTGTCTGTTTTAGGTTGTCTTGCTGAGCCGAATCCTGTAACGCTTCTTTCAAAAAACGATCCAGAAGAAGCATTTCCTCCGCCCCCAACTTTTGGCCAGTCCGAGCGCTTAGGTAGACCATACCGACTAAAAAAAACATGACTGGCAAGAGCCACAGAATCCCAGCCGAAAGCCCCAGGTTCATTTGCGAGAACCCAATTACAGCTACAATAACTGCAATAAATCCTAGAAGGGAATAAAAAAAGACAAACAACAACCAGACGGAAGGCCGAGGTCCGAACAACCCCCGGATGAGTACGCCCCGATCTTGGTCTTCCACCTCCAGGTCTAGCTGAGGCGACCAAAAATGCTGATCCTCATAGGGGATTTTCAGTGTAACGTGGTGATCGACAATCAGGCCCCGAATAGATAACAGCTTGTTGTCTAAGGCCTGCTGGATACGGGCAAGTGTTTCTTCTTGAGAATAAGGCACCTTCAATTGAAATCGCGGTCGAACTTGCATGACGATCAATTTGTCATGGGAATGTAACCAATTGAAAGAAGAAGAACAATAGTAGGTAGTTGGTATTTGGTATTTGGTAGAGGGTATTGATTTTTCAATTGGCAACTACCAAATCTTCTCTTCCTTCAAATAATGGGTTACATAATCCCGGATGCCATCTTCCAGGCTATAAAAGGGCTGCTCATAGCCGGCAGACCTGAGCTTCGACATATCCGCTTGGGTAAAGTATTGATACGTATCCCGAATATCGGCCGGTGTATCAATGAAACTAATGTTGGGCTCCATCCCCATTGACTGGAATGTATTCGAGGCCAAATCATAAAAGGTCCGCGCTTTGCCTGTACCCAGATTATATAAGCCATTAGCCGGCCGATTCTTCCAAAGCCAGTATAACACATTCACCACGTCCTTTACGTAGATAAAATCCCGGCTCTGCTCTCCATCTTTAAAATCAGGTCTATGGCTGCGGAATAATTTCATCCCGCCGGTAGCCTTAATCTGTCGGGCGGTATGGAAAATGACGGAAGCCATGCGTCCTTTATGGTATTCATTAGGACCATAAACATTGAAAAACTTGAGGCCATACCAATGGGGCGGAGTTTGTGGCTGGGCGAGCGCCCATTTATCAAAATCATTTTTAGACCGTCCATAGGGATTGAGTGGCTGGAGGCGATCGACAATTTCATGATTATCTGTGTATCCCAATTCTCCCAAACCGTAGGTGGCAGCACTTGAAGCATAGATGAACGGGATCTCATACTTCGTACACAGATCCCAAACTTTTTGAGAATATAGAAAGTTAAGATGATCAAAGATTTCCTTATTCTGCTCGGTCGTATCGGTCCGGGCTCCAATGTGGAAAACGACTTCAACGGAAGTGCCCATACGCTCGAGCCAAGAGATGAAATCTTCCCGATTCACTTTTCCAATATAGGATTTCTGGAGAAGATTCAAGTTTTTCTCGGCGTGTTCGAATTCATCCGTTATAAGCAGGTTTCGGTGGCCTTCCAGGTTCAGCTTTCGAACTAAACAGGAACCTATGAACCCCGCAGCTCCCGTGACTACGATCATGGTTGGTTGATTATGAAATCTCAAATATAGCAGTTGCAAGAATAACTCTGACCAAGTAGATTAGGTAGTACAAACCTACAGCCGTAGATAATCCAAAAACGAATCATATGAGACTTATTTACTTACTTGGAAAACGTTGGTTCACCCCTCTTATGTCTGTATTGTTTCTCCTTTGTAGCACATCGCTCTATGCACAAAAGACCTGGGGCGGTTTCGGAGGATTCAGGATCGGCTATATGAATATTGATGCCTCCGGATTTCAACAGTTTCTGCCGGAGGGCGCCCCTTCCTTGAGCAACAATTACCTGCTTATCGGAGGAGAAGGATATGGCATTTTTAATCGATTTCTACTTGGTGGCAGTGGCTTTGGCCTTACCGGCGACCAGGTTACCTTCACACAGGGAGGCGAACCCGAAATCCGGGCTACCCTTGGCGGAGGAGCAGGCTTCTTTAATTTGGGCTACACCATTATTTCCAATACCAATTGGATGGTTTTTCCTATGCTGGGTATCGGAGGTGGAGGGGTAGGCATGAACCTTTCTCCCAGACAGGATATCTCAAGAGATCAAATCCAAAAGGGCGATTTTGTAGAAACCAATGTCGGTCAGGGAAGTTTCATGCTCGATTTTATGGTGGGAGCTGATTTTTTCCCATTTCAAGGCGGACAAGGATTAAAAGTAGGTGTGCGCGCCGGATACATCTGGGCCGTTAATCGAGGTGATTGGAGCTACAGTGGAGGAGCAGTAACCGGGGCCAACAACGACGGTATTAGTGGTTTCCACTTCAGCCTTACTATTGGCGGAGGCGGAGGTGGGTGAGCTAATCCACCTCAAGCTTTCCAAACATAAGATTACAAAAAGTGCGAATCTGCAAAGGCGAGGTAGATCCCTGCACAAAGCTTGGCACCACTTGGATAGCGTGAGTAGTTATTCTACAAATTGGAGGCCTCATTCGCTCCTACAAGAAAATTACTTGTAAATTTCCGCTTGGCTAAATCCAGGAAAAAGTTTTATGCGGCTTACACTTCTTTCTAAACAGTCTTTCCTCGTCTTTTCCAGACCCATCCTTTTCCTACTATGCTTCCTCCCGTGTATCCCTCTATTCGGCCAGCAAGAACAAGAGCAACAGTTTAGCAAGGCTGAAATCAAGGATGTTTACGCGCAGGAATTGGAAGCACTGGGAGGTTATGAACTGGAGATCGAAAATGAGGAGCTAAACAAATCCATTCGCAAAAAAAGAAACAGAGAGCGTATAGGAAGCCTCATAACTGGTATCCAGCGTGTTCCCGATCTGCTCAACTCGAATCCAGTCGAGGGAGAGAGGGAGCTGAATCGACTGTTGGAGCTTGCCAAAAAGTTCAAGTTGACGGAGTTCGTAGACGCGGCTTTGCTCAATCATTTTCAAAAACGCACCTCCACTGCATTCAATCCAGGGATTCAAAATGTCAGCCCTCCTTCCTGGCTGACCACCAAGACACTTTTAGGATTAAAGGATAATACCCTGGAAGGAAGTAATTGGCAAAATCTGGAGATCGTGGAGAAAAATCTGGAGACCCAGATGCTTTGGCACAGTCAATCTGGAGACTCTGCCAGCTACAGCACAGAACCCGTTCCATCATCGGATAATAGTCTCACAAGGGCACTAACTCCGATTATCCGGCCCTACCAACCGGATCCCGATCTATATGAAGACAATCGAGGTGTCATCCGGGTGAATGCAACCAACTACACCCTGAAAGGATTTGCTTTTTCATATGAGGGGCTGAAGCAGTTCACCATCAACGGCCAGCCAGTCGGGGTATATGCTTCGGATGGCTTGTGGAGGCATTCGGTTTCCTTATTGACCGGCCAAAACGAGTTTTTCCTGGAAGCCATTTCACATTCCGGCCTTGTTGCTAGAGATACCATAAGGCTGCTATTTGAGGATGACCAAGTTGTGCAAAATGACAAACCGACGCGTTACTTACTTAGCATTGCTGTTGAAAAATACGGCTACCGAGGACTTTCGCCTTTAGAGTCCCCTATCAATGATGCAAGAGCGTTTACCCAACTGCTTCAGAAACAGTATGGATTTGTGGTAAGCGACACCTTATATGATGCAATTGCCGACCTCGAAAACGTTAAATCAGCGCTCCGAAAACTAATCGTAACTGCCAGACCCCAAGATGAGGTGGTCATCTATTTTGCCGGTCATGGTATTTATGAAGATGTGTTCGAAGAAGGATATTGGATGTTGTTTGATGCGCCTTTTGGCAACCATGCCCAACTAACTGCCTTTAACAAGATCAGGGCACTCAAATTATTGGTAATTGCGGATGCTTGTTTTGCCGGAAGTATGACGCAAACGGTACCGACAAAGCCGGACGATTGGCCAAAAGACCGAGCCAGGTGGCTATTATCGAGCGGACGCATTGAACTCGTGAAGGATTTGGTGCCTGGGGAGCAACACAGTCCCTTTGCATTCTTATTATTGGACTATCTGGCAAACCTGACGAGTCCGTCTGATGCGTATGAAATCGAAAAGTACTTGAAATTGGAAATACCCAAATATGCCAATCAGACTCCATTGGCAAGGCCTCTTTTCGGCGACAATGGTGGGGAATGGGTGTTTATCCCCATTGACTGATTCCTTAACCTTCTAAAATGCTGGCATTCTCAAGGTGCTAAGGTTAAACTGAAACCCAGACAACACCTCTTCCCCCGATAGTTCGTTTTCGAAACCCAACACCTGCTCAACTGGTCTATCAGGGCGATACAGATAGGATTTTTGCTCCATCGGATCAATTAACCAAGCTAACAACACGCCGTTTTCAATCCACTCTTCCATTTTGGAAAACAGTCGTTCGAGCTGATCAGCAGGAGACCGGATTTCAACCACGAATTCCGGAGCTTGAGGCAGAAACGCTTTCAGGTCTTCTTTGGAAAACCCTCGCAATCGCGCTAACGATATCCAGGATGCATCTGCCGAGCGAGTGGCCCCATTCGCCAATACATATCCACCGGAAGGGCTGACCGTGATACCCACAAGCGGGTTCTGTTCCTGGTTCCACTTTTCCAGCGCGGCATTTACCTTATTTTCAAAAAAACCGCTTTCAGTACCTACTGGCGGCTCCATGATTACGGTGCCATTCGGGTCCCGTTCAATCCGGTAGGGGCTATTTTCTCCACAAAATTGGAAAAATTCTTCCTCCGTCATCTCACTGCTAAACCGCTTGGCCTTCGTTAAGCCTTCGGGATCAAAGGATAATTGCATACCCAACGAGTTTTATACAATGTATACAATTTGTTTTAAAAATCAAACAAATGTTTAAAACTCGTTCAAAATGTTTAAAACTATCGCCGGTGGACTGGGCTGTTCAATCCATTTATAAGAATGGGTGGCGAACGAATCCGCCGTTCCCATTCCGTTTATATTCTTCTGTTCTACAGCACAGACCCCCCTGTTGGGAGGCAGCATCGCTATGCTGAAGCCCCTAACCCTCCCCTCTTCTTTAAAAGCGAGTTAGTTATCGGGATCAAAGATTGCGATCCGATTCTACATTACCCACCAACTCATCCCGTTCTTCATAGGCTTCCAGGGGAGGACAGGTACAGATCAAGTTGCGGTCGCCACCAGCATTATCGATCCGGCCAACAGCAGCCCAGAACTTGTGTCCTGTCCTCAAATATGGCAATGGCCACGCCGCTTGTGTCCGGCTGTAGGGCATTTCCCATCGATCCGCAGTCATTATCTCGAGCGTATGCGGCGCATTGTGGAGCACATTGTTGGATTGATCCCACACGCCGGAAGCAATTTCATCTATTTCACGGCGGATGGAAAGCATGGCATCGCAGAAACGGTCCAACTCAGGTTTATCCTCACTTTCCGTAGGTTCAATCATGATGGTTCCGGCTACCGGAAAGGACAGGGTTGGCGCGTGAAACCCGTAATCCATGAGGCGTTTGGCCACATCCGCAGCGGATATCAACGACTTGAATGGGCGAAGATCAATGATCAGTTCGTGCGCAGCTCTTCCCTTCTCCCCAACATACAAGACTTCATAGGCCTGATTAGCCTCTAATCGAGCCTTGATGTAATTGGCATTTAATATGGCATACCGGGTTGCTTCCGTCAACCCTTTTTTGCCCAATAGGCGGATATAAGCATACGAAATCAAGAGGATGCTGGCACTGCCCCAAGGCGCAGAAGCAACAGCTGAAATCCCGTTTTCACCACCCGTTTCAATAAGCGGATGTTTCGGCAGAAAAGGCTTCAGACTTTCATGCACACAAATAGGCCCCATCCCTGGACCACCACCTCCGTGCGGAATGGCAAACGTCTTATGCAGATTAAGGTGACACACATCCGCACCGATAATGGCTGGGCTGGTCAGTCCGACCTGCGCATTCATATTGGCCCCGTCCATATACACCTTACCACCATGGTCGTGAATTACCTGACAAATTTCCTGTATGGCTGTTTCAAAAACCCCGTGCGTAGAAGGGTAAGTAACCATTAAGGCAGCTAATTCTGCACTATGTTTGGCAGCTTTCGCTTTCAGGTCTTCAACATCAATATTCCCGCGTTCATCACACTTCACTACCACTACTTTCATACCTGCCATGACGGCACTGGCTGGATTGGTACCATGAGCCGACTCAGGAATGAGCGCGACTTTCCGGTGTGTATCTCCATTCGCTTCGTGATAGGCCCGAATGGTCATTAAGCCGGTATATTCGCCTTGTGCCCCGGAGTTGGGCTGCAATGAACAGGCAGCAAAGCCGGTAATTTCTGACAAGTACGCTTCCAACTCTTCAAAAACTTGCTGGTACCCCTGTGTTTGTTCGATTGGTGCAAAGGGATGCAAATGGGCGAATGCCGGCCAGCTCACCGGAATCAATTGAGTAGCTGCATTCAGCTTCATGGTACACGATCCCAGCGGAATCATGGAGTGGGTAAGTGAAAGATCCCGGTTTTCCAGACGCTTGATGTAGCGCATGAGCTGGGTCTCGGTATGGAAGTTGTTGAAGACTGGATGTGTCAGAAAGTCGGAACGCCGAGCCAATGGCTCAGGTATTTGGTAGCCGGCCATTTCCCTGCCTACAAATACATGTGCTGTTTCGTGCGCAGCAGCGAAAATAGAAGAAAGCACTTCCACCTCTTCCAGGGTAGTCGTTTCGTCCAGGCTGATCTGTATTCGGTCGTCACGGTAAAACAGATTGATTTTCCGTTCGTGGCACATCGCCTTGATCATATCCGCCTGATGATGACTGACCACAACCGAGAGTGTATCAAAGAAATGGGTATTGGATTGCATATACCCGATTTGCTTCAAGTTGTGGTCCAGGATCTGGGTTAATCCGTGCACGCGTTCGGCAATGGCTTTGATCCCTTCCGGCCCATGATAAACGGCATACATCCCAGCCATAATAGCCAATAAGGCCTGGGCTGTACAGATATTGGAGGTTGCTTTCTCGCGCCGGATATGCTGTTCCCGCGTTTGAAGAGCCATTCGATAGGCTTGGTGCCCGTGACTATCCTTTGAAACCCCAATGATGCGCCCGGGAATTTGTCGCTTGTAGGCATCCTTACAAGCAAAAAAGGCTGCGTGAGGCCCACCGTAACCCATAGGTACACCAAATCGCTGCGAATTACCAACTACACAGTCTGCCCCCCATTCTCCGGGAGGGATCAGCAAAGCCAGGCTGAGTAAATCTGCTGCAACCGTTACAAAAACGCCTTTAGCTTCGGCCTCCTGAGTCAAGGCCCGATAATCCTCAACTGCACCGCTCCCTGTTGGATATTGGAGCATTATCCCGAATACTGTTTCATCCAGTTCGAATTCGGAAACCGGCTGTACCACCACTTCAATATCCATGGGTGTAGCCCGGGTATGCAATACTGCAAGCGTGGATGCAGATACCTGATCGGAAACCAGAAGCCGCCGAACAGGCTGGTCTTTTACACGTTTATTCTTCAGCCCGTAGAACATGGCCATAGCCTCGGCTGCTGCAGTGCCTTCATCAAGCAAACTTGCATTGGCAATGGGTAAACCGGTCAAATCGCTGACCATGGTTTGGAAATTGAGCAGCGCCTCCAACCGTCCTTGGGCAATCTCCGCCTGGTAGGGGGTGTATTGGGTATACCAGCCCGGATTCTGGAAGATATTGCGCAGGATAACTGAAGGTGTGATCGTATCATAAAACCCTTGCCCAATATAGGATTGGAAGACCTCGTTCTTTTGACCAACTGTTTCTATAAATTTTAGAAAAGCATGTTCTGACAATGCCTCCGGCAATTCCAATGCTTTATCCAGCCGAATGCTGTCTGGCACGGTTTCATCAATCAGTTGATCCAATGTGTCAACTCCGATTTCTTCCAGCATTTCAGAAAGGTGAGCTTCTGAAACACCGATATGTCTCTGCTTAAATTGATCGAAATAGGCAATCTTGCTCATGTTATATAGCGATCTATTTTGTTGGTTAGGAACGTTAAGCAAAGGTAAATAAACCTTTGATCAAGGAAACAACTTAGATGCTGCTTTGACTATCAACGGAGCAAGTTAAAGGTGCATTAATTGTAAGTTGAAGGTAATAAAATGATCTCCCTGGAAAAGCACATTCCAGCCTGGCATAGGCAGCCCTCTTCATAAAAAAGCCCCGACCGAGGTCGAGGCTGATGTCGGGTGATTCAAAGGTAAACCTTATTCCATTCTGAATTTTATCGGCAGGACCAGTTCCACATTTACCGGTTGGTTTCTGTGAAGACCAGGCTGCCATTGGTCAGGCATACTCTCTACCAGATCATATACCTCCTGGTCGATGGAAGGATGTAAAGACCTTAGAATCCTTACCCCTTCAACTTTACCTTCTTTCGATACCATCAAGCGGACTACAGCCATGCCTTCAATACCTGCTTTTCTTGCAGCAGCAGGATATTTAATATTCTTGTAGATGTAGGTGAGAATATTGTTGGCCGAACAGTCTGCCAGAGCTCCTTTGGACAAAGAACCGCAGTCCCCATAAGTTGGCATTTGCTCCACTTCTTTATACACTTCCTTGACCTCCATTTTTGTGGCATAGGTCTCTGGATCAACGGTGAAGGTGGTGTCCAGGACCGGGGTTGCGTCAGCGGATACTTGCCCCCTATAACCAGTTACTACAGCTTCATCTAGCGCATCAGTAGTATAGATATCTTCCAAAGGGGCTTCCATTTGTTTGGCCTGTTCGCAGGCTATCAATAGAGCTGCTGCCAGTGGCAGACTGAGGCTATACTTCCAGATAGCCATTTGAGAGGATGATTTCTTTGTCATCATGTGAATTCTATTTTTAAGAGATGAGTGATTCCAACCGTGGGATATGGCCAGGTGGGGGCCTTTCAGGCATTGCTCGATCAACAAATGTCCGTATGCCTGGGTATCGGTAGTTTCCAGGGCGTACTGATCGGCCAGATATTCATGAACCTCCCGGATAGCCTTTTGATACAGGTGCCAGACCGGGTTCCACCAAAAGAAAGTCCCGATCCATTCAAGGCATAGGATATCCAGGCTATGCCACTGCCGAATATGAGCCTCCTCATGGCGAAGTATGGTTTGGGCTTGAGGGGTGTCCAATCGGCAACCGGCTTTCCAGAAAACCAGATGGAAAAAAGAAAAAGGGCTTTCCACTTGCTCCGTTTTAACTAGCCAATACCATTGTTGCCTTTCAACTTCACCTTGTTGCCAATACCTTCTAATAGATAAAAATTGAAGTAGAAAACGACCTAGACACCATAGCCACCCCACAGCCCATACTCCAAACAATACCTCCCAGATGCCAATGCCCGAGGCAGTGTCCAAAGGTGCCTCACCAGGAGAAATGACGGTCAAGGCAGGCAGATAAACCAGGTAGGAGTCCAGAGAAGCCGGCATAGCAAACAAACCAGGTACATCTACAATCGGGAGCAAAGCGCCGGTGATCAGAGACCCTAGCAAGTAAAAACGATTGAGCTGCAGCAACTTTTCATTTCGAAAAGCCCAATGGTAGAGCCCCAAAAAGGCTAGCCAACAAAGGGTGGTTGCCAATAGATGTAGGAGCATATTCATTCTTCTTCTCCTTTTTCGAGTTGTTGAATTAATTGATTGAGATCATCCAAGCTGAGGTCCTCTTTCTTTACCAAAAAGGAAACCAGGCTATTCGCAGAGCCTTCGAAATAATCTTGCACAAATCGCTGCAAGGATTGGCTGCTGTATTCATCTTTGGTAACCTTGGGGAAGTATACGAAGGTCCGGCCATAGGCTTCATGGCGGATAAACCCTTTTTCATCCAGAATCCGAACCAGGGTGGAAACGGTACTATGCGGGGGTTTTTTCTGATGCAAGACCTCTTCCATATAATTTCGGATATCTCCGACGGTGCACTTTTTCAGTGCCCAGATGATGTGCATGATCTCTTCTTCGGCGCGGGTTAATTTCTTCATGTAATCTTGATTGATGGCAATATATAACGTATTTTTTAGTTATTCAACTATTTAATAAGTTGAAGTAGTTTTTTTACCCTATCTCATTTATGGAGTATCGTTGCTTGGTATATGGAATCTTCTTCCATGCGCGTTTTGGGATGGTTGAACCATTTCATGCATCACGGAATTATTTCTTTGGGGCAGTGCTCCAATATCCAAGTCCGATTAACCTCTTATGAAAAAACTGTTATTCCTTCTTTTTCTACCGATCCTGATTCCCGTTCAGGCCCAGGTGTTGGAAGAACTTGAAAACTTGAACTCTCCCTTTCGGGAAACCAACCTTTCCATTACCCCCAATGGGAAGTATCTCTTTTTTATGTCTGACCGAGGCGGACAGAAATGGTCTCAAAGAAGATGGGACGATTGGTCTGTAGCGCGGAAATCCCAATCGGGTCCGGGTTATCGCTTTGACGGGGACATCTGGTATAGCCAACGAGTAGATGGAGGATGGAGTGACCCGATCTGCCTGGGCAAGGTAATCAATACCTCTAACGGAGAAGACGAACCCAACATTAGCACCGATGGGCAGCGGGTCTATTTCCAGAGCTGGGATAATTGGGTGGAACGAAATGGGCCCTATTTCATGGCAAAACTCGATGGGGCCAAATGGAAAAAGCCGGTGGGTCTGGGAGGGGGTATTACCCTTTTCTTCCACGACCTGGATAAGCGAGCTGAAAGACAGTTGATTTACGATCTTCGCGAAGCCAATATCCTAGAAACGTACATGTTCCTGAGCAGACAGGGAAGATTAGAAGATGCCCAACGGCTTTTGGACGTGAGGGGCATTGATTTGAACGACTATGTGGTTGGAACGGACGGGATGGCCATTTCGCCCGACGAACGCAGCATGGTTCTGTCGGTGTATATCCCGGAAAAAAAGGGGTTTGATCTTTATTTCAGTAAAATCGGCGCAGACGGCTTTTGGACGTACCCCAGGAGCCTTAATATCAATTCAGAGCAGGATGAGGTTTCTGCTTTCATTGCCAGTGACAACAAAACACTTTATTTCGCTTCGGACCGACCAGGGGGATTCGGGGGCTACGACATATACAAGGCCTCAATGGAACCAAATGGTCGTTGCGGTACCCCAAAAAACCTGGGTCCTTTGTATAATAAACCCACAGATGAATATGGCTTCATTATTGACCAAGTCAAGGAGACAGGTTTTCTGGTTTCAGATGGCGATATCTTTGAGATCGAATTGGAGGAGGAAGCCAAACCCGAGCGAAGTGTGGTGGTCAATGGAAAAGTAGTAGATACCAAGGGAAGGCCTATTGAGTCTATTGTCTATTTGATCAACAAGCAAACCTCAGATACCCTTTCGATTTCGACCAGTAATGCTCTTTCCGGGGAATACGCCTTTGCCTTCCTTCGCAAAGATGGCCCATATGATCAGGTGGCTGTCACCCGAAACGGTCAGACAGGCAACCTGGGGTTTCGGGTAGAACCCGGATCGAAAGACATCCTTAATTTCACCATTAGGATCGGGGTACCTCAGCCAGCTCCTCCGGCTCCAGCCCCGGTGGTCATTCCGGCTCCTCCTCCCGTGGTGGCTCCTGAAAAAGAAACCATTCTGGATACGTTGGCAAAAGATGTGCTCAGTAGCTCGCCCAAGCCCAGGGGAAAGGAAGATAAGGCAACCTTTATCATCAACAATGTCCAGTTTGATTCGGATAAGGCCAGCCTGAAAACCAGTTCCTACCCGGCTTTGGACAAATTGGCCAAGGCGTTGATATCCAAACCGGACCTGAAATTCGAAATCGGAGGTCATACCAATACCATCCCCCCGGAAGACTACTGCCAAAAACTGTCAACCGAACGGGCAAAAGCAGTTTATACCTACCTGATCAGCAAAGGTATCTCGCCAGAGCAGTTAACCTACAAAGGCTATGGGAAATCGGAACCCATTGAACTGGACAAGGACCTGGCCAAGCAAAAGGTCAATCAGCGAGTGGAGATTAAGGTGCTGGAAACGATGGACTAGAGACGAGAAAGCATAGTTGCACAATTAGCACTCTAATCCCAATTTAGTTCCTATTTGAAGATCGAAAATCTATTTGCTGGGGTGAGAACTCCACAATCCCTTTGGTATTCGAGTCAATTCTTCCGCCCCCTAAATTTTAAAAATTCACTGGTTCATTATCTTCGGTACAACTACACTATCCTATTAATCAAAGGAAGTGAAGTTCATTCTCGCTAATTATAGATGCGCTTAATCTATTTTATCCCAAAAAACCTCAAATCCATTCTCTGGTCTGTCGCCCCTAAACTTCCTCGATGATAAGGACAGGGCGCTAGTCAGGTGCCGAAGTCCACTCAACCTCCCTACACCTTCTCAATAATAATAGCAGAAGCCCCTCCCCCACCATTGCATAAGGTCGCTAAACCCAGGCTGCCGCCATTTTGATGCAAAACAGTATTGAGGGTTGTCACAATCCGGGCACCCGATGCTCCCAGCGGATGGCCGATAGCAACTGACCCACCAAAGACATTGACTTTATGGGTATCCACGCCCAAGTCATGGTTGAACGCCATGGGTACGACTGCAAAAGCTTCATTGACCTCGAAATAATCAATATCAGCCACCTTCAATCCTGCTCGCTCCAAGGCTTTGGGTGCAGCTAGTATGGGCGCAGTCGTAAACCATTGAGGTTCCTGGGCCGCATCTGCAAAACTGACAATGCGGGCCAGAGGAGTAAGGCCCAGCTCTTCCATTTTTTCCTGACTGACCAATACCAGGGCCGAAGCCCCATCATTGATGGTAGATGCATTAGCCGCTGTAACGGTACCCCCTTCCTTACTGAATGCTGGTCGAAGACTGGGGATTTTCTCGTATTTGACTCGTTTGGGCTCTTCGTCCTCATCCAGGCAGATGGGATCCCCTTTACGCTGCGGGATCTGAACCGGAACAATCTCTGATTTAAAGCTTCCCTTTTCTGTGTGCTCATTGGCCAATTGGTAGGAGCGGATCGTGAATTCATCCTGAGCCTCCCGGCTGATCTTGTACCGCTTGGCTGTATTGTCGGCACATACCCCCATGGCCATATGGTCGTAAGCATCGGTTAGACCATCCTTGGCCAGGCCGTCGATAAACTGACCATCGCCATATTTGGAGCCCCACCGGGCGGTGGGCACATAATAGGGAACGTTTGACATGGACTCCATTCCACCCACCATGACAATATCAGCATGCCCCAGCATAATGGTTTGTGCGCCAAACATGATGGATTTCATGCCGGAGGAACAAACCTTGTTGATAGTCGTGCACGGCACGTGCAAGGGGATATTGGCGCCCAGAGCAGCCTGACGGGCAGGAGCCTGGCCCAGATTGGCCGAACAAACATTCCCGAAAAAAACCTCTTCCACTTGATCCGGTGTAACACCTGCTTTTTCCAGGGCGCCTTGAATGGCCATGCTCCCGAGTTGAGGGGCGGTAAAGGACACCAGCGATCCGCCAAAGCTACCGATAGGCGTTCGGACAGCGGAGGCAATATAAACTTCTTTCATGTGCGTTGCGATTTTGAGTTGGATATGAAGCGTTGGTGATAGAACAGTTTATTTGAAAATGGAGTTGGATGGCTACGGGTAAAAATACCAATTCAATGGCGGATTCCGGCCGGCCAAAATACGCCTCATGGATAGCGAACACAGTCGCACCTAATTTTCCCTAAAAGTTGGCTTTACTTTCTTTTAACGAAGAATAGCTGTATATTTGCACACCCAACGAAGAAAGCATTAGTTTTCTCTTTGGGAAAAGCAATCGAGGAAGCTCGTTTGCTTCAAAACAACATCGCGGGGTGGAGCAGTTGGTAGCTCGTCGGGCTCAAGAACTGCTAAATCAGAACTATGGACACTAAGTTGAAGGGCGATATTGCAGAACAAGCAGTTATACTGTTTGCTCTCAAACAAGGATGGGGCGTCTTGCAACCTGTCGGAGATCGTTTACCTTATGACTTAGTTCTGGACGTGGAAGGAAGGTTGATAAAAGTACAAGTGAAATGTGCTTAGTACGATAAGAGCAAAGGCAACTTTGTTGTTGACAACCGCCGTACAAAGACGAATCGTAGAACAATGGTTCGATCTGAATATAATCCTTCAGATTTTGATTTTGCGATCCTTTATATCTAGGAGAGCGAAATCTTCTACATCATGCCAGTTGAAACGTTTATTAGTTACGGTTCCGAAATACACTTAGTCGAAACCGACAAGCGACAACGAAAGCCGAAATCGGCCAAATTTCGTGAAGCTTGGCATCTGATTCAGCAAGGGGCTGCTTCGGTGGAAACACCGGAGTGATCATTCGTCAAATTCGGGGAAGCCTTTAGTATGGTAATCCCGAGCCAAGCACTGACAAGAATTGTCAGTGAAGGTGTAGAGACTTGATGGCGAACACCCTCCTTCGAAAGAAAAGGGTGAAGAGAAAGTCCAGACCACAAACTATAACGAATATTGTTATAGGCAGCGAAAGCTGTAGTTGGTACGCATAACCCGAAGGTCGCAGGTTCAAGTCCTGTCCCCGCTACAAAGGAAAAGGCTCATCCAAAAGGGTGGGTCTTTTTTGTTTTACATGACGCTATTCTGGTTAGCCTGTGCTGATAAGGCGCTCAGGGCGCATTTGTCAGTATCCCCGCTACAAAGGAAAGCTTGTCCGAATGGACGGGCTTTTTTGGTAAAAGAATACAGAAAGCTTGGCCGACCAACAGCAACTTCTAGTTTCAACAGCTTCGAAACGGCAAACCATTTCTTTGGATTAATACAAAAATCCGAACAGCCAAAGCGGTATGGTTTTTTGGAAACCGATTTCAATACCGTCTTTTACCATAAAAGCATCTGGATAATTCGATGCCCTTTTGCCTTTTCCTCCGATTTCAAAAATCCAGCCATTTTTTGTTGTGAAATCCACTTTTTTCCCGGGAAAGAAAAGCGGATACCCTGCATTCAGCATTTGATTAAGGAAAAATGTTTCCCGGATGCTCCCAGAATCCGGCCTTTCCTTTAAAGCAAAAGAAAAATTGGTATTCTCCAAATAGACCTTATCTGGTTTTTGTAGTACCGATATTCCTTTTCCTTCCCGAGAAAGCAAATTCAAAATTTTGGCTTTGCCCAATAGAAAAAGATACTCCTTCAGTGTGTTTCGGCCAATTCCTAATTTTTCTGCCAAGCTGCTGATGTTGGGTTCAAAAGGAACCGTTTCGGCCAATACGCCCAGGAGGTTTTGCATTTTCTTGACATTTTCTACGGAATATCCCTTGACAAAACTGATGTCCTGGAACAAGGTAGTTTCGATTGCCTGAAACAGCTGCTGTTGATAAATGGATTGCTCCCGGTCTTTAAAGAATGGGTAATACCCAAACCTGAGGTAGTCCCTGAACAGGGCAAGAGGTCTCATCTTTAAGGATAGGGAACGGGCTATTTCAAGATGGTCCGCTAAGATTTCCTCCAGGGAAAAGGGTTTAAAATCTACATTCATATCGAAATTCAGGAATTCCCTGAAAGAAAGGCCGGGCAAGTTAAAAGAGGCGACCCTACGACTCAAATCTGCCTCTCCCCTGTACAGGTCCAAAACGGAGGAGGAAGTTATGATCAGTTGTAGCTTGGGATATCCATCGTAAATGTGTTTTATTTCTCTTGACCAATTCGGATACTTATGGATCTCGTCAATAAGCAGCGTTTTTCCGCCCAGTTTATGGAATTCGTCCGCAAGCTCAACTAATCCGTGCTTGTAGAAATAAGGATGATCCAAGGAGAGATATAGATGTTTTTCAGGATCCTCAAGACGAAATCTGGCATATTGAAGCAGCATAGTCGTTTTACCACTTCCCCTTGGTCCTTTGATAGCAATAAATCGTTGGTCCCAAGGCAACTTGTCAAATAAGAATCGGAAAAAACGATCTTCAACCTGATCCATCAATCTGATCTGATATGAAATCAGTTCCTCCATTTAAATGATTTGAACTCAAATCAAAATAAAGAAAAAATTGATCTGGATCCAAATCAACCGATATATTTCGTCAGGGCTGCCCCCTCCCTGACTGTGCTCGCCGTCCATGCTGTAGTAGAGTAGGCAATAAAACGCTGAAGGTTGCAGGCCTTTTCGAGCCAGTGGTTGTCAGGATGCCGACAGGCCAAAGGCCTCCGGTATTCAAGTGGAATGAGCATAGCGAGTGAAATGCTGATCTCCTGAAAATGTAAGACGCCCAAAAATAGGACACCTCAAAAAGTGAAAGACTGCGAATAGGTTGTTATGAAGAAATCAAGATTCACAGAAAGTCAGATCGTTAAAGCACTCAAAGAAAATGAACAAGGACGATCGGTAGATGAGCTATGACGGGAGTTAGACATAGCAAAAGGCACCTTCTACAACTGACACAAGAAGTAGACCGGGATGAATGTCCAACTCCTCAAAGAGTTGGAGGAGGAGAATCGCATGTTGAAGCAGTAGGATCATTTTACCACTTCCCCCAGGGCCCTTAAATAGCAGTAAATCCCTAGTGCTAAGGCAACCGGTCAAATAAGAATCGGAAAAAGTGATCCTCCATCTGATCCGTTATTCTGATTTGATTGGAAATCAATTCTTCCATTTTGTCGATCTCAATCCAGATCAAAAGACGAAAAAAACGATTTGAATTCTAATCAACTAGCACGACTTTATCAAGGCATTGCTACTCCTAGCATCATCCATAAGTCGTTTTGGGGTGGAGATCAGAAATTCTATCCATCCCCAAAGCAAAGCAGCCCTTTGAGCACCTGTATGCACAGCCTGTATAGAAAAAAGTGGCAACCCCCATATGAAGCTGCCACCCTAACTAATGTATGGATCAAAATCCTCAAATAACTAGCAATACTTTACATGGCACCAGAGCAAAAAATGGTCTTTTACAGAGATGCCATTCCCGCACAAAAGCTATAGACTTGGCCTTTTCCGGATTTAATCGGGAAAGAAACACATTGTTGTTTAGGCGGACACATGGACCCTTCATACTCGAATAGTCCGTCATGGAGAGTTTTCATCATTTCACCTCCGATCCCAATCCGAAACACTTACTTAACCTCCAACTGGATTTGCTGATATGCGGGTGCACCAAGATCCAGGCTCCGCCCTGAGGGTACAGAACCACCTACCGAAACAGTGAAAGCTCCCGGTTCCAATACCCGTTTTCCAGCGTGGTCGACCATTTCCAAGTGTGCCGGCTGGATTTCAAACTCAACCGCTGTTGACTCGCCCGGAGCCAAGGCTATTCGCTGAAAGCCTTTTAGCGCATATTGCGGCACCGGAACCAAAGCCCTTTCATCTGTGATGTACAGTTGCACCACTTCTTCTGCGGCCATTTCACCTTCATTTTTTACCATTACTTTTGCAGTAAGCTTGTCGCCAACACTAATGGATTCAGCAGATAGGCTTAAGTTGCTATATGCAAACTTTGTGTAGCTCAATCCGAATCCAAAGGGAAACAAAGGCTCCTTTTCCATGTATCGGTAAGTTCGATTAGCCATACTGTAGTCGTCATAAGGCGGAAGATCTTCCAAGGATTTCGGAAAGGTAACCGGCAGTTTGCCGGAGGGTACACTTTTTCCAAAAATCGCATTGCCAACAGCCAATCCTCCCTGTTCACCAGGATACCAGGCAAAGATCAGTGCATCGGCCATAGCGTAGATTTCTGGACAGGCAACAGCACTCCCACCTGTTATCACGACGATTAAGGTCTCGGCATTTTCCCGCATTTTCCGTATGAAATCGATTTGATTTTGAGGCAAACGGACCTCTTCCCGGTCGCCAAAATGACGAGACAATATAGACTCCCCCTCTTCCCCTTCGATCAATTGGGACAACCCAATACAAGCGATGGTCACCTCCGTCTCCGCTGCCACTCCAGAGAACCAATCGATTGGGTTCCGGTTGGACTCATCCAATAAAGCACCCTGACGGTATTGAACCGAGGTATGGGGAGCTACGTTTGCCACAATACCTTCTAAAATAGTCTTCAACTCTTCACTGACACCATAGTAATTGGCTAATAGAGCCTGCACATGAGTAGCTGTAGGTCCCGTCACAAAAATGCTGTTCACATTCGGGTTCAGCGGAAGAGTGTTGTTGTCATTTTTCAGCAAGACGAGAGATTTTTCAGCTGCCTCCAGGCTGAGATCCACATGCTCTTTCTTCCGTATCCAACTGGTACTGATCGTATCGAAAGGGACCACCCCAGGCGGATCAAACAAGCCAAGTTTGAAACGGGTGGGCAAGAGTTCTCGCAGATTCTTATCGACGGCATCTTCGGTGGTCAGTCCCTGCTTAATGGAATTGACCAATTCCGGGTAGGTGCTGCCGCAGTTCAGGTTGGTGCCGGCATTCAAAGCCATGGCAGCGGCTTCGGCGGGAGTCTCAACCACCTTGTGGCCTTCATAAAAATCCACTATAGCCCAGCAATCCGAGACATAGTACCCTCTGAAACCCCATTTTTCCCGCAGCACTTCCTGCATCAGGTAAGGGTGGGCGCAACAAGGATCTCCATTGGTTCGGTTGTAAGCCCCCATAACGCCCTCCACCTTTGCCTCCATGACAAGCGCTTCGAAGGCGGGCAAGTAGGTTTCCCACATATCTTTCAGGCTGGCGACCGCATTGAATTCGTGACGCAACTTTTCTGGTCCGCTGTGTACAGCATAATGCTTGGCCATACCGGCAGCTTGCAGATAACGAGGGTGATCCCCCTGCAATCCTTGGACAAAAGCCACTCCGATCCGGGAGGTCAGGAAGGGGTCTTCCCCATAGGTTTCCTGCCCCCTTCCCCAACGTGGATCCCGGAAAAGATTTACATTCGGTGACCAAAAGGTGAGCCCCTGATACTGCCCGCGCTGGCCGGCAACCGAAGCCACATTGTACTTGGCACGGGCTTCCATGGAAATAGCGCGTCCTACCCGATAGAGCAAATCCGTATCAAAGGTTGCCGCCAGGCCAATAGCCTGCGGGAATACAGTAGCCCTGCCATTGCGGGCTACCCCATGAAGACATTCATTCCACCAATTGTAGGGTGGAATACCCAAACGTTCAACGGCTGGTGCACCGTACATCAACTGCCCTACCTTTTCTTCGAGTGTAAGCCTGGAGATCAGATCATTCACCCGATCTGAAAGGGAAAGATCAGGGTCTTGGAAAGGATACTTGAGGTCTTGCCCCAGAGCAGGGATCAGATAACCGAATACAAATAGGGCAGTTATAAAAATCGCTTTCATATATCCCTGAGATTGTGAAGGACAAAAACTTGATCTTTTACCATTTCAGGATTTGCGTATTTAAAAGCCACTTTCTCTCTGTCGAGGCCGGAAAAAATGGCATTCATCTAATTATGGGACTCTTTTCCTTGCCTTTTACCCTTACATCCAAATTCAATCAGAAGCTCCTTGCCAGCAACTGTCTATTTATTCAGTGATCAGGCCTCCCATTAGGATTTGCCATGACCAATCAGCACGACCCAATGATAGAAGCCGGAGAAACGGTCGAGTATTGAAATGACCAATGCTCAGCAATAAAACCCTCCTTGTTAAACCGGATTTTTCAACTTAGTACCGCAGGAACGCATAATCCGCGTTATCCAACAAATCTCTAATGTTATCCAAAACCCGGCCAGGTGTAGAATATTCCGGGTGGGTGTGAAAAATGGCAACTTCGTCCATAAAAGTATCAATCTTCTCTTTGGCTTCCATTATACCTTTTTCCAGTTTGACAAAGTTGAGATTCTTCGGATCAAACCACCCGATAGCAAGGCTGTACGAAATCTGCTGAGCACACCGGCATGGATTCTTCGGATGGTAAAGGCCGCAATGGTGTGCCATGAATGCCCGAATCCGATTCCTGGCCAGCGAAAGTCTCTTGCGAAATGTTTGAGGTGAAATATCGAGGATGTAAGCCCCTTCCCTACTGTTGTATTCCAAGATTTCCCCTATCAGATAGGTTAATCGTAAGGGCCTGGAAAGGCAGATCAGCATGCTGGTGGTGCAATTGATTTTGACTTCTTCTAGCAATATATTTTTGTCTGCTCCTTCATAGGAGGGATATTCCCTGCCCTTTTCCAAATGAACCGCTCCCTCTTCAAAAGTCAAGCTTTCGTATTGTGTACGCTTGGCATTCAACAAATAATTGGTAGCTACCCGATACACCCAAGTCTTGAATGTGCTCCTATGCTGAAAGCTGGAAAGGTGAGTAATAATCTTCAAGAGAATCTCCTGGCAGGCATCTTGCGCATCCAGTGGATTCCAAAAAAATCGAACCGCCAAATTGTATACATAATCCTGAATCGAAATGATCAATTGTTCAAGGGCCTGTTTATTGCCTGCAATTGCTTGCTCGACCAGCTCTTCCAATGATGTCTCTTCCATGAGCTGGGGATTTAGGTTGCGTAATAAAACTTTTCCCGGCTTATTAGCCCGTTTTCCCATTGTCGAACGGCCACTTCTGAATATTGGACCTTTTCCCCTTGCTCATCTGTATAATCGAACTGGACTTCCTGAAAAGAAATCCGGTCTCCATAAGCAGTTGACAATACCGTAAGCTTCAGATCGGGATGCATCTGGACAAAAGCACCACACTGCTCTCGATTTAAAGGTTTACCTACTCTTGGCTCTGTTTCATTTTCTTGCATAACGACTGATTCTGCGTAGTATGTATCAAAGGCTTCCATAGCTCTTCCCTCTTCGAGCAATTGATTCAGGGTTTCGTTTGCCTTTTTCCACGGCTTGTCCATAGTACAGTTTTTAAGTGAATATTGCTTTATTCCATTTGACACAATTACTACTCAAAGTGTGAACGACTTTGGGAAGAAATATTGATTTATTTCTTTGTGTAAATTGCCCCATCCCTCAATTCAACGTATCTAGCTAAATTACCGGAACCCTACTCATATTCTTAGAATGCTCACCCTCGACCTCAACTGCGATATGGGCGAACTCAAGCCCGGCCAGGAAAAAAACTTCGATAAGACCATCATGCCTTACATCTCGTCTTGTAATGTGGCCTGTGGGTTTCATAGCGGCCATCCGGCTCTAATCGAGCAAACCATTCGATCCGCTCTGGCGCACCAGGTGAAAGTAGGGGCGCATCCCTCCTACAACGATACCAAACACTTTGGCAGGCAGTCGCTAGACATAGATCTGACCATTCTGCTACCTGAACTCCGCTATCAGATCTCTGCCATCAAGGGGATGGTGGAAAGTCTGGGTGGAAAACTCCATCATGTTAAACCCCATGGAGCCTTGTACAATGATATGGCAGTCAATACATTCCTGGCTGAAGCTTTTATGCAATTGGTCAAAGAAATTGACCCCAGCTTAAAAATTTACCTCCTGGCTCAAACTCCAGCGGTAGAAATGGGTGAAAAACACGGCATGTATATGGTCAACGAAGGCTTTGCCGACAGGAGATACCAACAAATCTGCAAGCTGCGAAGCCGCCAATTGGAGGGAGCCGTTCTTCATACGCCCCAAGAGGTACTCCAACAAGTTGAATCCTTCTTAGAGGGTACGATTACCCTATGGAATGGCGAAACGCATCCAATACAAGTAGATTCCATTTGCCTGCACAGCGATACGGAGGGAGCTGTTACATTGAGTAAACGGATTTATGATTTTCTAATCGAACGCCATGTCCAAATCGCTTCAATTGAATAATACTGCTGTTGAAATACAAAATTTCAATAATGACTTCCTGCTCCTACGATCGTCAGACTCTATTGCAATAAAAGAATTGGGTAAAGCTATCTTTGAACGCCGTTTTGAATTTATCGAAGAGGTAATAGTCTCCGAAATTGAAATCTGCTTAAAACTCAATACTCAATTTGAAACAGCTCATTTAGATTTGCTTCGAAACCAGGATCGAATTGAACTCACCAACCCTGTCACCTATCGCTTACCAGTTCTTTTTTCCCAACAGGATGATTGGTCTACCATTGAATTGGTAAGCGGCCTTTCTCGCCAAACTAGTATTGATAAACTCTTGTCTATTAATTTTTCCATCGCTTTTTTTGGGTTTCTGCCCGGGTTCCTATATCTGGATGGTTTGCCAGAATCGCTCCACCTTCCCAGAAAAACAACCCCATCCAAATACGTCGAGGCCAACTCCCTCGCCATTGGCGGAAAATACCTCGGGCTATATGCTATCGACAGTCCGGGTGGGTGGCATGTAATCGGGCAGACACCCATCCAATTGTTAGAGACCCCCAATTTACCACCTGTTCGATTTCAAATGGGCGATCAAATCCAACTGGTAGCTATTGACCAAAAAACATACGAAAATTTGCGTCGCTCCAGAACCTCCCTAATCCAATACAATGCCTAGTCTGGAAATACTTCACCCGGGATTGATGACCAGCATACAAGACCTGGGACGAAAAGGGTTAGCTTTTTATGCGATTCCTCAATCAGGTGTCATGGATCAGAATGCGGCTCGCATTGCCTGGCTGTTGTTAAATCAAAATGAACCAACTCCCTTAATCGAATGCACCTCCATAGCTCCTCAGATCAAATTTAATGACCCAACTCATATTGCAATAACGGGTGCCGATTTTGGATGGACCCTTAATGATGAAAAAATCAATTTGAATACTCTATATACCGTCCAAAAAGGAGAGATACTCAAAGGACGTACCGCAATACGAGGACTGCGAGGCTACCTTGGAATAGATGGCATCCTGGATGTAGATCAGGTGTATAACTCCTACTCTACCTATTCAAATGCCCGATTGGGTGGTTATCAGGGAAGGCTTTTGCAAAAGGGAGATAAACTGACTTGGACGCCTTTTTATGCCTTGGCCCCCGAGGAGATTACCCTTCCAATCTGCCCCGGCCCTGAATTTGATTGGCTGTCAGAACGATCTAAACAAGTCCTCAGTTCAGGCCGCTACCGAATCAGCCCAGATAGCAATCGCATGGGTATCCGACTGCAAGGTGAACCTTTGGAAAGCACTTCCTATCAACTATCTTTTAGCGCTCCGGTACTACCAGGCTTCCTGCAATTACCACCCAATGGACTCCCGATTATCGTCCTGCAAGATGGCCAGACTACGGGTGGGTACCCCCGGATCGCATACATTCAGGAGCAGTATTTATCTCAGTTGAACCAGATCCCCTTGGGTAGTGAATTTCGATTTCGGTTAGGGTGTGTTTAAGTGCTACAGATAGCATCCCTAAATTCCAGGCACCGCCCCACCTGCTGCATATTCCAGCAAGGGTACCTTTTGATTAGCCCAAGCCTCGGCAATCGGATTGATAATTCGCCAGGATTCCTCAGCTTCATCGTTACGGATAAAGAGCATGGTGTTGTTTTTCAACATCTCCACAATCAAATTGGCATAAGCACTGCGCTTCGGGGGAGGCGAGATCATTTCTAGGGTATCGTGAATTACATGTTCATCCTGCCCTTTAATATTGATATCCAATCGCACATAGGAATCCATGAGGCCAATGCGCAGAATGTTTGGCGTGGTATCAATTTGCATATCGCTCTGGTACCCACGCACCGGTTTAAAGTGAATGGCAATCTCTGCAAAGTCATTGGCAAAGGCCTTGCCCGACCGAAGCGTAAAACGGGTGCCATACCAACGCGAACTCGGCACTTCCAGATCGACAGAAGCATAGGTTTCGGTATTCCGGCTTGCATCAACCCCAGGCTCGTCTACATAACTGGGAATCACCCGCCCTTTTACATTTCCGGCTGTATAGCGTGCGCGAACCGTGCCTTTTAGAATGGCTTCTTCCGTAGGGGTAGAAATCGTTCGAAGGGCTTCTACGCGGTTGCCCCGAAAGGAAGGCTCATCCAGGCGGGCCGGCTGCTCCAGCAACAGCAAGCTCAAGGCTTCAATGAGGTGGTTTTGGATCATATCTTTCAAAGCCCCGGCCTTATCATAATAGCCGGCTCTCCCTTCCAGGGCCAGGCTTTCCAGCCAACTGATATCGACATGCTCAACGTGTTGTGCACTCAACAAGGGCTCAAAAATCCGATTCGAAAATCGCAAGTACAAAATACGGCGAACCAGGTCATCACTTAGGAAATGGTCAATGCGGAAAATTTTTGGCTGGGGTAAAACAGCCTGTAAGGTGGCATTTAAATGTTGAGCAGAGGCCAGGTCGGTACCGAAAGGCTTTTCAATAGCTACGGCATCGTTTGCATTTAAATTCGCACTACCCAAGGCAAGAAAAGCTTTGTCAAGCAAAAAGGTCGGCAAGGCCAGATATACGAGGGTGGGCTCATGGGACTCTCCAATCAAGGCTTTTACATCCGACGGACTGGTTACATCTGCTGGTTTATAATCGAGCATTTGAACAACCTGCTGCCGAACTTCTTCTGCCACTCCTCCACAAAATTGGGCCAGGGCCTCCGTCATCCGGTCCCGAAACTCCTGCCCCGTCCATTCTTCCAGCGCAGAACCTAGAATATGAAACCCTTCCGGTAGGCGACCGTCTTCGGCTACTTGAGCAACGGCAGGCATCCATAGCCGTTCGGTAAGATCGCCCGAGGCTCCAAATAATATAATCCGCTTTATCATAAGTAAGTTTTCGCTTTGTGTCTGGATCGGAAGATAGACATTAGAATGGCGGAAAATGAAATGAACCTATGTACAATTTCGCAGTGGGTACTCAGGCTGCTGCGGGATACTTGCTATTCGTACTTCAAGGGTTTGGCGTACAGCTATATATTCGCAATAGACGATACGAACGAAGCTCAAATGATTGGTTGATCCCCAAGAGCTCAAACAGGGTATAAGGTGCCGGTTGGAAAAATCGATTCCCGGTAGGATCGTTAGACACATCAATTTCAAGGGAGCGCAAACCGGCATTCAGCTGGGTTGGAAAGTCGGGATGGTCATACGCCAAGGCTTCACTCAGTTGGAGCAGGTTGGGATGGTTTGCCTTGTATTTTTTCGTACCGCACCATCCATCGCAGCCTTAAATTGGCCTTGATTCTGTTCCATGATCCGGTCTACGAAAGCAAGCACTATCGTATCAATCGGTCGAGCGTAGCTGTTGTACGTACCTACAACCTGAGTCGATTGCCCTTGATCGCGCCGTGTAGCGTTAATACCCCATCTTCAACCATAAACTGTGCAGGTGGAGTCTGGCAACTAAACAAAGCGGTACCCCCCCAAACCCACGCATAGGCAAACAAATAAGCACTGGAAACGCATGGTCTGTGATGATTTTAGGGGAAGGCAGCCATTTGGAGAAGGTGCACCACCTTCCGGGTTTTGAAAACAGGAGAAAAACTCCGGCTTATAGGTCTTTCCCAAATCAAGCGGTTATGAACTTGCTGTTAACTTTTTTACTCTTGGGGAATGGATGAGCGGGTACCTTCCCGCACCTTCATTTTTCAAACATTTGAAAAAAAGGTACATTGCTTCCCGGCAATTGAATGATCTCAAGCCTTTAAATTCGAAAGCCACAGACTTTAGATCCGAGTAAATCCTAAAACTTTTCCATTATGCACTCCAGAAATTGGTTATTGCCAATAATTGCTTTGGTTACACTTGTAAGCAGCGCAAATCGCCTGGTAGAAGTTAAACAGGTTATCCTGTATGTAGATACTGAGCGCGTCGATAAATCGAACCTCAGTGAAACCTGTAATTTCGGCCAACCAGCAGGTATCAGCAATGAAGACTACACCTTGGATGTTTCAGTTGGAGATATCATAGTCTGGAAAGGGATATCCAGCAGCAACCCCGATCGGGATAAGGTCTGGGTTACATCGATTGATTACGTAAGAGGAGCTCGTTTTTTCAACCGGAAAAGGCTGAAGGAAGCAAGAGAAAATCGTGGCTTGGTTAGAGGGACAGTGGTCAAGGGAAATCCTGGAGACATTGAGAAATATAACCTTTTCTTCATAGTCTTCAATCGAGAAGAACGGAAAAAGGGAGTCTTTAGAATCGATCCAAAACTAAGAATCAAATAGAGATTCTAACTCAAGCCATTCTCCAAGAATTGCTATGTCTTCCTTCCACCAACTTTTATTTCCCCCAAGATCAATTGTCACTTTAGTGCTGGCAATCCTGCTATTTGGCTCTGGTATGCTGTGGGGCCAGGATCGCTATTATGCGGATAGCCTGAAAGCGGTTTATCTGGAAGGAAGTTTCGAGGGCCGGGAAAAATTAGAGCTTCTCAGGAACCTGGCAGAGCATCATCCCGACGGAGAAGAGATACTTCTTTTTGCTCAGGAATTGGTTGAGTACGCTCAGGAATTAGAGGATCCGGCTTATTTGATTGCCGGCCACTTACAAAAGGGGCATGCCCTTCGCTTACAAGGAGAACTAAGTCCGGCTTTGGAAAGCTATTTTGAAGCTGCCCGCCTGGCCCAAAAAGAAGACTTCACCCACGAATTAGGTAAAGTAAACATAGCCATTGCAGACGTATATTCGGTACTAGAAAATCACGGGCGGTCCGTCACCCACTATCGGGAGGGTATCGATTTCTTACGAGCTGAAAAAGATTCGGTCAGCCTTGCCACAGCCCTGTTAAACCTGGGAGATGAATATTTCAACCAGGAAAAACTCGACTCGGCCTTGCTGCTATTTGAGGAATCCGGTCGGCTTTTTGATGCCTTGGATTACGAGATTGGGGTGGCCTATAATCTGGGTAATACAGGCTTGGTACATGCACAGTTGGAAAACAGCCGGCAAGCAGAAGACAACCTGACCAAAGCTGTTGATCTACTGACTGACCTAGGTGACTTTTATCCGATTTGTGTCTACTATCTTTATATGTCCGACATCTACATGGGCAGGGAGGATTTCGAATCAGCTCGAGCCTACGCCCGAAGAAGCCTGGCGATAGCTCAAGGCAGAGGGCTAAAGGAGCAGATTCGGGATGCCAATCTGAAATTATCCGAACTACATGAGAGAAGTGGCAATCCGATTGAAGCGCTTCGGTATTACAAGGATTACGTGGCCTACCGGGATAGCCTGGTCAATGTGAATGCGGTCCAGGAGATGGCTAACTTACGTGCGGATTATCAGATTTCTCAAAAGCAAATCGAAGTCGACCTGCTCAATGGACAAAAGCGTTATCAAAGGCTGATCGTCATAAGTGTGAGTATTGCCTTTATCTTGATTGGCCTGTTGGCATTCGGTTTGTTTAGGCGAAACCGGTTCATAAAAAATGCCACGACCATTATAGAGGCGGAGAAAAATCGATCCGACCACCTCCTTCAAAATATTTTACCCGAAGAAACGGCCATGGAGCTTAAAGATAACGGCAGGGTAAAGGCAAAAAAGTTTGATTCAGTCTCCGTCATGTTTGCTGATTTTCAAGACTTTACCTCCTTTGCAGAACATTTGCCGCCCGAGCAATTGGTTGAAACCGTTGATTTCTATTTTTCCAAATTTGATGAGATTATGGAAAAATACGATCTAGAAAAGATTAAAACTCTGGGCGATGCTTACATGGCAGCCGGAGGCCTTCCATTTCCAAGTCAAGACCATGCTCTGAAAATGGTTTTGGCTGCTTTTGACATTTTATCTTTTGTCGAACAAACCAAAGCAAATGGTCCAAGCAACAAAGTCCACCTGGATATCCGCATTGGTATTAATTCCGGACCCATCGTGGCCGGGGTGGTAGGCATCAAGAAATTTGCCTACGATATCTGGGGAGATACGGTCAATATTGCAGCCCGGATGGAGTCTTATTCTACAATTGGTAAGATCAATGTTTCAGAAAACACCTATCAATTGATCAAAGAGCATTTTGACTGTGAGTACAGGGGCGAGATCCAGGTCAAAAAGCGCGGAGATATGAATATGTATTACGTCAAAGGGCAAAAGGAAAAGTCTTCCATGGCCTTTCCGAAAATCACAGACGATCACCGAATTACCAAATAGCGCTCCAAATACCCAACTTATTAAACGAAGGCCCTATCGGATGCTTCCGATAGTAAAAAGCTAATCATCATCCCCTCCATCTTTATTTTTCTCACGCATCTGATCCGCTTTTTTCAACCGTTTTTCCATTTCTCCGATCGCTGCCTCTTGTTTTTCTGCATCTGACAGGAAGGATTTATGATCTGCCTCAAGCAATACAAAAATGGGTTCGAAAAATGCAATAACCGCTCCCTGTTCCTGTTGGATTACTTTTTGCCGAAAATCGTCCAGATCCAATTTGCGTTCCCACAACAGGTCTTCTGCTTTTCTGTATTTATCAGCATTGACCATATCCAGGTTAACCTCTGTACCCGAGCGAGCGTAAGCAGCATAGGCTGTTGCGATCACTCCCAAGCCGGCAATCACGGCAAAGGTAGGTTGCCAAAGTGCCAACACACTGGCTATACCGGTAATGCTAGAGGCAATAAATAAAGCGCGGGACTCCGTCTGGTAAGCTTTCCGGGCGCGTTCTTCATGCTGCTCGCCCCGCTGTTTAAAATAGTCTAACTGATTGTCCAATAAAAAGCGCCGCGTATATTCCATTACCAGGAGCTGATCCTTAACCTCCTCCTGGGCCCCTTGCATGACCTCCTTAAAATAAACCAGCCGTTTGGCTTCGGCCCGGGCTCGGGATTCCCTCCAATCCTTCAGCAAGCGCCCACCCTGCACATCCCGCAGCCACATATAGGCCAATCCGCTAGAAAGTATCCCCAGGATACTAATTACCCGGATGGTCCATTCGATGGTGGTTAACTGGTCCCAATCCGCAAACAGTTTTTGTACACCTGTACCCAAAAGTAACAGGGCACCAAAAACAGCTGTGATAAAGATTGCCCCATTGGCTTTTTTAATGGTAGACTTGAAGCGATCACGTGCTTCAATGGCTTCTCGGTTAAACTCCTCGTAGCGGGTAGCCAGACCATTTACTTTTGTAGATTTAAGGATCGTGGCCAGTTCCGGTGCACTTTCCCTATAATGGTCGGCATGTTGGGTAGGCACAATTTTCCAATCATAATCCGGATCTCCTTCCCCGATTATTGTTTTGGTCTTTTCCATTAGTTCAGTGCTCATGTGGTAAGGGTTTTAGGTAATAGATAGATACAGTATCAAATAAATTATTTTAACCCATTTTAAGTTGAAAATAGCCTATCCTTTAAATACAGCATTTCTTGAAAGGGCGTAATATCCTGGAACCCGACACTTGTCATTGGAGCTGGCCACGTTTGGGTGTTTTCTCCATCTTTAAATAAGTCATTTACGATTGGGTCAGTATTAAGTCAATTGGAATCAAATAAATATAAGCATAGGAAGCCAAAGAATGAGAGCTCGTTTTAAATTCGTAGATGATAGCAATATTTGTCCATTTTATTGGTTAAACAAGACACAGGTTCGGGATCGTAGTAGGGCTACGAAGCCTGGTTCTACAAGGCAGTATAACCGAAAAAGTGGCCATTTGGCCGCAGCGTACAAATTTGAAACAGGCTCTATGCCCATTAATTTGCAGGCAGCACATTTAAACCCGCATAGTAGATTAAATACCAATCTTCGCCTTGTTTGGCCCACCTGCGCTGCAATCCATACCGCCCTGTGGAATGGGTCATCTGTTCGACGATCAATGTTTCGGTCAACGGGGTAAAACTGCGCTCAAATTCCGACTCCGGATCGAATTCTCTCATGAGTTCCCAATCTGTTCGATTCCATCTGAATTGCCCGCCGGCAAGGGTCGCACTATCTGCATTTGACGGTAATCCTTCCAATGGAAAACGGATGTGCGCCATTTGATACAAACTATCCTGATGGAATCGGTCATAGAATTTCAAAAAATCTTCAAAGGGGGTAAGCTGCGCCTCTTTCGATTGGGTTTCTTGATTCTGGCAACCCACGCTCAATAAAAGCAGTAGCACCCCATAAATAAATCGGTTCATATCAATTGATTTATACAGCTGGATCAAAAGGGCATAGTCTGAAAAAGATAATGCGGCTATTCTACCTCCTCCCCTATCGCCTCAATCAGCCCTGCTTCAGAAGGGACCCGTGCTATTCGAATTTGTTGCAGCCCGAAAGTACGCATGGCATCCGCTGTTTTCTCACCAATGGCAATAAATACTTGGTCTCGATCAGCCATATCATTTTCCAACAAAGCGTGCACATTCATAGGACTGGTCAGCACATAGAAATCGGCTAGTATTGGTTGGAGTGGTGATTTTTTTCGGTTGTGGTAAACAACCAGATCTTGTCCTTCAATAGCTTGGCCAAGTGATCGTTGGATGGTGCGCAGGGAATGGGTACCGATAGGAAACAACACTTTTTGACCAGCTGCCACCTCCCGGAAAGCTTGTGCCACCTGACTTGGCTGTCCCTCCCCTGTGAAATCTGGTTTTCTGATCCGTCTAGCCAGCGCTTCTGCAGTGCCCTTTCCCATACAAGCCAATTGAAACCGATCCAGGCTATCAGCAGATGAATTGATTCCTTCCCAGAAGTATTGCACTCCTTTCTTGCTGGTGAAGAAAATCCAATCCCCAGGTTGGGGCCAGGAAAATTCAACTGGATCAAATTGAACCAGGGATTCCCCTGTAATCACCCAGCCTCTTTTTTCGATCTCCTTTCGAAACCAGCCTGCTTCTTCAATAGCTCGACTAATAAAAACCCGTTTCACGTCACCGGAGACTTCAGCGCTTCCACCACTTGTTCAGCCAACTCGTAAGAGGTGCTGGAAGAATGTTGAATGGTTCGGAGCGGCCCTTCCCAATGGTCGGCCATGGCAGCCCAAACATGGTAATTGCCATTGGGATCCCGTTCGCAATACACGCCCAAAGGCATATGGCAGCCTCCATCCAAGAGTCGAAGGACCTTTCGTTCCACATTTGTTTGGGCTGCTACATCAGATTGGTGCAGATTCAGGATGGCTCTTCGCAAGGTCTTATCCTCCAGCCGGGTTTGCCAAGCCAATACTCCTTGAGCCGGGGCAGGAACAAATTCTCTCGGATTCAGCCGAATAACCCGATAAGCAGCTTTGTCGATCCCCAAGCGATCCAAGCCCGCCATCGCCAGTACTATCGCATCGAACCCCTGACTTTCCAGCTTACCTAGTCGAGTGGGTACATTGCCGCGAATATCCTCCAAACGGAGCTGGGGGAGAATATCCCCGAGTTGTGCTTTTCGTCGGGCCGAAGAAGTACCAATGTGCGGGTTTTCAGGCAAACCCCATTGACCTTGGGTCGGGGTAGCTGACAAAGGCATGATCAAGGCATCGGCTGGATCTGCACGCTCCGAAACACCGGCTACCACCAAGCCATCCGGCTGGGCAGTTGACAAATCCTTCATGGAGTGAACCGCCAGATCAATTTTGTCCTCGAGTAAGGCGTCTTCAATCTCTTTGGTAAAAAAACCCTTCCCTTCCATCTTATCAAATCCCAGATGCTGAATCTTGTCCCCCTGGGTTCTAATAATTACCAATTCGGCCTGTATACCCGTCTCCTGCAATTTGGCTACTGTATAGTTAGCTTGCCATAAGGCCAAACGGCTTCCTCTGGTCCCGATCCTGATCTTACGTTTCAATGCCTTATTTTTTAAAGTGCAAATATAGCCTTTTCCAATCTTGAGCCAGTCATTTTGCCATCATAGCTAAGCCTCCTTTTTTACCTTTGGCATATGCAAACCACTGTTAAAAACATAGCAGCCCTCATCCAAGGGCAGATCGAAGGAGATCCGGATATCCAGATCGTCAAACCTTGTAAAATTGAAGAGGGGGAACCTGGCGGAATCAGCTTTTTAGGTAACCCCAAGTACGAATCTTATGCCTACACGACCCAAGCATCTGCCTTGCTGGTCAGTACTGAGTTTAAGCCTAAGCAACCTATTTCAGCTACCCTAATTCGAGTGGATAATGTGTATGCAGCAATTGCTCAGCTGTTGGATCATTTTGGTGATGTAGAAGGAGGCAGCAACGCTGGAATTGCACCCCAAGCCTTGATACATGCCGACGCTCAGCTTGGCGCAAATGTCACGGTCGGTCCTTTTACCCAGGTGGAATCCGGAGCCGTAATCGGTGATGACTCCAGGATCGAGGGCCAGGTGTATATTGGGAGAGATGTTCGGATCGGTCGAGGAGCAAAAATTGGTCCCGGTGTCCGCATTCTGCATGGATGCATACTGGGAGACGGAGTGGTGCTGCACGCCAATGCCGTGATTGGAGCAGATGGTTTTGGGTTCGCTCCTCAGCAGGATGGAAGTTACAAGAAGGTCAGCCAAGTTGGCATTGTTGAAATTGGCAATCAGGTAGAAATTGGAGCAAATACCACCATCGACCGGGCGACTATGGGGGCCACACGCATTGGCAATGGGGTTAAGCTGGATAATTTGGTCATGATTGCTCACAATGTCGAAATCGGCGACCATACAGTGATTGCCAGTCAAACCGGTGTCGCCGGTAGCACCAAGATCGGAAAACACTGTCGCATTGGAGGACAAGTTGGCTTTTCCGGTCACCTGACCATTGCCGATGGTACCCAAATACAAGCTCAATCGGGGATTGCCTCCTCCGTTTCTGAAAAGGGGCAGGCCTTATTTGGCTCTCCGGCCATTCCCTACAATGCCTACATTCGGTCCTATGGAGTGTTTAAAAAATTGCCTGACCTTTACCGGAAAATAGCTCGATTAGAACGCAGTTTGAAAACCCTTTCGGATAAGGAGTCCTCCCGACTTGATCGAGAACATTGACAAATTAAGGGTCAGGTTGGTCATAAATTGTATTTTTGCGGGGATTTTCATGGCCGACGTACTAACGAATGAAACAAAAAACGCTTCGAAAACCGGTTTCGGTAAGCGGCAAAGGGCTCCATACAGGCCAATTGGTCAATCTTACATTTCAGCCTGCACCAGCCAACCACGGATTCAAATTCAGCAGGGTTGATCTCGAGGGAAGTCCGATCATTCCGGCAGATGTAAACCGGGTAATGAATACGGACCGAGGCACCACCCTGAAGATGGGGGAAGCTCAGATCAGCACGGTGGAACATGCGCTATCGGCCCTATCCGGCATGCAGGTAGATAATGTGTTGATTGAGGTGGATGGCCCGGAGGTCCCTATTATGGATGGAAGTGCCAAGTTATTCGTAGATGCGATCCTGGAGGTCGGTCTTGAGGAGCAGGAAATGGACCGCGAATTCTTCGAAGTGACCGAAGCAATAAGCTATAAGGATGAGGAAACCGGTACAGAGATCATGGCTCTTCCGGCTCAACAATTTGAGGCAACCGCACTTATCGATTTCAATTCTCCGGTACTAGGGCAGCAATATGCGGCCTTGAAAAGAATGGATGATTTCCAGCGAGAAATTGCTCCCAGCCGAACCTTTGTTTTTTTGCGCGAATTGGAAGCCTTGTTTGATATGGGTTTAATCCAGGGTGGAGACTTGGATAATGCCATTGTAATTGTAGATCGGGTAATGAGTGAGGCTGAGATCGAAGAACTTGCCAAAAAATTGGGTCGTCCAGCCGTTAAAGTGGAAAAGGAAGGAGTGCTTAATACCGTCGCTCTCCATTTTCAAAATGAACCGGCGAGGCATAAGCTGTTAGATGTTATCGGAGATATTGCGCTACTGGGTGCACCGATCAAAGGAAGAATAGTAGCCACCAAACCTGGTCATAAGGCCAATGTGGCTTTTACCAAAATGCTCCGCAAGCATTACATGGAGCAAAAAAAATTGCGAGGCAAACCCAAGTACGACCCCACGGCGACTCCACTTTTCAATTCCGTGCAAATTGAAAGTTGGCTACCACACCGATACCCGTTTTTATTGATTGATAAGATCGTGGAGCTATCTGATACGCATGTAGTTGGGGTTAAAAATGTTACCTTTAACGAGTTTTATTTTCAGGGTCATTTCCCTAATAACCCGATTATGCCCGGTGTGCTACAGATCGAGGCAATGGCTCAGACCGGTGGCATACTCGCCCTTTCCACAGTGGAAGATCCGGGAAATTGGGATACCTATTTCCTAAAAATAGATAATGCAAAATTCAAACATAAGGTCGTTCCCGGCGATACCGTCTTATTCAAGATGGAACTCATTGCTCCAATTCGGAGAGGGATCTGCCAAATGCTCGCAACAGCCTATGTAGGCAATAAAATAGTTGCCGAAGCTGAACTTACTGCTCAAATTGTCAAGCGTACCAATACATGAAAAACCAAGCGCAAATCGCCCACGTTCACTCCGGGGCAAAAATTGGTAAAGACGTCACCATTGGTCCATACTCCTACATTGAAGAGGATGTAGAGATTGGAGATGGTTCTTGGATAGGACCAAACGTCACGATTTTTAATGGTGCGCGAATTGGAAAAAATGTGAAGATTTTCCCAGGAGCTGTCATAGCAGGCATCCCTCAGGATCTTAAGTTTAAGGGAGAATACAGTATCGCATCGATTGGAGATAATACCACCATCCGAGAGTATGTTACCGTCAACCGGGGTACGGTTTATGCCAATCAGACCGTGGTAGGAGCCAATTGCCTGCTGATGGCCTATGTACACATTGCCCATGATTGCATTCTTGGCGACCATGTAATATTGGCCAATAACGTCAATCTGGCGGGTCATGTAATTATTGAGGATTGGGCCATTGTAGAAGGCCAGGTAGGGGTCCAACAGTTTATCAAGATCGGGAGGCACAGCTTTGTTGCCGGTGGATCGCTCGTTCGTAAAAATGTTCCTCCCTATGTAAAAGCTGCCCGAGAGCCCCTCTCCTATGTCGGAATTAATCACATTGGGCTTCAACGCCGAAATTTCTCCAATGAACAAATCGAGCAGATCCGTGATATTTACCGGATCCTGTATGTAAAAGGGTACAATACATCCAAGGCGATCGAAATGATCGAAGATCAAATACCAAAATCCCCGGAGCGGGAGAACATCCTGCACTTCATTCGAGAAGCCGACCTGGGTATTATGAAAGGGTTCCGGCAAGTTAACGGGTCTGACATCAGTGAGGGTTAAGCTGTCAGGCGTATCCAAACGCTACAAACAGGAATGGATCTTATGGAAGGTAGAATGGGCCTTAGAACCAGGATCTACATGGGCTGTCTCTGGCCCTAATGGATCAGGGAAGTCTACCCTACTCAAGCTATTATCCGGTCATTTAAGCCCGAGCAGGGGTAAACGCACATTCCAGATGGATCAACAGGATTTAAGCTTGTCTGAGGTCTATAAACACATCTCCTTTACAGGCCCCTACATCGATCTCATTGAAGAATTCACCTTGACAGAAGCAATCGAATTCCACAGCAAGCTCAAGCCCTTAGGGAATGGGATTTCCGCAGCCGACCTTATCAGTTTAATGGGTTTCGAACGGCAGAAGAATAAAGAATTGCGCTATTTCTCGTCGGGAATGCTCCAACGCGTAAAATTAGTTTTTGCCTGTTGTTCAGATGTCCAACTCATCCTGCTGGATGAACCCACCTCCAATCTGGATCAGGCTGGTATAGATTGGTTTCACCAATTAATCCAACGATTTGGACCCAATAAAACCCTCGTCATTGCCTCCAACGTGGAAGCGGATCTGGTAGCCTGCCAAAACCGATTAAATGTGATGGATTTTAAGAGAAAAAGTAGGAAGTAGGCCTACCGCATATTAGATGCTTGTTGCTCGATGCTCGATACTGGATACTCGATGGACGGCGCACGGTGCACGGTGGACGGTGGACGGT
>CAZXLD010000005.1:0-179494 GCA_964641965.1 uncultured Saprospiraceae bacterium | reverse complement strand
TGGTACCAAAGTCCTTCATTTTCGGCATCAAAAGCATTTTTGAGATGGCTTCTATAACCTAGCGGAACATATGGTCATCTCCATTTACGCAGTTTCTTTTACCCTTATTTGGAGCGTATTGATCGGCTTGGTATTAGCTCCGGTAGGAAGTGAGAAGGCTGCAGCATGGTACATTACAAGCTCTTATGTGGTGACGGCTGCTAGTATCATCTGGATTTTTAAACGCAGCTTGAATGGATCAATTTTTAAACCAATAGTTGTCCTTATTTTTTCATCCTTGGTGATGAGCATTTTACTTTTATTTGCTTTACTGGCAGCAGTTGATTGAAACTTATTCCAGAAAGCCGTTACGAACCTTATCTATAAAGAGAAACTATCTTTAGAATAAATTAATAACCAATATTTGAACTAGAAGCAAAAAGCGTCACTTAGCTACGGCTAGGCTCCGTTTTTGCGCCTCATCTGGTACCAAAGTCCTTCATTTTCGGCATCAAAAGCATTTTTGAGATGGCTTCTAATCAAAAAAAGAAGTGGTTCTCTGTAAAATTACCTATCTAAATATTTCTAAACCTACCAATCATAATGATATATCAATTCTTGAGTTAAGAGGTTGTTGGGAATTTCTTTTGGAGTGAACATAAATAAATTTCATAGATGACGACACTGCAGGTATCAGGATGCAAGCATTTTGAAGAAGGCGTGGTAAGGGATAGAGCGGGTCCCTGTTGGATAGTGTAAAATCTTAACCCACATCAATCTATTTTAGATCAGTCAACCTTAGCTTTACTACTCAAAATTAACGAGATAGCAATGCGAGATTCAAGATTAGTATTCGGAAGTACCCTCCTACTATTTGGCATGTTGTGGTTACCCTTAGGGCAATACGATTTTTTGATCGACCATTGGATGAAAATTGGGACCTATGCAGTACCATTTCTCCTAATTGGAGTTTTTTCATTTAGTACCCGGGATCATTCAAAAAATCGCATCCAACAATTCCGATTCATTGGGGTGCTATTGCTCATTGCCTATATTATTCATCAATTTGAAGAACACTGGGTTGATTTGTACGGCAATTATTACGCTTTTTATGACTTTAATAATGATTTTATACGCTCCAACTTGGGGGCTTCGGATTCCACAGTTATACCACTTACCAAAGAGGCAATTTTCATGATAAATACTTCCTTGGTGTGGTTGGTAGGTGCCTTGGCCATCTGGTTTAGCCCAAGAAATCGCTTCCCCTTAATCGCAATGGGAAGTATTATTGTGGTAAATGGATTTGTTCATATCCTGGCTGGACTTATTAAACTACAGTATAATCCAGGTCTTGTCACATCTATTATCATTTTTCTACCGCTTTATTTTTGGTTCGTAAACTATTTACTTAAACGATCAAAAAGCTACAAGCCTCAAATCTTAGGAGGACTTGCCTGGGCCTTTCTTGCTCATGTAATCATGGTGGCCGGCTTATTGATGGCCAATTGGTTTCATCTCTTTCCTGAGTTAGTCTATTTTATTGTATTAATAATTTGGTCTATTTTACCTGTATTCCTATTCAGGAAGCAACCTGTAATTGAATAAAAAAAACCTAAGTGAAAAGCAGGAGGCCAAACATAGTTCCACTAAAAGGGGTGATGTGTTTAGAAGCAAAAAGCGTCACTTAGCTACGGCTAGGCCCCGTTTTTGCGCCTCATCTGGTACCAAAGTCCTTCATTTTCGGCATCAAAAGCATTTTTGAGATGGCTTCTAATAAATGGTATAAGCACTATAGATGAAGGCTTGGAGAGCCAAGAGCATAGGCTTAGTCTACTGGCAAATCCCAACTGTGCCTATCGAGTAAGGCTACAGGATATCTCCTTAATCATTCAGTAGACTACTATCATTTGTCGACCCTGCAGATGTTGTAATTAAAATGTTGATCTTCAAATCCTTAGCTAAGCTCTAACCATACTACCCCTATCTCTGGTTATCGAAATAGTGCGTATCCTAAACTATTAACCCAAATCATGCAATAGAAAATGGATTTTACTAAATTTTTATTTGCAAGTCTCTCATTTTCAGCTTGTTTCTAATGCAATGCATTAGAAAAGTATGCACTTAATGGGTGAAGCAAGCCTTAGGCTTGAAGCCAGAGCTTTCAAGCATCATAGGCTTTTATTTGTCTTCTAATGCATAATCTGGGATTAATTCAAATACGCTACCGACTTAATGCACCACCTGTACTTTTTTCCGAGAAATACGTTGATCGGATTTAACCTGTAGGATATACATCCCAACGGGCCAGTCCCCTACCCCGATTTGATTCAAACTGCCGTCCGTACTGAAAAACATACGCTTTCCAGCCAAATCGATGACCTCAATGCTATCAATGCGGTCCAGGGATTTCCACTGCCATTGAAGCAGATCGCGAGCCGGATTGGGAAATACAGACAAAAGATCTGCATCCTGAGGGACCTCAGTAGTAGAGGTAACCGTATTGATACCGGGCTCGAAGGGTATTTCCAGTTTTGAAACCCGGACCGGTGTTACATTGCCATGCTTGTCCAGAATATTGGCCATGCCTCCCCCGAGCGTTATGGTCCCCGGCCGTATGCCATTAATATCCTCCGTAATGACAAAGCGAGAGGTACCGACCTTACCATAGCCGAGACCGGGGCGACGATTTGTCCTGGTCATTCCACTTACAAATAGTCCTGGACTTTTTAGCTTACCCATTCCCAAAACGGGTGAATAATGGGCAAACCAACTATCCGCATCGTAGTGAAATTGTATCGTTGAGCCATCGATGAGCTCTGGATTAAAAGCAAACGGAAAAGAAATACCTACCAGATCCGTAATTGGCTGTTCAGCACTACCTAAATGAACTTCGATTTCTACCAACTGCCCGGCCTTCACCGGTCCGCCTTCATATACAAGGTCAATAGTGGCTTCCGGTATAACGGGTACAAAGGATACCACGGAGTTAGTTCGGCCGGTATAAGACCGGATCGCTACTGTATCCAAAGAAGAGATCAATCCATCGCCATTCGTATCTACATGCTTTAGGTCTACCCCCCCGTCCCATGCATCGCCACCCTGACCGATCCAGCGGTCAACTGTAGTCCCAACGCGAGCGATACCAGTCTCCCCCATATGTCGCCCCAACGAAAGCAAGTCACTGACTCCCACCTCTCCATCGGCATTGGCATCTCCGGGCCAAACACAATCCATTACACAATAATTAACGGCTTCATTATCCCGCTCCTCTATGTTAATAATGATTTCTACATTTTTCTGGAAAGCACAGCCGCCTCCTTCACCCAGGCAATATTCCAGTACCATCCGGTCCGTACCAGCCTGAATGTCGGCATTGGGCGTATACACCAGCGTATTGGGTGCAGGAGATAATTGCCCCGCCACCACCGTATCTTCCTTCACCAAAAAGGTACTTCCATAGGTGGGTTCCTCTTTAATCCGCCATACAAAGCTGGAAATTGGAATTTCGTTTTCAATTAATAAGGGCATACCAGCCGCCACGTTAAACGAATATTGGTCGTACAAGGGTTCAAAATACCCTACATGCACGAAAATCTCGGACTCATCACCCGACCCGGCACAATCCGGCCCAAGTACCCGATAGCTTATGCGATCAACCCCAACAAAGTTATCGGGAGCTGAATACGCATATCGGTTTGAATTTCCAATAGGCCGTAGCACACCCAGTTGTGGATCAGCCAGTTCAATACAACCATATTCAGAACCAGCGAACAAATCATTTTCTAAAGGATCTAAGGCGATAACCCCTCCTGGAACCACGTAATAGTGATCCTTTCTAGCAAACCCTTCCTTCGTGGCCGACAGTACCTCGATTTGAACCTGTACCGATTTGCCATCCTGAGTGACCGTCAAACTATCTTTTCCTACAAAACCAGCGTTAGCCTTATAGCGCAGCGTTTCATAGGATAGAGTAACCTGCCCGTGGGCCGGATTTAAGATTCGGTTTGAAGCCGGATCCAAAGGAAGCATCAATTCTTCACCCGACTCTACAAACAACCGGACCCTTTCGGCATCGGACTGCGGATCGTTAACCCAAACCGTAGCATAACCCAACGCACAATGATCTGCAGCGTCGCAGGCCAAATAGGTAAAAGATGCCCGTCCCGTAAAACCGGGATCCGGCGAAAAAACCAGCTCGGTTGTTCCAGGTGTAAATTCAATAGTACCATTCGAAATGGAAGGGATCGCTTTGATGAAGACCGAGCGCAGGTGACTCTCGTCATTGGAAAGCACATGCACCAGGGTGGGCCGGTCGGCCTGGGTAAAGATAAAGTCCGGCCGGGTTTGAATGTGCCCCTCGGTTATGGATATGTCCAGCAGGTGGTTGGCTATTCCCGTTTGACCGTTTTCACGGATATCAACGCCTTGTATCCGAATGGCCTCCTGGCCTCGGACACTGTACTCCGGAGAAAACGTCAATACATACAAGGAATCAGAAATCGCTTGTATATCGATGATACCGCTTTCGCCGCCTGAAATTTCAAAATTGGGTGTGGAAGCAGTAAACTCATACTGCAAGGAGGAGCCAGCTACCAGCTCAAACACCTGGTAGTGGTTTTGAAAAAGTTGGGATTGTACCGAAATGGGTAGATACAGGAAGCAACCTAAAAGGAGTTGCCACCCCAGTTTCCTATTCATGGTGTGTGGATTCATAATTTGTCGGCTAAATAATTTTCCGATAGCATGGGATCACTACCAGCCGGCTCCGACAAAATACACCATAAATTCGCAGGGTGCAATCCATGCCTGTGCCAGCTAGCATAAAACCTAACAACAAATCGGCAATTGAGATAGCGTCTAACAGGGGATTGGAACGCTTTCCTAAACTCCTTTTTAAAGCTGAACAAATCTTTATAGGTTAGCTCGGACTTCAGGAAGAAGGATATGGCTGATATAAAAAAAACCAAGGCATTCCAATTAATTCAACAGCTTTCCAACAAAGAGAAAGGACGCTTCAGCCGTTTCATCCGATCTCCTTATTTCAATCAAAGCCAAGAACTGATTGCCTTGTACGACATCATGCATGCCGCACTCAAAGATAATAAAGGAAATGGTAATATTTCAAGGGAAAGCGTCTGGAAACAATTAGAATTAGGCAAAAACTATGATGATATCCGCTTGCGAAAATACTTTTCTGACCTGTTCAAGCTGCTGGAAGAGTTCCTGGCTATAGAAACCTTGGCACAGGATAACCTTCAAAAATCCATGCTTTTGGTTAAAGCCGGTATCCAGCGCAAACTGCCCCAATTACAGCATGCATCCCTGAAAAAGCTGCATGTCCAATTCGACCAATTCCCTTATCGTACCCCTGAGTATTACCTGACCGGATTCCAGATCGAAAAGGCTCGGTACGACTCTGCCGACTACACTACCCAACGAGAACAAAAATCCAACCTGGAGTCCATATCCAACCATCTGGATCAATTTTATTTGGCAGAAAAGCTGTGGTTATTATTCAAAGCAGCCTCTGGAAAAAACGTAATCGACCACGATTACCGGCTTGCCTATACCCAGGAAGTGCTCCAGGCAGTGGAAGAAGGAGACTATGAAGACTTCCCTCCTATTGCCATTTACAGACAGATCCTACTGACCTATCAAAACCCGGATATGGAGGAGCATTACTTCGCCCTAAAGCGCTTACTCAGTCAATACGGTCATTTTTTTCCAGAGAAAGAAGCTGTAGAGATCCTCTATAACGCTGCTCAGAACTTTTGTGTCAAACGGATTAATGCCGGTGAGCAGGCCTTTCTGGCAGAACTCTTTTCACTCTATCAAGATATGCTGGACAAAGGGTTCATGCATACACCCGGGAGCATGACCCCTTGGTATTTTCGCAATATTGTGGTAATCGGTCTTCGTCTTGGGGAATATCAGTGGGTAGAGCAGTTCCTTAGTGAATATGAATTTAGTTTGCCGGAAGAGCACCGCAACAATGCCGTGTCGTTCAACTTGGCACAGCTGTATTTTTACAGAAAAGAATTCGACAAGGTGATCGACCTATTGCAACATATCGATTATGACGATCTCACCTATAACCTGAATTCCAAGGTCACCTTGCTATTTACCTACTATGAAATCAACGAGATCGAACCGCTGTATTCGCTTTTGGATAGTTTCCGCAAATTCCTGACCCGGCACCGGGAGATCCCCAATAATAGAAGACAAAGCTATCAAGACCTGATCAAATACACCCGGCGGTTAGCCACCTTATTGCCCGGTGATAAAGAAGCGATTCAAAAGCTGAGACAGGAAATACAAGAAAATCCCCACGTGGCATCCACAAACTGGCTGCAGGAAAAACTAAAGGAATTGGAATGATATTCTAAGTTCTGTTTGGATCCACTCCCAATCAGCCTGGCAGCCGTAGTGATCAACAGAATGCCCACTGGCGTCCTCCACTTCTCCAATGCTACCGAATCAATTCAACCTGCACCCAAACTGGCTGGTGGTCACTCGCGCGGAAACCTTGATCCAAGGTCTTGACCTTGCGCAATTTAAGATTCGGTGATAATAAAAAGTAGTCGATTAGCGTAACAAAGGTTTGGCCCGGTTGATAGGGAGCATCTACATGTCGGTTGGTTGGAAGCGTGGCATCATATGCCCAAACCCAATCCTCTGAAAAACCAGTGGCATCCACCTGAAGCATACGGGTAGCTGCAGGATGCCCCGGCAAAAACCCGTCACATCGAAAATAAGGGGGACACTGATTCCAATCGCCACCAATTACCACATAGTTACCCGCTTGATACTCAGCGATTGCCAATTCTTTCAAGCAAGCCATTTGCTCCTTGCGCAAACTACCCCCGGCATCGTAAGCCGAGAGATGGGCATTGATCAATACGAGCTCTTGTTCGGTTGCGCTAAGTGCAATTCGATGCAGGGACAGACATCGATCCAATTGAAATATCCGGGTTGGCCATCCGTAGGCCCCAGGTAACTGGATTCGCTCCGATGATTTGGGCTCTACCGCGGATAAAGTGACCAACCCACTATGGGTTTGCCCCATGGCTTTCCAGGGTTCCATCAAGGGAGTTGGTACATAGTCCACCCGGTAATTAGGGGCAAAACCGGCGTAATAATCCGGTCGGTCCTGGCGAATCGAGTCCAGTTGATTCTGAAAGTAACTTCTCTTCGATTGTACGTCAACCTCTTGCAAAAAAGCAAAATCCGCCTGGGTGCTGGCTATTACCGTGCGAATAGATGCCAGATTTTTTTGGGTAAACTCGATCTGTGGCCGCACCATGGCGCCCTTGGAAACCAGCATGTTCCCTTTGTCAAAAAAGAAATCCGACTCCGCCCCCAAACCTGCGTAGCCAATATTCCAGTTTAAAATGGAAAAAACACTATCCTGCAACTCCCCGGTTACGGTATGTTGCGGTTCTTCCAAATCCAGTCGCTCTTCTGGTTTCCAGTCTGTCAGCGTACCATAGATCAGGAAGCCCCCGATATAAACAGCAGTAATAAGCAACAAAACGAGCAGCGCTCGAAGACCGATACGAAGGACGGATTTCATAGTCTCAAAATTAAGGAATGGATGCCAAAGACTTACCGCCAGCCTAGCAAATCAGCCATTTCATAAAACCCCTGTCTACCGATGATCCATTTGGCTGCCTGCAGTGCACCTTCCGCAAAGCCCGTTCTGGAATGTGCCGTATGCATCAGTTGAAGATCATCAATGCTGCTCTGATAGTCAATTTGGTGAGTCCCTGGAATTTCGCCTTCCCGAATCGAATGGATGGGTAAGATTCCCTCTTTTTCTTCGCCGGCAAGCTTCCAATCCAGGTATTGCGGAAGTTCTTTTAAAATACTTTCTGCCAGGGTAATAGCCGTACCACTAGGAGCGTCCTTTTTGTGGATGTGATGGGCTTCGGTAATCTTTGGCCGATACTGAGGAAGGTCTTTCATCAAACGAGCCAGATACTGATTCAATGCGAAAAAAATATTAACCCCAACGGAAAAATTGGACGCATAAAAAAGTGCACCATCCTCTTCTGCACAAATAGCGAGGGCATCCGGCATTCGGTCGAGCCAGCCTGTTGTCCCCGATACTACAGGTACCTTGGCCCGCAAACAGGCCTCGATATTGTTAAATGCACTCGAAGGCTCGGAAAACTCCAGAATAACATCGCATTGTTGAAGACGCTCTGGTGTCCGCTCGTCCATGTTATCCTTATCGATACGCAGCCCTGTCTCATGACCGGCAGCAACAGCTAACGTTTCAATGGCTTGTCCCATCCGGCCATAGCCCAGGTATCCAATTGTCATATGGGAGAGTTGGTTTTCCAGCCTTAAACTAAAACAAATTAAATGATCCGCCTATCCTGCCAAGTTTATTTAATTATTTTCTGCCCATTACCGGACCAATAAAAAATACTACCCTTCCTCCAGCCAAGACTGCCACTCCTGTATTTTTAGCATACATTCGATAGGTGTCAGCCCATTCAGGTTCACTTCCCGCAATTCTTCTTTGAGCTTCCCAACGACCGGATCTACGGTCTCGAAAATACTGAGCTGGGTGGCTGCGGGCTGAATTTTTTCCGGGGCGAGCGATCTGACTTCCACAGGGGCGGAGGCATTGGCATCCAGGTGCTTTTGCTCTAATTGGGTCAGAATATGAGCAGCTCGTTCAACAATCGTTCTAGGCATCCCAGCCATTCGGGCCACATGTATGCCAAAGCTGTGTTCGCTACCTCCGGGCACAAGCTTACGCAGAAAAATTACCTTCCCTCCGGTTTCTCGCGTAGCTACATGAAAATTGCAGACGCGTTCCAATTGCTTGCTCAATTCGTTTAGCTCGTGGTAGTGAGTGGCGAAAAGGGTTTTAGGTCGGTGCAAACCGTTATTGTGGAGGTACTCTGCAATAGACCAGGCGATAGAAATACCATCGTACGTACTTGTGCCCCGTCCGATTTCGTCCAGCAAGATCAAGCTGCGATCCGAGATATTATTCATGATGCTGGCCGTTTCATTCATTTCCACCATGAAGGTAGATTCACCGGAAGCAATGTTGTCGGAAGCGCCTACTCGGGTAAATATTTTATCCACGATACCCAATTTTGCTTCCTTGGCCGGTACAAAGGATCCCATTTGAGCCATGAGGCTGATCAGAGCGGTTTGGCGTAGCAAAGCCGATTTTCCCGACATATTTGGCCCGGTAATCATCAGGATCTGTTGTTGTTCTTTGTTCAGCATTACATCATTCGGCACATAAGCTTCGCCTAATGGTAAATGCTGTTCAATTACGGGATGACGCCCCTCTGTTATCTCTATCGTATCTCCCACATGCATATTGGGCCGGCAATACTGATGACGCCCTGCCACCTTGGAAAAGGATAACAGGCAATCCAGAATGGCGATGTAGTGTGCATTCTGCTGCACGGGCTTGACGAATGCCTCTAACTGTAGGATAAGGGCTGCATAAAGGCGGTCCTCCAATTCCAGAATCTGTTCCTCCGCCCCCAGAATTTTGGCTTCCAATTCTTTGAGCTCTTCGGTTATGTAGCGTTCAGCGTTGGTTAAGGTTTGCTTTCGGATCCATTCTTCCGGGACATCCTGCTTGTGCTTATTGGTGACCTCCAGGTAAAAACCAAATACGTTATTAAAGCCGTACTTCAGGTTTTTGATGCCGGTGCGGTCGGCTTCACGCTTAACGATGCCGGCGATCATATCTTTACCATGCTTGACCAAGTGTCGCAACTCATCCAATTCACTGGAAAGGCCATCCGCAATGACGCCTCCTTTGTTCAAATTGACGGGAGGAGCTACGACCAGGCTTTTGTCGATTCGGGATTTGGCCTCGCTACAGGGGTCTAACTCGGCACCTAATTCCCGGAGATACAATTGATCGGCTTCCTCCATCCGTTCCTTCAAGGGCTCCAATATATGTAAGGCGTGACCGAGCTGGCTTACCTCCCGTGGATTAGCCCGTTGCATGGCTACTCTGGAGATTAACCGCTCCAGATCCCCAATCTGGCCAACATAATCCTCCACATCCTTGGCATCCACCGGATTGTCCAACAGATAACTCACGACTGAGTGGCGCTTTTCTATTTCGCCCAGAGACAGCAAAGGGAATAAAACCCATTTTCGCATCAAACGGCTTCCCATTGGACTCACCGTTTTGTCTACCACTTTGAGCAAAGTGGCAGAAGAGCCATAGGGTCCAGTTAGTAACTCTAAATTCCGAATGGTGAAACGGTCGAGCCACACAAATTTGTCCGACTGTATTCTGGCAATGGAAGAGATATGGGTCGAATGGTGGTTCTCTGTTGATTCCAGGTAATACAGGATGGTGCCTGCTGCAATCTGCCCCAGCTCCAGGTTTTCAATACCAAACCCTTTTAGACTTTCCACCTCGAAATGGTCCAGCAATTTACCTTTTGTAAAATCCAGGGTAAAAATCCACTCGTCCAAGGGATAGAGGTAATATTGGTTGCCAAAACGTTCCTGCCAATGCTTCTTTTGGCTTTTTGAGAACAGAATTTCAGCAGGAGAAAAACCCTGGATCAGCTTCTCAATCTCAGCTCCTCTGCCTTCACTCACCACAAATTCCCCTGTCGAAAGGTCCAGGAAAGCGACTCCATGCTTATCCTTTTTTCCGACAGTTATACATGCTAAAAAATGATTGGATTTCTGATCCAACACCTGATCGGATACCACTAGTCCCGGCGTAATCAAGTCCGTCACCCCCCGTTTTACGATTTTTTTCTGCGGAGACGGTTTTTCCAGTTGTTCGCAGATCGCCACCCGATGGCCTGCGCGTACCAGTTTGGGAAGATAGGTGTCGAGCGAATGGTGTGGAAACCCTGCTAATTCCACATCACTTCCACCATTGTTTCGGCTGGTGAGCACGATTCCCAGGATTTCAGCAGCTATAATGGCATCTTCGCCAAAGGTTTCGTAAAAGTCCCCAACACGGAATAGAAGTACCGCATCCGGATACTTGGATTTAACCGCTGCATATTGCTTCATGAGAGGGGTTACCTTGGGGGAAGCAGTTTTCGACTTTGCCAAAATGAACGTTCAGTTTAAAAAAATTGGAACCTTTAAGTTCCGGTAAACATGACAATATACCGCATCAATCTGCAGGAAAAATTCAAAACCTTTTCTGGAATTGGCGAGTTATCAGGATGAAACTATATTTGTGCATTCAAGCAAAGGCACCCATTTTCCTTTCTCGAAAAAAGCTACTATCATGGCCATAATGATTACTGATGAATGTATCAATTGCGGAGCTTGCGAACCCGAATGCCCAAACAATGCCATCTACGAAGGTGGCGTAGAATGGGCAATTTCCGATGGTACCTCCGTTTCGGGATCTTACACTTTGGAAGGGGGCAACAAAGTGGACGCTAACGATCAACAAGGCCCCGTTTCTGATGATTTTTACTATATCGTTCCAGATAAATGTACGGAATGTAAGGGCTTTCACGAAGAGCCGCAATGTGCCGCCGTTTGTCCTGTAGATTGTTGCGTTGACGACCCTGAGCGCAGGGAATCGGACGAAGTGCTACTGGCGCGCAAAGATGCCCTGCACCTCTAGTTTGCTTCTACCTCATTAGCATTAGTTTCCCATCCTTTTTCATATTCTCTCTTTGGGAAAAATTATCTTTTTTACATTTTGAGTTTTCAACACTCGATGGGTAATCCCTATTTTCTATTTTGAGATTTAAAACCTGAAGCTTATCATGTCAGATATCGAGATCGCCCGTTCAGCCGATTTAAAAGACGTTAGATCAATTGCCGAACAATTGAATATTTCGGAGGGCCAACTCCAGTTGTACGGTAAGTATAAAGCTAAACTTCCACTACACTTAATCGATCCGGATCGACTACATCAAAGCAACCTGATATTGGTAACGGCAATCTCTCCCACCCCGGCCGGGGAGGGGAAAACCACGACTTCTATCGGACTAAGCCAGGGAATGAATCGTATCGGGAAGCAAACTACCGTTGTGCTCCGCGAGCCTTCCTTGGGTCCTGTTTTTGGCATTAAAGGAGGAGCTACAGGAGGAGGCCATGCTCAAGTGCTGCCCATGGAGGATATTAACCTGCAATTCACCGGCGATTTTGCTGCCATTGAGAAGGCGCACAACTTGCTGGCTGCCTTGGTAGACAACAACATCCAAAGTAAAAAACGCACCTTGGGAATTGATCCTAGGACGGTGGAATGGAAACGGGTGATGGATATGAATGATCGGGCTTTGCGAAAAACCATAGTCGGGTTAGGTGGGTCAGGATTTGGCCTACCTCGGGAAACCGGCTTTGATATCACGGCTGCTTCGGAGATCATGGCAATCCTATGCCTCACCAGCGGCCTCACCGACCTGAAAGAACGGCTGGGCCGAATTTTTATTGGTTTCACCTATGATAGGAAACCCCTATTTGCCAGGGACTTGAATGCCCAGGGAGCCATGGCTGCCTTGCTCAAGGATGCGATCCAGCCAAATCTGGTACAAACCTTGGAAGGGAATCCCGCTATCATCCATGGAGGACCATTCGCAAACATAGCCCAAGGGACCAATTCAGTGCTGGCTACCAAACTCGGCATGTCCCTATCGGATTATGTGGTAACCGAAGCTGGTTTTGGTGCTGACCTGGGGGCTGAAAAATTTTTCGACATCAAATGCCAGGGAGCAGGGATCTCACCCAAAGCCGTAGTTTTGGTAGCCACAGTACGAGCCTTAAAATACCATGGCGGGGCAGATTTGAAAACCCTGACCGAAGCAAACCCCGAAGCCGTAGCCAGGGGGTTGGAGAATTTGGAAAAGCACCTGGAAAACGTAAGCCTGTTTAACCTGCCTGCCGTAGTAGCCATCAATCGGTTTACCAGTGATACGGAAGAAGAAATCCATTTAATTCGAGAAAAATGTGCCCAACAAGGAGTGCCGGTGGTGTTGTCAGATGTGTGGGCAAAAGGTGGAGCCGGTGGAGAAGCATTGGCTGAAGCAGTGGTGCATGCCGTAGAGCGCAACACTCAACCATTTAAACCCCTTTACGATTGGGCATCGGGGGTAGAAGAAAAAATAAACACCGTAGCAACCCAAATCTATGGAGCAAAGGAAGTAGACTACACCACTAACGCTAAAAAGGACCTGCGCCGGATCGACCGATTAGGCCTAAATGGGTTACCGATCTGTATCGCCAAGACCCAAAAATCCCTATCCGACAATCCCAAACTATTGGGTCGCCCCAGAGACTTCACCATCACAGTCCGGGAAATTGAAATTGCTACCGGCGCCGGCTTTCTGATCCCAATCACAGGCGATATCATGCGCATGCCTGGTCTTCCTGCGGAACCCGCTGCTGAGCATATCGATATTGATGAAGCAGGAAATATAAGCGGCTTGTTCTGAATGCAGCTTTGGGAAGCAGTAGAAGGTGCCGGTAGGTACATCAATTATCAATCTGCAATCATCAACCTACTTCCTTCTCGGACAGTCAGCGGAGATAATGGGTGCTTTTCAATGAAGTCTGCTACTGCTTTTGGGTATATTTTGGAATACTGCCGGAGTGCCCAGCCCGCCCCTTTCTGCACAAAAAATTCCGTAGAATCGGCTCTCCGTAGAATGCATGAAAACAAAAGGTCTTGATCAGTCTCTGCCTTATAATCCAGCTGTAGCAGAATAGCGGAACGTTGGTACCAGAAATTATCCGATTCAATCCACCGAGTAACTGTCTCCTGGAGCTGCCCCGGGAAACGCAGCAGGGAACGCCCTACCAGTTTGGGTGCTAAAAAATCTACCGTATCCCACCACGATTTCACTCCGATCAAGGATTCAATCACTTCTAAATCCGATAGAGATAACTTATTTACCCATCTCCGACCAAGGTCATTAACTACGTATTGAAACTCGCGTTCGGGCTGATCAAAACAAGCTTTAAACAAATCGGAAATGGCATCCAAGGGTGGCGTATCCAGCTGTTTCAGCACTGCTGATACAATCTTTTTCCGAGCCGGCGTTTTGATCCCGAAAAAGGGAAACTGATCCCGCATGTATGCCGACATCTGCAGCGCCACTTCCAGATTGGCTTGTTGTTCGAAGGCCTCGCGTAAGCAGGCTATCCAGTTGGTTGCTATTATTCCAGGATCTGCTGTATCCATTTGCCTACCTCTGACTTTTCTACCGTTTCCATGGACAAGGTAAGCCTTTGATTGTTGGTTTGTTCCACGGTCTGTTGTCCAAAATACCAAGTCGAGTCTTCTTTCCCGAAAGCAAAAAAAGTAGCTGCATACCCGCCCGGAAGGCCCGTAACTCCCCATCGGTCATTGTGAAAATGAACAGGCCCGAAGCAGGGTTGACCATGAAGTCGTACAAACATGCGCACCTTTTGGGGAGACAGGTTTTGGGTAAGGCGAACGGTAAGCATACATTTTGACAACCCTTTGCCAAGATTGTACAACAAGCCAAGCCAGTTGGGTTCTTCTATCAGGGTTCGAAAATAAGATTTCCCTAAATAGCGATACCTGGACGATGGAATTTCGGTTCTCAGCTTCCAACTGGATGGATGGGAGGAATTGTTGCTGAAATCCTTCCATTGAAAAAACCGAGTTAGTACCTTAGTTCGTTTTTCCCTGGGTTCAGGAATATCCAATGTAAGAGGGGCAAGAAATAGGTTTTCACCGCCCACATGTTCTACCTGAAATCCTTTATAAAACCCCATCCATTGGCCCTGAGCCCAAGTGTGGAGGCCTCGTGTAAACAGTTCGTACAATCGATCGACTACCTGCACTTTCATTTCTGCACGTCCCTTAATGGGTAGCCCTAAGTCATCGTATAAGGCATTTGGAGGAATAGTCAGGCGAAAGGCTCCCGGGTTATGAAGGAGGGTCTCGCGAGTTGGATTTACCCAATAAGAACGAGACGATTGAAAGCCATTGAATAGAGTTGAAGGCTCTCCCCTGCCGGACAACACTGAGTTTCGCATTGAATTCCTAGATTAATGCTGACTACCGGATTACAAGTATCAGCGAGCAGGAGGACCATCATTTCATTCAAATGTAGCTAAAAATTGGTCTTCTTTTGTTAATTCAAATGCCAATTCGGGGCTTTAGATGTTTAAATTTTTGAAAACAACTGGTATGCGACCACTAGCTGAAAGAATGCGTCCACAATCCCTAGACGACTACATAGGGCAAGACCACTTGATTGGGCCGGGAGCGATCCTTCGACAAGCATTGGAAGCCGGCCGGCTACCTTCCATTATTTTCTGGGGTCCTCCTGGAGTTGGAAAAACAACCTTAGCCCGGATTTTAGCCAATACGCTCAATCGTCCTTTTCAATCGCTGAGCGCAATAAATTCCGGAGTAAAGGATGTACGGGAAGCTATAGAGAAGGCAAAGCGGCAGCAATTTTTTGATCAACCGGGACCGATCTTATTCATAGATGAGATACATCGTTTTTCGAAATCTCAACAAGATTCACTACTCGGAGCTGTAGAGAATGGTACGATTACTTTGATCGGGGCAACCACCGAAAATCCTTCTTTTGAAGTCATCCCGGCTTTGTTGTCCAGGTGCCAGGTTTATGTACTCAATAGCCTGGGAAAAGAAGAACTGATCGAGATGATCGATCGAGCACTAAGGGAAGACGAACTACTTAAAAAGCTATCGATCACCTTTGAAGAATACACGGCTATATTACGGTTTTCGGGTGGCGATGGCCGTCGATTATACAATATCCTGGAGCTTTTGGTCGCGTTGCAGGAAGGCGAAGCCCCCTTGATGGTTAAGGATTCACTGGTCGAACAGGTGATTCAACAAAATGTAAGTCGATATGACAAAGGAGCTGATCAACACTATGACATTGCATCTGCTTTTATCAAATCCATTCGAGGAAGTGACCCTAATGGGGCAGTGTATTGGTTGGCACGGATGATAGAGGGTGGTGAAGATCCCTCCTTCATTGCACGGCGTATGATGATATCGGCTGCCGAAGACATAGGACTGGCTAACCCAAATGCCCTTTTAATGGCTACTACTGCCGCCCAGGCCACTCAGGCAGTTGGTTTTCCGGAGGCCAGAATTATTTTGTCCCAAGCTGCTATCTATCTGGCCACTAGCAATAAGAGCAATTCCGCTTACCAGGCCATAAATGAAGCGCAGGCCACCGTTCGGGAAACCGGCACACTGCCTGTACCCTTGCATCTTAGAAATGCACCTACCCAATTAATGAAGGAGTTGAATTATGGTAAAACATACCAATATGCTCACGATTTTGAAGGAAATTTTAGTCCGCAAGAATATCTTCCCCAGGAACTGGAAGGCAATCCCTTTTTTCAACCTCAAAATAATCCTGCTGAAAAAAAAATGCGAAGCCAATTAAAAACACATTGGGGAGAAAAATATGGGTATTGAAAACGGGGCTGCCTTGCATGAAGGCTGACCCCGTTCTCTGATGCTTATTTCCAGTTGTCTGAAGGCAGGACGATTAATCCTTGCTCACGGTGGAGTTTTTAAAGTTTCGGCTCAATCGACCATTGAGGGTAGCCGGTGTAGGCAGCTCCGTTGTAAATTGGTTCTCCTTTTGGCGCAAAATGTCATACATCTCGTCAAAGAAAGAATTGACATAGCCTCCGATATCATTTCGGCTGTACCGACTTAAAAAGTCTGCCTCTTCAATTAGCACACCAATCTGGTTTTTGGCAACCAGAATTGGACGAAGGCCTTCCCAAAGAGCTTCATTTTCCACTAACCGACCCAAATAAACCCGCTCTCGCAACCTCAATTGTCCGGTTTGCCGCACAGGAGCTGCATAGGGAGCATTCACAAATCCGCTGTAATCAAAATCGTAAGGCACAGCGAAAAAATTTGGGGTATCCCGCTCTTCATAGGAAAAGAGTTTCAAATTGCGCATACCCTGGTAAGACCAGTCCACATTACCGATCATGTACTGAAACAAAGCAATTTTGGCTTCGTATTCGGGGTACAATTGATCCGGGTTGACATTCATGCAATCGCACACTTCGGCATTCACCCGCTCGGCTATTTCCTTGTCATCTTCCAGGATAAATCCATAGCTCTGCCGTTCTTCTCCGGTGGGCAGATCGACAAATGTGATCCGCACCAGTTTGGCTCTAAAGCTCTTGATCGGCTCAATCTGATTGTAAATACGGTAAGCGAGGTATTCTCTGAGCACAAGATCATTGCCAGCTCCATCGGGATCGAGCATACAGTCGGCCACCAGCTTGAACTTGTCGAACTTTCCATTTAATCCAGCAGCCTCCAAGGCCTTGGCTGAAAAATTCAATTTCAAGGGTGGGAATGCACAGATCTTACGACGAAACTTACCCCGGGGACGCACCTTAAGCTTAAGGTCCCAGGCATCACCATTGATCAAACTCATCTTAAATCGAGCAGGCTGGTAATCCTCCGTATACCGCATAGTATCCATGGTCACCCAGTCGCCTTCCAGTCGAATATCCAGTATCTCCTCCATTTTTTGGAGGGTATCCATGAAACTGGTTTTGTAAATCTTGTTATCCTCCTTATTTTCACCTGATTTATTATTTTGCGCCAATACATTTGTGGGCAATTGGAAGCAAATAGCAACCAAAAACAGGCCTAGAAAAGTGGAGTAGTTTATACTAATCGCGTTTGTTTTCATCATACGTATCCAGAATTAGTTTGGAATACACCACAAAACTACCGGATAACTCTTCAAACATCTACAAAGTTTAAGGCATGTATTGAGGCTTAGCCCTTCATTCCCGTTAATTTGAAACGATCACCGTTGACAAGCACTATCAAAAATTTAAATACGGACAACCAAGGGGTTTCCAAAAGAAAGTTCTCAAAAAAAATTGGGCTTTTTTTCACTGTAATTACCTCTCTTACTGCCTTTTCAGCTTGCCGCACTGCTGAGCCTCAGCCATTAACCGAAGCGCTGGGAGCTCCAAAGAACGTGATCCTGATGATTGGCGATGGCATGGGGCTCACCCAAATCAGCGCAGCACTCTACCGAAACAAAAAGGGGCTGCATCTTGAAAAAATGCCGGTAGTTGGTTTACAGAAAACCCGTAGTGCCGATAATTTGGTTACCGATTCAGGAGCTGCCGCTACTGCTATGGCATGTGGCAGAAAGACTTACAATTTTGCCATTGGCCTAGATGCCGGATCTGCACCCTGTCAAACGATCCTGGAAACAATGAAAGCCTCCGGATATGCCACCGGTCTGGTGGTCACATCACCGATTACCCACGCGACTCCAGCAGCTTTTTATGCCCACCAGCCCAATCGGGTGTACTATGAGGATATTGCGGCCGATCTGGTTAAAGCAGAAGTTGATTTTTTCGTTGGAGGTGGAAAAAGGTATTTTGACAATCGGGAAAGTGACAATTCCGACCTCATCCAGGAACTGAAATGGAATGGTTACAGCATTAATACCTATCTCGAATTACCCCTACAAGAAGCCCCAATTCCCTACGATCAACGGTTCGGTTATTTTACAGCTGATACCAAGCCATTGCCTGTTACCGTAGGCAGATCTTATCTCCCTTATGCCAGCCAGCTTGGCGCTCGATTTCTAGAGCGCTTTAGTAAGAAAGGTTTTTTTATGATGATTGAAGGATCGCAAATCGATTGGGGTGGGCATGGCATGGATAGTGAATATTTGATCAATGAAATGTTAGATTTCGATAGAGCCCTTGGCAACATTCTATCTTTTGCCAAATCCAGGGGAAATACCCTGGTCATTGTTACTGGCGACCATGAATGCGGCGGATACGCCATTAACCCCGGATCGACACGAGATGAGATTCAGGGGGCCTTTACGACCAATGGCCATACCGCTACCATGATTCCCGTATTTGCTTATGGCCCGGGATCTCACCTATTTGCCGGAGTCTATGATAATACCGCTATTCATTCCAAGATCAAGGAAGCCTTAGCACTGGATAATACCCAAGCCCAGCGATAATTACCGCCGATTCGTCATTTTTGTTGTCCATTCGTATAAACTTCCACTTGGGAGTCATCATTTGTATGGTGTTCTGCGTTATTTTTAATGTAAAAGCCACTCAAATCCAAAAATAGAACGATGGACGTCGCAACGTTTGACAACTTGCAAATGATCCGGGAAAGTGCCCGTGATTTTGCACAAACTCACATCCTGCCCCATGTGATGGAATGGGATGAGAGTCAATATTTCCCAGCTGAGCTTTTCCACCAGATGGGAGAGTATGGATTCATGGGAGTTTTGGTTCCGGAAAGCTATGGAGGCTCCGGTCTAAACTACCAGGCCTATATCACAATCATTGAAGAGATTTCTAAGGTTTGCGGTAGTATTGGGCTATCCGTTGCAGCCCACAACTCTCTCTGTACCAACCATATCCTTATGTTTGGTAATGATAGCCAAAAACTAAACTATCTCCCTAAGCTGGCCACTGGTGAATGGATTGGGGCGTGGGGCCTCACCGAACCCAATACCGGTAGCGATGCCGGACGCATGAAGTGCGTGGCTGAAAAAGACGGAGATTACTACGTGATCAATGGAGCCAAAAACTTCATCACACACGGTAAGTCTGGCCATGTAGCAGTGGTCGTTGTCCGCACCGGAGAACTTCTGGACAGCCACGGAATGACTGCCTTCATCGTAGAAAGAGACACTCCGGGCTTCTCCGCAGGGAAAAAAGAGAATAAGCTGGGTATGCGGGCTTCGGAAACCGCTGAGCTCATCTTTGACAATTGCAGGATACCCAAAAGCCAAATGCTGGGTCAGGAAGGTGAAGGTTTTATTCAAAGTATGAAAATCCTTGACGGCGGTCGCATTTCCATTGCCGCTCTTTCACTGGGAATTGCCAAAGGAGCTATGGAAGCATCTCTGCGGTATGCTCAGGAACGCCATCAATTCGGTAAACCTATTTCCAAATTCCAGGGTATCAGTTTTAAACTTGCCGAAATGGCCACTGAAATTGAAGCTGCCGAATTGCTCACCCGCAAAGCAGGAGAACTCAAAGACGAGGGGCAACGATCGACCCGAATCTCTGCCATGGCTAAATTATATGCTTCCGAAGCAGCCGTTCGGATTGCCAATGAAGCCATACAGGTGCATGGCGGGTATGGATATACCAAGGATTTTCCGGTTGAGAAATACTATCGGGATGCTAAATTATGTACAATCGGAGAAGGCACTTCTGAAATACAAAAATTGGTGATCTCCCGGGACCTGTTGAAACATGGATAGATTCTGAATACGGAAAGAGGTGTTATGGGTAATAGAGTGACACCTCTTTTTACGACTGCTTTTTAAACGGCCTGTCACAGCCTGCACCTTTCGCCCCTTAACTAGATCCGCGGGACTTGGGTTTTGTTTTCTTTGTATTTGATTATGAAGGTGCGCATTCGATCGATTGCTTATCCGCTGATTATTGTACTCGGATTAGTGCTTGGGCTCTTGTATAGCCTCAGCATCTACCTGCGTTTGTTATACTGGGGGGAAACGGATAGCTTCAATCTGATGCGGAGTCTCTTTATTCCGCTTGTCAATTACACCACTTGGGGAATTCTTGCTCCCTTAGTCTTGTGGACGGTGCGGAAATTTCGAATAACGACTGGCTGGATTACTGTCTTTAAAGTAAGCGGCATCAGTATTCTGCTTTCTCTGCTGCACGAGCTCATTTCAAACCTTTTATTCTATGTGCCTGCTCATTTTACAGGGTTCTTTCCCTTCTCCAATGAAGCATTGACTTTCATCATAAAGGCTACTCCAACAGCCATGGTTACTCGTTTTATGGAATTTTGGGTGCTCTACGGGCTGTTCAGCGCCTTCGATTACCATCGAATGTATAAAAACCAGCAAGTAGAAAATGCCCGGTTGGAAAATCAACTATCCAACGCACAACTCAACGCCCTACGCCTTCAGTTGCAACCTCATTTCCTGTTCAATACCCTGAATACGATTTCCGCCTTGATGGAGGTAGACGTGAAGGGAGCGCAACGCATCGTTTCCAGATTGGGCAATCTCATGCGAACGGTCCTGGATACCCGCCGCCCTCGATTTATCCCGCTTCGGGAGGAGGTAGAATTTATCCGCGATTATCTCGATATTGAACAGGTCAGATTTCAAGATCGACTATCCATTCATTATGATCTAAAACCGGAGGCACTGGATCTGCCGATTCCGGCTCTTTTGCTCCAGCCACTGGTGGAAAACGCCATAAAACACGGATTTTCACAATCCAACCGAGCCGGCACGCTCCTGCTTGGCGCCCATGTGAAAAACGAATTTTTAATCTTGAACATTGAAGATAATGGAGCGGGCAGTACCAATCCATTTTCAAATAAAGGAATGGGAATCGGTTTGAAGAATGTAAAAGATCGATTGGAGCTACTTTACCCCGGAACTTATCAAATGGATATTCATACTACACCCGGGGAAGGCTTTCGAATTCAGTTGAGCCTACCCTTGCTCAACGAAAGCCATGCATAGGATCAAAACCATGGTAGTGGAAGATGAGCCCCTGGCAAGGGCACGGTTGGTTAGGCTGCTGGAAAAATGTCCGGATATTGATCTCGTGGGGGAAGCTCGAAATGGTGGGGAGGCCCGGTCTCTATATTCCAGGTTTTTACCGGAATTGTTGTTCCTGGATATTCAGATGCCTGATTTCAATGGTTTTCAATTGCTGGAAAAAAACAAGCTAGATGGGCTGCCTTCTCCATTTGTCATATTTGTAACGGCCTACGATCACTATGCAGTTCGGGCTTTTGATATCCAGGCAGTCGACTATTTGTTGAAACCCTACGATGATGATCGGTTTCAAAAAGCATTGGAAAATGCACGTCGACACATTCAACTCCAAAATGAAGCTCAATTGCACCACAAGATGGTCCGATTGATCAAAGAACACGAAACACAAAAGAAGGAAGGGCCAGCTCTGGAAATTCTAGATAAAGGGAGGACGGTAACCCTGAGACCTACTGAAATTTATTTTTTCCAGGCCCAAGGCAACTATGTGATGGTTTTTTTGAAGCAGCGAAAATTCCTGCACCGGATAACCATGCAGCAATTGGAAGAGCAATGGCCAGACCAATTTATACGAGTACACCGCTCTCTAATGATCAACAAGCGATTCCTAGCTCGGGTTACCTATCGGGGAAATAATCAATACGCGCTCGAATTGTACAATGGTCACATTCTGTATTCCGGCCGGGCCTACAAGGAAGTAATACAACATTGGCTGGACGAGCAGGATAGCCTTCCACCGTCATCTTGATGACAAAGTCCACCCCTCAATAGCAACGGTCTACCCATTTCCCAACCATTTACCACAAGGAAGTAGCATTGAGCCGGGATACCTTCTATTTTATTACTTAAATCCGACATTATGAGTATCACCCGACTCTTTTTCAAAACACTTCCGATTTGTCTGCTACTCCCTGCCTTGGCAAGTTTCGGACAAACCCAAATGGTTTCCACCCCCTACGCAAGTCCGAAAGCCAAAGTGGTTCAGGAAATAGGACTTACCTATGTTACGGTTACCTTTTACCGCCCGGCTGTGAACGATCGGGATATCTGGACCAGCCTCGCACCAGATGGTCAAATCTGGAGAGCAGGAGCCAATGACAATACCGTTATTTCGTTCTCGGAGCCGGTCTTCATAGAAGGCCAGGAGCTTTCTGCCGGCAAGTATGGTCTACATATTATCCCCTCTAAAGAAAAGGCGACGTTGATTTTTTCACACAATACCAGCTCTTGGGGCAGTTTCTCCTACAAACCTGAGGAAGATGCGTTGCGTGTAGACATCCCAATCAAAAAGCTCGACAGATCGGTAGAGCGGTTGAATTTTGAATTTTACGATCTGACCGAACAGGCGGGTACCTGTGCCCTGATCTGGGAAAAACGCGCATTCCCTTTTCGAATTGAAACACCCACAAAGGAAATTGTAGTAGCCACTTTTCGGGATGAACTAAGGAATAAAGCCGGATGGAGTTGGAAAGGCTGGCATGAGGCTGCCCAATGGTGCCTACAACAAGAAACCAATCTGGAAGAAGCACTAGGGTGGGCCAATCGGTCCGTTTCGATGGACCCCAACCCGCAAAACCTCTTGACCAAAGCCAATTTGAAAGGAAAATGGGAAGGGGGTACCAAAGAAGAACAAGCCATACAGGCACTTGCCTCCCTGAAACAGGATCTGACGGAACTTCCCGTAGGATGGAAGGAATACAACGCGGCAGCAGATTTAGCTTTCAAACATGGAAAATTCGACTTGGCCACGGAATGGAGTGAAAAATCTGCAGACGACCGAGCCAATATGCCAGCCTTCATCATGCATGCCAAACTCTTGCATCAGGACGGTCAGGACAAGGAGGCCGAGCGTATGTATGAACGAGCGCTTGAAGTTGGCACGAACGCTGAGCTTAATGCCTATGGATATCAACTCTTGTTTTCCGGAAAAAAAGAAGAAGCAATCCAAGTTTTCATAGCTAATACAGAAAAACACCCCGAAGACCCCAATGTATGGGATAGCCTGGGAGAAGGTTATTTCAATCTGGGGGATTATGATAATGCCATTCCGGCCCTTAAGAAATCGCTTTCGATGGATCCACCATCCAATGTAAAAGCAAACTCCATCAAGTTACTCTCGCAAATGGGTGTACCTATGGAGTCCTCCAAATCCAGCCATTGAAAACACCCGACTGTGTGTAGAGGGTCCGGCCAAATTGGCCGGACTTTTTTATTTTGGGTCATTCCATACCGAAATTCCAACTTTCATGAACCGATCTATTATTGGTTGTCTCCTTTTTTTCTTGCTCTTTTTTGCCTGCCAACCCAAGGGGCCTGATTACGCAAGCCAGAAATCCATTATCTCCGATTCTGCTTCGGTTGTTGCAGCACACCCCCTAGCCACTGAAGCAGGGCTTAAGGTGCTGCAGCAGGGTGGAAATGCAGTCGACGCTGCCGTGGCAGTTCAATTTGCGCTGGCGGTCACGGTGCCTCGAGCTGGAAACATAGGTGGAGGCGGTTTTATGGTGGCTAGCCATGAATCCGAATATTATGCGCTGGATTTTCGAGAAAAGGCTCCGGCTAGAGCCTTTCGCGACATGTATTTGGATGAGGAAGGCAATCCGATACCCGAGAAAAGCCTGGAGGGTTGGTTAGCCGTCGGAGTTCCAGGCTCCGTAGCCGGATTATGGGCAGCCCACCAAAAACTGGGCAGTCTTCCTTGGTCGACCTTGCTTGAGCAGGCGATTCGGCTCGCGGAATCGGGATTTATGATTACCGAGGCTGAAGCCCGGGGTTTAACCCAGAGACAGGAAGTATTTGAAAAATGGCATCCCAAGACAAGCCCCTTCTTGAAACCCAATTGGGAAGCCGGCGACCGATTGGTTCAGAAGCAATTGGCCCAAACCTTAAAAGAGATCCAATCCAATGGGCGGGACGGCTTCTACCAAGGAGCAGTAGCTGAATCTTTTGCGGCTGAAATGGAGGCCAATGGTGGATGGATTACCCGTGAAGACCTCAGCACCTATGAACCTGTTTGGCGAGCACCACTGGTCCATGATTACCAGGGCTACACCCTAATAGCTATGCCCCCCCCTTCCAGCGGCGGGATAGCCGTGATGCAAATGTTGGAAATGCTGGAACCCTACGACGTAAAAGAGATGGGTTTCCACTCCTCCGCTTCCATACATTTAATCGCCGAGGTGATGCAGCGGGCTTTTGCAGATCGAGCCCGGTATCTGGGTGACCCGGACTTCTTTCCGGTTCCTATGGAGCAACTCAAAGATAGTGCTTACCTGGCCCAACATATGGTCAATTATTCGCCTGATGAACACACCCCGAGCGAACAGATCCAGGACCGGATTGCACTAGTCTCAGAATCATTGGAAACTACACATACTTCCATAGTGGATGCCCAAGGAAATGCGGTGTCGCTTACAACCACTTTGAATTCCAGTTATGGGTCAAAAGTCTGGGTATCGGGTGGCGGCTTTTTACTGAATAACGAAATGGACGACTTCAGCGTCAAACCAGGTGTTCCCAATCAATTTGGCCTGGTAGGAACAGAAGCCAACTCCGTTCAACCCGGCAAACGGATGCTATCCAGTATGACACCGACCATCGTTGAAAAAGAGGGCGAGGTGTTTCTGGTGGCCGGTGCCCCGGGCGGACCTCGGATCATAACCGGTACCTTCCAGGTTATCCTAAATGTACTAGAATTTGGACTTCCTTTGGATTCTGCCCTGAACGCTCCTCGCTTTCATCACCAGTGGCTACCTGACTTGCTCGTGCTTGAAGATGGTTTTTCGCCAGCCGTCTTGGATAGCCTTAGCACCAAAGGACATGAGTTAAAGACCATTGGAGGTATTGCCCGGGTAAAAGCTATTCACCGAAAGGAGAATGGCCAATGGATAGGCGTAGGAGACCCTCGAAGTCCAGACGATGATGTAGCCGGTTATTAGGCAAATGACCGCAGAACACCTAGATTCTCAAGACAAAAAAGTGGCGAAAAAACCAATCGTGCCCTATTCCGTTCCCTTTTGAAAACAAGCTCATGTCCAGGAAATACTTGTTGGTGCTCCCCTTCTTGTTATTCGGGCCGTTTTGGTTATGTGCCCAGTCCTTTTCGCTGGAAGAAATCAATGCAAGCCGGCTTCACAAACAAAAATCTAGTATGCTCGTGCTCGGTGGCTGGGCAGCTGGTAATATCATTCTCGGCCTCAGCCTCTTTCCAGGGAGTACTGGGAGCACCCGTCAGTTTCATATCATGAATGCCGGCTGGAATGCTATTAACCTGGGTTTAGCTACGTTTGGGTATATCAGCGCCATCAAAGCAGATCCCGCTTCCTATGATTTATATCAAACGTTGGCGGAGAATCGAAAAATTCAGCACCTGCTTCTGTTTAATGCGGGCCTTGATATTGGATACATGCTTGGTGGAGCCTTTCTAATAGAGCGCTCAAAAAATACCGAAAAAAATACCGACCTGCCAAGAGGCTTTGGTCAATCTATAATCCTACAGGGCGCATTTTTGTTCGCCTTTGACCTAATCGCTTTTATCGCCCAAACAGCTGAGAATCCAAAATTGAGGCCCCTGTTGGAAGGCCTTACCTTCAATGGTAGTACCATTGGTTTAACCTTACACTTTTAACCGGACAGCGCAGCTCGCTTTCCCAGTTCGATAACCTCCAGGTCGGCCACCCTAGCTTCCGAAATGGAAAACCGGACTGCCGTTCGGATCTGATGAAAGCCATGCTTTCCGGCCGCGCCGGGATTAATGTGCAACAGGGTATGCTGCTTATCCGACATTACTTTGAGGATGTGCGAATGCCCACAGATGAAAAGGCCGACTGGATCCGCTACCAACTTTTCCTTTATCCGTTTTGGATATTTGCCAGGATAACCGCCAATGTGGGTCATCCAGACTTGGAGTCCTTCCAACGAAAACCGTTGGTGTTCCGGAAACCGCTGACGTGTAGCCGTATCATCAATATTTCCATATACAGCCCGGACAGACCGAAAGGCCTCCAGTTCATCCATCAGGGTGAGATCGCCAATATCACCCGCATGCCAAATTTCGGAGCAGGATTCAAAAAAGGAGAACAATTGAGGATCCAGGTAACTGTGTGTATCTGATAGTAAGCCGATTCGGATCATGCGATATCAAATACAATCTTTCCGAATTGAGCTCCCGCTTCCATTCGCTTGAAGCCCTGTACACCTTCAGCTAGTGGATAAATTTGATCCACGATCGGCACAATCTGGTGAGTGCTTACGAATTCCAGCATTTCCTTGAAATCCTGATCAGTACCCATGGTACTCCCCAAAATGGATAGCTGTTTCCAAAATACCTTCTGGGGAGACAATTTTGGAATTTGGCCCAGCGTGCCACCATAGGTAACGATCCGGCCGCCAGGAGCAATGCACGTAATCAAGTCATTAAACCCTGGTCCGCCTGCACTTTCCAGGATGAGGTCGAATCCTCCGGTTTCTTTTCCAATTTTCTTTGCCCAACCTTCTTCCCGATAGGATATCCCGCCTTTGGCCCCCATCTCCTGCGACCGATCGATTTTTTGCTGGCTCCCAGAAGTCACAAACACCTGGTTCCCAATGGCTAAAGCAAATTGTAAAGCAATTAAGGCAACACCACCCCCAACGCCATGAATAAGGACACGTTCACCAGGTTGAAGCTGCCCTCGCGTAAATAAGGCCCGGTAAGCCGTCAGTCCACCCAAAGGAAGGGCCGCAGCTTGCACCCAATTTAAATGGGTGGGCTTGGGGTGCAGTCGATCTCGACCTTGGACCACCTTTTCGGCAAAAGTGCCATCCTCTGGAAGTCCCAGCACCTGGAACTGCTTCGCCTGTACCTTTGGATTGTCCCCCCATCCTGATCCCGGGTTGATCACTACCTCTTGATCGCCTACCAAACCAGCTCCATCTGAACCTAGAATTATCGGATACTGGATACCTGGATATAAACCCTGGGTAATAAATAGGTCGCGATGGTTCATGGCCGCCGCTTTAAGTTGCACCACTGCCTGATTTGGACCTGGTTCGGGGTCTGGCCAATCCCCATAAAACGGGGGCTCTCCTTTCTCTCTCAGTACAAGGGCTTTCATACCGTTTAGTTCTAAAGGATTTATTAATAATCCGAAAATAGGAAGATAAAAATGGCATTTGGCAAATGTGGAATGACGAATGGCAAATGTCGAATGGCGAATGGCGAGTGTCGAATGGCAGATGGTGTACGTCACTGATATAGGTTGTCCGTCCATCGTGCGCCGTCTACCGTGTACCGTCCACCGTGCAGCCAGGATCCAGCAACAAGCATCCATAGCATCGCGCCCTAAGGCGCTAGCATCCAGCATCCAGTTTCGAGCATCCAGCATCACAAACCAAGCCTCTACCAAATCATAAAACGGCAGGTACAAGGACGAAGCCATTTTCCACCCACTTCCCAAATTGGTCATAACTGATCCAGGAATAACCGGAATTGCCCCAATCCTTCCCCCAAAAGGACATGAGCTCGAAGGCTTGCCGTTTTTCATCAAACCCAACGATAACCATTGGGAAAATTTGATCTCCCTTACTTTTTGCCTCAACCATTTTTCCAGCTCCCAAGGAAGCCAGGTTGGTGGAGGCACGAAGTTGAATCAAGACCGGATTACCTCGGATCAGAGCCTTGCGAGTCTCGTATACCTTCTGTCGGCTTGCGGTAAACTCACGAAACATCCATAAATATTTGGCGATTGTAAACCGAGGGGTAGCAAAACAGGCACTAGTCAATTGAGTAGACCCATAGGGCAGTATGGCTGCGGATATGGTCCCTGTTTCTACCAGAAATTGCATTGCCTCAGCCGTAGATACCTGATCCGGTTGCTTTTTCAGGTTCAACCAGATGAAATCCGGACTCAGATTGACTTTATAGTTTTTATTGAGATTCGTGTAATACTCCAGGCAAGTAGCCAAAGCATAGCAAAGGGAAGCCGATCCCTCAGGTATCCTTCGGACCGGCATCATTTGAGGTTTAATATTTTGTTGTTCAAGCGTTTCCCTGGAGGCATTTGCAGTTCCAGGGATAGCAGGCAGAAAAAGGTCAATTTCGGCTTGCTCCTCAATCAGAAACGGGGCGGGCTGCGGCAGGTATGCCTTCGGGTTTTGACCGTCAACCGATCCAACGAACAAGAAGGCAAAGAAAACCAGAGATAAGGCTTGGGCTAGACGAGGCATGTACAGGAGATTTTGCAGAAATAACGGCTCAGTCTCCCATTTTCGTTTGCAGAAAAAAATGCGATTATCCTTTAGCATCTACGAAAAAACCCCACGCTACTGCCTTTCCAACATCAATTGCGAACTGGAACTTTCCAATTTAAAGTGGAATATTACCATGTTTTTTCTTGGGGTTGTGGCGCACTTTATTCTCCAACATCGCAAAAGCCTTGATCAGTTTGCGCCGCGAATCTTTAGGATCAATGACCTCATCAATGAATCCCCGGCGTGCGGCCCGATACGGGTGGGCAAACTTTTCCTGATATTCTTTTTCCTTTTCCGCTAACATGGCTACCGGATCTTCCGCCGCCGCGATCTCCTTCCGGAAAATGATTTCCGAAGCTCCTTTTGCCCCCATAACCGCAATTTCGGCTGAAGGCCAGGCAAAGTTCATATCCGCGCCAATATGCTTCGAGTTCATTACATCATAAGCTCCACCATATGCTTTGCGCGTAATCAAAGTAACCCTCGGCACGGTTGCCTCGCTAAAGGCATACAGCAGTTTTGCTCCGTTTACAATAATGCCGTTCCACTCCTGGTCCGTTCCGGGAAGAAAGCCTGGAACATCGACCAATACCAACAACGGAATATTGAAACAATCACAAAACCGAACGAAACGGGCTCCTTTTTTTGAACTATCTACATCCAACACCCCTGCCAAGCTCATCGGTTGATTACCCACAATTCCAATACTTCTACCCCCAATCCGTGCAAAACCAACCACAATATTGGTCGCATAGTCCGGATGGATCTCCATAAAAGAGTTCGTATCCACCGTCCCTTGAATTACATCCCGGATATCATAAGGCTGATTTGGATTCTCCGGGACGATATTCCGCAAATCCAGCCGGACCTCCTCCCCTAATTCTACTGCTTGATTTTTTGGTTTTTCCTCACAGTTCTGGGGAAGGTAGCTCAGGAGTCGTTTTACCTGTGCCAGGCAATCCAGGTCATTGGTAGCTGTCAAATGGGTGACCCCGGATTTCGTTGAGTGTGCCGATGCCCCGCCTAGATCCTCAGCAGTCACAGCTTCGTTGGTTACGGTTTTCACCACATTCGGGCCGGTTACAAACATGTAAGACGTTCCCTCAACCATCACCGTAAAATCGGTCATCGCCGGTGAATAAACAGCACCTCCCGCACAAGGCCCCATGATGGCTGAAATCTGTGGAATCACCCCCGAGGCCATCACATTGCGGTAAAAAATATCAGCATATCCGCCCAACGATTTCACCCCTTCCTGGATCCGCGCACCACCGGAATCATTCAAACCGATCAGCGGGGCTCCATTTTCCATAGCCAGATCCATGATCTTACAGATTTTTTCAGCGTGGGTCTCGGATAAGGAGCCGCCAAAAACCGTAAAATCCTGGGCAAATACATACACCAACCGGCCGTGCACAGTGCCATAACCAGTAATAACCCCATCACCCGGAATCCGTTGATTTTCCATACCAAAATCGTAGGACCTATGAGCTACCAACGTGCCGATCTCCTCAAAAGAACCCGGGTCCAGCAGGAAGTGAATGCGTTCGCGGGCCGTTAGCTTTTTTTTGGCGTGTTGCGCATCGATGCGCTTCTGGCCGCCACCCAAATAAGCTTCCTGAACTTGTCGTTCGAGTTCCTTCAATTTGAGGTCTTCCATGGTTGAATTTCGTTTTGAGTTGTGTAATCTGATTTGAGCATACAAACACAAAATCGCACCTAATAAAAGCTGGAAACCCAGCTATCAGGCCCGATAAAGGAAAAGTAGTAAAATAGCCGGTCTTTAATGGTAGCAAAAATCTACATTTGCCCTGCATCTAGTCAATTCATTTATGATACCGTTTTCCGACAGAATTTTGCAGATGAGTGAATCCGCCACGATTCGGATGGCTCAAATGGCTCGCAATTTGAGAGCCGAGGGCAAAGATGTGATCAGCCTTTCCCTTGGGGAGCCCGATTTTGATACGCCTATACATATTAAAGAAGCTGCCAAGAAAGCACTGGACGATGGGTACACCAAGTACACCCCAGTACCCGGTTTGCTCGAATTGCGACAAGCGATTTGCCAAAAGTTTGCACGAGATAATCAACTCGAATTTACACCCGATCAAATTGTAGTATCCAATGGTGCCAAACAGAGTATCGCCAATATTATGCTCGCCTTGCTCAATGAAGGAGATGAGGTGATTATCCTGGCTCCTTATTGGGTGTCCTATTCGGAAATCATTCGCATGGTGGGCGGTAAACCCGTGCTCGTGCAAGCTGGAATCGATCAGGATTTCAAAGTCCGTCCGGACCAAATAGAAGAGGCCATAACCGACAAAACCAAAGCTGTATTATTTTCCTCTCCCTGTAACCCAACAGGATCAGTTTATTTGAAGCAAGAACTGGAAGCGATCGCTCAGGTGCTTGAGCCCTATCCCTCCATCCACATTGTTTCGGATGAGATCTATGAGTACATCAACTTCACGGGTAAGCATGCAAGTATCGGTGCCATCGAAAGCGTAAAAGACCGAACCATCACAGTGAATGGTTTTTCCAAGGGATTTGCTATGACCGGTTGGCGATTGGGCTACATGGGGGCTCCCAAAGAACTGGCTAAGGCCTGTGCTAAAGTACAGGGACAGGTCACTTCTGGAGCAACCGCCTTTGGTCAAATGGCCGGTGCTTGTGCCCTTACTTCAGATATGACTCCCACCCACCAGATGCGAGAGGCATTCCTACTACGTCGAGACCTGGTTGTCAGCTTATTGGAGGAAATTCCTGGCCTACAGGTGAACTGCCCCCAGGGTGCCTTCTATGTCTTTCCGGATATTAGTGCTTTATTCGGCAAAAGCCATGGAGATGAACAGATCAAAAACGCATCAGATTTCTGTGAATACTTACTGCACCATGCACATGTAGCTGTAGTTACCGGTGATGCATTTGGAGCTCCACATTGCTTCAGGTTGTCCTATGCTGCTTCGGAGGAACATTTAAGAGCGGCTATTTCCAGATTGAAAAGCGCAGTAGAGCAATTAAGTTGATTGCCTGTAAGAGAGAGAAGGCAAATAGAATAGACTCTTTTTCTAAAGGTCCAATAACCGGATCTCTACTGTCTAAAAAAATCTAAACCTCTACTCCATACCACTGATTGGTATGCAGGTACCAATTGGTGATCCCTAAAATATAAGCCCAGTATAGGATTTCGGCTCCCCAGGCCCAGGGCAGGCCTCCTTGCGTATACGTGACCACAATGTAGATGTACAACAAATACAGGAATGCACCGAAGGTTTGAATTCCAAGACCATACAAGGTGGCTCCTGTTCCTGCCAAACCATTAAAGAAGACCCCTCCAAATGCAAATCCAGTCAAAATGCCGAGTAAAATATACAGGATGGGTTGTGCATCTGTAACCAGAGACATATCCTGACTTCCAAACAAGGGATACAATAATTGATGGGGAAAAAAGGCTACCGGAAGGGCGATTAACAGAGTTACCAACCAGGAAAGTCCGGCTGTTTTTCGAATGATGGGTACTACGGCCATTCGTTTTCGTTGCCCAATCAGGTTGCTGACCAACGTATTTACGCCCGAAGAAAAACCCCAGGTCGGGATAGACAGCATGAGATAGACCATCCGCACCAGGTTAGAAATGGCCAATTCGCGTTCACCCAGATTTTCTATAAAAGCAAAAAAGACCCACCAGCTGCCCAAGCCTACAATAGCTTGGGCTACAATGGGTGCCGATAACACAAACTGTTGTCGAATATGGTGGAAATCAATTTTGGGTAGGGTAAAGAGTTGGTACTGCCGGGAACGTTTATTTTGTAAGATGTAAAGCACAAAAACCACAAAAGCGACGACCTCTGCCAGGGTGCTGGCCAAACCGGCCCCTCCGATACCCATGGCAGGTAGCCCCCATTTCCCAAATATTAGCCCGTAGTTTAAAAAGATATTGACAAATGCCAATATGAAGGTGTCTACAATGATGAAAGCTGTACGGGCTACCCCCGTATACAATGCAATAATGGCCACCCCGGTGTAACTAAAGAAAACACCCCACGACCTGTATTTCAAGTATTCGAGGCTCTTGGAATAGATGACCTCCGAGTTGACCATCCAATTGAAAACAGGGTCACAGCCAAACTGCATAAACCCAAATAGAACCAACGCCAGGGCCAATTCGAAGTACACCATGGCATAAAAGGTCCGTCCAACTTCATTTGGCCTCCCCTCCCCCATTCTTCGGGCAATCATGATCTGCCCCCCTCTGGAAAACCCATAGCCAATAGCAGCTACAACCAGATAAAAAACCCCTACAAATCCAATGGAGGCAAAATCCTCTTCACTTAAATGATACAGAAATACCCCATCGCTCAGTGCAATCACATTCTGAGCTGCGCTCCCCAACATGATGGGTGTGGATATCGAAAGGATTTGTCGATAAGAGGTATTTACGCGCATAAGAACAAAAGTAAGTCGAATGGTATGACTTTTACGGTTCGGTCCGTTTTGCAAGCATAAATGGCAATAATGGGAGTGTACGGCTTCGATAAGCAAATCCAGGCGACAAATTGGAGCCCAATGTTCGAGGAAGAAAGCGCAAATTGTATTTACTTTCGGGCTTTGTTTTTCAAGAACCCATTGAACTTCAGTGCACGATAAAAGTCCATCCTGCCGATGATCCGAAAGATAATACGCCCACGGAATGCAGTTTTGGTATTCTCCTTTGTTGCAGGTGGAATTTTCCTTCTGCTGCCCATGACTTCCAAGCGATTTGATATTTCCGTCAATCAACAGGCTTTACAGCAGAAAGAGGCGCATCTGGAACAGATCCGTCGTCAAGCTGATTCCATCCCCGCCTCCGAAAAACCCAATATTATCATCATCACAGCCGACGACCTGGGCTGGACGGATATATCACTCTACGGGAGTCCCCATCTGGAAACCACCTACATCGACCTGTTAGCAGAACAAGGAGCAACCTTCAGCAATGGCTATGCAACCTCAGCTATCTGTAGTCCATCTCGCGCAGGGACTTTAACAGGCAGGTACCAGCAACGATTTGGTTATGAGATGCAGCCTCAAAATCAATACCCTGCCAATCGTTTACAATACTATGCCTTCAAGTATCTGATCGATACCGACCACTGGAAAGTCAACGCAAATATGGAATATCCCACCCGGGAAGCTATGATGCGGCAAGGCCTTCCGGTTGAAGAATTCACCCTGGGGGAACTTTTGCAAGCCAATGGTTATGCAACTGCGTCGATTGGGAAATGGCACTTGGGGCACCATGAAACCCTACAACCTACCAAGCGAGGATTTGGCCACATGTATGGCTTTTATGAAGCCTTTACCTTGTTTGCCGATACCAATGCCACCTTTGTAGTCAACCAGCAACACAACGATTTTTCCAATGACTACATCTGGGGGAAAGAACGCAATGGATTGTGTGCGATCCGACGTGATGAGCAAGAAATTCAGGAAGAGCGGTACCTGACCGATGCGCTGGCGGATGAAGCTATCGCCTTTATAGAGGCCAATAAAGACCAACCTTTTTTCCTTTATCTGCCTTTTAGTGCCCCGCATACCCCTTTTCAGGCTACAAAGACCTATTTCGATCAATTTTCTCATATCCAGGACCGAAACAAGCGGGTATACTATGCCATGATTAAACAAATGGACGATGCGATCGGAAACGTAATGGCTAAAATAGATAGCCTGGGCTTGAGCAAAAATACACTGATCTGCTTCGCGAGCGACAACGGTGGTGCTACCTATACCCAGGCCACCGACAACGCACCTCTAGCAGGCGGAAAAATGAGCCATTTTGAAGGAGGAATCCGGGTGCCGTTTGTTATGCGCTGGACAGATCATATACCTGCCGGGACCCAGTTTGCCCATCCGGTCACCCTGATGGATTTCTTCGGAACTGCTGTGCAAGCAAGCCAGACTCCACTTCCGGCAGATCGCAAGTTCGATGGGAAAGACCTGATCCCTTTTTTAAATGGAGAAATCAGCTCCCCGCCACATCAAGTCTTATTTTGGAAAGCAGGGCCGAGCAGCGCCATTCGAAAAGGGAAGTGGAAAATGATCCTGGACGAATCCCGGGGATACTATCTCCTCTTCGACTTGGAAAAGGACATTGAAGAAAAACAGAACCTGTACGATCAGTATCCGGAAATTGTAGAAGAACTCACTCCCTTATTGGAAGCCTGGGAAGCCGAGTTAGCAGAACCGCTTTGGCCCAATATCATGGATTTTGAAACCCAGGTGGATGGGCAGTATTTCTATTTTCCAGCTTAAACCAAACTATTAGTAAGTCGGGATTCCTATTTCCAACTTTAGTATATTAGAATTCTGATCAACCAAACAATGCATATGCGTATACCCGAAATCACCTTTCTTTTCGTTTGCCTGGCAATCTGTGCCTGCCAGCCCGAACCTTCAGCAGACAACCTTATGACCACATTTGAAAAAATGGATATCACTGCCCCCCAAGCAGAGAAAAAGCCAAAAGAACTGACTATCCATGGAGATACCCGGATAGATAATTACTACTGGCTCAACCAGAGAGAAGACCCGCAGGTGATCAGCTACCTGACCGCAGAAAATGAGTACCTGGATCAAGTCCTCGGACACACCAAGGACTTTCAGGAGGACTTGTACAATGAGATCATTGGCCGCATTAAGCAAGATGACCAATCCGTACCGTATCTGGATAACGGATACTATTACATCACCCGATACGAAGAAAATAAGGAATACCCTATCTTCTCCCGTAAACAGGGAAGCCTTGACGCAGAAGAGGAGCTTTTGTTGGATGCGAATGTACTGGCAGAGTCCTATGAGTATTATAATGTAGGGGGCCGAGCAATCAGTCTGGACAACAAATGGATGGCGTATTCGGAAGATACTTTGAGCCGCCGCTTGTATACCATCAAAGTAAAAAACCTGGAAACCGGCGAAATGCTCGAGGATCAAATTCCCAACACTTCCGGTTGGGTAGCCTGGGCAGCTGACAACCAGCATTTTTTCTACACCCTGAAAGATGTGAACACGCTCCGCTCCTACCGAATCATGCGCCACAAGATCGGTACCCCGGCTTCGGAAGACGTGGAAATCTTTACCGAAGACGATGAGACCTTTTCCTGCTATGTCTATCGCACCAAATCCGACAAATACCTGATCATTGGGAGTTCCCAAACCCTTTCGAATGAATACCAAATTTTGGAGGCGGACAATCCAACGGGAACCTTCCGGCTATTTCAGCCTCGCGAACGAAATCTGGAGCATAGCATCGCTCACTACGGCGATAAGTTCTACATCCGAACCAACCTCGATGCCCAGAACTTCCGCCTGATGGCCACTTCTGAAAAGGCTACCAGCAAAGAGAATTGGGAGGAGGTGATCCCGCATCGCGAAGATGTACTACTGGAAGGAATGGATATCTTCAAGGATTATCTGGTTTTATCCGAACGCAAAGCAGGCATCACGCAGCTTCGCATTCGGCCTTGGGAAGGAAAAGAACACTACATCGATTTTGGTGAAGATGCTTATCTCGCCTACACGTCCGTGAATCCCCAGTTTGAGACCGACTTGCTCCGCATTGGATTCACTTCACTGACGACTCCAAGCACCACCTACGACTACCATATGCAAACCAAGGAGTTCACCCAACTCAAACAACAAGAAGTAGTCGATCCCAATTTTGACCCTGCCAACTACCAGAGCGAGCGCATGATGGCCACAGCTCGGGATGGCAAGCAAGTGCCGATCAGCATTGTGTATCGGAAAGGATTCAAGAAGGATGGAAAACAACCCTTGTTGTTATATGGCTATGGCTCCTATGGCGCTAGTATGGATCCCTATTTCAGCTCCGTGCGTTTGAGTTTATTGGATCGAGGCTTTGCCTATGCCATTGCTCACATCCGTGGTGGCGAAGAAATGGGGCGCCAGTGGTATGAGGATGGAAAACTATTGAATAAAAAGAACACATTTACTGATTTCATTGATTGTGGGGAGCACCTGGTCAACGAAAAATATACCGCTCCCGACCACCTGTATGCCATGGGGGGTAGCGCGGGGGGCTTGCTCATGGGTGCGATAATCAATATGCGGCCCGATCTTTGGAATGGAGTAGTTGCCGGGGTCCCGTTCGTAGATGTAGTAACTACCATGCTGGATGAAAGCATCCCGTTGACGACCTTCGAATACGACGAATGGGGCAATCCGAATGATGCTACTTACTACGAATACATCAAGTCGTACTCTCCCTACGACAACATTGGAGCTAAGGATTATCCGGCGCTTTTAGTCACCACGGGATTGCATGATAGCCAGGTTCAATATTGGGAACCCGCAAAATGGGTTGCCAAAATGCGGGAAATGAAGACCGGTAATACACCTTTACTGCTGTATACCAATATGGATGCCGGACACGGTGGAGCCTCTGGCAGATTCCAACGATATCGGGAAACTGCCATGGAATACGCATTCCTGCTAGACTTGGAAGGTAAGGTGGAATTGAAGAACTAGGTTGTACTGGAAATCCCTACCTGCTTGTTTGGGGAGGGATTTCCTACCAACTACTACTATTCACCACCAAATTGAAGGACATTCTACTTATCTTGTACCGGTTATGGTTAAACATCCGGGATAAGATGACCTTACCACCAAATCCAATATTGTTACTTCTGTTGCTACTAGGGTATGTTGACCTCAAGGGGCAAAATCTGATTCCAAACCCTGGTTTTGAGCAAGTAGACTGCCCGGAGAATTACCTAAATAGCTTTGAGACCAGTGATTCCTGGTATGCCATCAACTCGGATGCCTATTGGTTACACTCGGATTGTCCAATCGATGACGAAATACTGGATGCAGTTTCCGTCTTTGATGTCACCTTTGCGCCTTTTAAGGGAGACGGGTTTATAATCTTGGAAGCCGCATTTACCACCAATGGATTTGTAGTTTCAGAGGGTGTAGGTGTAGAATTACTAGAGCCGTTGAAAGCAGGTGTTGGCTATTTTTTTGAAATGGCCGCTTTTCATATCCCGGTGTCCAATACTGCGGACCAACCACCACAAACCTGCAATCCTCCTCCAGATCGTTTTATGGAGGTCCACTTCGGAGAGGAACCAATTTCAATCCAATTGGAGCGAAATGTTTTAGCCATTCCTTTGGAGATTACTTCAAATGCAGACTTGGTTTTAGTTGACCAATCCGCACTGGAGGAAACCTTTGAAGAGCGGGAATGGTATGTATTTTCTGATTGCTTTTTTGCCAAAGGAGGCGAACGCCATATGGCGATTTCAGGGAATAACTTTCGATTTGGTGATTCACACAACTGTTTTCAAGACAGTTCCGGTGGAACCATATTTGTTTTTGGACACAGCCTGGATGACATTAATCTATATGAAATACCCACCAGAATTGATACTTCGACTACGATTTGCGAAGAAGGTGGTTGGGTAGATCTTCGCTGGTATGTCAATTCCTTTCTTCGGGACCGAGCTACTTTCACTTGGGAAGATGGGTGCACCGACGTGCGAAGGGTTCTAAGGTCACCAGGCACTTATGATGTCACCATGGAATTACCCTGCATGTCGATCCCTATTTCGCTTGAAGTGTCTGTTGGAGATGACTGCCAACCGGTTACCTTTTCACCTGAAATGCCAAAAGAAATCGTTCAACCCGTTTTCTTGTGCAACGATCTACCTGCTACCCCGATTAATCTTCGCCCTTTTCTGGGAGATAGCACCTTGATGGCTGATGCTGATTTTGTCTGGCCAGATGGAAATACAGATTCCGTACGGATCATTACGCCTGGACAATATGAAATTGAAGTGGCAACCACTTGTTTCAACTTCCCACTTACAATCGAAGCAGAATCCATTTCCTGCCAAACTCAGGTCTATACCCCGACCGCTTTTTCACCCAACCAAGATGGGCAAAACGACCGCTTCCAACCCTTTATCGATAGCCCTTGGCCAATACGCTCCTATCGGTTTAAGGTCTATGACAGGTGGGGTGCCCCTGTATTCCAAACCATGGACACCAAGCAGTCGTGGGATGGAACTTTTCGGAATAAACCGGCATCTCCTGGAACGTATACATGGGTACTTGAATTAGAGCTGGAAATAGAATCGCGCTCTGTAATACGTAATCAAGTGCTCCAATCTGGAGAAGTCACCTTGATCCGATAGTATGCTGCCCCTGCTCTCTTGATAAATGGGAATATTAGGGTAGAGAGTCTGGCATCAAGACATAACTATTTTCCAGGTGATTTAACCCTTACCAAGGACCTCCTATCAAACGCCAGCCGGTACACCTAAAATAGCCTTCAACTTTTCAACCAAAACTTCCATTTCTGCTCTGGTATTCAAATGGGACAGGGAGATCCGAATGGAAGTACGGGTATTCTCCGCTCCTAACAGCTGCTGCAACACATGAGATCCGGCATCCGCCCCGGAACTACAGGCGCTACCCCCGGAAACGCTGATACCCGCCATATCCAAATTGAGCAGTAAAAGTTCGGCTTTGGGCGAAGGAGGAAACGACACATTCAACAATTTGTAGTGCCCATGCTCCCAATCTCCTACGTATTCCACCCCTGGAAAAGCCGCGTCGAGCATAGTCTTCAGGTAAGCTTTCAGGTCTGTAATGTGCTTCTTACGCGCTTCTTGTTGAGCCAAGGCTAGTTCCAGGGCTTTAGCCATGCCCAATATCCCATACGTATTCTCAGTGCCCGCGCGCATATTGCGTTCCTGGGCACCACCGTCAATGAAGGGCTTTAATTGCACCTCGTTATGGATGTAAATAAATCCGACTCCTTTGGGGCCAAAAAATTTGTGCGCCGAGCCGGTAATAAAATCGATAGGTAAATCGGTGACATTGATAGGATACGTACCGACAGTCTGTACGGTATCCGAATGAAAGAGAGCGCCATATTCCCGACACAGGGAACCAATTTTTTCCAGATCGATCAAAGTTCCAATCTCGTTGTTGGCATGCATCAAGGAGACCAATGTTTTTTGGTCCGATCCCGAAAGCAGGCTTTCAAGTTGTTCTAAATCCGGATATCCCTGGCGGTCAACCTTCAGATAGATAATTGTAGTGCCCTCCTTTTCCAAACGATCCAGGGAATGCAACACACAATGGTGCTCAATGGGAGAGCTGATAATTCGTTGGACACCTAAATCTTGCACGCACCCTTTGAGGGCCATATTACTCGATTCGGTTCCACCAGAGGTGAAGAATACCTCTCCGATGGAGGCACCGATATTTCTGGCTACCGTTTTCCGGGCTTCTTCAATAGCAGAGCGCGCTTCCCTGCCTTCCCGGTGGATGGAAGAAGGATTACCGGGATACCGATCCATTGCCTCTACCATAACCGACTTAACCTCCTGATCAATGGGTGTAGTAGCTGCATAGTCCAGAAAAATGCGCATGCCGTGAACGTTTAGAAAAGGAACAATAAAAACCCCCTAAAAAGTTGGGAAACCTCCCCAATTCGCAACCCCCTTAAACAACAAAATTCAACTCCAGCACATTAGGCCAACGGACGAGAAAACCAGCCTTCCACCAACTCCTTTTCGTCCGGCCCATTTAGTTTGCAGGAAAATTCATTGATCCGGCCGTGATACTCATAATCACAAGCCCATGCTTCATGGTGGTCGTGGAGTGCTTCAATGCCATCCAGGATGGCATCTAGTTCGAGATCGGTCATAATCGGATGAATAGACATGCGCAGCCACCCCGGTTTTTCGGACAAATCCCCCACGTCGATTTTATCCGTGATCGTTTTCGAATAGGTAGGATCTACATTTAACAAGTAATGACCGTATGTTCCTGCGCACGAGCATCCGCCCCGCACTTGAATGCCAAACCGATCATTTAAGAGCTTCACGCCCAAATTATAATGCATCCCTTCAATATAGAAGGAAATTACGCCCAGTCGATCTCGATGCTTCCCAGCCAAAATGTGCAACCGGGGAAGCCGGTCAAACCGATTCCAAACGCGGGCTAATAGTTCTTTCTCTCTGGCCAGTATTCGGTCAACTCCCATTTCTTCTTTGAGTTGAATAGCCAAGGCTACCCGAATGGTTTGGAGAAAAGCAGGAGTGCCTCCATCCTCACGTGCTTCAATTTCATCAATGTACTTATGTTCCCCCCATGGATTGGTCCAGTCCACCGTCCCTCCGCCGGGATTGTCAGGCACCCGGTTTTTGTACAATTGAGAATCGAACACCAATACCCCCGACGAACCGGGACCGCCCAGAAACTTGTGGGGAGAAAAATAAATCGCATCCAAATGCTCCAACGGATCCTCTGGCCGCATATCGATGTCTATATATGGCGCTGAGCAAGCAAAATCGACAAAGCAAAGCCCTCCGTGCTGATGCATCAAGGACGCAATCTGATGGTAGGGTGTCTTTAAGCCCGTTACGTTGGAGCAGGAAGTAACGGCTGCAATTTTCTGAGGTCGATCTTCATATTGCTTCAATATAGTCTTCCAATGATGGAGATCAACCAGGCCATCGGCTCCAGGAGGTACCACCACCACTTCAGCCAGGGTTTCCATCCAGGAAGTCTGGTTAGAATGGTGCTCCATATGGGTAACAAAAATGATGGGCCGTTCGGTGACGGGCAGGCTTACCTGGTATCGAAACCGTTCATGGACTTTCAGGCCCAGAATGCGCTGAAATTTATTCACCACTCCGGTCATACCCGAGTTACTGGAAATAAGGACATCACTTGGGGAGGCTCTTACATGCCGTTTTATGATCGCTTTTGCCTCGTGATATGCCAGGGTCATACTCCGGCCGGTAATGGTGGTCTCGGTATGGGTATTTCCTACCAAAGGCGCAATTTCCCTGCACAATCGATCTTCAATAGGCTGATACAACCGACCACTGGCAGTCCAATCCGCATATAATAAAGGTTGGTCCCCGAAGGTAGTCCTAAACCGGGTATCCGCTCCAATGACCTTATCGTGATAGGGCCTGAAAAAAGCTTCCAGTGTCGTCTCTAAAGCAACTCGATCCATGGTTTTCATTGCTTACTGTGGATATCCTTCCAAATAAAAGGATTATCCCCATTTCTCCTAACCCCGCGATGAATCTTCTTCGGCTAAACGACAAGGGTGTCTACCTGGGACCGAATCGTCCGAACAAGTTCCAAGGCTTCTTCCGAACTGGGGGCCTCAGCATAGATTCGAATGATAGGCTCCGTATTGGACCCCCGCATGTGCACCCAGCGGTCTGCAAAGTTAATCTTCAACCCGTCGGTACGATCAATATTCTGATCGGAATAATTTCCTTCTAATTGATCGAGTAATTCCGGCAAATTAAGCTCAGGGGTCAGGCTGATCTTATCCTTCACCATCTCATAGTGGGGGAATCGTTCTCGCATTTCGGAAAGGGTCTCCTCATTTTCTGCCATAGCGGCCAGCACCAGTGCGATTCCAGCCAGTGCATCTCTCCCATAATGCAATTCCGGTAAGATCACGCCACCATTCCCCTCTCCTCCAATAACTGCGTTTACAGCTTTCATCTTGGCTACCACATTGACCTCGCCAACTGCAGATGCAAAGTAAGATTGATGGTAGCGACTGGCCACATCCGCCAATGCTCTGGTAGAAGAAAGATTGGAAACCGTACTGCCGGGCTTCCTGCTGATGACATAGTCGGCTACGGCCACCAGTGTATATTCCTCCCCAAACCAGGTTCCCTTTTCCGTAACCAGTGCCAAACGGTCCACATCCGGGTCTACAGCGACACCCAGGTCGGCGCCATGGGTCACCACAGCTTGACCCAACTCCTGCAAATGCGCCGGAAGCGGCTCAGGGTTGTGGGCAAACTGACCATTGACCTCTCCATTAATGAGGATTACTTCGCAAGCCAACGCTTTTAGCAAAGCCGGAACAGCTATTGCACCGGAAGAATTCACTGGGTCAACAACTACCTTAAATTTCCGGTCCTGTATTTTTTTCGTAGGAACCAGCCCCAAATCCAGAATGGCTTTAATATGATAATCCAGGTAATGGGCTTCTTTGGAGATGATTTTTCCGAGGGATTCGACGCCTGGAAACTCAATTTCTCCTCCGCTCAACAAAGCCAGCAATGTCTCTCCATCCGATTTGGAGATAAATTCTCCTTTGTGGTTCAGCAGCTTTAGCGCATTCCATTGTACCGGATTATGGCTAGCCGTTAGAATAATCCCTCCTGCGGCTTGTTCTGCCGGCACTGCCATTTCCACCGTTGGGGTGGTGCTAAGCCCGAGGTCGATTACCTGGAATCCCAGGCCAACCAGGGTTTGCATAGCTAATTGCTGAATCATTGGGCCGGAGGGCCGGGCATCCCGACCAACCACTATTATTTTGCCCTTATCTTGCTGCAACAACCATTGGCCGTAGGCCGCTGTGCAGTTTACTACATCAATAGGCGTCAGGTTGTTTCCTGGAAATCCGCCGATGGTCCCGCGGATTCCGGAGATTGATTTTATTAGGGTCACGATTTCGATATTTTAGAACCTAAATATCTCAAAACCCACTCTCCAGCACAAGTTGGAGGAGATTTTCCGAAAGGGAAGGCAGAAATGACGTCTACTCCCTCCACAAAGTCTATATTTAGGCCCGAACCTGAATTGGGAAGCATGCAACCATCAGCACCGATGACCAAAAGCTGGTATAGAACCTGGTTTGATTCCCCGTACTATCACATCCTGTACAGCAACCACGACGAAACGGAAGCACACCAGTTTATTAATTCCTTATTGACCTACCTCCAGCCGGCTGAAAATGCCAAAATTTTGGACCTGGCCTGTGGCAAAGGGAGGTATTCCCGCTTTTTAGCCCAAAAGGGGTATTCGGTCACCGGAATCGACCTTTCGGCTACATCTATCCAAGAAGCCAGGGCCTTTGAAGGGCCCCATTTATCCTTTTACCAACACGATATGCGGCTCCCGTATCGGTTTAATTATTTCAATTTCATTTTTAATTTCTTCACCAGTTTTGGCTACTTCGATCTGGAAAAAGAGGACCTGAAAGTGCTCAAAAATGTTTGCACCGGCTTAGAATCCGAAGGGAAATTTGTGTTGGACTTTTTTAACAGTTTTTATGTAACTCGGCATCTGCTAGGAGAGGAAGTAAAGGTCCGATCAGGAATTGAGTTTTCCCTCTTAAAGTATATAGAGGCGGGATTCATCTTCAAAGACATTCATTTCGAAGTGGATGGTACGCCTTATGTTTTCCGCGAACGGGTTCGATTGTATGCCCTAGAAGATTTTCAACGGTTATTCGATCAAGCCAACCTGAAAATTGTATCTACTTTTGGAGATTATCATCTCAATGCCTACAAACAGGAAGAAAGTCCTCGCTTGATCCTGTTGGCCGAAAAGTAAGGTATGACCGAACTTATTCAACTGGATCAACAAATTTTCGACTGGATTAATCATGGTCTCCAAAATGCCTTCCTAGATGGGATTATGCCTTTTTGGAGGGAAAAGAGGACCTGGATCCCACTTTATTTGGCGTTGGTGCTGTTTTTGTTGGTCCGGTATCGGCTCAATGGCTTTCTTTATATTCTTGTGGTAGTCGCTGTGGTAGGGTTGGCCGATACCATGAGCAGCAAGGTCGTAAAACCGGCTGTTGCCCGGGAGAGACCTTGTAATGAACCCGGATTCAAGAGTACGGTAAGTCTGAAGGTAGATCGCTGCGGCGTTGGCAAAAGTTTTACCTCCTCCCATGCTACGAACCATTTTGCATTGGCATCCTTTTGGGTTTTCACCTTACCGTTTTTAGGGCGTTGGGGAAAACTCTTGCTTTGGTTGTGGGCGGCTTCCATTGCATTTGGCCAGGTTTATGTTGGCGTCCACTATCCTTTTGATGTTTTGGGCGGAACTCTGTTAGGTCTGCTTATTGGGATTACTTTTACTTGGTTGTACCGAATAATACCCCCAAAATACCGGATCGAGGCCTGATATGACGACCTGGGAATATCTCATTTTATTTGCTTCTGTGCTGGTCGGAGGTGCCCTGGCATTTCTCCTTAAACGAAGAGATGATGGCCTGTTGGGCTTTGCACTTTCGTTCTCGGGAGCTTACTTATTAGGCATTGTCTTTTTACTCCTTTTGCCCATCCTGTTTACGGTTGGCGGACCTCAGATTGGTTTGTGGATATTGGCTGGTTTTATTGTGCAATTGCTGTTGGAACCACTTTCCAGAGGAATTGAGCACGGTCATATACATGCGATTGAATACAGCCGAAAACGCCCCTGGCAGGTAATTCAGGTGATGCTTGGGCTTTGCATTCATGCCTTTATGGAGGGACTTCCTCTAACCATTTTCCCTACTCTTGCAGAAGCTCATTTGGCAGAGAATGGGGCTTCTCTATTCTGGGGTATAGTTTTACACAAATTTCCCGCCGCCTTTGCTTTGGCTATACTCCTGATCCAGTCTCGTGTAAAACCTTCCGTCGTGGTCCTTTGCTTGTTTATCTTTTCTACCATGTCTCCGCTGGGTTCCTGGTTAGGAACCGGGCTAGCCGGGCTAAGGGAATATTATCCACCTCTATTAGCCCTGGTTGCAGGTTCCTTTTTACACATAGCTACCACCATTCTTTTTGAGTCTGAAGATAGTCGAGGACATCGTTTTAATTGGTATAAAGCCGGATTCGTATTACTGGGCTTTGCTACGGCTATATTGAGCATTGTAGATTGAATTCGCCGCCGACCACGTGTATGCCTATTTATGGTATGAGCAGATTTAGACTTGTAAATGACAAAGACGGCATCGCCTTTAAGTTGCTTTAATTTTGTTTTTACAAAGGCTTAACCAATAGCGAATTTTCACTATTTTTCCGCCCAACTACCCAGTTCAGAACATTTTACAAGATAAGCACACAATCAAAACATGAAATTTCTTTCTCGCAAGGAACTTCTAAATATAATTTGCCTATTTGGCTTTTGCTCCTGCTGTTTTGGCCAGGCTACTTCTATCACCGGCGAGGTGGTTGACGAGGGATCCAAAGAGCCATTAATTGGAGCCAGTATATTGGTAAAGGGCTCTTCTCAAGGCACGGTTACAGACTTCGATGGTAAGTTTGTATTGAATACCGACCTAGCGCTACCCTTTGTCGTTGTAGTTTCCTATACCGGATTTTCTCCAAAAGAGATGGAGATATCCGCCAGTATTTCAGACTTAAAAATTGAGCTCACGGAGAGCGCCATTGTAACCAACGTGGTAGAGGTGACCGGCCAACGCATCTCCGACAAACAAAAGTCAGCCCCTCTTACCATAGAATCACTCGACTTACTAGCAATAAAGGAGACAGCTTCAGATAATTTTTATGATGGGCTCGGGACATTAAAAGGCGTAGACCTTACTGCGGCAAGTTTAGGATTTAAAGTAATCAACACACGAGGTTTTAACAGTACAAGCCCGGTAAGAAGCCTGCAAATCATTGACGGCGTCGATAATCAAGCCCCCGGCCTCAACTTTTCACTAGGTAATTTTCTTGGTTCGCCTGAATTGGATGTCCTGAAGGTAGACATCGTACAAGGGGCCAGCTCTGCCTTCTATGGGCCGAATGCCTTTAATGGAGTAATTAGCATGGAGACCAAAAACCCATTCTTGCATCAGGGATTAAGTGCTTCGGCCAAAGTCGGTGAACGCTCCCTTTTTGAAGGTGCTGCCAGATGGGCTCAAGCAGTAAAAAATAAAGAAGGCAACGAATTTTTCGCCTACAAGATCAATTTTGCATACCTAAGAGCCAACGATTGGGAGGCCGAAAATTATGATCCGATCACAGACTCCCGGGTAACAGCCGATAATCCAGGCCGGTTCGATGCTGTAAACATTTATGGTGACGAGTATTTCTCAGGTAACGATATCAGTTCACAAAACCCCTGGCCTTATCCCGGTCTTGACATATTTTACCGAACCGGTTACCAGGAAATCGACCTAGTAGACTACGATACCCGAAACCTGAAAGCCAACGCCGCTTTCCATTTCCGGACCAAGCCGTCTGTCGGAATCGAATCGCCCGAATTCATAGCCTCCACCAATTATGGTACCGGAACCACTGTGTACCAAGGCGATAATCGCTTCAGCCTCAGAAACATTCGCTTTTACCAAAATCGATTGGAATTCCGAAAGCGCGGAAAATATTTCATCCGAGCCTACGCCTCCCACGAAAATGCAGGGGATAGTTACGATCCTTATTTTACGGCACTCGCCATGCTGGATTCGGCCAAAACCAACCTGCAATGGAGCCAGGATTACTTCAATTATTGGGTACGCAACATCAACCCACAAATAATCTCGGATGAAGATTTCCCGGTGCCCACCTTTACCGTGGATCCGGAAACAGGGGAGGTTATCATCGATATTGATACGGAGGGGCAGCTTCAATGGCTGGCAGACAATAACGATCAGGTAGTTGCCTGGCATGCAGAAACGGAAGCTGCAGCAAACATGCAGAACAATCCATTGAATAGCGAAGACTTTTTTGTACCAGGCACCGCCCGTTTCGATAGCCTTTTCAACCTGATTACCGGAAAGGAAAGGACGGAAGGCGGGACCCGCTTTTTTACTACTTCAGCATTGTACCATGCTCATGGTGAATATATATTCACTCCAGGATGGACAGACCAAATTACGGTCGGAGCAAACGGTAGATTATATGCCCCAAATTCCAGAGGCTCCATTTTTCGGGACACCTTTGATCGAATTACCAATTTCGAATTTGGGCTCTATGGGGGCATTTCCAAAAGTGTCTTTGACGAAAAACTAAACCTCCAATTCACGCTTCGAGCGGACAAAAATCAAAACTTTAACTGGCTATTTTCTCCTGCCGCTTCTATTGTATGGAAGCCCGCCCAAAACAACTATTTGCGAGCCAGCTTTTCTTCCGCCATCCGGAATCCAACCCTGCAAGATCAATACCTGTTTTTGAATGTGGGGCCGGCCATATTAGCAGGTAACCTCAATGGGGTGACCGACTTCCTGTTACTAGATGATTTGAACGAATGGCTGGCTACCAATGATCCGGCCATTTTGGAACGCAAAGTGGATATCGACCCTGTACGTCCGGAAAGAGTGAGAACCCTGGAGTTTGGCTACCGTACAACGCTGTTTCAGAAACTTTACGTAGACGCCGGATTTTACTACAACTGGTATACAGATTTTCTCGGCTTCTTCATTGGTGCCGACGTAGAAACAGATGATTTCGGGCGACCAAGAAAGGTCCAGGTATTCCGATATGCCGCCAACTCGACCAGCCAAGTCCAATCCCAAGGGTTTTCCATTGGACTGAGCTACTACTTTGCCCGATATTTTCAAGCTTCTGGAAATTATTCCTGGAACAGATTGGTGACCGAAACAGACGACCCGGTGGTTCCTGCCTTCAATACGCCGGAACACAAATTTAATCTTGGCCTGAGTGGCCGGGATATTCCAATCGGCTCCCCACGGGTTACCTTCGGCTTTAATGTGAATTACAAATGGATTGAGGGATTCCTTTTTGAAGGTTCGCCTCAATTCACCGGCTTTATACCTACTTACGATTTATTGGATGCTCAGGTCAATGTTCGGGTTTCCCGCATCAATACCACTTTCAAGGTAGGAGCATCCAACGTATTGGACCAGCGACAATTCCAGACCTATGGTGGACCCGCTATCGGTCGCCTGGCCTATGCCTCGGTGGTCTATGACTGGAAGAAGTAATAATCGACATCATCAGTAAAACACTACAATTAAACAGATTATGAAGCATTTCAACACTCTACTCTCTCTATTACTCTGCCTGCTTTTTTCTCAGGCGAGTTATGGCCAGGTACGATACCTGGATCAAATTTTTTCGAATGTAACCGTTGACCAAGACTTGGTGTATGGTGAAAATTTTACCGTACTATTCTTGGCTGTACCCGAAATTGCCGCCCCGGTCAGGGAGCCCTTGGTCATGGATTTTTACCAACCTGAAGGCGATACGGTGAGTAACAGACCCTTGGTAATCCTCGCGAAAACCGGAAATTTTTTGCCTATTGCCTCCAATGGGACCGTGCAGGGTACAAAACGTGACTCTGCTACAGTAGAAATTGCTACCCGGCTTGCTCAGGCTGGTTATGTGGTAGCTACCATTGATTATCGTCTTGGGTGGAACCCCACTGCACCAACCCAACCTGAACGGGCGCTTCAATTGATCCAGGCTGCATACCGCGGTACTCAAGATGCACGTACGGCGGTCCGCTTCTTTAAGCGCAACTTAGTGGAGGAGGGTAACACCTATGGTGTAGATACCAGTCGAATTACCATATGGGGTATGGGTACGGGAGGTTACATCTCCATGGCCACTTCTACCTTAACTGAATACAATAAAATCCTTACGACTACCAATCCACCCGGGAAATTCTTCTTTGATCCCACGGGTGGAAACAATCCTACTACTCCTATGATCATCGAATCGATAAATGGAGATATTTTCGGCACTAGTTTGGGGATTGTACCTGAAGATGCCCCACCGCTGAGCGCTGGAGATACACTGTGTTTACCCAATCATGTGGGCTTTAGCTCAGACTATCAACTCACTGTAAATCAAGGTGGTGCCCTGGGTGATCTTTCCTGGTTTGATGAAGATGCCAGACCTCCGGTCATAACGTTTCATGTGCCAACAGACCCGAACGCTCCTTATGGTGATGCCGTTCTTACGGTCCCGACTACCGGCGATTTAATTGTGCAGGTGCAAGGCGGGATTGAGATTTCAGCACGTGCCAATGAAATTGGAGTAAATGACGTGTTCGAAGGAATCGAAACCATGTTTCCGGAGCATCCCTATGTGGCCAACATTACACAAGCAGCAAAGGATGCCAGTGCCAAAGCCGCCTACAGCGACTTAAATGGGGACTTTGACGGACACGAATTCAGCCCGGGTAATTATCCGTTTATTCGTCCTTTCAATCCAAATGGACCCCAGGAAGGTGATCCCTGGAACTGGTGGGAGCCTTCGGTTTGGGACACCATTCCCAATTTATTAGCGGATCCAAATGGCAATATAACATTCGACCAATCGGCTCGCGCCAGCCACCCGGATGCCAGTCCCGAAAAAGGCCGGATTTACATCGATACCGTAATGGGTTTCTTTTTGCCTAGGGCCTATATCGCACTCAACCTGGATGCCGTGACCAATGTGCGAGAAGTGCTCAATGCCAATGAAGTAGAGCTGTCAATCAGCCCAAACCCCTCTCCAGGTATTGTACGTTTTATCACCGCCGCGAACCACCCCATGAAGCATATCCATCTCTACGACATGATGGGTCGGTTAGTCTTGACCAATGCCAATATCAATACGAGCTATGCTGAGATTAATCGAGGCAATTTAGCGGCAGGCAATTATGTGGCCTACATCCGCTTTGAGGAAGGTATTGTCGCCAAACAAATCGTGTTCCGTTAGGTCACACTCCTTAGTTTTTGATAAAAAAGGTCATCTCCGTCGGAGGTGACCTTTTCTGTATGGAATATACCATCAAAGCTGGGCTGGGGGCTAATCCAAGGCCTCTAAAAAAGACAAGGTATCAGCTCCATCTGCGTAATCCCAAAGAGCTGGGTGTTGAGCTTTGCCGAAGGGGAAGGTTGGTTGATCAAGTAATCCCTCCCTGGCTACGACACATTGAATTTCATCTTGTCTTTTTTCCAACTCTTGCTCAACGGCCTTAAGCTCATGATAATATTGGAAATGGACTGTAGCTATCGGTGATGCCAGCTGCTCATTTTCATGAAGAATAAGGCAACCGTTGTTCAAATGTGGCGCCTTGTTTAGTAAATCCATCGCAAGCTGGTAGTCAAAATTGTTCTTATATTTTTCGTGGTAGACAATAGCGTTATAAGTATGCAAATATTCCAGCAACGGCTCAAACGTGTAGCCTTCCGGAACATATAGCTTACTGACATTCCGGCATCCCAGACCAAAGAATTGGAAAATATCCTGGGCCAATCCTTCCCAATCCTCAGCCGTCTCTTTTCCGCTCAACACGCCTACGGCATTTCTATTCCGACGAATAATGTGTGGATACTTACCAAAATATGCTTCAAAATAACGAGCTGAATTGTTGCTGCCAGTGGCGATGACGGCATCAAATCCAGATAGCTTCTCCACAAATTGGGTAGTAGCTGGAATCCGTTCATCCAATTTGCCAAGGAGATGCAATAGGCCTGGTAGCAGGTACGCATCCTTATCAGATAATTTGACCAATGCATGGTGGCCACTCACAAACACAGCAAGCCAATCGTGAAAACCGACCAAGGGGATATTGCCGGCCAACACTAACCCGACCTGCTTTTGAGCAGTAGGCTCAAAGGTGCTTTCGTATCGGTTTACCCATTCCAAAAGCAAATCTTTGTTCAACATGTCCCGGGCAATGGCTTGTAAAGCCTGATACTGATTTTCTTTGGTAAACCAGGAATTGGTATGGGCAGTTCGATGGACAACAGCGTCCAGGTAGTCATTACCTATCAAGATCTGGTCACCTAACTGGGCTAGCGCATTCAATCGATCCGCTAAAGCGATAGTAATCATAGAATAAGGCTAAGGACTTAAGAAAGGCCACCCTTGGAGGACTTTCGGGCAGAAACATAAGTTCTCCAGCGATCAAGTGCTTGCTGGAAATCATCCGGCAATTCCGACTCGAAGTACATTTCCTCTCCGGTGGTGGGATGCACGAATCCGAGCGACTTGGCGTGTAACGCATGTCGGGGCATGATGTTGAATGTATTTTCAACAAAGCTTTTATACTTGGAGAATACGGTCCCTTTCACAATCTTGGTCCCTCCGTACTTTTCATCGCTGAACAACGGGTGACCTTCGGACCGCATGTGCACCCGAATTTGGTGAGTGCGACCTGTCTCCAGCTTACATTGAATAAGGGAAACATAGTAAAGTGGTTCCAGGACTTTATAGTGGGTAACCGCCCATTTACCATCATCGCCATCTGGAAAAACGGTAAATTCATTACGAAAACGGGGGTGGCGACCAACATTTTTGTTAATAGTTCCTACGAGTGGATCCGGCTCCCCCCAAACCAAGGCCCAGTAAGTACGCTCTATGGTGTGATAAAAAAACTGTTTGGCCAAATGAGTCATAGCATAATCTGTTTTTGCTACGACCAACAAGCCAGAGGTGTTTTTATCAATGCGATGCACTAAGCCTAACCGGTCCTGCTGAGATTCATCCATAAGGGGCAAATCAACATCTCGGAGATAATACGCCAGGGCATTGACCAAGGTCCCTTCGTAATGACCTACACCCGGATGGACGACCATGCCTGCTTGCTTATTCACAATCAGGAGATCGTCGTCTTCATACACAATATGAAGTGGAATATTTTGCGGCTTAATCCGACCAACGGTGTCAGGAGGTCGGGGCATGATGACCTGTATCTGGTCGCCGGGTTTTATTTTGTAGTTCGGCTTAACCTCCTTTCCATCCACTCGGATAGAGCCTGACCGTACCGCATTTTGGATGCGATTCCTGGAGGCTCGGGGCAGCCGGTCAACCAGGAATTTATCCAGCCGGATTGGGCGCTGGCGATCATCGGCCCGGATGATCTGTTCTTCGTAATAATCGTCTGTCTGGGTTCCTGCTCCGGGCAAATTCTCCTGCTGCTCTGCAGTAGTTTTCTTTGATTCTTTCATTTGGAAGAAAAATGCCTGATCCTAAAATTAACCGTTCATTTGAAACATTCAACGGCACCTTTTTTGTTTTTTGGAAATCAAAATCTGTAAAGCACTACTTATGCATGAAAAGCATGGTTTCGGTTCCCTATGCGTTCGGGATCCCAAAAGCAATAATTCTACCCGCCCTCACCAACTTCCAATCGTAGCTTCTTCTTCGTTTGTCCTGGACTCCATTGACGAAGCAATCCAGGTATTCAAAAAGGAAAAACCCGGACATGTTTACAGCCGGTATGGCAATCCTACACAGGATACGGTCGCTTCCAAAATCACCCGATTGGAGACCTATGCATTAGACATGGAGGCGCAAGGATATCTGGTTAGTTCAGGTATGTCGGCCATCTCCACTTTGATGATGGCTTGCCTTAAGCAGGGCGACAAGCTGTTGACTCAAGGCAACCTGTATGGCGGTACGACAGAACTATTTCTCAAAGTACTTAAACCCTTGGGCATTACCCCCATATTCACGGACCTGAAGCAACTGGAAAATGTAGAACAACTACTTGCCGATGACCCATCCATCAAGATGTTATATTTCGAAACCCCAGCCAATCCCACCTTGGCCTGTGTCGATATGCAGGCTTTGACCGATGTTGCCAAGCGATATGGCTGTCTTACGGCCGTTGATAATACGTTTTGCACCCCCTATCTCCAACAGCCATTTGCTTTTGGTCTTGATTTTATTATCCATTCCACCACCAAATTTCTGAACGGACATGGTAATTCCATTGCCGGTATTTTGATTGGGAAAGATGTTCACTTTATGAAAACCCGGGTATGGGAAGTACTCAAACTGGCAGGTACCAACTGCAATCCATGGGATGCCTGGCTGATCAACAATGGCTTAAAGACTCTGGAACTCCGAATGGAGCGACACAGTTCTAACGCTTTGCAACTGGCCCGATATCTGGAGCAACATTCAGCTGTCAATCAGGTCAATTACACAGGCCTCCCCAACCACCCGGATCATGAACTGGCTACCCGACAAATGAAAAACTTCGGGGGAATGCTAAGTTTTGAATTAAAAGGAGGGCTGGAAGCCGGAATGGCATTTATGCGTAAGCTACAATTCTGCACCCTGGCTCCTACCTTGGGTGATGTCGATACATTGGTGCTCCACCCGGTTACCAGCTCACACCTTAACGTAGATCCGGAGGTCCGCCAACGGAACGGCATAACGGATGGATTAATCAGACTATCGGTCGGTATTGAAACGGTGGAAGATATCCAGGCAGATCTGCAACAGGCGCTGGAAGAGCTACAATGACCGGGTAAAAGTATTTTGAATTGAGATTTTACTGATGATTGAAGTTGGATGCAGACGCCCAAGGGCGAGCAGCTATGGATGCTTGTTGCTCGATACTTGATACTGGATGCTAGCGCCCAAGGGCGCGATACTTACGCCTAAAGGCGTAATCCTTGTTGCTCGTTCCTGGATGCTCGATCCTCGATGGACGGCGCACGGTGGACGGTACCCGGTGGACGGACAACCTATATCAGGGACGTGCACCATCTGCCATTCGCCACTCGCCACTCCGTATTCCATACTCCGCACCCCGCACTCGAAATTCCACATTTGCCATTCCACACTAGACATTCGCCATTTGTCATTTGTCATTTGTGCTTTTGGCCTAATCGAATATTTAAAAACCATCAATCGATACATCTAATTCGGACCTTAGGCTACATAGCGTCCAGAAACACTTCCAAGCAATGCTCCATTTCATCAAGGGCCCTGTAAAAGATGGAAGTGAATTGCTCCGGTTTTTCGAGCAGCAACTCCGTTGCTAACCATACGTTGTCGTTTGTCGTGTAGATTTTAACGGCTTTAGCTTCTTTATTCGCTTGATTACAAGCCTTCAGGACCGTCAGATATTCCTTATCGTTCTCTATAGGCCAGATATTGGGCAAGACCATTCTGAAAAATCCCGGATCATCCTGTTCAATGAGTATGTAAAACGTTTTTTCAAAAAGGTCAAACTCGATATCGCCGTCCCGGTCTATCTGGGCTGGTATGCTTTCTTTTTCAAGAAAGTCGAGATAAAGAGAAGTGAAATTAGACTGTGCACCAAGACCGTGCCCCAACAACAGGCTACTAATAACGACAAGAATGCGTAAGGATTTCATAAAAGCGTCTTTGAGGGTGCCCAAGGAAGCATTCAGCCTTTACAAGGAGAGGACTTCGGCATTGGTGGAACTATTATAGCAGCACCGTTTCAGAATTCGAAGACAGGCCTCTGCCATGGTATTCCCTCCAGTATCCAGAGTCGGATTTATCTCTGTTATCTCTAGCCCCAACACGCGCTCATCTGTCATCAAGCCATCTAATAGCCGGGTGCTTTCATCCTCTAAAAAGCCACCAGGCACCGGAGTGCCCGTCCCATCGGATACCTTATCCGGGTCCATGCTGTCTACATCAAAAGAGATAAACAAATAGTCGCAATCCCGAAGCTGGTTAAGCGTTTTGGTCACCACCTGCTGCATGCCCATACTCCGGCATTCCTGCACATCGTAGCATTGGATACCTAATTTTTCAATCAGATAAGCCTCTTCAGCCTCAATATCCCGAACACCAATATAAACCAGATCCTCAGGCCGGATAATGGAAGTAGGTCCTGAAGCTTCTTTTAATTGTGACCAAAGCTCGATAGTTTCTGGATTAGGGGAATTACGCCGTTGGCCCAGGTTATCCTCTCCGAGGGCAATAGCCAAAGGCATTCCGTGTACGTTTCCAGACGGCGTAGTAAAAGGAGAATGCAGATCGGCATGGGCATCAATCCAGACCACACCCAAGCGACTGTCAGGAAATACCTGTTTTACACCATGCAGTAGTGCAACACCTTGCGAATGATCACCTGTGAGACAGATGGGGAAACGCCTCTCTTGCAGAGCCGCTGCAACCTTACTGCCCAGGGCTTTAAATAAAGGGACGAAAGCTTCAATGTACTTTGCATTCGGAGAAGAGACCGGGCGATGCAACTCCAAATTTTGAACGTGCAACGCTCTAAACTCAAGATCTAACAGAAGTCGCTCATTCTGCTGACGAGCTGCTGTCAGTAATGCCCCAGGGCCCAGACTGCCTCCTCTTCGGTACGCACAAAACTCAGCATCGCAGGAGATCAGCACGGTCTTCTCCAAGTGCATAAATTGTTATTTGGTTAGGGAATGATCAAACCTTTGAGTTTGTACTCAAAGGTGGTCATAATTTTATACTGAAACAAAATTAGGAAATAGTAAGCTCAGTTAAAATATTATTCCACCAAATTTCCACAAACTTCAAAGGATTTAGATTTTGTTAAGACTAATCCGTTGCCAGGCTTGCCAATATCAGACCAAGGCTACAGATCCTCGGCCAAATAAGAACAGCTTAAAAAATTAAATCCCCAGCAGTTTCAATTCTGATAGGCTTAATCCGGTCAACCCGCTTAAACCCGAGCCTATTGGTTCAGCTTTTTGTTTAAGTTGGAAAAAATTAAAGCCCCCTTGCTACGATCATTTAGAAGCTATTTTCAATTTAAGCCTCATTGTTTTTTACCACCTCACCTAAAACTCATTGCATTGTGAAAACACCAATTATCCAAGCGTTTTTTTACTTCACTTTTTTGTGCCTAGTAGTCGGATGTGCTCCATCCTCTGCCAGCAATGCTGATAAAGGCAAAGACGAGCCGAAACCACCCACACTTGAAAACCCGGAGCCAACTGCGGAAGAAACTACTACTTCAAGGGGAAATGGAGCACCTATAGTAGCTCCAGCTGCCAATGAAGGAAATGCTGGAGCGGTTGCGACTCTGTGTAGTAACCCTGAATTCAACCTGCAAGCTCACCTGACCACGTTTGCCAAGGACATTGAAGCCCAAAACATTATGTATGATTCAGAGCCCTTGAGTAAATGCTCTGGCATGTTCCTGCGTACCTGCCGTTCAGTAGCAGAAGTTTGTCCTGAATCTAAATTTCGAGATCTGGGAAATGAAGTCAGTACGCGGGAGGAAGCGGCCTGGTACTACCAAAATGGTGACTTTGTACTCATAGAAAATGCCGAAGCCCGTGGAGATTATATTCGTCCTGGCGTAATCATGTTTTACGGTCAACAGGGTATGAACTACACCAAAGGCGAAAACCTGGATATCGGGACCTTAACCGCCCTAGGTACCGGGATCGAACATATGGGAGTAGTTTTGGACGTGATAACAGAAGACGGGAAAGTTATCAGCTATGATTTGTTTCATGGTCGCAGCACTGGAAAGCCTGCGGGAATTACCACCCATTATTTAGACCCGAACAGCCGCAGTAGCAGCCGGAATGACCTGCCTGCTTACGGGAATTGGGATCAACAATGGGTAGGAGTAGCCTCCATTCTGACTCCCAACACCTAATACATCTCAGACGGATAGCCAGAAAGGTAAAGGCTTGTTATTTTATTGATAACGGGCCTTTTCCTAGAGTCCAAACTTTCGGGAAATATGAAACCCAATATGTATATCTCCATTAAAAAACTCCCCGGTGGTATTGGGGATGTACTCTTGCCCTATGAGCCCGGTAGTATTACTAACCTGTAATTGAAAAGAGTGCCGGGCAGATGAGAAATCGATCCCAAAACCGATAACATTCTGGCGAGGTCGTGGCGTATCAAATGAGGCAATAAACGGATGCGTATATTCGCCCAACAAAGCAATCCCGTCCGTAATCCGAAAACGGACACCCCCACCCAAAGCAAAAATGGTATTGGGCTCTCCTTGCTCAGTGGTGAAATTGCGATGAGTTACAGAGGGTTCGATCTGGACACTTAAAAAGGGGAAAACTCGACTTGCCATTAAAACCTGGGTAAAATAGCTTACTCGGTGCTTAAACTCAATGAATTCTTGAATATCTGGGGCATAATCACGAGTTCGAATTGCCGCAGAACCCAAAACAGTCATTGAAACAGGCCACCCTTGTTCCTGTTGACGAAGAAACCGATATTTGACATATCCATCGTACACCTTGTTCTGGCTGCTACGTCCCAGGCCAATAGTCAGGTTTTCGGTTATGCCGTATCCGAGCCCAAGACGAATATTGGCTGATCCATCCAAGCCAAACAGTTCATCGAACCCTTCGCTGATGGTACCGCCAAAACGGTGAGAAATTACAAACATGAGATTGTTCTTCCACAAGGTCTCGGTACTATGTCCATACACCAACCTGAAGGTTCTAAAGGTTTCTTCAACAAAGATGGGACCTTCGTCCTCCACCTCCTGAGCCAAAGTGGAAATAGTCCCTAAGCCTAGAGCCAGACAGAGCAAAATGGATATTCGTTTCATGTGTTGGTATTCGTCTAATTTTTAGGATAACCAGCCTCAATCCAGGCCTCCAGCATGGCAATTTCCTCCTTGGTAACTGTAACTCCGGCATCCTCCGGCGGCATTGGATTTTTATCATCTTTTAACCGTTTAACCACCTTCTTGGCCTTGGCTTTGATCATGGAGTAGGTTCGATACTTGGGAAATGCCTTGCCTGTTTTTCCATGGCACTCGCCGAAGTTGCATTTGGTCTGAAAAAAAGGAAGCACATCCTTGGAAAAGGATATGCCTTCTATTTCCAGACGGATGGGTCCCTCTACCTTCTGTGTTGGTGTGCCAATGGGTGCATTTGACCAATACATCGGCAGGCTTAATACGATAATAAGAGATATAAATCGCATAATATCAATTGTTTAAAGCCCCTTGGCTAATCCACTCCTCGAATAAATCGATCTCGGCTTTCGTGAAATAAGGCATGGTTCCGGAGGGTCCGGTCTCTTCTCGAATACTAGAAATATTATTCTTGATATCTTCATGGCTGTTCAATGGAAGTGAGTGAAAAATGGTGTGGCAACCACCATCCACACATCGTCTTTTGAATAACGGAAGGATCTCACCGTCAAAGCTGATCAGCATAGCCTGTTGCTCCTCAAACTGAGCCTGAACCGAAACTGCCTCCGAAGGCATGGTCACCACGGTGGATGAACTACCGGCATCATCCAGATGCATCGTATCTCCTACCCAGCCTGTAAAATCAAAATTGTCTCCAGGAGCAGTAGCCGAGATCTGAATCCGGGCACCTTCGAGATAGGAGCCGCTCCCGATCCCCTGCATTACTTCTAAGATATACTTGGGTAAATTCACATAAACGGCCTCAACCGAAATGTCCTGAGCGGGCATGGTAACATCGGTAATGGGCGCTTTTACTTCGGAAATATTATTAATGTCACCGATCCATTCCGAAAAGACCTGCTCTGCAGATGGAGCGGTATCTGCTGTAATCGTAATTACCTCCCCTTCAAAATATTGCCCACCTCCCTGACCGGAAACTACGGTCAGATTAAATTTGGGCAAAGTGGTGTAAGTCGCCTCTAGCAGCACATCCTGGAGCGGCATAGTGACTGTTGCCGGGCTGGTATCCGGGTTATTCAAGAACTGAGTGTCACCCGTCCAGGTGCTAAATACTTCGAACGCTCCAACAGGCGGATTGGCGGTAATCGTAATGTCCTCACCTGCCTGATAAGTACCAGTGCCGGTTCCGTTAGTGACAGTAAGGGTATGAATCAAATTCTCGTCGGTACATGCTCCCAGAAGTAATAGGAAAAATAGGATAGAGATCATCCTGCTCTTCATGCGGAAAGGAGGTTTGGTGAATCTGGAATTAAGGTACATAATCACCTCCCCACATGGAATGAGCAATGTCAGGCTTTCACTTGACAGTTGTTGTTAATGCGTAGTAATACCTACAGCTATTGAGTAAGCACGGTTTTATGAATAAGAAAATAGGGAAAAGCGGATCTGTTTCAACCAACCTGATCTCGCAAAAACATCATTTCCCGGATGCCCTTGTACAACTTTTCAGCTTCTTGGAAACTTAGTGTTTGCTGACCATCCGAAAACGCTGTCTCAGGGGTTTCATGCACCTCGAGCAACAATCCGTCCGCACCAGCCATCACAGCCGCCAAAGCGATTTTCGGCACAAACCGCCGAACTCCGATACCATGCGAAGGGTCCGCAATAACCGGTAAATGCGTTTTCTCTTTCAATACAGCAATTGCATTAATATCGAAAGTGTTGCGGTAGGCTTTTTCATAAGTTCGAATACCTCTCTCGCAGAGCATGATCCGTTCATTGCCATTGCTGAAAATGTATTCGGCAGCTTGAAGGAGTTCATCCAGCGAGCCACTGATGCCTCGTTTGAGCAAAACGGGCTTGTCCACTTCTCCAAGCGCATCCAACAAATTGAAGTTTTGCGCATTGCGAGCCCCTACCTGAAATATATCGATGAAGTCATACATGGGTTCTATCTGCTCCAGCATCATGACCTCGGTAATGATCTTGATACCAGCTTCCTTTGCTTTCTCATGCCACATTTTTAAGCCATCCATACCGAGGCCCCGAAAGGAATAGGGCGACGAACGAGGCTTGTAAACTCCCCCGCGCATAATTTTGACCCCCTGCTTGACCAAATGTGCTATTGTTTTATCCACCTGTTCTTCATGCTCTATGGAACAGGGCCCTGCCATAATACCAAAGTGGCCGGTACCAATTTGTTGGCCGTCCCCAAGGTCAATTAGGGTGTCCTCCACCCTCCATTTCCGGCTTACCAGTTTGTAGGCATCACTAACCCGATGGATATCTCTGACTCCAGGTAAGATCCCCAATGCCCGGATATCAAAATCTTGCTTGCCTACGCAAACCAGATAATCAGAATATTGGGTAGTCACCCGATTTGATTTGTACTTGATCCTGGCAAGAGCTTCCTGAACTGCCTCTAGCTGATCGGGTTGGATGGTGGGTGCAAGTTGGATGATCATATTATTGATGTCGAGATTTCACGATATGTTGATGTCACTGTCAAAATAGTAAAGCCACTTTATCCCTGCCCTCCTATTTTCCAGCCAAAGCTTTTTGCCAGACTATAAAGACCCTCCACATTCCTTCATTCTTCTTTCCCCACGACCTCCACCGGGCCACGTATTCCTTGGATAAAAGGAGTTATCCCTTCCAATTCATCCGCTTCCAGCATTCGAATGAAGGCACTACCTATGATGGCGCCTCGGGCATATTTGCAGGCTGTGGAAAAGGTTTCATGATTGGAAATTCCAAATCCGATCAAGCGCGGTTGCTGCAATTCCATTGCCTGAATACGTTCAAAATAGGCTATTTGCCGGTCGGAAATTTCTTTCTTGGCTCCAGTTATGCTAGCATTGGAAACCATGTAAATGAATCCTCGGGTAGCTTCGTCCACCTCCCGAATACGCTTTTCTGAGGTTTGAGGCGTAATCAAAAAGCTAAACCCAAGGCCTAGTTCTTCTACGAGTGGGCGGTACAGGGTTTGATATTCAAACAGGGGCAGATCGGGTAAAATCAAGCCATCAACTCCCACGGATGCACATTTTCGAAAAAAAGCTTCTTCGCCATACTGCATCACCTGATTAAAATACCCCATCAGGATCAATGGAACATGCGTTTGCTCCCGGATACTGGACAGTTGTTCAAAGAGCAGCGGTAGGGTCATTCCGTTTTCCAGCGCTTTCATCCCCGATTGTTGGATGGTAGGACCGTCGGCCAATGGATCGGAATAAGGCATGCCTATTTCAATAAGATCTACTCCGGCTTGATCTAATGCCAGGATCACCTTACCCGTATCTTCGAGTGCGGGATAACCAGCGGTAAAATAGATGTTGAGCAGCCCCTCCGTATTGCGGTCGAATAGATCCTTAATCCGTTGCATCAGGTTGATTTTACTGGTGAACTAAACCCATTCAAAATAAAGCGAATGGGAATTTCGCCTAAAATTGATCCAGATATTTAATAAAGGTCTCCAGATCTTTATCCCCTCTGCCGGAAAGGTTGATTACAATTACATCACTAGCCTTATATTCCAAGGTATCCAAAGCTGCAAAGGCATGGGCCGTTTCCAAGGCAGGAATGATCCCTTCCAGACGAGATAAGTCAAAGGCTGCTTGCATGGCTTGCTGGTCTGTTATGGGTATGGCCTCTGCCCGGCCACTGGCGATCAGATGTGCATGCATGGGCCCAATCCCAGGGTAATCCAGGCCGGCCGAGATACTGTAAGGCTCTACGATTTGTCCATCAGGGGTTTGCATCAGCAAGGTGCGGCTTCCATGAATAATTCCTCGGGTCCCCAACACACTGGTGGCCGCAGATTCTCCACTATCCACTCCACGGCCGGCTGCTTCGACGGCTATCAGACGCACTTCTTCCCGATTCAGGTAATGATAGAAAGCACCTGCTGCATTACTTCCACCTCCCACACAAGCGATCACTATATCCGGGGCATTCCGTCCAATGGCTTCATCTAGTTGAAGTTTCATTTCTTCCGAAATGACAGACTGAAAACGAGCGACCATATCCGGGTAAGGATGTGGGCCAACCACGGAACCAATGATATAATGCGTTTCTTCCGGATTATTAATCCAATCTCGAATGGCTTCATTCGTGGCATCTTTCAGGGTTTGGCTTCCACTGGTGGCAGGGCGGACTTCAGCACCAAGCATTTTCATGCGGCTTACGTTGGGGGCTTGCCGTTTGATGTCTACCGCTCCCATATACACGATACATTCGACCCCCATGAGCGCGCAAACCGTTGCTGTGGCTACACCATGCTGCCCAGCTCCCGTTTCTGCGATGATCCGTTTTTTTCCTAACCGTTGAGCCAGTAGAATCTGACCAATAGTGTTATTTACTTTGTGGGCTCCGGTATGGCATAGGTCTTCTCGCTTCAGGTAAATGGTAACACCATATTTTTCAGACAGCCGTTGAGCCAAGTACAAGGGGGTTGGACGCCCTACATAATCCCGAAGCAGGTTATCAAAATCCCGCTGAAAACCGGGTTCGGCAATTATTTCCAAATAGCGTTGACGCAGCTCCTCGATATTCGGGTGAAGCATCTCAGGAATAAAAGCACCGCCAAACTCGCCATAATAACCTTTCTCATCAATTGCAATCATTGGACTGTATTCGTTTTGAATGCCTGTAAAAAATCACGTAATGCTGCTATATCTTTTTCGCCAGGCTTTTCCTCAAATTTGCTATTTAAATCAACACCTATCCAACGCGGGTGGGAAAAGTGGTTCAATGCCGGAATAGATGCCGGGCCGATTCCTCCACTTAGCAAAAAAGGAGTATCGAAAGCATAATCACTTAACAACTCCCAATCAAAAGACTGACCTGTGCCGCCTCTTTCTTCTCCCATCGTATCGAACAAAAAATAATCACACAAAGAGACAAAATCAGCAGTCATTGAAAAGTCAAACTCCTCTCCAACTCGAAATGCCTTAATCAGCTTGACCTGACGCAGGGAGCCCAGATCCCGAAAACGCGCCAACTCCTCTACATAAGCAGGCTGCTCTTCTCCATGTAATTGAAGGATATCCAATTCGTATTCGTGGACCTTCTTCAGTATATCGTCCACCTGGTTGTTCACAAACACCCCTACCTTTTCTTTTTGCTCAAACAGTTGACGATTGTGGGACAACCATTTAGCCAGGTCTGTTTTCAGCACAGATCGTTTTGAACGGGGATAGAATATGAGACCTATCCAATCTAGGGGAAGTTCAAGAAGACGGATCAGGTTTTCCGGTTCCCGCATCCCACACACTTTTACTATCATGCGATGGCGTTTTTATACATATCTTCAAGATGGCTTATCCGCTGCACAAATTCCTGACACGCTTTTCCTGGATCAGCGGACCGCATAAAATGTTCCCCGATCAAGAAGCCTTCAAATCCATAGTCTTTTAACTGAATGATCGATTGTGGATCGTTTAACCCGCTTTCCGAAACGCGAACCAATTCCGCGGGGATGGAGTCAGCCAGTTCCATGGAAGTAGCCAAGCTTAGCTCGAAACTGGTAAGATCCCGATTATTTACACCAAGCAGGTCCACCCCTTCTGCCAGTTTATCCAATTGCTCCTTACTGTGGATTTCTAACAACACTTCCAGCCCTAGCGATTGGGCAAATGATGCCAAGGCGGCCACCTGACTTTTATCCAGACATTCGGCAATCAACAAAACGGCATCCGCGCCAATACTTTTCGCCTCAATGATCTGGTACTCATCAACTACGAAGTCTTTCCGAAGAATAGGGCAGAAATTGAACTTACGCGCTTCAGTAAGATCGGCATTCTTACCTCCGAAGAAATGGCTATCGGTTAGCACACTTAAAGCCGAGGCCCCCCCTTGCATATAACCAATAGACACCTTTTCCACACCAGCATACAGATTGATCGGTCCTTTGGAGGGAGATTGACGCTTAAATTCAGCAATAATTCCACTTTTATCCTCCCGTTGGATATATTTTTTCAGCGAAACGGATGGGGTGGGAAAATAGATGCTATTCTCCAACAGCTTAGCCGGGTAAAGCGCCTTCCGTTCGGCTACCTCTTTAACCTTATGGGCAATGATTTTATCCAGGATATTCATGTTCAAGTTGGCTTTGTGATGTTCGAAAGTAGCATTGAATTTATTAACACCGATGATACAATAGTCCCTTCTTTAGTGCTTGCCAGGCTATTTATTCGGCCTTCAGTATTTGCTGGTTGTTGATGTTCTCTTTGCTGCTATTCGGTGCTTATCAGCACGATAATCAATAATTTATGTTTTGCGGTCATTCAAATTCAGGAATCTACACACTTGAATCAATTCAATAAGGCCCTCAGGCTTGCTTTCGCGGCTCCGCTTTCTATACTTTCACGTGCTTCCTCCATACAGTCTGTCAAGGATCGTTCAGGTCGGAGAGTGTGTATACCCAAACCAGCATTGGCCACTACTACATCCTTTTGGGCCGGGGTTGCCCGATCTTCCAAAACGGCTTTAAAAATAGCTGCTGCCTCATCAGCCGTATTTCCTCCGTGCAAATCTTGCTGGGTATATTCCGGTTTGTTCAATTGTGTGGCAGAAAGCAATTTTTCTTCTTCATTTGAGTAGAGTTTGAACGGTCCGGTCAGCGAGATTTCATCATATCCGTCCAGGGCATGGACGATGGAAAATCGACGACCGGAATTTTGCATGATGTAGTGATACATGCGGGATAGCTCCAGGCTGAAGGTCCCGAATACTTGATGAGAGGGTTGGATCGGGTTTACCAAAGGGCCAAGCAAATTGAAGAATGTTTTTACTTTCAAAGCTTTCCGGATTGGGACCACCGCTTTCATGGCTGGGTGGAAAAGCGGAGCGTGCAGAAAACATAGATTGGCTTTCTCCAGTTGCCTTTTCAGGACATTTGCATCATTGGTAAACTCATACCCCAGGGCCAAAAGCACATTGGAAGAACCTACGGCTGAAGAAACACCATAACTTCCATGCTTGGCCACCTTATAGCCGGCTCCTGCAATAACAACCGCCGAGGTGGTTGAGATATTGAATGTATTCTTTCCATCACCCCCTGTACCCACAATATCAAGCGTTTCCATTCCCTTCAAGTCCAATGGCTTGCACAATTCCAACATGGCATCTCGAAAGCCCTCCAGTTCTTCACGAACAATAGCTCGAACGTTAAATACCGTGATGAAGCTTGCCACTTGCAGCGGATCATATTCCTCCGCAGCAATGCGGACTAACAGTTCGCGGGCTTCTTCTCTACCCAAGGTATAATGGTCAAAAAGTCTGTTAAGAATATCTTTCATGATTGCAGTAAGGTCGTCGGATTTTCGAATTCACTTCGTACAGCCAGCCCAACAGACAGCTGAAGCCAGTTGGCCAGCATTTGAATACCATCTGGGGTCATCACCGATTCAGGATGAAACTGCACACCCCGCAAATTATACTGGCGGTGGCGCATAGCCATAATTTGATTATTTGCATCTATGGCCGTCACCTGAAATGCTGCCGGAATTCCGTGAGGGGCTACTACCCAGGAATGGTACCTGCCAGCTGAGAAGTTGGCAGGAATACCCTGGAACAGATCTTCCCCGGGATCAGTCACCTCAATTGAAGTTTCAACTCCATGGAAGACCCGGTCCAGATTCTGCAAGCTACCTCCAAAAGCCTCCCCAATTGCCTGGTGGCCCAAACAAACCCCCAGAATAGCTTTGCTAGGGGCATACCTTTGGATCAACTCCGGCATGATGCCCGCTTTGGAGGGAAGTCCAGGTCCCGGAGAGAGCACTATGGCATCAAAGCGATCTACTTCTTCCAGCTCCATAGCATCATTTCGAATAACCTCAGGAGCCCGACCCATCAAATACTCCAAATACTGGACCAGATTATAGGTGAAGGAATCGTAATTGTCTAAAACCAAAAGTCTCCTGGAATCTATGGACTGATTTAATGTAGTCATTTGAGTTGCTCAGCTTCTTGGAGAGCCTTTTTTAGGGCCCCTAGTTTGTGATTGACTTCCTGCAATTCTTTTTCAGGTACGCTATCTACCACTATCCCTGCTCCCGCCTGGCTGTAAAGCGTTTGATTCATACTTAAAAAAGAACGAATAACGATGGCTTGATTAATATTTCCATTGAAATCTAAAAAACCGATAGATCCACCGTAGAAAGACCGATTCTGATTTTCGTACTGGTCGATCAGCTCCAGTGCCCGGTATTTCGGAGCTCCGGATAATGTACCTGCCGGGAAGGTATCAGCAAACACTTGCACGGGTCCGACCCCCTTTCCCAATCGGCCCTCCACAGTACTTACTAAGTGAATGACGTGGCTGTAGTATTGAATATTTTTGAATTCCCGAACCCGGACCCCTTCTGCATGCCGGCTCAGGTCATTCCGAGCTAAATCCACCAACATTACGTGCTCTGCATTTTCTTTGGGGTCCTCTGCAAGCTCTTGGGCTTTGCGGGCATCTTCTTCCAGATCGCCTGTTCGTCTGTAGGTTCCCGCTATTGGATTAATGGAAGCAATCCCATTTTTCACCTGCATTTGCGCCTCAGGGGAGGATCCCATGATCTTGTAATCTCCGTAATCGAAGAAAAATAGGTAGGGTGATGGATTGATGGAACGCAACACCCGATAAACCTGAAATTCATCCCCGGCAAACGGTTGGGAAAATTGCCTTGAAAATACGATTTGGAAAACATCCCCTTTCTGACAGTGCTCCTTTCCCACGCGCACCAAATCCATGAAGGCTTCGTCCGTAAGATTGCTTCCCTCCTTTCCGGTTACCCGAAAAAAGTGGGTTGTCAATTTTCGGTTGAACAATAGCCGCTCCAGTCGTTCAAACTGTGTTTCCTGACCCTGAGGAATATTTTCCAATACAGATAATCGATTGTGGTAATGATCGACTTCAATGATAAACCGATACAAGCTGAATCGAATATCCGGCAAGTCTATTTTTCGCTTTTCCCGGTCAAATCGAATGGACTCAAAGTATTGTACCCCATCAAAGCCCACATGGCCAATCAGGCCATTGAAATCGACTTTCTGGGATTCCATATCAAATGAAAAGGCATCAAGATAAATCTGGATCAGATCCGGTACCTGCTGATAGTCCTCCAATGCAATAGGGTGCTCGGGTTGGCCTGGAACCTTCAATCGAATACTGCCATCATGGACCAGGATATGACCAATAGCTTCCAAGCCAATAAAAGAGCGGCTATTTTCTCGTTTAGCCACCTCATTACTCTCCAGGAGAACAGGTTCAGTAAAATGATCTCGCAACTGTAGGTAAAGAGTCACGGGAGTATGGAGATCACTAAGGAAGTGCCGGGCAACCACTCGTATTCGTTGCGAAGCAGGTCGTAGAAAATCGGGAATTGCAGCTATAGGTGCCAAAGGCATTTGCATCAATTTAACTTAGAAAAAGAACAAGCGGCTTGCCGGGTGATCCGACAAGCCGCTTGGAAACAGAAAACTAGGCAGGCAAGTCAATTCACCCTACGGTCAATTGCTAATACCCACCACCAATTCATTGTTGTTTGAATCATTTTTTCTATTTCAAGGGTAAATAAAAGGATGTTTAGGAGGATTTCAAACCCTTAACCCACCTTTTTCTGGTTTGTTTAAATGCATTGACAGTAGGCAGACAGTTCCCCCGCTACCCTTCAGGTGCTTCCTTTTCTAACCCGAAACCAAACCGGTCCATCCTTCCCTGCATGATAATCTACAGTTATTTCTTCTCCGGCCTGGATAGGTCGCAGGGCATAATATTCGATTGTTTGATCCAAATAAGAAAACAGGAATTCTGTATTTGGCCGCTCGGAATGGTTATACAGGGAAGCAAAACCCAACCCCAAGGCTGGTCGATCCTGTTCTTCTCCCCACAAAAAAAAGTGCTCGTATAACTTCGAATGCTGGAATAGCGCCAATTCTTCAGGTGGTAAAACCACCACCGGACAGATTTCAATCAGAGATCCTTTTGGGATGGCCGTAGCCGTAAATATCCCTCTCCCATGGCGCTCACTAGGCGCGAAAAAAAGTGATTCAATTCGTTGCATGCCACCTCCAGGCTCTTCCCTTTTGAAAAGCCTAACCAGTAAGATACAGATAAAACAGTTGACATGGTGTGGTAGGCGGTTTTACCAATTACCAGCTACCACATACCTAAAATCTGCTTATCCATTCAAAATGCGCCAAATCATTTCCTTGAGTAATTCGCCTCCTGATTTACCCGATCCATCATAGCCGACACCTTTACTTTTCAGATCGTATTCAGCCAACAATAACAAGGCCTTTTCTACTTGCAGACGATTAAATTGCTTTCCCGCGACCCGGTACTCCCTCAAGAAATAAGGATTGACTCTTAATTTAGAGGCTAAATCTTTGTCCGGCAAAGATTTAAGGTCGTGTAGCACGAGGAGTTTACTAAAATAATTATACAAGCTCGCAACCACAGCTTGGAGGGGATTCTTCTTTGGATTGGAAGCAAAGAACTGAATGATCCGGCTGGATTTGGCAATATCCCGCTGCCCCAATGCTTTCTGCAGTTCAAACACATTGTAATCCTTGCTAATTCCAATATGGGCTTCAACCTCCTGCGCGGTAATTTTTTGCTGCCCCTTCAGATTTAAGGCTAGTTTATCCAATTCATTGGCCACCTTACTTAAATCGGACCCCAGATATTCGCCTACTAAGGCTGCAGCATCCGGAGAAATTTCCAGCTTTTGAGCTTTTAAATAATTGGATACCCACCCGGGAACCTTGTTATCGTAAAGCTTCTTGGCTTCAAAGAGAACAGCCTGCTCCTTATTTCCTTTTAATGCTTTGGCCAAGCTTGAATTGCCGTTCAGTTTTTTATGCTTATGCGAAATAACCAGTATGGTGCTCGGAACAGGTTTACTTACATAGCCTGCCAATTCCTGTAAGCCACGCATCTCTTGGGCTTCCCGAAGCAATATCAATTGGTGTTCTGCCATCATGGGCAACCGGCGCGCTGTATCTACTACCTGTTGGACATCTGTGTCCTTCCCATAGAAGATGGTTTGGTTGAAGGCTTTTTGCTCCTCCGGGAGGGTGGCATTTTCAATGTGTTTGGCCAGGGTATCAATGAAGTAGGCTTCATCACCATGCAGAAAATAGACCGCCTTAAAGTTTTGTTGCTTGATCTCCGATAACAAGGCTTCGAAATCCAAAAGCTGCTTTTTTTGGGTACTTTACCTTGCGAAGTAAACACTTTCCGTGCAGGCGATCAAGGTATACACTGGATTCTCATTGAATGAATCGCCGGGGCATAAAATTAGCTTTGAACACGAACCAACTCAGCTACAGTTTTTACCCACTTTGGATTATCATTCAGGCTGGGAACCAGATCTACCTTTTCTCCACCCATTTCTTCAAATTCTTCCTGATACTCAAAACTAATCTCGATCAGGGTTTCCAGGCAGTCTGCCACAAAAGCCGGAGAAAAGACCAACAAGCGTTTTGCTCCTTTTTCAGCCTGCTCCTCAATGGTTTTGCTCGTGTAAGGCTTTGCCCACTCCTCCGGCCCCAGCCGACTCTGGAAGGTCGTAGTATATCGACTTGGGTCCAATTGGAGTTTTGTTGCAATTGCACGAGTAGTCCCATGGCATTGGGCAGAATAACAAAATTGATTGGCCGCGCATATGGAACTACAACATTGCTCCTTTTTCAAACAATGCACACCTGTAGGGTCTCCTTTCCGCAATTGCCTGGCCGGCAAACCATGGTAGCTAAATAGAATATGGTCATAAGCGTCCAAATCAAATTGGCGAGCATTTTCTACAAAGATGTCGATCATGGGTCCGTGATCGAAATAAGAGTTAACCAGTTTTACAGAGGGAATCGTTTCCTTTTTGCGCAACAAGCGCATGACCTCGTCGTGTATCGAACCGGTTGTCGCAGAAGCGTATTGCGGAAATAATGGAAAGACAATGATCTCCCGCACTGATTTTTCCATTAGGCGATCCAATGCATAACCGATCGAAGGATTTTGGTATCGCATGGCCAATTCTACCACATAGTCTTCGCCTAATAGTTGCTGCACACCGGCAGCTACTCGTTCTCCATACACCTTGAGCGGTGACCCCTCCTCTGTCCAAAGCTTTTTGTACAACTTGGAAGAGCTGCCGGAGCGAAAAGGGGCGATTATCCCACGGACTAGTAGGTTTCGTGGTAACCAAGGGTAATCAATTACTCTGGGGTCTAACAGAAATTCTTTTAAATACCGATACACATCCCCCCGTTTGGGCGAATCAGGTGTTCCAAGATTTACTAGGAGGACCCCTTTCGGAAAACTGCTGGCCATGTCATCATTTTTCATAAACCTGAACCTAAGAACATCTGATACCAGGTACTTGTTTTCCAGGTCAGACTACCGTCATTTCCCACCAACTCGAATAGCGCGAGAAGTCCTTATAGATCAACTTTCGATCATAGGTACCTGTAAACCGGTAAGTGTTGATATTTTTGGGAACGAAAGATAATAACCAGCTTGTTTTTCGTTTCATAACCCAAGCTTATGCCAAAACCGCTTATTCTCGTCACGAATGATGATGGAATTAATGCGCCGGGAATAAAAGCCCTGGTCGATGTCGCAAAAACCCTTGGTGAGGTTGTTGTGGTAGCTCCCGACTCCCCACAGTCAGGAATGGGGCACGCAATCACCATATCTCAACCGCTTCGCCTGCATAAGGTGCAGGTATTCGAAGGCATTGAGGCTTACGAATGCTCCGGCACACCGGTTGATTGCGTAAAGTTGGCCAAAAATGTAGTTTTCAAGGACCGGGAGATTAATCTATGTGTGTCAGGTATTAATCACGGTTCTAATGCAAGCATCAACATTATTTACTCCGGTACCCTTTCAGCGGCGATGGAAGCCTCGCTCGAAGGTATTCCGTCCATCGGGTTTAGCCTGCTGGATTATTCGTTCGATGCCGAATTTGAACCCGGCAAGCCTTTTATTCGCCAAATCATTCAGTATGTGCTCGAGCATGGCATGGCTGAAGGCAGCTTACTCAATGTGAACATTCCCAACCCCAAGGAAGGCACAATCAAGGGGGTTCGGGTATGCAGGCAAGCTGATGCCCGCTGGGTAGAGGAATTTCTGGAATCCAAAGACCCGCGCGGCCAACCTTACTATTGGCTTACCGGGCGTTTTGTCCTGAATGACCATAAAGAAGATACCGATATCTGGGCATTGCAAGAAGGGTATATCTCCGTAGTACCATCGATGCACGACCTTACGGATTATCGATCGTTAGGGCCTTTAAAGGAAGGGATGGAGTCCCTATTCACCTTGGAAGCAAAATAGTTTGCTGATGATGAAAAAAGATTCCTTATGGCTGGGCCTACTGGCCGGACTGGTATTGCCAGCTTTGGGCTATTTTATATTTTTTGGAATCCTGCAAGGCCTGGACTTTTTGAGCAACGGCATTCCGATCAGTGACCAATTTCGGGAACGGACGCTATTCCTCGTCAGCGTCTGTTTCAACCTAATCGCCATTCAAGTTTTTCAGATCCGGCGATGGCCGGAGGCGGGCCGCGGTGTGGTATTGATCACCGGCGTATTTATTGTGATCTGGTTCTTCCTGTATGGACGGTATCTATTGTGACCGGATGCAAAATGGCAAATTACGAATGGCAAGGACATAATGTGGAATGGCGAGTGGCGAGTGTCGAATGACAAGTGGCGAATTTCGAGTGCGGGGTGCGGAGTGAAAAATTGCAAATGTGGAATTTCGAGTGCGGGGTGCTGAGTATGGAATACGGAGTGGCGAGTGGCGAATGGCAGATGGTGCACGTCCCTGATATAGGTTGTCCGTCCACCGGGTACCGTTTACTGTGTACCGTCCACCGTGCGCCGTCCATCGAGGATCGAGCATCCAGTATACAGCTACAAAGATCACGCCTTTAGCCGTAAGTATCGCGCTCTTGGGCGCCAGGATCGCGCAGCTAGCGAGGACTCTACCCAAAATTCATTTCCTAGACTGCTAATTCTCTCCGATCTTTACTTTTTAGTTGGTTTAATGCCACACCTTCATGAAGTATTATCTAATTGCAGGAGAAGCCTCCGGAGACTTGCACGGATCAAACCTGATCAAAGCCATCCAACAGGAGGATAAGTCGGCCGAATTCAGAGCTTGGGGAGGTGACCTTATGGAAAAAGCCGGTGCTCAGTTGGTCAAGCATTACCGGGACCTGGCCTTTATGGGTTTTATGGAGGTAGCCGCCAATCTGCGTACCATTCTCGGTAACCTGGCTTTTTGCAAAAAAGATATAATCGAGTGGGAACCCGATGTGTTAATCCTTATTGATTATCCAGGCTTTAATTTGCGGATCGCAAAATGGGCCCACCAGCAAAAGGTGCGCACCTTTTATTATATCAGCCCTCAAGTATGGGCATGGCATACCAGCCGGGTAAAGCAAATCCGTGATTATGTAGAGCGGATGTATGTCATTCTGCCCTTCGAAGAATCCTTTTACCAAAAACATGGGGTAGAAGTCGATTTTGTAGGACATCCCTTATTAGATGTGATCCCGGATTATAAACCCAGTCCTGATTTTCTCACCAGGAATAAACTGGACAGCCGACCGATGATTGGCCTGCTACCGGGAAGTAGAAAACAGGAAATCAAACGCATGTTGGGCGTGATGCTTGAAGTGGTAACACATTTTCCAGAATACCAATTTGTCATAGGCGGGGCACCTTCCATTCCAGTAGATTTTTATCACAACTTAATTCATGACCATAACCAACAGGTAAAATTGGTCCGAAACGAAACCTATGCGCTGCTCTCGCATGCCCGAGCAGCCCTGGTCACCTCCGGGACCGCCACCCTCGAAACTGCCCTATTCGGAGTTCCGGAGATTGTATGCTACCGGGGCAATACCCTCTCCTACTGGATTGCCAAACGGTTGGTCGATGTACCGTACATATCGTTGGTTAACCTGATTGCGGAACGTGAATTGGTGAAAGAACTGATCCAGCACGACCTGACCGCAGAAAACCTGAGAACCCAACTGGAAATGCTGTTGACCGAACCCGTACAACAACAAATGAAAAAAGCATACCAAGAGCTTAGAATCCGATTGGGAGATCAAGGGGCTTCCCATCAGGCAGCCTCCCTAATGGTCAAACGACTTCAGCAATCGGCTTAACAGGCGTTTGCAGGCCACCAATAATGCCAAAAAAGAAATTGATGGAGCATTCAGGCACTCAAAAGCCCTTTTCCCGGTTGGGATTAATTGGTATCTTTTAAACTGTAAAACCTTTTCTGGAAATCGCTGTTCGAAAAAATTGCATTAATATTTTGTAAATGAATACGCTTAAATCCTTGTTGGAGAAATCGGCTTTCGGTGTATGCCAATACATGGGAAAAAAAATGGGTATTGCCTCTTCCAGGGTGCGTCTGTATTTTATTTACCTAACCTTTGGCACCCTAGGTTCACCGGTTATTGTTTACCTGTTCCTGGCCTTTTGGCTTAATGTAAAAGAGTACATCAACCAGAGTAAACGACTCATGTGGGACTGAAACAAAGACCGATTAAGAAGTGGAATAGATAGAGCTTCAAAACGGTACAGTGTGAACCTTTTCAGGTCTTATTGATCAAATCTTCTTTTACTCAATGCCTGTTGCCAATACCGGCAGTTACTGCTCAAAAGCGTGTTGCACAATATTGGCCCCCATTCGAAGGGCTTGTAGTCGAACCTCCGGAGGGTCGTTGTGTACATCAGGATCTTCCCATCCATCTCCCAGGTCACATTCGTAGGAATAAAATACCACCAGACGTCCTTCCCAAAACAGGCCAAAGCCCTGGGGCGGTTTCTCATCGTGCTTATGCACTTTGGGCAACCCTTTGGAAAATTCAAACTTTTGATGGTAGATCGGGTGCTCAAACGGAAGTTCGATAAACTCCTGATCCGGGAATACTTTTTTCATAGCCTCCCGGACGTAGGGATCCATTCCGTAATTGTCGTCAATGTGCAGAAAGCCTCCCGCTTTGAGATAGTTGGCAAGGTTTTCCGCTTCGGCTGCTGAAAAGACCACGTTACCATGACCGGTCATGTGTAGGAAAGCAAAATCAAATAGTTCGGCGCTGCCCACCTCCACCGTACCATAGTCTGGATTGATGCGGGTTCCTAGATTGTCGTTACAGAAGCGGGCCAGATTGGGTAAAGAAGTGGGATTGGAATACCAGTCGCCCCCACCCCGGTATTTGAGCAAAGCCATACGCAAGCGGCTGTCTGTTTCGGGAGCCGTGGATAACAGGGTCAATGTCAATAAAAGTAGTCCCAATCGTATGATCATAACCTCATTCGTTAATCAAATTCACAATATGGCAGGCGATCAGTCCTGCCGTCTCCGTCCGGAGGCGATTTGGCCCCAGCTTAATGGGTTTGTAGCCCATTTCTCGCGCCTGCTTCACCTCTTCGTCCGTGAAATCCCCTTCCGGACCAATCAATACACTAACGTCTATTCCCGCTTGCAGGTTGTTCTTCAAATGGTCCTTTTCGGTTTCCGCACACCAGCCAATAAACTTTTGTGGATTGGGGTCTTGCTCTATAAATCGGTCAAAAGAAACTACCTCATTCAATTGAGGCAAATACGCCTGAAGAGACTGCTTCATGGCAGATTGGAGGATCCGCTCCCACCGGTCCAACTTCACCCGTTGCCGTTCGGATCGCCGGCACTCCAGCAAGGTAATTTCCTCCACCCCGATTTCAGTCACTTTTTCAAGGAGCCACTCCATGCGTGAAGGCTGTTTTGTCGGGGCAATCGCCAGGTGCAATCGAAACGGGCGCTTGGGTATTTGCTTTTTATCGAGAATAGTCACCTGGCAGCCTTTTCGATCAATCTGTTCAATTTGACCGAGGTACCTACCTCCCTGCCCATCTACAAAAGTGAGCTGCCCTCCAGCCTGCTTTCGTAGTACCTGACCGATGTGTTTGGATTCTTCAGGAGGGAAAATAGCTGTATTGCCAGAAACTTCAGGAGTATAAAAAAGAATCATTTTGGGGATAAGCTGAATCGTTGCCCGGCAGGCATACTTCTAAAATTTGCTTAATTACCTCTACCTTTGTGGTCGCTTTACAACCAAGGTACTATTATACCTGTTGATTTCCCATTAGCAAGAGGATACTAATTAAAAGAAAGTATGGGTGTTTTGATCACTGCGGGGCAATTGATGCTCAGTTTGTCTATCCTAATCGTACTGCACGAACTGGGGCACTTTTTACCGGCTCGACTATTTGGAGTAAGAGTTGAAAAATTTTATCTCTTCTTTGACCCCTGGTTCTCCCTTCTAAAGAAAAAAGTAGGTGATACCGAATATGGAATTGGGTGGCTTCCTTTAGGAGGCTATGTGAAGCTGTCCGGCATGGTCGACGAAAGTTTTGACCGGGAGCAGCTCAAACAACCGCCGCAAGAATGGGAATTTCGCTCCAAACCCGCCTGGCAACGCCTAATCATAATGCTGGGAGGAGTTACTGTGAATTTGATCCTTGGATTCTTCATCTACGCCATGGTCTTGTGGACCTATGGCGAAGAATATTACCCCTCCAGCAACATGGTGTACGGTATCTACACCGATAGCCTAGGGCATGAAATGGGGCTCCGAGACGGGGATTTTATTTTATCGGTTGGGGATACCCCTTTTGAGCGCTTCAGCAATACTGCCGTCATCCGGGAGATCGTGGTGAATGATGTACGGACGATTACTGTACGCCGGGATGGGCAGGAACAAGAAGTACAAGTTGGAGAAGAGTACTCCAAATTATTGTCCAGCCGGAAGATGCGATCTTTCTTATTCAGTTTTCGCTACCCCTTTGTAGTCGAGCAAGTGGCCGAAGGCTTTCCCGGAGAAAAAGCAGGTTTCAAGAAGGATGACCACATCATATCCCTGAATGGGAAACCCACCGAATACTTCCACGAGTTTGACAGAGCCAAGCGAGAGCGCGAAAGTGATGTGCTTCAAGTGGGACTGATACGCAATGAAACCGACACCATGACCATTGAGGTCCAGGTCAATGAAGAAGGGCAAATTGGGCTGGCTTCCTATCAACCGGAAACGGAGCGCAAAGAATACAGCCTGGGTGAGGCCATGCCTGCAGGCGTGGTCAAAGGTTGGGGCTTGCTCACCGATCAGGTCAAAGCCTTTGGGCAAATGTTCCGGGGCCGAATCAACGCGGAGGATAGCCTGGGCGGATTCGGTACTATTGCCAGCATGTATGGACCTACCTGGAACTGGGAGCGTTTCTGGACCATGACAGCCATCTTATCTCTGATTCTGGCTTTCATGAATTTACTCCCTATCCCTGCCCTGGATGGAGGTCATGTCATGTTCCTATTGTATGAAGTGGTAAGCGGCCGCAAGCCAAGCGACAAGTTTATGGAATATGCTACCCTGGTCGGATTTGTGCTGGTGATCGGACTGGTCTTGTATGTAAATGGATTGGATGTATTGCGCTGGCTGAGAGGAACGCTTTAAGCATGCACTATTTCGAGTTTTTCGAGTTGCCGGTTGCTTTTCTGTTGGATGAAGCCGCGTTGAAGGGGAAATACTATGCCAACAGTAAAAAGTATCATCCCGATTTCTATACGCTGGAATCGGAAGAAAAGCAGGCGGAAATCTTGGAATTATCCACCCTGAATAATCTGGCTTACAAGACGCTTGCTGATTTTGATAAACGGATGCAGTATATCCTGCGGAAGAAAGGGGTGTTGGGTGAAGAAGGGGAGAACAAGGATATTCCCCAGGAATTTCTGATGGAGATGATGGAAGTCAATGAGCAGTTGATGGAATTGGAGTTTGATTTTGACCCGACGGCTTACCAGCAGGTACAGACAGACTTAAAGACTTTAGAGGATCGATTACAAGCAGAGGTAGAGCCAGCATTACAAAGTTATTCGGAGGATAATCCGGCTGGATTGGACAAAATCAAGGATTACTACTTAAAAAAACGCTACCTGTTGCGGGTACGAGAGAATTTGAATAAATTTGCGTCCCGCTAAACGAAGCGAGGTTGGAAATGATTTTTGATGCCGAAGTGGCGGAACTGGTAGACGCGCTGGATTCAAAATCCAGTGGTAGCAATACCGTGTGGGTTCGAGTCCCACCTTCGGTACGAAACGCTCCAATCGAATTGGGGCGTTTGTTACATCTACGCCCGGGTGGCGAAATTGGTAGATACTGATGAAGCTGCCTTGCTTTGCTTTGTCAGCCTATCAGCACAAGCGCGGACGAAACGTGCGCCAGCACATAAAGAGTTTACGGGGATTTCAATTATAATCCCTGGTTCAGCCCGGGTGGCGAAATTGGTAGACGCGCACGTTTCAGGTGCGTGTGCCGCAAGGCGTGGGGGTTCGAGTCCCCCCTCGGGCACGAAGCTTCGTAGTTTTCCAACTGCGAGGCTTTTTTGTTTTCAAATACAGTTCGAGCCAAGTCCTTTGGACTTGGTACAAATAGTTGCTCGCTAACTCCAATGCGGAGCAGCTAGATCTACTCTCCTACCAGATCATGACCTACCACAACTGATGCACTTCATTCTTAATCCGGGCATGGTACAGCTCCGCAATGGCTTTCAAATCTGATTCCTCAAGATCCTGCTGAAAGGCCCTCAGATTGGACGATAGCTGTTCTTTGCGAGAAGCCCCTGGAATCACACAGCTAACCTCCGGAAAGCTTAAAACCCATTGTAAAGCCAGCTGGCTAAGTTCAAACTGGGGAAACATCGATTTCAAATCAGCAACCACCTCAAGTCCCAACGCATAATCCACACCTGAAAAGGTCTCTCCTTTGTCGAAGCCGGCTCCATCCCGGTTGAAATATCGGTGATCGCCAGGCCCAAAAGTAGATGCCTTGGAGAATTTACCCGTCAATAATCCACTCGCCAGCGGCACGCGGGCCAGGATACCAATATCTTTTTCCCGAGCTTCCCGAAAAAAAAGTTCAGCCGGTCGCTGCCGGAACATATTGAAAATGATCTGGACTGATGCCACATTTGGGTATTCAATTGCTTTAAGGGCTTCCTCTACCTTTTCCACACTTACGCCCAGATATGCAATCTTTCCTTCCTCCTTAAGTCTATCAAATAGGTCGAATATCTCCGGCCGATAGTACACCTCCCAGGGTGGACAATGCAGTTGAATCAGATCAATCCGCTCAAGCCCCATGTTGCGCAGGCTGTCCTCCACAAACCTCCTCAATGCTTCCGGGGTGTAAGACTCGTTGGTGTGCGGCTGTAATTTCCGACCGCATTTAGTAGCTATATAAATACGTTCGGACCGGTTTTTCACGAGCCTGCCTACCGCCTGTTCGCTTTCACCCTCGCCATACACATCAGCCGTATCTATAAAATTTACCCCCTGATCTACAGCCGTATTTAGGATCGCATCTGCATTTTCATGGCTAAAATCAGTACCCCATTTACCTCCAACCTGCCAGGTGCCCAAACTTATTTCAGATATGGACCAATCGGTTTTCCCCAGTTTTCGGTATTGCATGGAACTTCGTTTAGACAGATAGAATACGGAAGCAAATTAAAAAAGATCAGTTGCCGAGTAACTTGGAGTTACCCGGTACCTGTTGAGCACAAACAAGATCGGGTATCTACTCCGAAATGCTGATCGTCACCTTTTTCACTGAGCCGGTAAATTCTGAATCCTCGACATTTTTAAACACCTGATAAACCACTTGTGTGGCATCATCCTTACCAACATCCGCCGTTTCATCCGCAGAGAAAACCGACGGTTGGGTTTGCTCCACCCGGCCTTCTGCCATTTTTTCACCATTTACCAGCAGCACTGCTGTACCCCCTTTCCCATTTCCGTCTCCATCGTAGGTAAATTCAAGTTTGACCTTGGCGGCACCCGCTTTTATCTTCTTGGGAGAAGTAATGGTATAACTTTCCAGACCGTACCAATTGTAAGTATAGGCAGGTCTTCCATTATTCATATATAGAGCCCAACCTCCAAACTTGCCCCCTTGGCAGAGGATGATGCCCTTATCATTCCCATCCAACTGAAGTTCGGCCTCAATGGTCTTTGAATTGTTTTTAATGTTCAAAAAGGTATTTTCCAAAATGCCTTCCATACCATCGGATAAAGTCAAACTTCTGCGGTCCCCCATTAAATCAGGACGGCCGGCGATGGCTGCATTAAATCGTTCATAGACCCGATCATCTAAAGGGTATACATTGTTTTGGATGGCTTCTTTTTCGAATAATGCTTGAAGTTCCGCCAACTTTCCGGGGTTTTCATCGGCCAGATCATTTACCAGGCTGTAGTCTTCTTCCGTATTGTATAGTTCCCATTTGTCTTCCTGCAAGGTATTCAGAGGTGCATTCTGCCAGGGAACCCGGTGCACTACTCTGGCCAGCCACCCTTCGTGATAAATGGCTCGATTGCCAAACATCTCAAAATATTGAGTTTCATGCCTCCCAGCAGCATTCGGATCATCCGCTGCATAAAGCATGCTCACCCCATCCATCGGTTTTTGCTCGACCCCATTGATCATTTTTGGTTCCGGGAGCTTGGTAGCCTCCAGGATCGTAGAGGCAACATCATTAACATGATGCCACTGCCCCCTGACCTCTCCACGAGATTTAAACCCATTTGGCCAATGCATAACCATACCATTGCGCGTACCCCCAAAATCAGCCGCCATTTGCTTGGTCCAACTAAAAGGCACATCTGTTGCTACCGCCCAACCGGCCGCCATATGTGGGAAAGACTCCGGACCACCCCATTCAGGGGTCCGTTTCAACATGTCATCTATGGTTTCTGCTTCAAAATTGCCATTCAAATGAATGAGCTCATTGAATGTGCCGGTTAAGCCGCCTTCTGCACTCGATCCATTATCACCCATAATGTAAATGAAGAGGGTATTGTCCAGCACGCCAACTTCCTCAATGGCATCCACCAGCCGGCCTACTTCATGATCCGTGTGTGCTGTAAATGCGGCATACGTTTCCATTTGGACTGCAAATAGCTGCTGCTCCTGTTCAGTCAGTTGATCCCAATCTTTGATATCCGCTGGTTTTGGAGCCAAAACCGCATCTTGGGGTACAATACCCAGGTCTTTCTGGCGCTGTAAAGTCGCTGCTCGCAATTGGTCCCAACCACCGTTGAATTTACCTTTGTATTTCTCTATCCATTCCTTAGGAGCATGATGTGGGGCATGCACCGCCCCTGTTGCATAATAGACCATAAAGGGCTTATCCGGTGTCATGGCTTGCTGGAATTTAATCCATTCAACAACCTCATTGGTCATGTCTGTGGTAAAATGATAATCCGGATTGTCCTTCTTGCTTACCTTGGTCACACCATCAAATATTACAGGATCCCACTGATTGGTTTCCCCTCCAATGAATCCATAAAATTTGTCAAAACCGGAGTTGGTTGGCCATCGGAAATAGGGCCCGGAAACGGATACTTCCCAGGTAGCGGTTTCGTGCCATTTCCCAAAAGCCGCGGTACTGTACCCATTTTGGCGAAGGGTTTCTGCCACATACTTGGCATCATCGGGCCGTTCGCCCAAATTACCAGGAAATCCAGTGGCCACCTCCATTACGGAACCCACATTTACATTGTGATGATTTCGTCCAGACAACAGAGAAGCTCGAGTTGGCGAACAGAGTGCAGTAGTATGGAAGCGGCTAAAACGCAATCCATTATTTGCCAGGCGATCAAAAGTAGGTGTCTGTATGGCGCCACCGAACGTACTGGTTGCACCAAATCCAATGTCGTCAATTAAAACGATCACTACATTGGGGGCTCCTTCCGGCGCTTTTACTTCAAATCGATCAGGTACTTTTACATTTCGAGCATCCATTTCGGTGATCGGATCTTTTGAAGGAACTTGAATGGGGAGAATGGTTCTATCAATACCATCCGAAAGGCTCGCTGTTTCGGTATCCTCTTGAGGTTGACAACCAGCAATCAATAGAGCAAAGAGTAAGGTCAAGTATCTCATTTCGGTTTTAGGTTAAGTGTTAAAAAAATAGATCCTTATTTTACAAAAGAAGGCTCACATCTCAATATATTAATTTATACCATTTTAAGCTGAAAACGACCTGACCCTAAAATGTAGCATTTCTTGGAATAATATAATATCCTTTATCCTAACACTTGTTGTCAAGGTTGACCAGGTTTAGCAGTATAAACTACTGATTGGAACAGCATCTGCAACTAGGCTCCATGTCTGGACAAAATGGGTTCGATTACACCTTGATCTTTAGCCGTGGGGAGATTTCTTAATAAAAGAGTCGCAGTCTTTTATTTACCTATCGCCTTGATAATTTTTTCCTTTGTAGTTGCTCCATATCCTATAAATACTTGCCGAATTACCCGTTCTTCATCGAGTAGAAAGAAGGTAGGAAATGCTTCTATCTGGTAGTCTTTGGCAATTGTATCTTCTTTTTTAGCTAGAAGCAGCTTATATAATAAATTAGTTCTTGTTTTATATTTCTCAAGCACGGTAGCATTCCCACTGGTACATTCAACGGCAACGACTTCCAACTCTGCTCGACTATGCTCCGAATGCAATTTGTTGAGAAACGGAATAGAAGCTCTACACGGTCCACAATTCACGCTGGTAAATTGAATTAATACCTGTTTACTTTCAATATTCTCCAGTCTCAAGGATTGACCATTAGGTTCCTCAAGCTCCCAAATCGGTGCCTTTTTATTCGTGATCGTTCGAAGGGAATTGGCCCTGCCTGCTTGACGCCTCATCTCCCGGTAAGACTTAATCTCATAATCCTGCTGATAATAATCCGAAGGATTGAATGCGTTTATATTCAACGTATTAAACTTTATACTACTCACCGCTTCGACACTAATGCTGTGCGACATCTCCCTCCTCACCTTAATAGGCAAGAGCGACGATTTATCGATCCAAATTTCATACCTTGAAGTAGGGTCAGCCATCGTATATGGAGGTTTGGGTAAATGATGGGCAGTCCCAAAAAATTCAACTTGGGTATCCTCCTTTATTATCAATTTTAGGTGTACTACCTCTGGGTAATCATTCTGTTCAATTTCAATACTATCCTCCGTATTTAGTATGTAGTTCAATATACTTTTGGCATAGAAATAAAATGGAACGCTAACTGGACGAAACGGTAATTTTCTTACATTAAAACTATCTAGGTAAATGGTTTTGCTATTATCATATATAAGGGTTCTGGCATGACCATTGTATGCGAATTCCAAATGGGTAGAATCCAAAAAGTTTAATTTTACCCAACTTGCACCAATTGCGCTGTCAAGCGGATAAACCACTGCTTTTACATAACTAAAATTAGTACTCTTTGGAATCGTATCACCAGGATCCCAAGCTTCTGTCCGTGAAGTATAACTGGCCGACTTGATCTGGTCTAATTGACGAACAACTTTAGCCAAAAATTCTTTGGAGTTTTGTCCAAAGGATTTGCCCACCAAAAATAGACAGATTAAAGCCCCTAAAACCGATTTACTCTTCATTTGGGATTGCTTTCTATTTAGAGTGAAATGGCCTTCTCCGTAAAAGCCTGGAAGCTTTACTAATTCTGATGCATTTGATCTTGAGTTTGGTGTATTGCCAATTCTAAAGACCCATCAATTCTTTGGATATTTTCTATTTATAAGCAATTATTTTGTCTCACTAGTGTCCGGTTATAAATCCCAGAAATTCAGTTGGTTAGAAAGTGGGGGTGTTTGATTTTTGGTATTTATTTTGCTAATCAACTGATTTACAGGTGTTTTATCAAAAACCGAAACGCTCAAAATCTGTAAAATCTCACTCAAAGAGTGTTGAGAATTGAGCTTTTTCTTGAGAATAGCCACCAGCACAAAGGTGCACACGGCAATCCATATTTGAGTTTTTACCGCATTGGGACTTTCGCCCCAGAAGCGCTTGATCTTGAGGTTTTGCTTGATCCATTTGAAGAACAACTCGACCTTCCAGCGATTCAGGTAGAGTATTACAATCTGCATCGCTTCAGCTTCAAAGTGGTTGGTCAGGTATACATAGGTGACTTCGTGCTCAGCATCGTAAAACTTGACCCGGCGTAATTTTTCCGGATAGTTTTTGGATGGGTAGTAGTTCTTCAGCCGAACGATCTGGTCGCATCTCAGCCCGGTGGTTTTGTCGACTTTTCGGGAGTAGATCCGTTCAAAAGCCAGATTCCGTTTGGCCCGGATGACGAAGTAGGCCCCTGCCTGATGCAGCTTGTACAGTCGTTCCCAATCGGTGTAACCCCGATCGACCACATAGATGGCATCAGGTTCAAACTCAAGTAGGTCCAGTACATTGACATCATGGAACTTTCCATCTGAAATGTGGATAAAACAAGGGATCTCACACTTTAAATCCAGCAAGGTGTGTAGCTTGACAGCCGCCTTGTGCTTGCGAAAACGAGCCCACCAAAAGACGTTCAGGCAAAGCTCGATCGTGGTTGAGTCCAATGCATAAACCACATTGTCCAGTTCAATCTGGCCGGGTTCGCCCTGGTAGAGCTTCCTGGCTTTTTTGATCAGGCTCATGCCCAGGTCCATGTAGATGCGATAGTCTCTAGACTCATTTGCATCGACCAGGGTGGATCGCTTTACTCCGTGGGACAAACCCAAATGGTAGAGTTTCTCTTGATGGGCATTCAGGCAAGTGACCAGGTCGCGCAGACTTTCCCGGTGGGTAAGCTGCCCGAAACTCATGCACAGAAACTGGTGCCAGCAAGTAAAGTCTCGAACCCGGGCATTACCCTTGTACCGATTGACATGCCGAGCAAATGTTTGCCAATGAATAAGTCTGATGAGTTGGGCAAAGACGTAAGTTCCATGATTCATAGTCACCCACTTTTGGGCAACTTAGGGATTTCAAATCCCTCACATTCGAAAACACCTATAACATTCTGAAAAACAGATTTTTACTCGCAATTATTTCTTTCTTAACCGGACACTAGTGATTTTGTCTATAAACTTTCTTTAACACTACTTATGTATACCTATTTTAGGTAGGGTCAATGTACAATTGGCAAAAGAAAACCAATGTATGGTAGTGAAATCATGATTTCTGCATGGGCAATTATATTTGTCGACATTCAATCGAAATGATCAATTGAAATTCAATGATTTACATACATCATTCCTCAATTCTACATTCCTTACCCTCCTCTTCTACGACCTCCGGTACGAGGTGCTGGCCGGGGTGCAGGTCGTGCCTGCTGGGCCCGGTTGTAGTTTCGGGTTCCGAGGTTCCGATTTTGGTAAGACCGGTTTAGTTGCTGATTGGTAGAAGGGCGCGTAGAGCGCTGCCATTGGCCATTATTGCGTTGCTGCCAGTTGCCGTTGTTGCGCCGATACAGATTCCCACTTCGGTCCGAATACACATTATTGGGCCTGGTCGAGGGTCGCGGATGGATCGCCTCTTACGATCAATTGGGAAGGGATGTACTTCAAATTCAAAATCCCAAAAACGATCAATAGGAGATAGAACAGCCCTGCAATTCGAGCGACTTTCTTGTTAGGAACCATTGCTAAAGTTTTTAACTGCTGCCTCCTCTTTCAAGGCTGAAAAGATAAGCCCTTTTACCACTTACGCGCATTGTGTTGAACTACCCAAATACTTCTCAGATTACTGTTACATCATGGCACTAAAAACCGATCATTTTGTTTATCAATAACCAAAGCTAATGATTGTCTGGCTCGAGAACTGCCCAAACAACGTTGATTTAAATAAGAGAAAGTTTGCCCTTTACTGACCAAGATAATACCATCTGCTTCCAAACCCTTAAATGACCCAACATCCAGCACTGGAATATATTCTTAATTCGATTATTCTGTATTATCTGTAAACCAGTAGGTCGATAATTTTTTAAGCCCGTAAGACCAGCCGGTTTTCCCCAGTTTTAGGTATGGCATGGAACTTCGTTTTGACGACTAGAATACGAAAGCAAATTAAACAAGATCAGTCACCGGGTAACTTGGAATTAGCCCACGCTATTAAAAAGACTTCATTTTCTTATCCCTCCGAATAAGGAAACTTCCTAGCTTTTTTCTTCAGGATTCAATCAATTCAAAAGAATTCTCTTTGATATTTAAACCATTCACCGCCAAAAAATCTAACGGAATTTCACTCGTTTTTTGGGCAACCAAGGCAAAGTAATATAACGGAACACCCTCCATAGAAAGGCGATGTCTATATCGTTCTAGATGATGAATATCCAAGTATTCCGAAAAGATTAACTCACGGATAAAATGGGAGAATCCTGAGACATCTGAATTATCTAGAAAGGTTTCCTTGATATTGAATGCCACCCAACCTCCATTTTGAACGAATTTAAGCGCCTGAAAAAAAGCCAGCGGAGGTATATCCCCAAAACCTAGAGCCGCCACAGAAGTAAGACAATCTACAGACCAATCATCTATATCTTTCTCTTCCTCGGTCGATAGTTCTGCAAAGTCCGCTACAAAATAATCGTCATACAATCCGGGGCGATCCCTGTAACAGGCTTCCTTCGCTTCAGGAATAATATCCGCTCCTATTAAACGGGCTACACCATACGTCTTCAGCACTTCTCCCATCATACCGTTTCCAGCCCCCAAATCCAAGACCCGTAACTCTGTGAAATTATGGCCATTAGAATCTAAAGTCTGTTTAAGGATTTCTCCGACTTTCTTCGGAGAAGTACACTTCAATCGGTCATAAAACAATTGTTCATATAAACCAGGCCTGGAATATATATGTGCATAATCATGAAAACGCAACGCCACCCGCTGACCATCCTCAAGCAGTTGAAAAACGACCTCATCCTGCTGAAGGTCTTGAGCGTCTTGCTGAGGGAATCGAATACGATGTCGGATTGCCATTTGGTTTGAGTTTTTCTTAACAATTGCAAGTTTTTATAGAAATTCCTGGACTATCTACCCCCCATCTTCTAAAAGGAAGCTTGTAATAATATTGGAATACTCACTTTTGCTCTAATTTATAAAAACAGATATGCAAACCACATCCAACTCCTTTTCGCTTTAGGAGCATGATAAACTAAATTAAAATTCGTTTGACCTCTTTCCCCTTTTTCATTCTACATACATCATTCCCCAATTCTACATTCTTTACCCTCCTCTTCTCCGACCTCCGGTACGAGGTGCCGGCCGGGGCGCAGGTCGTGCCTGCTGGGCCCGGTTGTAGTTTCGGGTTCCGAGGTTCCGATTTTGGTAAGACCGGTTTAGTTGCTGATTGGTAGAAGGGCGCGTAGAGCGCTGCCATTGGCCATTATTGCGTTGCTGCCAGTTGCCGTTGTTGCGCCGATACACATTCCCGCTCCGGTCCGAATACACATTATTGGGTCTGGTCGAGGGTCGAGGAGCAGGCCGGGTGCTCGGTTGGGAGGGCCGCGTAGAGGGCCTTGTACTGGGTTGGCCAGGTGTAGGTGAAGGCCTTGTAGATGGGCGGGTGCTAGGTTGAGACGGCCGCGTGGAAGGACGACCGGTACTTGGCCGATTGGAAGGACGAGTACCAGGCCGGGTACTTGGGTATTGTCCGGGCCGAACGCCGGTACTTCGCACCCCATTGGCTCGGTTTCGATATACGTTGTTATAAGTAGCCGGTCTAGGACCATAAGTGGAAGTCCGTCTGCCGGCATAATAGCCTCTGGCATAGCCATACCGATAGCCGTGCCGATAGCCGTGATAATACCCATGTCGATACCCGTAGCGGTAGCCGGAAGGGCCCCACCAATACGGATTGGAATGCCAGCCGAAACTAAACCAGCCATAACTGTACCCGAAAGAGAAGCCCCATCCGGTCCAGGGGTTGTAATGTACATTGAACCCCCAAGTCACCGGCCGAGGATAATAATAGCGACCGTACCAGGGTCGGTAATAAAAGCCCGTACCATAAACCACTACCCCATTGTAGATATACGAGCCTGTATAACCCGGTAAATAGCCTACATACACCGCATCCGGGGTACTATCGTAGATGTAGACATACTTGGTATTATAAGCAGGTGAACTGGGAGGAATATCCGATACCTCATTTGGCCGTTCCGTAGCTACGGTCCAGGGCCCTGAGGGGGAGTTGGCTTCAAACCAAACACCATTGTCTACTGCATAATACTTACCCTGGCTCTGCAATACCGTTTTATCGGAGTTCACGGCCAAGAGCATGCTTGTTCCCTCAATGGGCTCAAACTTTGGATTCCCGTCAAACTGTACGTCAATAGTGGCCGATTTGCGGTCAATGGTGGCCGTCTGTGGGATGGATTGTTCCAGTAGGGCGCTTTTAGCTTCCGGTGTTCCGGGTACGCTCACCCGGACTGAAGATGCATCACTGTCTTCCGGAATCTTGGAGAAATCATCCGGCAGCTTATCCGGCTCCACAAATCCCCAGCTTCCATCCTCCAATTGCTTTGCATTGTACCATCGACCTGCTAGCAAAACGTAGTGTTCATTCGTATTCACATCTGTTACAATGTCGTCTTGGCTATTGGTTACAAAGAGCAGATCGGTACCTTTAATGGGTTCGTACTTAGGATCTCCGTCTGTTTGGATCAGTTCGGTAGGTTCCGTCACCACGATGATTTCCGGAGCAAATACAGCTTCTTCCAACTCATCTGTCACCCCCTGCTCGTCTTCATTCACTACCTTATCCGCAAGCTTGCGAATTTTCTTGGGTGCCTTCTTAATTTCATTCCATCCGTTTGGGAAGGTGGTCGTTTCATACCAAAAATCCCCACCTTTTAGGTAATAAGTGTTTGACTTTGTGTCTTCTACGATGAAAAAAGGGGTATTCACTACGTAATTGATGCCCTTTTGATCAGATTCTTTCCAGATGGGATCTCCGTCAATGGTTACCAAAGCCGATGAAGTGGTTCTGAACACTACCTTGGGAGGCTTATTTTCAATCTCGCCGGCGAGTTCTTCAAATTTGGCCAACTGCTCCAGACTGGCTACCAGCTTGTCCAATGGCATCAAATAATCCTGTTCATCTACCGCGCTTTCGATCAGTTCTTTCATTTTGCTGGTATCGACCTTTTCCTGGTCAGCGAAACGAGAATCGAGAATATCCAAGTTTTCCAGGTAGACCATCCGCTCTTCCTTATCTACGCTCAGTAAAGCTTCGAAAAACAATGCACCAAATACCCGATTATCATTTTCCTCCACCGATACGGCCATCCGTCCGGATAACGTATTCTGTTCAAAGGCGTCCAACTGGGGTTGATATAAGGTAATCGTATAATTCGTTTCGGTGATCTCTTTGGGCCAGGACGAAAGGTCATTGTCCTTTTCTTCTTGCGCAAACAAACCTAATGGGACTAGGGAAAGAAAAATAAACAGGAGCGTTCTCATCTTTTAAAGAATTTGGGAGCCATCAAATTACCACAACTGGAGCAGGGATGAAAATCCAGAAGTTAATGGTTCTCCCAAAACCCTCAGTTTATATTGGTTCTACAGGAAGCTTTTCTAAACTATCCGTATAGGGTATTTAGGGCCCAGGCAATCTCGACCTCTGATTCGGGCTGTAGCATCAGGTCGGAGGTATCCAGGGTAAAAGCAAAGCTCCGAGCCTCTAGCCCGGAAGGCAGATCCTGTTGTTCTATCAATCCTTCTGGATCCAACGACACCAGCCGAATCAGGGCTTCCTCTCAGGTACATTTCAACAATTGGGTGGAAAGCAGAACTCCTTCAGCTACCTTTGCTGTAAAATGAATGAAACCCCGTCGATTGGACATGTACGCTTGTTTTACAGGTGAATCCGGCACAAAAAAGAAAGCCCCCTCTGTTCGAAACAGAGGAAGCTTATAAGATAGCTTTTTCTGAAGCTTATTTCTTGTCGTCTACTTCTTCAAATTCTACATCGGTCACATCTTCTCCTCCGCCATCTTGGGTACCAGTACTTCCAGCCCCGCTCTCCGGTCCGGCACCAGCCGCACCATCCTGGGAGGTCTGGTAAATATCCTGAGCAGCTGCCTGCCAGGCATTATTCAGATTGTTGGTAGCTGATTCAATTCGATCCAGATCCTGAGCTTTGTGTGCTTCTTTCAACTCATTCAAAGCAGCTTCAATAGCGGCTTTCTTCTCAGCCGGAATCTTATCGCTGTTCTCGTTCAGCTGTTTTTCCGTCTGGAACACCAATGCATCCGCCGCATTCAATTTTTCCACACGCTCCTTCTCCTGCTTATCGGTCTCTGCGTTAGCAGCAGCTTCCGCTTTCATGCGTTGGATCTCATCTTCGCTCAAACCGGTTCCGGCTTCGATCCGAATATTTTGCTCTTTACCCGTTCCTTTATCCTTGGCCATAACGCTTATGATACCATTGGCGTCTATATCGAAGGTAACTTCAATTTGAGGCATTCCGCGTGGTGCGGGTGGAATGCCATCCAGAATGAATTTTCCGATGGACCGGTTATCCTTGGCCATGGAACGCTCACCTTGCAGCACGTGAATCTCAACCGAAGGTTGATTGTCCGCCGCAGTGGAGTACACTTTGGATTTTTTCACGGGGATGGTAGAGTTGGATTCGATCAGGCTGTCAAATACACCTCCCATGGTTTCAATACCCAAGGTAAGAGGAGTAACATCTAGCAACAATACATCTTTCACATCACCACTCAATACACCACCTTGAATGGAGGCCCCAACAGCAACTACTTCATCCGGGTTTACCCCTTTATTTGGCTTTTTGCCGAAGAAATTTTCCACCGCTTGCTGAATGCGGGGAATCCGTGTAGATCCTCCAACCAAAATAACCTCGTCGATCTTATCCTTGGACAGACCTGCATCTTTCAAGGCCAATTCGCAGGGCTTCAATGTGCGTTCTACCAAATCGTCAGCCAATTGTTCAAATTTGGATCGAGACATTTTCAATACCAAGTGCTTGGGCACACCGTCAACGGCAGTGATGTAAGGCAGGTTGATTTCAGTTTCCGTAGAGGAGGAAAGCTCGATCTTCGCTTTTTCAGCAGCGTCTTTTAAGCGTTGTAAAGCTAAAGGGTCTTTTCGCAAATCAATGTTTTCCTGATTTTTGAACTCCTCAGCCATCCAATTAATGATGACTTGGTCAAAATCATCTCCTCCAAGGTGGGTATCCCCATTCGTGGATTTCACTTCAAAGACACCGTCTCCCAATTCAAGGATGGAAATATCGAAGGTACCACCACCAAGGTCAAAAACAGCAATCGTTTTATCTGACCCTCCTTTGTCCATACCGTAGGCTAGTGCTGCCGCGGTTGGTTCGTTGATAATCCGGCGGATCTTCAGGCCTGCAATTTCACCTGCTTCCTTGGTTGCCTGCCGCTGGCTATCGTTAAAATAAGCCGGTACGGTTACAACAGCTTCTTTCACCTCCTGTCCCAAAAAATCTTCTGCGGTCTTTTTCATTTTCTGTAAGACCATAGCCGAAATTTCCTGTGGGGTATACTTTCGGCCGTCTATATCAACGCGGACGGTATTATTATCTCCTTGGACTACTTTATAGGCTACCTGGTCTGCTTCTCCTTTCACCTCATCAAACCGACGCCCCATAAACCGCTTAATGGAAGAAATGGTCCGTGTGGGATTGGTGATGGCCTGCCGTTTTGCAGGATCGCCAATCTTGCGTTCGCCATTATCCATAAAAGCAACAACAGAAGGCGTAGTCCTTCTCCCTTCATCATTTTGGATCACCACAGGTTCATTACCCTCCATTACGGCGACACAGGAGTTGGTAGTACCCAGGTCAATGCCAATAATTTTACTCATTGTATCTGATTTAGGTTTTGTTTCAATAGGTTATACGGTTACCATATTGCAAGCGGTATGCCATTCTTTGTTCGGACCTATAAACATGTCATATTGGTACAGCTTCTTTGTTGAGCCTGACACAAAACGTTGTACAATCCCAATCCAGCTCCAATAGCTGACATTTCGTCAGGCTGCGTTGTTCCAAATCCTGGAAAGTAGGTGTTTTCATATCTTGCCCGATCAAAAAATCAAGCCATGTCCGTCAGTAAAGAAATAAAACGAATAACCACACATGTTCTCCAGGCCATGAAGGCTAATGGAGAAAAAATCACCATGCTTACGGGCTACGATTTTTCCATGGCGCGAATTCTAGATGCAGCCGGTATTGATATCATCTTGGTGGGCGACTCGGCCTCCAATGTCATGGCCGGCCATGAAACTACCTTACCCATCACCTTGGATCAAATGATCTACCATGCCTCCTCTGTGGTGCGTGGTGTCAAACGGGCATTGGTTGTGGTGGACCTTCCTTTTGGCTCTTACCAAGGCAATTCGAAAGCGGCCCTGGAAAGTACCATTCGCATAATGAAAGAATCGGGTGCGCATGCTGTAAAACTGGAAGGAGGGGCCGAAATACAAGAATCGGTCATACGGATATTATCTGCCGGTGTCCCGGTAATGGGGCATCTCGGACTAACACCTCAATCTATTTACAAATTCGGTACCTACACGGTACGTGCCAGGGAAGAGGAAGAAGCTGAAAAACTGAAAGAAGACGCCAAGCTCCTCGAAGAATTGGGCTGTTTCGCCATTGTACTGGAGAAAATTCCGGCGGAGCTGGCCAAGGAAGTATCCGAAAGCTTAAAAATCCCAACCATTGGAATAGGTGGTGGAAGCCATGCCGATGGACAAGTATTAGTGACCCACGATATGCTGGGCATTACCAAAGATTTCCATCCCCGTTTCATTCGTCGGTATCTCGATCTGTTCGAGGAAATCAAAGTTGCTGTTGAACATTATATAACCGATGTAAAATCCCAGGATTTCCCCAGTAAGAAGGAACAGTATCATTGAGAATAGAAGAATGAAGAAATATTGTACGTCTCTGATATAGGTTGATCGGTAAAGCGTCAACTTATGAAGGCAAATGTGAATTTAGTCCGTAAGAATCGGAATTATGCTGAAGAGGTAAAGCAAGACCTGGTAAAGGAACATTATATGGATAGTAATTGTGCCTAGACAGTTGGACCGGCAAGGGAGCACCTCCACGATACTTCTTCTTTCCCAGTCAAATCAAACCCTGAAATTGTTATTAGTTTCAGTAAGGTGACCTTATCTTGTTCATGTATATCAATAGTTTTTCTCCATGCGATTGAATTGGAGCCGTGTTTTTCTGGTAACCATGCCAGTAGTATTCCTAATGATTTTCCTGACCTACCGGTGTGTAAGAAGTGCTACTGCGGTACCGAGAGGGCTTGATAATTATACCGTATATGTGCCCAGCAATACGAACTTTGATGCGGTGGTTAAAAATTTGTTGGCCCAAGGGGTAGTCACCAATGAACTCGTGTTTCGGAAGCTCGCAGAAGAAATGAACTATGCCAAGCCAGAAATGCGTAGTGGACGTTTCCAGGTAAAAGCCGGATGGAGCATGGATAAATTGATCCGGCATTTGCGTGGCGGAGAACAGAGTCCGGTCAATGTGACACTTAGTACTGCACGGTTTACGAATGATATTGCCGGGAAAGTAAGCCGCACCCTTGAGCCAGATTCTGTAGCTTTTGCCTCCACTTTCAACAACCGGGCTTATTTGGCAGAAATCAACTTTAGCCCGGAGGAATTCATGACCCTGTTTATCCCGAATACCTATGAATTGTTCTGGGATGTAAGCCCCAAAGGATTTATCAATCGTATGATCCGGGAAAACAAGGCCTTTTGGGGACAGAACGACCGATTGGCAAAAGCCCGTAAACTGGGGCTAACCCCCCGAGAGGTATATACCCTGGCCTCTATCGTCGAGCAGGAGAGTAATCAAAAGGAAGAACGGCCTACGATTGCGGGTCTATACCTCAATCGAATCCGGAAAAAAATGCGGTTACAAGCAGATCCAACCGTCGTTTTTGCCAACCGGGCATTCGGGTCCACCCGGGTTCTATTTCGGGATACCGAGATCGACTCGCCCTACAATACCTACAAACATCGTGGCCTCCCTCCTGGCCCCATCTGCCTCGCATCCATCAATAGTATCGATGCGGTTCTGAACGCGCCTCGACACGACTTCCTGTATATGTGTGCCAAAGGGGACGGAACCGGGTACCATGCGTTTGCCGAGACGCTGGCCGGTCATAATAAAAATGCTGAGCGCTACCGCCAAAACCTAAAGGCAAGAGGCCTTCGATAAGAACCCCCTTGAAGGTCGATCATTCCCCTTCTAACAGTAAGATGGAATAAGGAGTATTGAATATAGCCCGCCCCTCTTGTACGGCTACAGTTGACCCGGAATAGGCATCGCGCACATAGGCTCCTTCCTGAAAAAGATCATATACAAGAATCCGTTTTTCACCAACTGGCAGATTGAGACCAATTAGAACCTTATCCGTCACCTTTTTTCCTCGGTATTCCCTGCTAAACAGGTAGGGTTTTTCTTGTCGAAGTTGATGTACGCCTGCACCAATGGCAATATGCCGACGCCGAAATTGACCAAGCTTCTGCCAGTGTTCCAGAGTTTGAATTGCTGACGAATCCATTGCCTGCGGCAAAAGGTCTTCCCAGTTCATAAAACTGCGCAATTGGGCATCGCCCTCCGCCTCTTCTACTCGAAGAGATCTTGCAGATTCGTCACCATAATAGACTTGAGCCGCTCCCGGACTGAGCAGTAGACGCGTGCCGGATTCCAGCGGTTTCTTTCGGTCGCGATCATAGGAATCGGCATCATCGTGCGAATTTAAATAATTCACTACCCCTTTAGCCTGGAGCACACCACCCGCCCCTAATGAATCTGCATATTTGCGAAATTGATCTTCAAAGGGAAGCAACGCATCTTCCTTGAAACCGAAATTAATCAAGCTGTTATAGCCGTAGGCAAAGAAATCCGTTTTTCGATCGCCATAGTCATAATAGAGACCGCCCTCCACTCCGTACCCATAAACTTCAGCAAAAGTGAAAAAGTCGAGATCTGGTAATTTTCTATCCGGATGCCTGGCTTTCCAATCTTCAAAAGCCCATTCGGCTTCTTTGCGAACCTCTATACTTACCTCTTTTTCAAAATGCTTGGCGGTATCCATCCGGTAGCCGTCAATACCCAGTTCTCTAATCCAATCGGTTATCCATTTAATAATGTAATATCGGGGAGCTCGCGGATAACCCGTACGCTCAAAAAAAGCATCCAGTTCTTCCAGCTCTTTTTCCAAACGACCTTCTGCTTCCCATTTGGCGAGCAAAAAATCAGGAAGTTCGACAGGTTCATCCCGATTTGTTCGGATATCGGGAAGATTATCGACCAAGGTACAGCTGACAAAGCTTTCATATCCCTCATAAACACACCGAGGACCGGTAATCACCCAGGAATCAGGCCATTGGTTATCCAGTTCAGTAACAGGTCCTGTGTGGTTAATCACAACATCCATGATAATGCGTATTCCATTCTCGTGAGCTGTAGCGACCAGTTTGCGCAAGTCCTCCATGGTACCCAGGTTGGGGTCCACCGCAGTCCAGTCACGTATCCAGTAACCGTGATAGCCATAGGAAAGTCCGGTTCCTTCATCAACACTTCCTTGGATTTGCTCAAAAAAAGGGGTCATCCATAGGGCATTGATTCCCAAATCCGAAAAGTAACCTTCGCTTATTTTTTGAGTGACTCCTTTCAAATCTCCACCCAGGAAATAGCGGAGCGTGGCCCCATCAGCTTGACGGCCAAGCATTAGATCATTGTTGGGGTCTGCATTGTTAAACCGATCTGTAAGCAAAAAATAAATAGACGCATTGTTCCAAAAATCCCGATCGGGAACTTCCACTTCAGCGATCTTTGTAATGGGATCTTCTGAAGAAGTTGTATCGCAGGCCGGAAGAAGCAAGAAAAAGGGAATGAGCAATAGAAGCAGCCTGAGCACCATCTTCCTGATTTGATTCCGGTCAAAATACCAAACCTGTGGTATTTTCTGTCTATATTTTATTGCTTTAATTGGTATCCATACAGTAGAGGAATCCTAGCGGGTCATCCTAACTGGCAGGATTGGCCGAGCGTGAACAAAGGTAGGATAAGCGTGCTTTAAGTCAGTAGAGATAAGCGTTAGTACTCCAATGGGAAATAAAATGCGCTTTCTCTGAAAAAAAGGCCGCTTCGTAAATCAGAATGTACCCTTATGCAATAGGGTTGAATTCTTCGTTTCTTTGATGTGTCTATTGTTTAGCAATAGTTGTTGGAAAACTACTAACACTATAATCCATGAATAAAATAGCTACTACTGGTTCGCTTAACAGGCGGGCTATGTCCAAAAGTTTCATTTCTCCACTTTCTTCCTCTTCCGGAGGAGGTCTTGAGCCCTACACTGGAGAGTGGGGTTGGCAACAGGCATCCCACTTGCTTCGAAGAGCTACCTATGGGCCTACCCGCCAGGAAATAGAATTGGCCGTATCAGAGGGTTTGGAAGCTACCATTGCCAAATTGTTTGAGGAACTTCCGATGCCGGAACCTCCTTTGAACCATAACAATGAGACCGATCCAAATGTACCTGTTGGTGAAAGCTGGGTCGAAGCTCCCTATGCGATCTTTGATTCTGAAATTCCAGCTCGGGAAGAAAGCCTCAGGGCTTGGACCATGATGCAGTTTTTCAAGAGTGGGACCAATATCCGGGAGAAGATGACCTTCTTCTGGCACAACCACTTTGGAGTCAATGATGTGTCGGACCCAAAATACACGTATTCCTACTTCACGCTGCTACGGCAGATGTCACTGGGGAACTTCCGGGATCTGGTCAAGCAAATGACAATTCATCCTCAGATGCTTCGATTCCTGAATGGCAATCAGAACACGAAAAAGGCGCCGAATGAAAACTATGCGCGGGAGCTGCTGGAACTCTACACCGTAGGTAAAGGCCCACAAATCGGCCCTGGGGATTACACCCATTACACAGAGGATGACATCTTTGAAATATCCAAGATTCTTACAGGTTGGAAAAACCTGGGTTTCAAGGCCAGAGGTGCCGATGATATTATCGAAGCTGTTTTTATCGAAGGGGATCATGATACCAGTGTCAAAACGCTTTCTGACAAGTTTAACGGTGCTCAGTTCCAAAGCGAAGGGATTGATTCCTACAATGCCCTGATCGATGTAATCTTCCAGCACCCCAATGCCTCCTATTACATCTGCCAGAAACTCTATCGTTGGTTCGTATACTATAAGATCGATGCAGAAGCAGAGGAGCAAGTGATTCAGCCAATGGCCCAGCTGCTGGAAGCCAACAATTTTGATATCAAACCGGTAGTAGAATCCTTGCTTTGCAGTGCTCATTTCTTCCGCTTCTTGAGCTACGGACCAATGATCAAAACTCCAATAGACTCTATCGTAAGTGCCTACCGGACCTTAGAAGTGATTCCGGAATTTGAAAATGAGGCAGATGAATATGCTGTACAAAGCAGGTTATACCGCGACTTGGTTAACCGTTTGGAGTTTGATTTTTTCAATCCGCCTGAAGTAGCCGGTTGGAAAGCCTGGTACCAAGCGCCAGTGTATTACCGCACCTGGATCAACACCAAAAGCATACAAAGCCTCAACGGTATTTTCAGTCGGGTCCTCGGAGACGGATACGAGGTGGAAGGTTTCCAACTCAAGGCCGATGTAATGAAGATTTTATCGGAAATGGTGCTTCCGTTTGATCCAAATTACGTGGTGAAATACTTTACCGACCTTTTGCTTCCCATGCCTTTATCCGGAAACCTGGAGGCAGGGAGCTATGTGGATGGCCAGTACCAAGTATTGAAAGATCAGCTCATCCCAGGCTTGCCGGATTTTGAATGGACGATCGAATACAACGATTTTCAGGCGGACGCATCCAATCCTGAAAAGATTGCGCTGATCGAAACCAAGCTAATGAACCTGCTTCGGGCAATCACCGGTTTGGCTGAATTCCATCTTTCCTAAACTAAGCATTCCTCTAAACGACCCACACTCCCATGAAAAGAAGATCATTTCTAAAACAATCCTTATATGCATCAGCTACCTTACCCTTGGCAAATCTGGGTTTTGGCTATGCAACAACCGAAAAGCCCTCTTTCCTTAGCTCTTTAGCGAATGATGACAACATTTTGGTGTTGATCAAACTGAATGGTGGAAACGACGGCTTGAATACGCTTATTCCCCTGGACAGTTATGACGCCCTTTACAATGCTCGTCCGAGTGTAATCATTCCGGAGAACAGAATCCTCAAACTGAGTGAAGAAAAAGGGGTACATCCGAGTATGAGTGGTATCCAGAACCTTTTCTTTGAAGGTATGGCCGGATTTGTTGATAACGTTGGTTATCCAAACCAGAACCGGTCTCACTTCCGCGGAATGGACATTATCCATACCGGATCTTCCTCAGAAGATCAGTGGACTACCGGTTGGTTAGGCCGTTATTTCGATAATCGATTCCCCAGCTTTCCGGAAGGATACCCCAATGAGGAAAACCCGGATCCATTCGGTATTACCATGGGTACCGGAGTTACGGAAACCTGCCAGGGGCTGGTGAGTAACTATGCCATTTCAATGGTTTCCTTGAGCGGTACACTGGACGAAGACGGCAGTGCGCCTCAACTTCCGGAAACGCCCTACGGAGACGAATTAGGCTACATCCGTACCATTATTGCACAAGCGAATGCCTACTCCGCAGTGATTGCTCAAGCGGATGAACTGGGTACGAATACCATCGGTTATCCGGTAGGCAATCGACTGGGTAGCAATCTTGCCCAGGTAGCGCGGTTAATCTCCGGTGGTTTGAAAACCCGCATTTATACCGTATCCATTGGAGGCTTTGATACCCACGCCAATCAGGTAGATAAAGGAGATACCACACAAGGGACTCATGCGAATCTGCTACAGCGGATCTCTGAAGCCGTAACCGCTTTTATGACCGATCTTCGGAACCAAGGCCTTCAGGAGAAAGTTTTGGGTATGACTTACTCCGAATTCGGACGTCAGATCAAGGCGAACGACAGCTTAGGTACGGACCACGGTACGGCAGCTCCCATGATGTTCTTCGGTCAGCCCGCCTGTATGGGCGTAGTTGGCGATAGTCCTATCATTCCGGAAGAGGTAGAACGCCAATCCGGCGTGGCTATGCAAATAGATTTCCGTGATGTTTACGGGTCGGTACTCATCGACTGGCTGGGAGCAGATCAATCTGAAATTGCCAGTAGCTTCGACCATGAATTCAAATACTTGCCTCTAGTCAATAACTGTGATGCTGTGGTTAGCGTAAATGAATTGCTGAACCCGGACCTGTATAGCAAAGCTTTCCCAAATCCATTCTCGGATTGGACTCAGATCGAATTTGAACATGAAAAAGGCGGCTGGGCAAGGATTGCCGTATTTGATACGGTTGGAAAAGAGATCGCTATTTTATCGAATCAGCGTTTTCCAGCCGGAAGACATACTCTGAAATTTGAAGGAAGGAATCTGGCTCGTGGTAATTATTACTATCGGATTCAGTTAGAAGATGGCGTTCAAAAGACCTTCCATCTCGTCAAACAGTAAAGAAATAGGTTAGTAAGAGCGTTTGGGGAAAGTCGGGTTAAGCCCGGCTTTCTTTTTTTATATTAATCTGTTCGGCAATTGCTGATCCGGCAATCCAGCTACCGGTCCAGGCAGCCTGAAAATTAAATCCTCCGGTGAGCGCATCGATATCCAGCACCTCACCTGCCAAAAATAACCCGGGGCACAACTTGCTTTCAAACCGCCGAAGGTCCACTTCCTTCAGGTCAACACCGCCGGCCGTTACAAATTCTTCTTTGAACGTGCTTTTACCAGTCACCTCATGTCGGCATCCTACCAGCTCTTGAGCAAGCGCTTGAAGCTGCTTTTTGCTGATCTCAGCCCAGCTTAGTTGTTCTCCCAACTGAATCCGGCCCAATAGATACCGCCACAAACGCTGAGTTGTACCGAGTAAAGGTCGGGCGGCCACCTTTCGGCGTGGATTGGAGGCCTTTTCTCTTCCCAACGCAACTAGGCAGGCTCCCAGGGGTTCCCCAATCCAGTTCACCTGAATGGAAAATCGATACTTTTTTTGGTGAAGTGCCCTTGCCGCTAAAGAAGAAAGCTTCAGAATTGCAGGTCCACTTAACCCCCAATGGGTTATCAAGATCGGCCCTTCCTCCTCAAACTCTGCCCCAGGAATACGGATTTGCCCCTGCTGGACTGTGGTTCCGGCTAATCGGTGAAGCTGCTTATCAGGAATGTTGAAGGTAAATAGGCTAGGGACCGGATCAATGATGGTATGACCAAGGTTTTGAAGCAGCGCCCAAAATCGTTTGCTGCTGCCCGGGGTAGCTAAAACCGTTTTTGCCAATACCTTTTCGCCCTTTATTTTCACCTCCCAGAGTTGGGAGGTAGCAAGAAATCGCAAGGCATCAGCTCTGCTTCCAGTTTGTGTCTGGATACCTAGTGCCCTGCTCTTTTTTTGAAAGCAATCGATTATGGTTTGAGAAGTATTGGTAATGGGAAACATTCTACCATCTTCTTCCGTCTTCAAGTGAATACCCTGGTCGGAAAACCAAGCCACCGTATCACCGGCAGCAAAACGGTGGAAGGGGCCCAGTAATTCCTTTTCGCCCCGCGGATAATAGTGGCACAAATCGGAAGGGTCAAAACAGGCATGGGTGACGTTACATCGCCCTCCACCGGAAATTTTAACTTTCCCCAACACTTGCTGGCCTTGTTCTAACAATAGGATCCGGGCTTGAGGCACCTCCTCTCCTACCCGAATAGCCCCAAAGAACCCAGCGGCACCACCTCCTATTACAATCAGATCATAAACATCAGAAAAAGCAGACATAGCCTTGAATCAGCTACAAACATAACGGTTATGGCCATTTTCCCCTGGTTTACCTTACCGTTGAATGATCAACTTTTTTTGCAGGTCTCCTATTCGAACCCAATAAATGCCCGGTTGGAAACGGGAAATATCCCATTGTATCCGAAAAAAATCTTCGATCGGTAAGGTTTTCCCGTCCACAATGCGGCCAAGGCCGTCATAAAGATAAATATGGGAATTAGGCGAAGGGGGGCCGGTACCCTCCCATTTGCCTTCCAGTGTAAACCTGCTTTTGGCAGGAGACGGGAAGAGCGAGACCGTAGTCGGATCATGAATTTCCCAACTTTGGATCAAACGACAGGTCGATGAACCACTGCCCTTATGTTCAATCGTGGGAATATGGCTGGATAGCAAGATCTTATCTAGCTGTAAACCAGGTTCGCGCAATCCTATTTCCAGCTGGTTAACCCCTTCATTGAGAAATATAGCTGGATCACTGGAATAGGCATTCGCAAGGGCCGTATTCCATTCAAAAGCCTTCGTTTGACGACCATTATTTGAACCATACCCAATTAACCAAGGTCCATTATTGACCCGAAACCAAAAGGAGCCGCTGCCACCCGGCAGGGATAGCGATCGATGATAGAATTGATAGAACCCGGAAAAAGGGGCTTCAACCTCAATCTGGATTAAATCCTTGGATTCGAGGGGGGGATTTTCTCTTCGCTCTTCACCAAAGTTAGGTTGCACAAAAGATCCTTGGGAGGCCGTTGTATCAAATTGGATCTCCCAACTGTCACCAATAGTCCCGCATTCTACTTCTTCCCATAACTCAATGGAGGCTTCGGGCTGATCCCTTCCGATCAAACACTGTGCTGCAAAACCACCAAGGCCTTCAGGCTCCGGATCCCCAGGACTCAAAAGCAACTTATCCAGGCGAATCCCAGGCTTCCTGGGAGCGATCTCCAATACATTCTGGCCTTTTTCTAATACGAATGCTTCTTTTGGAATGGAATCTCCCGCTGTGATCACCCTTGCTTGATCCCATTGGTATTCGAATTGATACCGATTGTGGTTGATCGAATCCCACAGCATCCAAGACCCACCATTGAAGCGCAACCAGATAGCATTCTCGGTAGCTCTACGAGTGAGGGTCCGGGCAAAAAGTTTATAGAAACCGGTTAATGGAATATCGAACTGAATTTGAATGATGTCAGATGTTTGTTCAGAGGGGGGTTCCAGAGCTCCAGTGGACGAACCCGGAATCAAGTAATTCTGGTTGGAAGCAAATTTATCGTTCGCCTCCACCCAATTAGAACCAACCTTGCTACATTCCACTTCTTGCCATATCTCCAATTCCTGAAAAACGATAGTATCGCCCAAGCAATTACAAGCGCCATCCTCCTGGTCATTGACCGTAAGGGGATAACCATCATCACATGGCGTACCCGCTCGCGGACACCCTACAAAAAGGCTTACCAGCCAGGTAAACGAAACGGTATCCGCCCGGTTGGCATCCCCATGATCGATCACCCATGCCAGCGTGGAGTAGGAAAGCGTATCCTCCTTCCATTCTTTAGGGTCAATCACGCCCTCTAACCGACCGGTGGCAGTATCCAGGGTTATCCCATCCGGCAATCCGGAGGCACCAAACGAGAATTCACCTGTCCCTCCAAAGGGAACTAAAGGGACTGAAACAGCTTCTCCAATTTCGAGCTGCTGCCAACCCGGGTTTTTTAGTTTAACAGCCAAAGGATCAAAATCAAAATCGGTCGCCCGGATTAAAGCCACCCAATCCTTGGCTATATCCGTCGGCGGGAAGCCCAAAGAGACTGTATCCCCACCTGCCAGGGTGTAGCCAGGGATGAGCTGCCCTCCGGTTCTGGGATTGAACCACTCTAATTCATATAGCTGACTAGAATCCTGTAAAATCAGGGTATGATTTCCTCCCTCAGAGAGGTAAACCACATAAATTCGACCCGTATCCGCAAAACAATAATTGTTGCGGAACGGCCTATCCTCAGGCTGCAACAGTGTATCCTGGCTTTGCATGTCCCAAAACGGGAGATAATCTTCAAAAAATGACAAGGCGATGCGGTTGTAAGCCCACATCTTGCTACGGGACCGAAAATCTTCAGCAGTCAAATCCGACTCCGGTAAATCGTATCCGAAATAATATTCAACTCCTCCTCCTCCGGCCATGAGATTCCCCCAAAGCACTTTTTTGCGGATATTATCCTGGGTTTGAAACCCGAGCGTTTCCTCGTCATTTGGCACCCCGAGGTCGGCAGGCCCTTGCTCATCATTGGCTACTACCCAGGGATGGCCACTGACCTCAGACCGTTGTATCCAACGTAGGGTCCGCGAATGGATTCGCTTCCAATCCTGCTGCAAACTAACGCCTGTATATCCTGTATTGGGCCCGAGAATAGGTGTGTAAAATTCATCCTCGAAATCTGGGAAGCTGTGTACGACGATAGGATGGTCATACGGATCCAGATCTCGGATGTAAGCCGCAAAATCAAGCCGTTGCACGGCGGTATTGGTGTTCTCCTCTCCAATATTCCAATTCAGTGCCAGGTGGTGCCCGAAGCGGGCAACTAATTCGCGATAGTACAACTTGCGTTGAACCCCTAAAAAACCGCCATCCAACAACTGGTCATTTTCTTGTTCTTGCAGCTTAAAATGAAGATACAGCCCCATATGGTCTGCGTGTTCGAATACGATTTCCCACTGATCCAGCTTGGAACAGTCCATCCGCAGTCGGTCCGAGGGTTGATCCGACAAATGAGGAAATACATTTCTATCATCCCCGTTCACATTGAAGGTAAGGAACGAAAAAACGTTCTGACCAACTCTGGAGAGGTAATTCAGAGCCCCGATTATGCCTCTTCCTTTATCTGCTTTCCAAACAGGATCGCCTTGCTCCCAATCCCGAATGTGAGGACTCCAGCTTTTTCGAAATCCACCGTTATTGGGCGTATTATCAAATCCATCATAAGCCAGAAAATTCTCTGGCGAGTCAGGTCCGGCTTTTAAGAAGTACTGGCCGGTTTCCGAAAATAGAAGATAGCGTTCACCTATGTATTTTAAACGCCCTTTGGCTCGCAGATCCGTTCCGGACTTATCAGAGGGAGTCACTTCAAAGCTTCCTTTCAAACCGTGAAAAGATACCAGAGTCCCCGGATTGGGCTCCGTAGAAATAGCCACCGCATTTCCTCTGCAGAAAGATGCCTCCCAAAGCCACTCTCCTATGGTATCCGGGGCAAAATGGACTCTCCAGATGTTGCCGCTCGTGGCGCTTGTCTCCCCGGCCTGCCCATCTGCTGCAAAATAGCCCGGTACGATGTAGGTCCGGTCTCCATTGGAAAAGGTGACCTGAAGGCGATAATCCAGAAAAGGGTTGGGAGTGGACCCTTCGGAGCCCCAAGGACCTTGAAAACTCAGGGTGATTTTATGCCATTTTTTCAAGGAACCCGTTACGGTTACCTGCGCCTTCATGGCGAAAGAAAAAAGGAATAGCAGTGTGGTTAAACTAACCAACTGTTTCATGGGAATTATTTTTGCGAATAGGTCTTTTTAAAGATCCCGAAACCAGGATTCGGTATTATTGGGGAGAGCGTAGAGGTAATGTTCGATGACAAAGAACCAACAAATTAGGTCAATTTACAATACCAAAGGCATGGTATATTTCCATAAACAATATCCAATAGGAGGTACTCTTTTAAGTGAAAAAGCATAATAAGCAGGGATTCCACCCCTCATTGACCAGATATCCTTTAAACATAAAAGAACTGCAAAAAAAGAAGTTAGTACCTAAATAGGTATGTCTGGAGCCTATCCTCTACCGATGAATAATAATTCGTTTTCGAATACCGGCTAGATCAAAAACATACATGCCGGGTGCCAACCCATACACATCCCACCTAAACTTAAAGCTGCTTTGTAAGGGCACAGTTTGTTGACCTACCAATCGGCCCAGGCCATCAAACAATTTAGCGTCTGCCGCAATAGAAATATTATCCTGTCCAGATCGCTCTCCTTCTACAAAGAACTGGTCGTTCGCTGGGTTGGGATATACATTAAAGTCTACGTTGACAGTAAGGGTATCTTCTGCCACCTCCCCACAAAACAACAATTCCGGTCCCTTCCCATCTGGTGTTAGGCTCTTTCCACTAAAGAACAACTTATCCAATCGTATACCGGGCTCCCGCCAGGTAAGCTCCATTACGTTCACTCCTTCTTCCAACTCAAATCGCTCCAGAGTAGTAAATTCATCCAAGACCTCTCCATAGGATACATCCCATTGAAATTCAGGACCATGTCGGTCTTTATTGATAAAATTCCATTTAATCCACTGCCCACCATTTAATCGAAACCAAAAAGAATCTCCTTTACCGCTTGAGGTCATGGTCCGGGCATACAATCGGTATTCCCCCGCTAGTGGCGCTTCAATTTCTAACCGGATCAGGTCTGCCGGATCATCCGGAGGTAAATTCAGGCTGGCGATGGTCTTGATAGGGGTGACATACGAGTTATTGGAGGCCGCTGCGTCGGTATCGACTACTCTCCAATTATCTCCAATTTCGCCACATTCTACTTCTTTCCAGATCTCTACCTGATCGAGGGTCAGTGAAGGCTCTCCCACGCAGTTACAATTTCCATCCTCTTGATCATTTATAGTGTTTGGATTTAAGTCGTTACAAGGTGTTCCCGCCGGCAAGCAGACCTGCTCAGGCTGAATAAACCAACTGAAATCGATTGTATCCGCCTGCGGGGGATTACTATTATCTACTACCCAGGCTTTAACCTGGTATTCGAGCGGCTCCTCCGGATCGGGTAAAGCCGCCAGAGTTCCACTAATAGTCCCGTCAGATGTATTTAGCGTAAGGCCATCCGGCAGACCTTGAATTGAAAAGGTAAAGGGTTCGGAGCCTCCCCGGACAGCCAATTGGAAATTGATGGATTCTCCACCAGTATTTTGTTGCTCACCAGGGTTGACCAAGCGCAAGGTTTGGGGATCAAACACAAAATCCTCCGCAACGACTATAGCCACCCAGTCGGCTTGAGTATCATCCGGCGGATTTCCCAATGCCTGCTTCCCACGTCCTTGAATGGTATTACCGTTGATCAGATCACCTCCTTCTCTTGGGTTGAACCACTGAACAGTGAACGGCTTGTTGAAATTTTCAAGATCAACCTCCCTATTCCCTCCTGATCCTAGATATACCAAATAGAAATAGCCTGGATCGGCCAGGCAGTAATTTACCCCATTCCCTGTTGGATTATCGACCAACTCATTATGATTGTCCATTGTCCAATATGGGATATTGTCTTCCATGAAGGTCCGAGCGATACGGTTATACCGCCACATCCTACTTCGGGTCCTGAAATCCTGGCATGTCAGATCGGAATGCTGCAGGTAATACCCAAAGTAATACTCAACTCCGGCCCCTCCAGCCATTAGATTACCCCAGAGCACCCGTTTCCGAATATTGGCCTGCGTTTGTCTGGTATTGGTCTCCGCATCATCCGGTACACCAATGTGGGATGGCCCCTGCTCATCGTTCGAAATAACCCATTCCTTTCCACTTGAAGCAGCATCCTGGATAAGTCCCAAGGTATGCTGGTGCACGTTATCCCACTCAATTTGTAAACTAGCACCTGCATATCTAGTGCCTCCTCCCAACAAAGGTTGAAAAGCCAGGTTTTCCTCATCCGGTTGAGCATGAATGATTACCGGATGCTGGTATGGATCGATATCATTGAAATATTGGGCAAACTCTTCCTGCTGGCAGCTGGTATTCGAGTTTTCTTCACCCATATCCCAGGTCACGGCCAGGTGGTGACTAAATCGAGCGATCAATTCACGATAATACAATTTGCGTTGGGTCCCCAGGTCACCACCATCAAGAAGCTGGTCATTTTCCCGTTCTTGGATTTTTACATGGAGCAATAAACCGAGTTGATCAGCGTGCTCAAACACAATCTCCCACTGATCCAGCTTCGAACAATCCATCCGGCTGAAATTTCCCGCATCTTCCGAGAGAAATGGAAAAACGTTGTCATCATCCCCATTGAGGGTGAGGGTCAAAAATGAAATAGCGTTTTGCCCTTGCTCCGAAAGGTAATTAAGGGCTCCAATAATCCCTTTGCCCTTGGCTCCTTTCCAGGAAGGATCACTGTCGTTCCAATCCTGTAAATGAGCTCCCCAACTTTTGCGGCGAGCCCCATTGTTTGGCGTATTGTCAAAATCATTGTACGCCAATAAGTTCTCAGGCGAACTGGTTCCAAATTTGAGGAAGTAGGTTCCTTCTTCGGAAAAACTCAGGTATCGCTCGCCAGTATACACCAGTCGACCCTTGGCACGTAAATCATTGCCTGATTTATCGGATGGCCTGACCTCGAACGATCCACTAAGGCCGTCAAAAGCGGTAGAAGACCCAGCTGCTGGATCCTCACTGACGGCTACATTAGCACCTTGGCGAAAAGAAGCCTGCCAATTCCAGGTACCCACCTCATCCGGCGCAAAGTGAACCCGCCACCTATCGCCTTCCGTAGCACTACTTTCTCCAGCATTTCCGTCGGCGGCATAGTACCCCGGTACCGTATACTGCGAACTGCCGTTGGTAAAAGTTACATCCAATTTATAGTCGAGAAATGGGTTGGGGGTAGCTCCTTCATTCGTATTTGGTCCTTGGAAAGTCAGTGTGATCTTATGCCACTTCTTTAACTCGCCCGTCAAGGTAGCCTGCCCGGATACAATAGTAGTAGCCAAACAGAGGCCAGCCATTAGAACAACAGCTTGCTTCATGAGATTAAGGATTTCCTAAATTGTTATTGCTCTGCTAGTTATGAAGAGGGGGCGAGTAGAAATGATATTCTTCTGCAGAGACTCCCTATCAACGTCTTGTCGTGAGGTAAAAGTACGATCCTTTATCGAAATTGCCGACCGATTTTTAGGAGGTATAGAAAATGTAGACTTCGGTTATTGAAACGGTCTGACTCCTTTAGCAAACGGTATAGGTAAGAACTCCCTATTTTTGTGCCTGCAAAAAAGCACTCATGACAACAACTAATAAGGTTTTCAAATTTGGAGGCGCTTCCCTTAAAAATGCAGATGCGATTCGCAATGTAGCCTCCATTATTGCCCAACACAGAGATCATCCGCTGTTAGTAGTCGTTTCAGCAATCGGAAAAACGACTAATGCTCTCGAAAAAGTAGTAAACGCCCATGCGGCGCAGAATGGGCAGTCAAAAACCTATCTGGATAAGGTCAAGCGGTTTCATTATCAATTGCTCCAAGAGTTGCTTGATCAAGACAAGGGGGAAACATTTGATCAGCTCAACGATATCTTCGTAGAGGCAGATTGGATCCTGGAGGAAGATCCACATCCCAATTTTGATTACATGTATGATCAACTGGTCAGTATCGGTGAGCTTTTGTCTTCCCGTATTGTAGCCGCTGCCTTACAAGCTGCCGGCCAACCTGTGCACTGGCTGGATGCTCGAGATGTCATCCTTACGGACGATATTTACCGGGAGGGGTGGGTCAAGTGGCCAGATACCCAAAAACGATACGACCAACTCGTTGCCCCTCAATTGACCTCTGACAATCGGCTCCTCCTAACCCAGGGGTTTATTGCCAGCACCCAAGAAAATACCACCACTACCCTGGGACGCGAGGGATCTGACTACTCAGCTGCCATTTTTTCTTTCTGCATGGACGCAGAGAGCATGACCATTTGGAAGGATGTACCCGGAGTACTGACAGCTGATCCAAGGCTTTTTGACGATGTGGTCAAACTGGATCGCCTATCCTATCGCGAGGCTATCGAAATGACCTATTATGGAGCCAAAGTGATCCACCCCAAAACCATAAAACCGCTCCAAAACAAAAGTATTCCGCTATTCGTAAAATCGTTTATAGAGCCTGCTGGTTCCGGGACTTTTATTTCGGACGAAGTTGCGGATACTTATCCCCCTATGGTAGCGGTAGAACAGGACCAAGCACTCTTACAAATCTCAACCAAAGATTTCTCTTTTGTGGCCGAACATCATTTTAGTATGTTGTTCCAGTTGATAGCCGACCTCCGGTTGCAGGTCAATATGATGCAAAACTCAGCTATAAGTTTTAGCGTCTGCGTGAATGATCAGGATGATAAGATTGAACGATTTATTCAACGAATCGAACAGGAATTTAAGGTCGTACTCGATCGGGACCTGGAATTAATCACCGTGCGGCATTATGAAAATGATGTGCTGGAAAACCTGCGCAGAGGTAAGCTGATCCTGCTCGAAGAGCGCATTCGAAATACAGTACAAATGGTAGCTAAAGATGTACCAATGATCCGACGCCGTTCCAAACATCCGGAAGAGGACCCAGAACTTACCTAGACAATCGGTACCATGATCAAACCGTTTGAGGCATTTATCGATCTGCATGGCCTTTTCTCGAAAGAAGACCGATTACTGCTCGCTTGCAGCGGAGGTATCGATTCCGTGGTATTGGCCCACCTCTTGCACGACGGTGGATGGCAATTTGGGATTGCTCATGTGAATTATCATTTACGGGGTAAAGAATCAGATACAGATGCCGCATGGGTAGGCCAAATTGCTGACCGCTGGGATATACCTTTTCACTTGCTCGATTGTAAAGCCGGCGCGATGGAAAAGACAGGGGAATCTACTCAAATGGCAGCTCGCCGGATTCGGTATGAGTGGTTAGAATCGATTCGGCGCAAAAAAGGCTACGATTTTATACTCACTGCTCATCATGCCAACGATTCCATAGAAACCTTTTTCCTCAATTTTGCTCGAGGTACCGGCTTGAAAGGCCTTGCCGGTATCCCGGTCCGGAGAGATCGAATCGCCCGCCCACTTCTGTTTGCCAGTAGAGTGCAAATTGAATCGTTTGCCCATGCCCATGGAATTGTCTGGCGGGAAGACCAATCAAATGCAGAGGACAAGTACGACCGCAATAAGATCAGGCATCATATCATCCCTCGGCTGGAAGAACTGAATCCACAATTTACGATGCGGGCTACCCAAAGTCTGAAGGCGCTGCAAGAAGCCGGCATTCTGGTAAAAGAAGCCGTACAGCATTGGGCAACCAAATGTGTAAACCAAACGGGTAACACGACAATCATCAATTTGGACCCACTACGTGAACATGAAGCGAAAACGACCTTATTGTATCATTGGGTAAGTCCATTTGGATTCGGACCCGATCAACTCCAACAGGCCATGGATCAAACCGAGCACGCGGGCGCAATTTTCTATGCACCCGCTCACGAACTATTGGTCGACCGAAAGGCATGGCTGATCCGCCCAAGTACAAAAAACTCGCCTTCGCCGCACTACGTCTGGCCCGAATCCCTTCCCGCGATCGTTATCCCTGGTGGTCGGTTGCGAAAACAGAAAATGGAGGCCCTGCCAGACCTTACAGATGCTACAGCCTATCGGGTTTTTTTGGATTCTGAACAGCTGACCTTCCCGTTAACGCTACGGAGATGGCAGGAGGGTGATCGCTTCGCGCCTTTGGGAATGGGCGGCAAACACCAAAAAATTCAGGATTTCTTTACCCATCAAAAATTGAACCGATGGGAAAAAGAAAAAGTATGGCTCTTAACCACTGCCAAGGGCGAAATTTGCTGGGTAGTCGGTCATCGGATTGATCACCATTTCCGGATACGCCCGCAAACACAATCTTGCTGGGAGTTTACCTTTGACCAAGCGGTAAAATCTTGATATGCAATCACTCGATTTACTCCGCATGCAATCCCACCTAAAGATTCGAACCCAATCTGGGAAAAAAGAGGTATTCGATATCGTGCGAAAAAAATGGTTAGTCCTGCTACCGGAGGAGTTGGTACGTCAATTGGTTATACACTATTTATTGTTAGAAAAAGGCTATCCCGCTTCCTTACTACGCGTGGAGATGGGCCTTACGGTCAATAAAAATGTGAGGCGATGTGATGTCCTGGCTTTTAACCAAGAAACAGCTCCATTCTTGTTGGTGGAATGCAAATCACCGGATGTTCGTTTAACCGATCAAGTCGTCCAACAAATCAGCGCATATAATCTCACCCTGCAGGTACCCCACCTGCTAATCACTAACGGGCGAAGCTCTTATTGCCTGAGTCGAAATACATCCAACACCGATTGGAGACACCAAGAGGACATTCCCCCTTTTCCGAACCGATCAACCGAGTAGCCTGTTGGAAGGTTATCTCATTATTTGAGTACTTTTACCGCTCGTGACCTAACCAAATTTTCATGTCGAAGGAACGCATTTTGATTACCGGAGCCGGTGGACAAATTGGCACCGCGCTGCGCAAGCAATTGATTGAAAAATGGGGTGCCGATTCCGTTCTTTCTACCGACATTCATTATCCCTCCGAACAGGACCCATCCTTTGAAAAGCTAAACGTGCTCGATAAAGATCGACTTGCTGACCTTTGTCGATCTATAGGAGTTACCCAGATTTATCATTTGGCCGCTATTTTGTCCGGTAATTCTGAAAAAAATCCACGCCGGTCGTGGGATACCAATATGGAGGGCTTGTTGAATATTCTGGAAATTGCGCTGGAGAGTAACGCCCGTGTCTTTTATCCTAGCTCAATTGCCGTTTTCGGTCGTAAAAGCCCTCCACAGCATACGCCTCAACATACTACCCAGGAACCCGAAACGATTTACGGTATTTCCAAGGTAGCCGGCGAGGGTTGGTGCAGATACTTCCATCACCATTTTGGATTGGATGTGCGTTCCCTCCGCTTTCCAGGCCTGATCAGTTACGATGCTCCAGCCGGAGGAGGGACAACAGATTATGCAGTTGATATTTTTCACAAAGCCGTTTCGGGACATCCATTTACCTGCTTTTTGAAAGCCGAAACCCGATTGCCCATGCTCTATATGCCGGATGCGATTCGGGCCACTATCGAATTAATGGATGCAGAATCGAAACACCTGACTGTCCGAACCAGTTATAACCTATCCGGTTTTAGTTTCAGCCCGGTAGAATTGTTTCGTGCCATCCAGCAATATGTCCCGGACTTTGAAATCCGATATGAACCGGATTTTAGACAGGCCATTGCAGATTCCTGGCCAGAGAGCATAGATGACAGTCAGGCCAGGAAAGATTGGGGCTGGCATCCTAATTTTAACCTTGATGCTATGACACAAGATATGCTCATTCATCTGGGGTACCCCGTAGAAGTAGCCCGATAGCATTAAGTATATCCTTAACCTATCGAATAAAAAATCACACCACTCATGTTCGCAACTGTTGAACCCGCCTTGGAAAAGGAATTAACAAAAATCCGAGAAGCAGGACTCTATAAAAATGAACGAATCATTACGAGTCCACAGGGAGCTGAAATTCAAACCCGTGAAGGAGGAGAAGTGCTGAACTTCTGCGCCAATAATTACCTGGGGCTTTCTGCTCATCCGCAGGTCATTCAAGCTGCTAAAGACACAATAGACACCCATGGTTTTGGGCTTTCATCCGTTCGATTCATTTGTGGAACCCAGGATATTCACAAAGAACTGGAAGAAAAAATAGCTGCCTTTCTCGGTATGGAAGATGCCATCCTGTATGCGGCAGCTTTTGACGCGAACGGGGGCTTGTTTGAACCCTTGCTGAATAAGGAGGATGCCATTATTTCGGACCAACTGAATCACGCATCCATTATTGACGGCATCCGGCTTTGCAAAGCCCAACGGTTTCGGTACAAGAATAACGATATGGAAGACCTGGAGGTGCAGCTTAAGGAAGCCCAGGGTGCCCGACGCCGCATGATCGCTACAGATGGGGTATTCAGTATGGATGGAAGTATTGCCAAGCTAGACCAGATCTGCGACCTAGCAGATAAATACGATGCTATGGTAATGATTGACGAATGTCATGCCACCGGATTTATTGGAAAGAAAGGTCGCGGCACCCACGAGTTTAGAAATGTCATGGGACGCATTGATATTATTACCGGCACATTGGGCAAAGCATTGGGAGGAGCCAGCGGCGGCTTCACCGCTGCTCGCAAGGAAATCGTTGACATTCTACGACAGCGTTCCCGCCCGTATCTGTTTTCCAATACAGTAGCCCCGTCGATTGTGGGTGCGTCCATCAAAGTATTGGATCTGTTAAGCCAAAGCACAGAGCTTCGCGACAAACTCGAGGCGAATACCCGTTTCTTCCGGCAGGAAATGGAAGCAGCAGGTTTTGACCTTCTGCCCGGCGAGCACCCTATCGTGCCCATCATGCTATATGATGCCCCGCTAAGCCAACGTTTTGCGGATCGCCTTTTAGAGGAAGGTATTTATGTGATTGGCTTCTTTTACCCGGTGGTACCTCAAGGGAAAGCCCGTATTCGAGTGCAATTAAGTGCTGCCCACGAACAGGAGCATTTGGAAAAAGCTATTGCCGCATTCATCAAGGTAGGCAAAGAACTGGGCGTTATCGATTAGATTCCATACACCACTAGGAAAGCTACCCTCTTCAAAAGGCAGATACCAGTTCGCGGAACTGATTCCATTCCTGATTATGAGGAAGGTAAGCTACGATTCGAACAGGTTCTTTCTTTACCGGATGGACAAAAGCTAATTGCTGGGCATGCAGGAAAATGCTGCCGTCAGATATGGCCAAGTCAGACCCGTACTTGGTATCTCCTAAAATGGGGCAGCCCAGTTCGGCCATTTGGACCCTGATCTGGTGAGGACGCCCGGTATGAGGTGAAATTTTAATCAAATAGCGAGCATTCATTTCTCCAATAAGTTCGTAATCCAAAGCAGCTGCTTTGGCTCCGGCTTCTTTGGCCCGATTGCTAAGCTGTTCGTAGGCCTTCGATTTGTTCCGGCTCCGATCCTTGGCGATATAATGGGTTAGGGAGCCACTAATTGGATCAGGTCGGTCGGTAACCAGGCACATGTAGGTCTTTTCAACTTGCCGATCCTTAAACAATTGATTCATCCGAGTAAGCGCCTTACTTGTCCGGGCAAAAACAACAACTCCGCTAACCGGTCGGTCAAGCCGGTGGATCACACCCAAAAAGACATCCCCCGGTTTTTTATAGCGCACCTTGATGTATTCCTTAGCCCAATCACTCAGGGTTAGGTCTCCCGTTTGGTCTCCTTGCACCAGCCAGCCTGCCGGTTTTTCCACGCCGAGCAGGTGATTGTCTTCCCACAAGACCCTTATATCTTCCATGTTTTATACCTTTTACAACTTCCTGCTGTGGGAAGGGTTTTTAAGAATGTACACCTTAGCATTTCTGGAAGGAATTGCATGGACATACATTCAATGTGCTTGAATTTCCTTGTATTTTAACCAGCCTTTCCAATGCCTAAAAGTACGATACTTTCAACTGCATTAGCGGCTGAATCAAAAGATCAGGCTCCCTTATGAAACTCACGATTGGTTTTTCGCCCTGCCCGAATGATACTTTTATTTTCGATGCGCTCATACATCAACGGATTGATACACAAGGCATCAATTTTGAATTCGTACTCGCTGATGTGGAAGAACTCAACCGGATGGCCTTTTCAGCTGAATTAGATATAACCAAACTCAGTTATCACGCTTTAGCCCATTTAGTTTCCAGGTATCAATTATTGGATTCCGGTAGCGCCCTGGGCAGGAATTGTGGCCCATTATTAATCGCCAAAAATCCAATTGCCCGGGAGGATATACCGGGGCTTACCATTGGAATTCCTGGAAGATATACCACGGCCAACTTTCTCCTTGGTTTTGCTTTTCCTAATGCCAAGATCACCACCGAACTCTTATTCTCCGAAATTGAACAAGCTGTTGTGTCCGGACAGATTGATGCAGGGGTCATCATCCATGAAAATCGATTCACCTATGCAGATAAAGGCTTGGTAAAGCTGCTCGACCTTGGTGAATATTGGGAATCAAAAACGGGTAAACCCATTCCGTTAGGTGGTATTGCCATCAAAAGAACCCTGCCGGACACGATAAAAAAACAAGTCAATCGGCTAATCCGACAAAGTGTTGAATATGCATTTGCAAATCCGGAGACTTCCCAACCGTTCGTACAGGAACATGCACAGGAGATGGACCCTTCGGTTATGCAGCAACATATTGACCTCTATGTGAATGCGTATTCGGTAGACCTGGGTCAAGAAGGCCGTTCGGCCGTACAATATCTATTCGAAAAAGCGCAAGTGGCACCATCATCATCCAGCGATCAGGTCCCGATTTTTCTACCGGATTGACCGAAAAGCGAAACATCCATAGTTCGTTCCTACACCCTTTACATTGGCTTTATATGCTTAACTTTGGACGCTCAAATCCAACAATCGCATGTTAATCGGAGTACCAAAGGAGATTAAAAACAACGAAAATCGGGTAGCGCTCACCCCTGCCGGCGCTTTAGAACTAACAAAACGGGGCCACGAGGTCTTTATTCAAGCCTCTGCCGGGGAAGGTAGCGGTTTTATAGACAGCACCTACGCAGGAGCAGGTGCCCGTATCTTGCCGACCATAGAAGACATCTACGCCAAAGCAGAGATGATCATCAAAGTCAAAGAACCGATTGAAGTTGAATACGAACTGATCCGCCCGGACCAACTTGTCTTCACCTACTTTCATTTTGCTTCACATGAGCCATTGACCCGGGCCATGATTGACAGTAAGGCCGTTTGTCTGGCCTACGAAACAGTTGAATTGCCGGACCGCAGTTTGCCATTACTTATTCCAATGTCGGAAGTTGCCGGTCGAATGGCTGTTCAGGAAGGTGCAAAATACCTGGAAAAGCCCGTGAAAGGAAGAGGGGTGCTACTCGGAGGGGTTCCTGGTGTGGAACCCGGTCATGTGCTGATCTTAGGAGGAGGCGTTGTAGGCACTCAAGCAGCCAAGATGGCCTCCGGCCTGGGGGCGCGGGTTTCTCTGATGGACATCAACCTGAGTCGATTGCGGTATCTGGTAGATGTACTTCCCCCAAATGTGATTACCTACTTTTCCAATGAATACAACATCCGGGAACATATTCGCACCGCCGACCTGATCATTGGCGCAGTGCTCATCCCCGGGGCTAAGGCACCTAACCTGATCACTCGGGATATGCTAAAAGACATGCGCCCAGGGACCGTTTTGGTGGATGTCGCTGTAGATCAGGGAGGATGTATTGAGACATGTACTCCGACCACTCACGAAGATCCGACTTACATCATCGACGATGTTGTCCACTACTGTGTAGCCAACATGCCGGGGGCAGTACCTTACACTTCCACGATTGCCTTGACTAATGCTACCTTGCCTTACGCCATTCAGTTGGCGGATAAGGGGTGGCAAAAGGCTTGCAGAGAAAACGAATCTCTGAGAAAAGGCCTGAATATTGTCCACGGAAAAGTGGTTTATCAAGGTGTCGCGGATGCCTTTTCCCTGCCCTTCGAAGAATTGGAAGCTGTATCGTAACCGCCCCTGGGTGCCAAGCCTTAGGGCGATTTCCAAAAGCTGTTCTAAGCGGGTCAATTGACCCGCTTGACGCTTCCATTCCCCTGGTTTTCGACAATATAAGCTCCAGAAAACCCAGCTTGCTTTGCACGGGCCAATACAGATCGTGCGGTGTTGATATCATCAAACGAACTGAGGTACATCACTGTCAAATTACCTTTGGGCAGTTGCGTAATCACCCCGAGACCCTCTACCTTCGTTCGTTTGAAATTGCCGGCATTGCTGTAGGCAGCCAACTGAATGTGATAACGCCCAATTAGTTGCGTATTGGTAGGTTGAGTACCCGCTGAAGGTGGACCTAACACCGGATTAGAACCCGAACGAGACTGCGGACCACTGGTCTCCTCAACCACAAAAGCTTTAGAAAACCCTTTGGCCTTTACCTGGCTCAACAATCGATCCGCCTCGGCTTTGGTGGCATAGACCCCAAGCCGAACCTTGTAAAGATTTCCTTCTTGCACATTATAAATGCTTCCGTACTGTTCCAGGGCTTTAAAGCGACTGGGAACCGGTACTTTAAGCGCCGCCACCTGTATAGCATATCCAGTTTGAGTAGCTGGTGCGCCTCCGGTAGGAGGTCCAAGTGTGCCCCCCACTCCCCCCGGAGTAGCACCCATCCGGAGCATACCTGCGGTTCCCAACACATTTGGGTCCAAAAATTGCCCGGTTTGCACCCGGCGGGTTAAATTTTGGTAACCTGGAACAGCAAACCGCAGCTCATATTGCCCTGTCGGTTGTAAGGCTGTCCGATACATCCCCAGATTGTCTGTAGCAGTTGTAGATCGACTCTGCGTCAGCAAATTGACAACTTCCACCTGCACACCGGAAAGAGGGGCGCCGGTTGCACCATCGGTGACACGCCCTTCCGCCAGCTCTCCATTTCGAATCAGGTCAATAACAATGGGCTGTGCACCGCCTTGTACCAATGCGGAAAGCGGTAACTGGCGGGAAAGGTAGCCGGGCGCCCGCACCTCTAGTTGGCAAGATAAACCCGACTGGGTTCGAATGATAAACTGGCCGCGAGGGTCTGTGGTGAAGGTTCCTTTATTACAGCTGGTGAAATCAAGGGTAGCGCCAGGAATGGGTTGGCCATTGGAAGCATTATTCACCTGGAGGGTCACGCCGGTGCGGCTTGAGAAGACCTGGTAAATATCTTCTTTTCCGCGTCCCCCTTTCCGATTGGACACCAGGTAACCTTGTTTGCCTGAAGCATCTGCCACATATCCATAGTCATCATAAGACGAATTGACCGGTTTTTTCAAATTTTCTGCTTCCGTCCAGCCGGAACCTTCTCGCGAACACCGGAATACGTCGTAGCCTCCAAAACCAGGGTGAAAGTCGCTGCTGAAATACAACTCCGCTCCATCGAAAAAGGGCGCGATCTCGTTGCCGATCGTGTTAACGGCAGAACCTAGATTTTGGGGAGGGTCAAAAGATTCCCCATTCCAAACGGTGACATAAATATCATACCCTCCAAAGCCGCCGGGCCGATCAGATGCAAAATATAAACTCGTTCCATCTGGAGAAAAAGCAGGGAAACCTGTGGAGTAGTTATTGCCGTTATAGGCGAAAGGAAATTCTCCTTTCCATTGTTTGCCGGCATCCAACTGAGATAAATAAAGATCCAGTTTCATGCCAGAAGCCGGAATATGCCGGGTTCCATTTACAAAGTTATTTTTTGTGTATGCTACAGCCCTGCCATTTGGAGCAAAAGAGGCGGGACCGTCGTGGTAGGCATCCGGTTGTCCGGAGCGCAACATCATGGGTGCCCCCAGACTCCCCGTTGGATCCAGTCGACTCAGAAAAAGTTGATCCTGAGCCTTCCCGGTCCAATCGGATGTAGAACGGGTAACATCCAGGCGAGCTGAAGAAAACACCACTCCATCCTCCACGATTGCCGGGCCAAAATCAGAGGCATCTGAACTGACACTTGACAGGACAACCTGATACGTGGGATCCTGTACATTATTTCGGATGGCAAAATCACAGGTCTCTACAAAGTGCTTGCCGATATCCGGCGATTTTTTGGAGAACTCCTGGAATACCTGTTTGGCTTGGGGGTAATTTTCGACCGCTTTCAGAACCAATCCGTAATACAATAATTTTTCCTCGGGAAAGGACTTTTGCTCGGCAGCCTTTGAATAAGCACTGGCAGACTGCTCCATTTGGTTCGTTATGCGATAACAGTCAGCTAGTTTGGTTAGGGCCTCCACATTCGTACGCCGTTCACGCAATGCTTTCAGGTAACTTTCGATGGCCAGGTTGAACGCCTGTAACTCGTATTCCTTATTCGCTTTTCGAAGCAAGGAGTTAAACTGGGCATGGACAGGTGAAAGCCCAGTGGAAAGGAAAAGGATCGCTAGAATAGAAATGCCAATCCGTTTTATCATGGTTCGGATATTTAGCTAGGAGTAAGCCTCCCGTTTACGACCAAGCAGCTTGGACTAAACCTGTGAGGAAGAGCTGCACCCCTAAGTTATAGACTCCAATCCAAAAAGGCAGAGTCAATCAATGTACTTAATTCGGAAAGGCCAACTGGTAAAAATAAATTTTCTGCCGAATTTGTACAATCTGTTGCGGCTCACAGAAACATATCCAGAATGACCAGGCTTGCAAAAATCAGGCTTGCCAATCCGTTAGTAGTGAAAAAAGCCAGGTTTACCTTGCTGAGGTCATTTGCTTTTATGAGGGTGTGTTGATAGATCAAAAGGCCTATAAAGAAAGATGCAGCCACCCAGTGCAGCCAATAAAAAGGAGGAGAAACCTGCCCCAACTCCCATCCGGCCCACAATAAGAAACCGGCGCAGATGCCATGTAAAACTTCGGATATGCGCAGTGCCCGGACACGACCAAGTTGAGACGGAATGGAAAACAAACGGTGTTCCTGATCAAATTGGTCATCTTGGAGCGCATAGATAATATCAAAACCAGCGACCCAGGTCAAAACCGCAAAACCATACAAAATCGGAAGGAGCTCAAATCGCCCTGCCACTGCCAGGAATGCACCTACGGGAGCCAGGGCGAGCCCCAGCCCCAAGATGAGGTGGCATAAAATGGTGAAGCGCTTGGTGTAACTATACCCCAAAACGATTAGTAAAGCCACCGGCGATAAATAAAAACAAAGCGGATTGATGAACCAGGTACAAGTAACAAAAGCAAACGAATTGAAAAAAACAAAACGCAAGGCTTGCTTCGGGGATATCGCCCCTGACGGTATCTCCCGATTCTGAGTCCTTGGATTTAATTGATCGATATCCCGATCCAGGTACCGATTGAATGCCATAGCTGCAGAACGGGCAAAAACCATACATAATATAACAAGGCCTAATTTTACCAAAGAGAGTGAGAAATCATCTTCCAATACGGCCAAAAAATAGCCGAGTAAGGCAAAGGGTAAGGCAAAAATGGTATGGCTGAACTTAACTAAAGAAAGATACCGTTTCATACAGCATTTCTTGAAAACAGCGAAGGCCGACAATCGTAGCATTGCCGGCCTTCAACGTATCGTAACCGTTGATTAGTTAGAGTTGGCTTGAACGGACGGAGCTGCCTCTCCGGTGGGGTTTACCACTCCGGCAATATAAATTACTGTATTTGCCGGTTCAGTATTTGCAGTCAAGGTAACACTCTGCCGTACATTATTCTTTTTCCCACGGGTATTCAAGCGAACTTTGATTTCGCCGGTTTCGCCCGGAGCAATGGCTGTTTTAGGCCAATCCGGAACCGTACAGCCACAAGAGCCCTTAGCATTCGTGATCAGGAGCGGAGCATCTCCGGAGTTCGTAAAGGTATAGACATGGTCTACGATTTCTCCTTCTTCCACGGTACCAAAATTGTACTCAGACTCTTCAAACTGGATGGAAGTGGAAGGGCCGGCAGGAACCACAGGCTCATTGATGGTTGGGTTCGATACTTGGGTGGTCAAGCTTTCCCGAGCTTCTTTGCGAAGTTCAGGATCTCCACCTCCACAGGATAGAACCAATAAAGAAAGTACCACTGTCGATAAGATGAATTGCTTTATCATGGTTTAATTTTTCAAATAAGTAATCACAAATGGGGTGATATTGTTCGCCAAACACCTATTATTTAGCCGTGGTAAAGGTACTATTCAAACAGCATAAAAGCCCGAATTAACCCTGCATTACTGTTAATGCGGTGTTAACCTGAGCATGCCGCAAGTAGGGGCTAATGTTAGTAACCGGTATAATTTTCAGGTCGAATTGCTTTCAGCTCTCCCTTCACTCGAGGAGCCACATCCAATTTGTCGATAAAATCATGAATAGCGACCTCTCCAATCGACGGATTACCTCTGGTAAGTTCTTTTAAGGCCTCGTAAGGGTTTGGATACCCCTCTCTGCGGAGAATGTTTTGAATGGCTTCAGCAACAATCATCCAATTTTCCTTTAAATCACTTTCTAATTGGGCCTGATTCAGTTTTATTTTATTCAAGCCTTTCTCCAATGAAAGAAAGGCAACGAGCATATGAGCAAAAGGCACTCCAACATTTCTCAAAACGGTACTATCCGATAGGTCACGTTGAAGACGCGATATGGGTAATTTATCAGCCAGGTGCCCAAGGAGTGCATTGGCAACACCTAAATTTCCTTCTGCATTCTCGAAATCAATGGGGTTAACCTTGTGTGGCATCGCTGAGGAACCGATTTCTCCGGCTACCGTCTCTTGCCGGAAATAGTCCATGGAGATGTAAGTCCATATATCCCGAGCCAGATCGATTAAAATGGTATTGATTCTTTTTTGCCCTTGTAAAAAGGCTGCCAGATTATCGTAGTGTTCAATTTGAGTGGTTGGATAGGACCGATGCAGCCCTAGTTTTTCCTCCAAAAAAGTGTTGGCAAATTGTTGCCAATCTATTGCAGGATAGGCTACTCGGTGCGCATTGAATCCTCCGGTCGCTCCCCCAAATTTCGCAGAATGCGGGATTTGATCTACCTGATCCAACTGGACTCTAAGGCGCTGTGAAAAAACCTGGAATTCACGCCCAAGCCTGGTAGGTGAGGCAGGCTGTCCATGTGTGCGGGCCAACATGGGTACCTCCTTCCATGCTATAGCCAAGGCTTCTAAGCGATCAATAAGCCCCTGAAGTTGAGGACGTATGACCTGTTCTTGCGCCTGGCGAATGGAAAGGGGGATAGCCGTATTATTGATATCCTGAGAGGTAAGGCCGAAATGAATAAATTCCCGATAGGCGCTCAACCCCAGTTGATCAAAAGACTCTTTCAAATAATATTCAACCGCCTTGACATCGTGATTGGTAGTACCTTCAATCGCTTTAACTCGTTCAGCATCTTCCAGGGAAAACCGATTGGTAAGCCGCTCCAGGCTATTCAATTGATCTTTGCCCACTCCTTCCAACTGAGGAAGCGGAATTTGGCATAAAGCAATGAAATATTGTACTTCAACCAAGACGCGGTACCGAATCAAGGCAAATTCAGAAAAATAATCCGCAAGAACTCGGGCTTTGGAAGCGTACCTTCCATCTACAGGCGAAATTGCAGTTAGCATATCAACAATTGATCTTACAAACTGCAAAGTTAGCAGGAGTTTGATTTTTGAAAAACGATGGTGAACAATCCCATCATTAAGTAGACATCTTGCGCGAGAGATGTTCCATCCTTTCTTTCAAGAGTTCAAAGTCGACATGCTTTCGGATCAATGCAATGGCTCTTTTGATTTTCCAGGGGGTACGCGTATTGATCTTAACCTCTATCCGGCTGATCTTCACTACAGAACCGAGCGTGTCCAGTTTGGTAGTAATCACGGGCACCTTGTGTTCTAAAAAATAAGGGTTGTCAAAATCCTTTTTATCATACCACCGCATGTGTTTTCCATCTCCTGTAACGATGACTCCCGAAATAGGACTGTGTTTCAGGCTTTTCATTTGGGCGATTTGCTTGACCTTTTCAATGGCTTCATTCAATCGACGCTCGCTGACTACCAAAAGAGAATTATTAAAGGTGCTGAACTCATCCATGTCGACCAGCGATCCGGATACAATGTCTTCTACCCGCTTGCTCAGGTATTGTTCGTTTAGAATCACCTTTCCTTCTACTGCATGGGAAATGGTTTCCATAATGGGATAGGATAAGGTCTGATCATAGGGTAATAAACCCAGGATCGGAATATCGAGCTTACTCAATTTTTTTGTCAGGTAATAACCCACTTCATCCAGTTTCTCCCCCCGTACTTTGTTTACGATGACTCCGAGCAAGGGGACTTCTTGTTCGCGGAACAAGGCCATACTCATAAGTAGTTTATCGAGGGTACGTCCGATACCTCCTTCTACTACCATAACCACGCCGGACTTCAACATTTTAGCCACATCTGCATTGGATAAATCCACGATACTGCCGACTCCGGGATGTCCTGTCCCCTCGTAAATGACCAGTTCGTGCTGTTGCTCTAACTCCTGGCTGGCATAGGAAAGTCGATCTACAAAATTGAATTTGGAAGGATCATCCAAAAACTCTTTGGTAACCCCCCGCCCCAGAATAACAGGACTGTGGAGTTCCGGTATCATTTCAAACCCAATAAAGCTGGAAAAAAGGACGGCATCCTTGTCCGCGAGCTTTCCATCTACGGTAAGGTGTTTTTGCCCTACAGGCTTGCAGTAGCCGGTATCGTATCCCATATTCCGAAAATTGGCCACCAAGCCAAGCGTAGATGTCGTTTTTCCAACATGCTGTCCAGTTGCTGCTATATACAAAGAGTTCATTTGTTATTAATTTTGCCATCTCAAAACCATAATTTCCCATCCTGCAACCTCCCGTCGTCCGATTCTGCTTGTGGAGCGTTGTTTAGTAGATTGTATAAAGCATTAGGTTTTAAGGAGAAGGTCAAGGTAAGTTTTATTTCTTCTTCCAGGAATAGAATTAGCTAAATGAAGGTACAAGAATCAGAAATCGAGAAAGCCCAGTTAAATCAGAATGATCAACGTAAATCGGAACGCCAACGAATCAAACCTGCACCCCGGCCAGTACCGGTAGCCCGGCCTACACCTGCCGCATCGCCAGGACCTTATGCCGGGAAGAAAAAAAAGAAGAAGAAAAAATGTTGCGAAAAGTATAAGAAGGGCAAGCGGTGTAAGAATTGCCCATTCTACTTCTCCCTCGGGTCGGAACCCTTTCCGCCTTTTGAGCATTGACCTTATGTAGCAAAACTGCCGTTTTAGCCATAAAAAAAGGAGGCATTCCTGTCGTTCGAGCGAACAATTACTGATTTTTCTACATTTGCAGTTTTGAGAAGGATTAAACAAAGGCCCCGTTTCCTTACAAAATTTGATTTGCACCCCATGCCAAAAAATCTATTAATTGTTGAGTCGCCGGCCAAGGCAAAAACGATCGAGAAATACCTGGGCAAGGATTTTAAAGTAAAATCCAGCTATGGGCATATTCGCGATCTGCCCAAGAGTGAGGGAGCCGTCGATAAGGATAACGGTTACCTTCCGAAATACGAAGTATCTCCGGATAAGCAGAAAGTGGTCAAAGAGCTGAAAGATTGGATAAAGAAGGTGGATGAGGTATGGCTGGCTACGGATGAAGACCGGGAGGGAGAAGCTATTTCATGGCACTTGTGCCAGGTTCTCGGACTGGATGAAAACCAAACCAAGCGGATTGTCTTTCGGGAAATTACGAAACCGGCCATCCAACAGGCGATCCAACAACCGCGTCGTGTAGATAGCGGGCTGGTGCAGGCACAGCAAGCAAGGCGTGTGCTGGACCGGTTGGTAGGCTACGACTTGAGCGGACTGCTCCAAAAAACGATTCGGAAGTACAACCTGTCTGCCGGGCGGGTGCAATCAGTAGCCGTCAAATTGGTGGTTGATCGGGAAAGAGATATCAACGCGTTCACCCCGGAAAGCTACTTTAAGATTCAGGCCTTGTTTGATGTGCGCAATGAGCAGGGAAAGATTGTCAAACTGAAAGCTGAATCACCCCGACGGATTCATCAAAGCTCCGATGCTCGCTCCTTTTTAGAAGCCTGTATCCATGCCGTTTTTTCAATTCAGGACATTGAGGTCAAGCCTACCAAGCGAAACCCGGCTCCTCCTTTTACTACCTCTACCCTTCAGCAGGAGGCCAGTCGAAAGTTGGGATTCACCGTTAAACGAACAATGTCCGTCGCGCAGGGGCTGTACGAATCTGGTCAGATTACCTATATGCGTACAGATTCCATTAATCTGAGCGAAACGGCGATCCAGGGGGCTGCCTCGGAAATTGAGAAACAATTTGGGAAGAATTACCTCAAAATCCGGCGATTTAAAAATAAGAACACCAATTCGCAGGAAGCACACGAAGCTATCCGGCCTACCGATTTCAGCAGACAAAAAGCTTCCGGTTCCTCCGATGAAATTCGACTGTACGAATTGATCTGGAAACGGGCAATCGCCTCTCAAATGGCAGAAGCCAGATTGGAAAAAACGGTTGTTCATATTGGAATCAGCACTCAACCTGATGAAGAGCTCCGCGCCGAAGGAGAAGTCCTGAAATTCGACGGTTTCCTCAAAGTATACATCGAATCTACAGATGATGACGAGGAAGAAGAAGCTAAGGGCATCTTACCTCCATTGACTGTGGATCAGGAATTGCAGCTGGATCACATGACAGCTACCCAGCGCTTTACTCGTCCACCAGCCCGGTATACCGAAGCCGGCTTAGTCAAAAAAATGGAGGAACTGGGTATTGGCAGGCCTTCTACCTATGCCCCAACCATATCCAAAATTATGGATCCCAATCGAGGCTATGTCGTTAAGGATAGCCGGGAAGGTATCGAGCGCGAATTCGAATTATTTACGCTCAAGGAGGGCTCCATCAAGGCCGAAAAGCCAATCGAGCGAACCGGGGTAATTAAAAACCGGCTCTTCCCAACAGATCTGGGTATTGCCATTAGCAAATATTTGGATAAGTACTTCAAGGATATCATGGATTACGGCTTCACGGCTGATATTGAGAAGGAATTCGACGAAATTTCTATGGGCCATCGGCCTTGGAACGCATGGATAAAGGAGTTTTACCCCTCCTTTAATCAACATGTAAAAGAGGTAGAGGAAGGCGGCGAATCACTAGCTGAACGCATCCTGGGTGAAGACCCCGAAAGTGGAAAAACGGTACTCACTCGAATGACCCGCAATGGCCCTGTGGTGCAGATCGGTAAACCTGAGGAACTGGTTCCGGACGAAAAACCTAAATATGCGAACCTGATGCCGGGGCAATCTACAGAGACCATTACCCTGGAAGAGGCGATGGATCTGTTCAAGTTGCCTCGCGATCTGGGGACTTATAAAGAAGAGGAACTTTCCGTCGGCATCGGCCGCTTTGGTCCCTACGTCCGATTCGGGGAAAGCTTTGCCTCTATTCCCAAAGGAGAAGATCCGCTGTCCATCAACTATGAACGAGCTGTAGAACTGGTAGAAGAAAAGCTGAAAGCGGAACGACCCGTCGGCACTTACCAAGGTTTGCCGATTCAAAAAGGAAAAGGACGTTTTGGCCCCTTCTTGAAGTGGAACAACTTGTTCGTTAATGTGCCCAAGCGATACGATTTCGACAATCTTTCTCAATCAGAGATGGACGAATTGATTGCGGCAAAAGTCGAAAAAGAGGCCAACAGATACATACAGCGGTGGGAAAAGGAGAAGATCGATATAGAAAATGGCCGCTGGGGTCCTTTTATCAAGTTCAAGAAGAAAAATGTCAAGTTACCCAAAGGGCAGGATGGGAAGAAAATGACTGGTGAGGAAGCCAAGGCATTGAGCCTGGAAGAAGTCAAAGCAATCATTGAAGAGCAACTGCCCGGTTCATTCAAAAAGAAAGCACCGGCTGCTAAAAAGGCTGGCAAAGCCAGAAAAACCACTACAAGCAAAGCAAAATCAGCTTCAACAGCAAAGAGCGGAGCTAAGACGAAAAAGAAATAATTCAACTGATTCAACTCAGAACTCAAAGCAATTTTCCATGGCAGATAAAAAGCAGAATAACCCGAATCAATTGAATATTGAACTTCCGGAAGAAGTAGCCGAAGGGACCTACTCCAATCTGGCAATAATTTCGCATTCGCATTCCGAGTTTGTGCTCGATTTCCTGCGGTTAATGCCCAACGTGCCCAAGGCCAAAGTCAAGTCCAGGGTGGTGCTCACACCAAACCATGCAAAGCGTTTGTTGAAAGCACTTACTGATAATATCGAAAAATACGAAGCTCAATTCGGGCTGATCCAGGAACCGGATCAACCTCCTTTTCCACCAATGAATTTCAGTACCCCGAATGCACAGGCCTAACGTTATCCGTTAAAATCGACCAGTTCAATATCGAAGATCAGAACGGTGTTTGGGGGAACGTTCCTTCCGGAACCTCTTGTCCCATAACCCAGCACGGAAGGAATATACAAGCGAATTTTCCCTCCCCTGCCAATCAAGGGGATTCCAATCTGCCATCCCTGGATCAAACCACTGAGAAAAAAGCTGCCGGGAGGGTCATTGGGCTGGACCTCATCAAAAACGGTTCCATCTAGAAACCGCCCTTGATAATACACCTTGACCGCACTGGTAAAGGTCGGCTTGTCGGCTCCTCCGGGTTCTTCAATAGAATAATACAGTCCGCTGGGATGTTCCTCCGCTTGCAAATTGTTGTCACTTAAATAATTCTCGATCAGCTGTAGATCATCCTGAAACTGATCCCCAGGATCATCGTCATTGCAAGACCAGGCAAGGGTCGCTATCAAAAGGAAAAGAAATGGTATTCTCATGGCGCTTTTGTTAGAAATTTAAAGATAGAAACCGCAGTTACTTTCCGCTCTACCAACTTCACTTTTGTCTGCCAAACCCTCAAATTTCATATACTTTATGCATTGGAATAGTATCTTATGCCATTTTGAGGGTAAAATGTCCTTTTTCGAGCAATATTTTATCCTAAAACCAATACTAACCGGCTGAACAGCACGCGTTATGACCGACGACCTTATAGTATTTCTCGACGCAGGCCATGGGGGTTTGGATCCATCCGGCGCTTACACCACACCTGTTGGAAAGCAATTCGACCACGAGACAGGAAACTTCCATCAAGGGAGTATTTTCTATGAAGGGGTTTGGAACCGTAATTTGGTCTATCATGTGGCCATGAAGCTGGAAAAGCTAGGGATTCCGTACTTGGTAGTCAGCCACCCCTATCTTGATTTCTCTCTGAATTACCGAGTTGATACAGCCAACTGGTACCACCGAAATTACAAGCCCGGCATCTTTGTCTCTACCCATGCAAATGCTTCCGCTTCGCATCAGGCTCGCGGGTATGAAATTTATACCTCCCCGGGACAAACCAAGGCCGATCAATTAGCGGGTTTTCATTGGTTTCAAGTGCAAGAATTGTTTCAGGATGAAATTCAATACCGGCCTGGAAGCGCCAGCGGAGAGCATGATAAAGAAGCCCGTTTCTTTGTATTGACTAAAACAGTAATGCCGGCTATTTTAATTGAGCACCTGTTTTTCGATAATTTTGAAGATGCTACGTTGTTGATGGATGAGGATGTGGTAGAACGATTTGCAGAAGCGCAGGTTCGAAGTATTATCCAGTACATCAACCAAAACGGCTAACCATTTTGTATGACCAATAAGGAAATTGCTAAAACCTTTCAGTACCTGGGGCAGATCATGGAGCTGCATGGAGAAAATCCATTCAAGATCCGATCGTACCAGAATGCTTACATGACCCTACGTAAAATGGATCAGCCACTGGCAGATCTGGCCCTTGCGGAATTGGAAAGCATAAAAGGGGTAGGAAAAGCCATCAGCAGTAAGATCCGCGAATTAGTCGATACCGGGCACCTTAGCACCCTGCAAAAATACGAGGATAAAACACCGGAAGGAATCCGGGAAATGCTACACATTAAGGGCTTTGGCCCCAAGAAGATTGCGGTTATCTGGAAGGACCTCGAGGTAGAAACCATCGGCGAACTCCTGTATGCTGTGAATGAAAATCGACTAGTGGAACTAAAAGGTTTCGGCCTAAAAACCCAGCAAGACCTTAAAGTAAAACTAGAATACTACCTCAAATCAAAAAATCAATACCACTATGCTACCCTGGATATGGAAACTCAATTCCTAACGACTTCGTTTGGGGACGCCTTTCCAGACCTTAGGGTAGAACGAACAGGGCCGTTGCGCAGAAAAGACATTGTGCTGGACGCTATTGATCTCCTGATCGAAGCATCTGGGAAAACCGTTTTGAAAGACTGGCCGGCTATTACCCTGGAGGAAGATACCGGTGCCTCCTGGAAAGGAAGAACCGCAAACGACTACCCTATTCGGATGTACTTCTCCGCTATCGATTCCTGGGGGCAACAACAATTTCAACATACCGGCGACCCCGTCTTCCTGAATCGGTTTGAATCGGATTTTGGGAAAGCAGGGCCCGTAGCCAATGAAAGCCAACTTTTTGAACAAGCTGGCCTCCCATTCATTGTGGCGGAATTGCGCAATGATGACTGGATATTGGAGCAGGCAAAGGAACAACAGGTTCCGACACTGGTAGAAGAGCAGGAAATCTTGGGCGTAGTGCATGCCCATTCCACCTACAGCGATGGCCTGAACAGCATTCGGGAAATGGTAGATGAGGCTCAAACTTTGGGCTACTCTTATCTGGGCCTCACCGACCATTCTCGTTCTGCTTTTTATGCAAACGGCCTCACCGAAGAACGAGTCCGCAAACAATGGGAGGAAATCGATCGGATCAATGAAGGGCTAAAGGGTTTCCGTCTATTCAAGGGGATTGAGAGCGATATCCTGAATGATGGCTCATTGGACTATCCGGAGGAACTATTGTCGGGATTCGATTTTATCATCGCATCTATCCACAGCAATCTCAGGATGGACGAGTCTAAAGCTACCAACCGGCTCATCAAAGCCATTGAAAACCCATTCACGACCATACTCGGCCACCCCACAGGCCGTTTGTTGCTATCGCGCCCAGGCTATCCCATCCATCACAAGGCTGTGATAGATGCTTGTGCCGACAATAAAGTGGCTATTGAATTGAATGCCAATCCTTACCGGCTCGACCTGGATTGGAGCTGGATACCTTATGCCTTGGAAAAAGGAGTGTGGATTTCTATCAATCCCGATGCGCATAGCCTTTCCGGCATTCGGGATATCCGGTATGGCGTTGCTGCAGCTCGAAAAGGAGGACTAGAAGCCGCTCAGTGCCTGAATTGTCTAACTACAAAAGATTTTGACAACTGGATTCAGCAAAAGAAACCGGCTTAAAGAATTCATATTTTAGAAGCCATAAAATCCTCAATCTCCAATCCAAAATCTACATTCCTCACTCTACCTCCTTTCGTTCTTTCCCTTCTGCACTCATCACCCAACTGGCATCTCGGGTTAATTTTTTAATATTTTTCGCCTTTCGGAAGCGAAGGGCACTCCAATCTTCGTCGATCGCTACCTGCCGAACGCCTTCATAGCCCAAATCCCCTAAAGGCTGCCAGCCCGAATCTCGGGAGATATCCGACTGGTACCGCTTAGAACTTTTTTTAGGATAGGCCCACCAAAATAGACCGTCGTCCACCAGTACCGCATCCAAGGGTCCCGCTAAAGCTTGAATCTCAGAGCACTGAGTTACAAAAACAAGGATGAACCCATAGCCGGCTACTGCCCCGTCTATCTCGGTATGCAGTTGGACTGCCTCTTGCATAGTCGTCATTGAGGAGGCGAACGATGCTGGCGCCTGAAGGGCCAACACCTCTTGCTGCTCCTTCAGCTGCATCTTTTTGAAAACTGGATCCATGTTACTGATTTTCCACATCGTCAATATCCACTGTTTGGTTGTAAATCCAAAGAATCAGGACACCAAACGATACGGCACCGATCACCAAGAGGGTATTGACCAAGGGGCCTGCCTGGAAAGACAGCCGGATCAACATGGTAGAAATGATAAAGCCGGAATTGCGCATGATCTGACTATAATCACTGGTATAGCGCAAGGAAAGTAACAGAATCAACACATCCACCAAGACCAGAATGGTAAAGAACTCATCGTAAAAGACCTGATTGGTATCGACAATTTCCGGAATGGCTCCCAGGATATAGAGGTAAGCTTCATAAAACCAGGCAGATAAAGATACAAACATGACCACACCCAGTATGGGAAATAACAACACTGCCAGCACCTGTTTCCACCCAATAAAAGACTGAATATCCTTCTTGGGAGCCTTCGAAGGCTTTCGCTTTCTCAATCGGTAAAACAGGAACACCAGGAAGAAAAGAACCAATGCGCCAATCATATCTACACCAAGCTGCTGGCCCAACTCACTGCCCAAAGACTGGAATTCAAGCTCAATTTTGGAAATATCCTTGAATATTTTTCGAATAATGATTAGCGAAATAATCTCGTATTGTTTCCCCAGGGAAGAAGTAAAGGATTGCGGCAGGTAGTATATCAGCAAATAGATTTCCTGGATCAGGATAAAAGAAAATGGCGTGTAGACCGCCTGGATGTAGTTATCGAGTAAGTCTACACCGGGTTTGACCTCAAAAACGCCAAACTGGACCAAGGTGATCAGCCCAAGATGGACCAGAAAGCCAAAAATGGAAAGAAAGATGATCGCACGTTCAAAACCTTCTCTGAAAGGCTCTGAAAAAATGATGTCGTAAAGCTGAACTAACCTTTTCTTGATCATAGAAAGGGAAGTCCAGGAAGATGAAAAGGTTCAAACTTACCTGTTCGAAGGATCCAGTGCTCCGTTGATCCGGTTCAAAAAGACCCTGGCAGTTCTAGGCTCTACGATCAACAATTCGTAAGTCTGGCCATCAGCCATTTTCATGATCGTTTCCTTTTTCTTCATGGCCAGCAATTCATCCATAAAGGCCGTATTGTTAGAGGTCACGTTCATAATTCCATCCTTGAATCCGAAGAAATAGAACAAACCGCTCGGGGATTTGACATAGAGGTACAACCGGTCTTTAAGATTAGTGGGCATCTTCACCTCTAGATAACATTCCAGTTTCTTGTGAATGGGAACGCCATTGATACTGGCCAGTCCCAATTCTTTCTCGGTGGAGATAAAGGATTGATAATCCGAATTCCAGGTCATTGGAATTTCTGAGAACAAGAAAGTGTAATTGTTCACTTTCGGCGGGAGGTCCAAGAATCCGCTACTAATCGCCTCAATAGACTCTTTTACGTTGGGATCATCGCCTGGAAACAATTCGTAGGCGGCTTTCTTATAGAAGTTGATATCCGTCAAATAACTGATGGCCCGGGCATCAAAACTTCCCGCCTGAATTTCGTTCGTCATGATCCGCAGTAATCGTTCGGGAACAATAAAGTTGATTCCCGCCATAATCCGGGCTTCTACCTCATAATCCGCATAGGGACCCGCAGCAGTATCTGATGCGGCCGGGAAAGCAGTTTTGATCTCTCCTGCTGCATCCATGTTGATGTATTGCAGGCCGGATCCGATTTCCAGCTTCCCCTCCCCTTCTACTTTTCGATTCTTATTGTATACGATAAATTGCTGCCCGGTCACATTTTGTCCGGTTACCTTGGACGAATCCCCCAGGATGAAAGCATCCGATTTTAGATCGTATTTGATCAGGCCTTTTACCGGAAGAATTGGCCGGTCTTTTCGGAAGCCCAAGGGCATCATAAGACGGGGGTACAACTTGGCAGTCTCCCGACTAATAAACAAGCCGGTTTCCAGGGGTACGCCCTCAATATTCTTGGGACGGTCAAACTGGATCGCCAAATCTTTTTTATCACCCTCACTCGAAACGGAAAACCATTCCAGTTCTGGAAACTGGTCGGTATCAAAGCGAGCAAACCCATCAAAGAACAAGTTCTTGGAACGCGCATTTAGCGAGATCGTCCCCTGGTAAAGGGTCTTGAAATCAATATATAGGCTATCGTCGGCTGACACCTTTCCGGTAGCGCGGGTTTCGGTGGCTTTCTCGCTGCGGGCCCCTTTTCCGACACGTTCACCAATGATACTCTCGAACAGAATTTCCTGTTCCCGATTTCCGATATTGTATTCGTAAAAACCGCTGGCCTTGTAGGATTTCTTTCCTAAAATTTCCACCGCCGCCCGGTTGATCACGTGATATTCATTGGAGGTATCCGCTACAATACGAGCGTTGACCAAGGTGGGAATTACACCTCCCGGCTGGATGAATACCCGATTGCTGTCTGGAAAGATCCGCGCATCACAACTTTGAATAAAGGGTACCCCTCCCAAAATCAGGTCATTTGAAGTGAGGTCGTATGCAGCCGTTTGCGCCTCAAACGCGAGAGAGTCCTGGTCGGGGTGTACGGAGGTAAACAATCCGGGCTTACCGGGATCGGATTCGAATACAATCAACTCCTTCTCCATATCCCAGGTAAACTCATTCATACTGGTTTTGTATTCGTTGTAAGGCAGGTTGGTCTCCAATTGCCCGTCATAGGACTCGAACTTGGCCTCTTTCTCATCAAAATTCACCGTCCCTTTTACGCCTTCCGTATACAATGCGTTTATCCCATCTTCCGAACGCGGCGCTTTCACCCCTATAGAGGTGGTATCGGCATAGGCCGATGCTGCACCAAGGGTAAACAGCTCAGAGGTCAAGGCAGCCCGGTCCCATTCCAGGGTACCGATACCACTAAGCCCCCCTGAACTTAGCACCACCGTTCCATCAAAGTTGACATCGTAATCTTTATACAAATCAAAAGCCTTCCCTTCCTTGGAACTCACATACATACTGTCCCGATAGGGCTTCCAGTTAATGCCCACACTGGCCCCGTGCACTTCCGGAATTTCTTTTTCAGCTGTTCGAACTTCGTCCAGGTCAAAAGATTCAGCGCTAACAGTCATCTGATTGGGTCGGAAAACAAAATCTTCTGCGTCTACAGATACGTTCTGATAACTAAGGTTTCCCTTGCCCGCCAGTCCCATGCCATTCAATCCGATCAATCCGGAATAAGTGCCTCGCCCGCCATAGATTGGGAATCCATCCACCGGACTCTCGTGCTCAAAACCCAAAGAGCGATCCCCTTCTTGGAAGGAAACGGTCTGTTCGAAATCCGGGAAAATACCGGCACTTACCATTTTTCCGTCAAAATTGATATCATCAGCGGCAAACTGGTCCAGGTTGTTGAAGCTAAACGGTTCCAACTCGAAATAGAACGAATCCCGGGAATAGGTACTATCCGAGTCGTAGTAGACATAGGCATTTCCCTTGCTCTGAAAAGAAGGGAACATTTCAATGTTGTTTTTACCGGATTTATTCGCTGGGGCATCAATCAGCAGGATACCGCTCAGGTTTTCAATCCGGGAACTCAACGACATTACATCGGTTGAATTGTTGTTGGCATCCACCTGCCGTTCGGGAATATAGATGTCAAAGTAGCGAATGGAGTCCATCCGAATTTGGAACGGTTCATAATCGAAATGGAACCAACGCCCTTGCAAGGTGGAAAATCCAGCGTAAACCAGGCCATGAAATTCAAGGTCCCGGTTTTCCTTAATGGTCAACCGCTTTTCATCCGGTACGACTGCAACCCGCTGGCGACGACTAAATTCCAGGTTTTGAACCCCCTTGATCGAAAGGGCTTCGTTCCGCATATTCATCGTCGCATTGGAGCTGTCGCTCACCGATTTAATATTGATCTGATCGTAGTCTACCTTTCCTTGATCGGCATCAGCATACAGAAATACCTTGTCCTTCACCTCTACCATTTGTCGATCCGAATCGTAGGCGATGAATCCTTTACTCACCAATTCGTAGAGCAATCCCTTGATATTCTCAATAGTGTGGCGGGGATTGATTTGCTTGGCTACGTAATCGGCATCCAAATAACGGGTCCCTTCTTCATCCGACACCCGACGGAGAATCGCAATTGGATTTACCGAAGTAATATTTTGAATGCGATAGTATTCACTGGGATCAAAAAACTTATTGGATTCGAAAATGGCCTGGCTTTGCGTGGATAAGGTGATCCGGTCCTGACCAATGACTAAGGAATCGGCTTCCAAATAGGAGACAATATTCTCTGCATTGATATTGATGCCGTGATACGAACTGGAGAAGGGATAACGGTCGCTACCACTTTTACCCCTGGTCAACTGGAGCACCCGGTCCGGGATTTCAAATCGAATTTTAACGGAAGGGTGATATAAAGAATCCTGCCCTTTCAGATAAAGGGCTGCTGCTACTTCATTACCAAAAATTAATTCCTCTCGTTTTACCGCAAAGGATTCGGCTTGTCCTTTGAAAAGCACCTCGCTCCCGTCTTTACTCAGAATCAGGAGCGTTGCCTTTTCGTCTTTAGAGCCCGTCCCGTAGATGGTAGTCCCACGGATCCGGAAACCGCCTTTAAATTTTACTCCCTCTCCAAAATTATCGATTTCCAGTACTTTCTTGTAAGATTCAAAGCGCGGGTAAGACCCTTCCGTAGCTTTATTGGAAACCACCAGTTTATCTTCCAGGGTCCCTTCGATCAATCGACCGTCAAAATAGAGCGGGTAACTGAGGCGTGCCCCTTTGGCCTGATATAAACCTTTGGTCATATCGATCTTGTAATCCGCCAGCTCCGCATACACATCTTCTAACCCTTCGAAACGCTCCCAACTTACCTTACCCCCTTTGCCTATCCATTCCTGAGATAAAGGCAAAAAGGCTCCGGAGGTCGCCAAAATCATGATGGAATCCTGTTTCCTGGAAACGGTCAAGTTGGTTTGCTGGAAAAAGACCTGCGGTTGCCCCTCTTCATATTGGAATGACCAATCCTGACTCCCCGGCTTCCAGTTATTTCCCAAATCAGATCCCCTAAGTTTCCCTGTCAAAAAGAAAGCTTCCGAGAACCGAAGAAAATCCAATACGTCGTTCAGCTTTCTGCGTTCTACGCGTTCCAGCATCCGTTTGGCAACTTCGTTCCAATTGCGGAAGGATTCATTATCGCTTTTTTGGCCTTCAAAGAAAGCATTGACTGCATTGACATAGTAGCCATACAACGGAATGGCAGGTAGTTTCTGCACTTTCATCTGGTTGGCTGCCTGCATCACCGACTCTCTGGAGAAATCATCCATATTGGCCTCAAAAGCATCAATAAAGTTGGTGACAGCCGATTCCCATTCGCGATTCTGACTCAACACATAGGTCTTGAATTCTGACAAGAACAAACCTTGATCCGTAGAAAATACACTGTCCACTTGAGCTTGACCAATGCCGATACTCCCAAGTAAAAACAGCCCAAATAGAAATCCCTTTTGTATAGCCTTTATCATAAGATCAATCTTGCTTTTTTGCCCGAAGACAAATCCATTTATTTTTTGCTTGCAGTTCAATCAAGGTAAAACCAATCTCCAACAGTTCTTTGGTAAGGATAGGTTCATCTATTAAAAGGATGCCTGAAAAAACAATTTCTCCACCCTTTGAAGTCCTTTTATATAACGCATGAAGATGTTCCAGGATTACATTCCGGGTAATGTTAGCTAAGATCACATCGTACCTTTGTCGGCCAGCTATCTCCAGGCTACCTACCCGAAATTGAATATCTACCGAATTCAAGGCCGCATTTTCCAGGCTATTTTGATAAGCCTCTTGGCTAATGTCAATACCCTCAACCAATTGTGCACCCATTTTCTTTGCCAGAATAGCCAAAATACCCGTACCACAACCAAAGTCTAGCACGGTCCGGTCCTGTATTTGGATCGACTTCATACTCGCGATCATCATGGAAGTAGTTTCATGATGACCGGTGCCAAAAGCCATTTTTGGAAGTATGGTGATCTGATAAGGAACTTGGGGGGTTTCAGGATGAAAGGGCGCCCGAATCCAGCAAAAATCACCTACCTGAATAGGAGAAAAATTAGCTTCCCAAGTCTCGTTCCAGTTCACTACCGGCAATTCCTGAAAACGGTAGGAAAAGGGAATGCGTTTTTGGACCTCTATCAGGTCCGATTCGAGTTGGTCCAGTTCTTTACCTGGCTCAACAAATCCCTTCCACCCCTCGGGGGTTTCTTCAAATCCGGAAAAAGATAGCTCCGCCAAGAATGCCAGGAGCATTTCTTTCTGATCGTCCGCAACTTGAATTTGACATAGGTTAATGACCAATGTTAGTCTTATTTTCTATCCGAATACCTCACCTTTTCGGGCCTTTAAAGTATTCAGCAATAACGAAACCACGGTCATTTGGCCTACACCTCCCGGTACAGGGGTAATAAAGGATGCCTTCTCAGATACAGAATCAAATTGAACATCCCCTACCAACCGATATCCTTTGGGATGGTCCGGGTCATCCACCCGATTAATACCAACATCCAGCACAACCACCCCTTCTTTTACCATAGCTCCGGTAATAAACTCCGGGCGCCCAATAGCTGCAACAACAATATCGGCCCGCTTCAGATGTTCTTCCAGGTTTTGGGTCCGACTGTGACAAAGCGTGACGGTAGCATTGCCAAACGGATCTTTTCGTGACAACAGAATGCTGATAGGTCGGCCAACAATATTACTTCGGCCAACAACGACTACCTCCTTTCCACTGGTTGAAATTTCATACCGTTTGAGCATTTCCAACATCCCTGCCGGGGTAGCAGACAAATAAGCGGGCATTCCCTGTGCCATGCGCCCAAAATTTTCCGGATGAAAACCATCTACATCCTTTTTCGGGGAGATAGCCAGGGTCACTTCTTCTTCGTTCAGCTGCGATGGGAGCGGTAATTGAACAATAAATCCATCTACCGTTTCATCCTGATTAAGGTCCCGAACAATGTTCAAAAGGGCTTCCTGGCTTATATCACCAGCGCGTCGAACCAGGGTAGATTGGAAACCGACCTTTTCGCACGATCGAACCTTATTGCGTACATACACCTGACTAGCAGGGTCTTCGCCCACCAATACGGCTGCCAGGTGAGGAGGGCGCTCTCCACGACTGATCAGCTGATCAACCTCAACTTTGATCTCTTCACGTATGATTTGTGCAAGTGCTTTTCCGTCTAATAGGGCCATAGGATACGATTTGCGGCTAAAACTAAAGAAAAGGGATGGTTTGAAACCCACTATTGTCTTGGCTTGACCACAATTATGATCAAATAAGGTTGGCAGAAAAAAAGTATACCTATTATCTATCTTTACACTGGTATCCCTGAAGCCTCCTCTTAAATTAATTCCTGATTACATTGAATTAGATGCTTTCGCCGTTGTAATAGATTTGCAACGCGATTCAATTGTACAGGCCCTACGATCCCTTGAATATGAAACACCACATTAGGATATCATTCATCCTGGTTTTAGGCTTGAGCATGCTGATGGGGCTCTTCACCAATGGAGTACAGGCTCAGGTTATTTTAATCGGGACCAATCCTGATAATGTCTGCGGCCAACTGATCGTCGATCCGGGAGGCATAGATGCCCCGTACCCGGACAATAGCAATGCCGTAACCACGCTGTGTAGCGAAGACACGGACAATCCAAATGTGCAGATCCAGTTTTTGGGTGGCGTTGACCTCGGTCCTGGCGATACCCTGTATATCTATGATGGAAACGACACAAACGCCCCATTGCTGACCAAGCTCCATGAGGGCACTCCCCTGGAAACCATAACTATTTCTGCTTCGGTCAATGGCTCTGGCTGTCTTACCCTATCCTTCCTGTCAGATGGCAACCAAAACGCAGATGGCTGGATTGGCACCATTTCCTGTATCCCGCAATGCCAGCAAGTCGAGGCTGGATTAACTGCTACAGACCCCGTATCCGTCCCAGCCGTAGACGGTTACATTGATGTGTGCCTGGGAGAGCGTATCCTTTTCGATGGAAACGCCTTATTTCCCGAAAACAATACCGTATATGCACAATCCGAAGCCACGTCCACCTTCACCTGGGACTTTGGTGATGGGGCTATTACTACCGGTCAGACGGTCTCTTATGCCTACCAAACTTCAGGTGGATTTGTGGTCAAGCTTACTGTGACCGATGAGCAAGGCTGTGTTAGTACAAATCGGGTTGAACAAAAAATACGGGTGGCTCCCAAACCGAATTTTGGCCTGGCCGATACCTTACCAGCTATCTGTTTGGGCGATAGCCTTGAATTAAGCGGAGCTATCAATACAACACCCGGTGCTACGTCCCTTGCTGTAAATCCAGTCACCGGTAGTTTCACTTCAGATGGTATACGGGCCGATTCCTTCCCCTTGCCGGATGGCCAGTTGGTCACCTACACCAGTTCAGTCTTAATTGATGAATTTCAACCCACCCAGATTTTGGAAAACCTGGACCAATTCGGGGGGATCTGTGTAAATATCGAACATTCCTGGATGGGCGACCTCTCCTTTTCGATTACCTGCCCAGATGGGACGAATGTCCTGCTGCATAATTTTGTCGGAAAGGGACCATTTTATTTGGGGGAGCCGGTACCTGATGACGAAGTGGACGGACAAGTTACAGTTGGAAAGGGCTTCGATTATTGTTGGACTCCAACAGCTGAAAATGCCCCATGGGAGGTCCTTTATAATTTTGATAATAACCCTGAAGCTCCCATTACCATTCCCGAAGGCGATTACCAAAGCAGCAATGCGATGGACCCGTTGGTGGGTTGTCCCCTCAATGGTGAATGGACCATTGCCATCACCGATAATATCGAGCAGGATAATGGCTTCGTCTTCAACTGGAGCATTCAGTTTTCAGATGACCTTTTGGCAGCGGTAGAGCAATTTACACCAGCAATCCAAACGGGTCAGTGGCTGGAAGACCCCGTACATATCAGTCAATATACGCCCCAGGAAATTAAAGCCAATCCATCTAATGCAGGGGAGATCTTCTACACCTATGAGGTGGAAGACGAATTCGGATGCATTCAGGATACAGCTATTGCTGTGGAGGTGCGATCTCCTTTCCATCCAGATTGCAGCGCTTGTGGATCGAACCCTATCCCGGTAGCCGATACCACCGTTTGTGAATCAGAGCCGATACAACTATCGCTGAATCTCCCCAACCTGGGTTCAGATACCTTGACCTTCGAGACCAATCCGGGTTCTTCCCTCGACCAATTTACCAATGCCCTGACGACACCTTATGCTTCAAGTATTTTTGTAGATAACCTGGCCCCGGCCATCCTCGGAGACCCCGCCGCTACCATAGCCGAAGTATGTTTCAACCTGGATGCCAATCCGACGGAAGACCTTACCTTGGAACTGGTTGCGCCGGACGGTCAAATACTCACCTTAGCAGAGCAAAAAGGAGGGAATGGCACCAATTTCAATCAAACCTGTTTTAGTCCGACCGCGACCATCCCTATCGGAACGGCTACTGCCCCCTTTTCAGGAACTTTTCTCCCGGAAAACGATTGGGATGACCTTTCCGGCAGCCCTGTCAATGGAGAATGGCAACTACGGGTACTGGATGGAGGGCAAAAAGAGACTAAAACCTTATCCAATTGGACCCTGTCCTTCATTGCCAGCCAAAATTATACCTATAACTGGACGCCTACCACCAACATCTCCTGTGTGGATTGCCCCACTCCAATCATTTCACCGAACATGTCAGGGGCCTACGTGCTGACCATTTCAGATGGTTCTACTTGTACGATTTCAGATACGTTGAACATTACAGTGGAACCCATTTTGGAGGCACCTGTAGTTACTGTCTCCCAGATTAATGGCCAGGACCTGACTTTTAATTGGAGTGGACTACCGCCTGGAACTGAATTTGAATATCGAATCACACAAGACGGCGTCCCAGGCCCTTGGGAGGGTCCTACCACGATCGATCAGCTAACCCTTCCCAACCTGCCTGGAGGCACCTCCGTGACCCTGGAAGTCCGGCAACCGGATCCTGGTACGGGGTCCTGCCCTCCCGAAATACAAGAAGCCAGCGCTATAGTCATTCCGTGTGGTGTTACAACCTCTGCTACTGTCAGTGATCTTGTCTGTTTTGGAGAAACGGGCGCTGTTCAGCTATCTACTACCGGAAACGTAGGGCCTCCATCCTATCAATTGTTACCCTCAGGCGTACCTTCCGATGTAGGCGCCTTTTCCGGTCTTGCTCCGGGAACTTACCAAGTAGAAGTGACCGATTCCATAGGCTGCACCACTATTGCGGGTTTTGAGTTAACGGAACCGCCCTTACTGGAAGTTACCGCTGAGTTCATTCGGACAACCACTTGTGCGGATCGAAATGATGGGGTCGCCCAAGCTATTGTGACCGGAGGTGAAGGCCCCGATTATGATATCCTTTGGCGCAAAAGCGGACTGACCGGTCTCGTAGCTGATAGTCTGCCAGTTGGAGGCGAGACGGTAATTGTAACGGATCAACGCGGCTGCATAGATTCGGCAACGGTCCTGATTCCAGGCCCCACCCCCATCAATCTGACTACTTCTGTGCGCAACCCCTCTTGCTCCAATGGAAACGACGGGCGAATCGTAGCTACTGCCTCCAAGGCGGGAGAGTTGCTATTTCTCGAGTGGAGCACCGGTGAAACCAACAATGAAATATCCAATTTGGGCCCTGGTGTTTACTGCGTAACGGCTTCAGATCAAACCAATTGCTCGGTTACTGTTTGCGACACCTTGGTCGCCCCTCCACCTCTTTTTGTAGATACTGTCGTCACTCAACCGGTGCTTTGCGCCGGAGGGTCCAACGGGACTGCTGCCGCTACCATTTCCGGCGGTACCGCACCTTATAATTTCAGATGGGATGACCCTTTACAACAAGCCAACTCGGTAGCTACCTCCCTGCCGGCCGGAACTTATAATTTGACCATAACAGATAACGCTGGTTGTACCATTCGAACAGCGGCAACCATTTCAGAGCCGGATTCGCTCCGTGTTGATCTGAACATGAACCCCATCGTTTGCCAGGGTGACAGTACCGGTTCTGTACAAACTACTGTACTGGGCGGCACAGCCCCCTACTCCTATGCTTGGCTTAATGGAGATACCAGTGCCACCACTTCCGGGCTACCCGCCGGGCGGGCTTTTGTGACAGTAACAGATTCCAATGGTTGTACAGCTTCAAATGAGATTTTTGTCACCGAACCTTCTACCCTGTTGATGGCTTCGATCAGCCAGACTCAAAAAGGCTGCCTGGGAGAAGGGACGAATGAGGCGGTTGTCCAGGTTTCCAATCTACCAGACGGACGCGGGGTTTCCTTTCAATGGAGTAATGGCAGTACAGACAGTATTGCCACCAACCTGACAGCAGGAGGGGTCGGCGTGACCGTAACCGATGGCTTGGGTTGCATCGCCCGGGATAGCTTGATCATTCAAGACCTGAGCCCCATCACCTTTTCCATTCAAGGAGACCGCCCCACTTGTCCTGGATTGAACGATGGTTCGTTGGGCGTGGCCATTATTGACGGGGGTAGCGGCCAGGAGGCTGAAGACTACAACTTCCTCTGGAGTACCGGGGAGACTACCACCATCATTCGCAACCTCGAAGGGAATCAACCCTACAGCGTAACCGTTACAGATTCCACCGGCTGCTCGGCTACGGAAGAACGCTTTTTGGCAGATCCTCAACCGATTCTATTCGAACTGGCAACAAGCGACGTACTTTGTGCCGGCGAGGCAAATGGAATAGCAGCTCTTCAGGATATTGTTGCCGAAAGTGGCTTTTTCACGATCCAATGGGATTCCACCATTGCACCGATCAACGACAATAATGTGATCGAAGGATTGTCGGCAGGCACCTATTCCATCAGCCTGTCTGATATCAATAACTGTACGGTTGATACTTCCTTTGTTATCGAAGAACCAGCAGAACTGACGCTGAATTTGGAAAAAGAGGATATCCTTTGTCCAGGCGATCCGGAAGGGAGTATAAATGCACAAATTGCGGGTGGAACACCAGCTTATGACCTCACTTGGTCTACCGGAGACACCTCCCTGAATCTGGCCAATCTTCCCGCTGGAGCGTATAACTTAATGGTCACGGATAGCAATGGATGTGTGGTGACGAGTGCTGTCGAAATCCTGGAGCCGGACTCCATTGAACTAACTGTAGATCTGAATCCTCCCAGTTGTAATCTTCAGATCGATGGTTCGATCCAACTGTTTGTGAGCGGTGGAACCGAACCCTATCAATACCAGCTCGACAGCAATGGCTTCGGACCGGGTTCCCTGTTCAATGACCTTATTGCCGGAAATTATACCGTGAGCATACAGGATGACCGTGGTTGTACTGTAGAAGAAGAGGTCCTGCTCCTGGAACCCCAACCCGTTATTATAGACTTGGGACCTGAAGTAATTTTCATTGCACCCGGTGATAGTGTACAGATCCAAGGTCAGGTATTGGCGTCAGATGGTCAAACCACCTTTTCCTGGGAAACAGATGCCCCCAGTACCCTTTCCTGTTTGGATTGCCTCAACCCCATTGCGTCTCCATTGAGTACAACAAATTATGTACTTCGGGCAATGGATGAAGGAGGCTGCGAGGGGACTGCCCGCATTCGAATTCAGATCACAAAACAGAATCTGGCTGTCGTTCCCACTGGATTCACACCGAATAATGATTCACAGAATGACAAATTGGTCGTCCATGGTGACAATGAGGTCCAAATTATTAACTTCCGCATATTTAATCGTTGGGGAGAACTGGTGCATGAAAATTCGGATTTCCCGGCCAATGCAGAGGCAGAAGGCTGGGATGGTACCTATCTTCAACAACCTGCTCCCTCTGGCGTCTACCTATGGGTTTTGGAAGTAGAATTTTTGGATGGGACAAGACAAGTGCTTAAGGGACAGACTACGCTTATCAGATAGTCGTTTACAATGGTACCATACATTATAATCCTATGAACTCCATCAAAATCATAGCCACCTTGCTACTGGTGGCTGCCAGCCTGTGCCTCAATGCTCAGGATCCCCGCTTTTCCCAATTTTATGCCACCCCGCTTCAAAACAATCCGGCCTGGACAGGTCTCTTTGGTGGAAAATTCAGGGCAATTGCCAACTACCGGGAACTGTACACGAGCATCTTGGATGACCGTCCATTTCGTACCTTATCCGCCTCCGTGGATTCCCGTTTTAATGTAGGCAGGAATGACTATTGGGGCGTTGGCGGACTGGTTCAACACGATCAGGTAGGTGACGCCCGATTCAACCGATTTGAAGCCTTATTGAGCGCTTCCTACATGAAAAAGTTGAAAGGCAAGCGATACGGTGGTAGCGAACATTTTTTGATTGCCGGTGTGCAGGCAGGTATCGGCCAGCAGGGCTTTGACTTTGAACAACTTTGGTTTTCCAACCAATTCGATCAGGGAACAGGGCAGATCAATTTTGATGCCCCCAACGGAGAAGACTTTTCTCGGACGCAGTCCAATCTTTACCCAAATATCAATGCCGGCCTGATGTGGTATGGCTTATTTGATCGGAATTCCAATGCGTATGTAGGGGCTACTGTCCAGCATATCAATCAACCGGAAATTTCCATGATTGAGGATAGTGAATCCAGACTGGCTATGCGCTGGATAGGCCAGGCAGGTGGCCAGATTCCCTTCGGAGACCAATTCAGCATGGAACCGGCAGTGACTGCCAGCGGCCAGGAAAATTCACTGAGCATCCTGGGGGGAACCCAGTTCAGATATGGCACCAGCGATTATCGGGAAATCGGCTTTGCTTTGGGGGCTTATGCCCATCTGGCCAGGCAACTGGAGAGCAGCATTTTTATGGATGCCATTGTATTGGCTGTCAAACTGGAGCTGGAACGCCTCATGATCGGCTTAAGCTATGATTTTACTACCTCCTCCCTATCTCAAGCAAATAATTCTCGCGGTGCCTTTGAGATTTCGCTGATTTATGTTCAACCAGACAACAACCGCAATCCCCGGAGAAAGGAATTTAACCGGTTTTAAGGAGGAGGCGAACTTTTAACCTTCGTCGAAATCAATGGCTGTTCTGTCTTTTTGAATCTGATTTTGGGAACGGATTCAAACAAATCAATCAATCCACCTATTTTTAGAAAAAAGAATAGCAACCCATGGTGGATGAGCATTCCAATCCCGAAGAGGAAGTGCTGGTAGAGGAAGTGCAACCGGAGGACCAACAAGTTCAACGAGCAGAAAAGGCATTACCCAAAACCCTGACCATTCTTCCGTTAACTCAACGCCCTATATTCCCCGGTATGACCATTCCGCTGACCTTCAGTGGTCAGGATAAGCTGGAGACCTTGAAACAGGTGATGGAAAAGGAAGATGCGATGGTCGGCCTTGTTCTGGCTCGCGACTACAATGAAGAGGATTATACCCAAAGTGAACTGCACGACGTTGGTACGGTATTCGAGATCCTCCGAATCGTTCCAATCTCTCCGGGCAATGTACAGGTAATGGGAAGAGGCTTAAGCCGATTTTCCAAAGAAAAAACCGTCCTGGTCAAGCCCCAACTCCGGTGGGAAGTAACCTACCATCGGGACAATAAGGAAAAGCCCTCTCCGGATTTGAAGGCTTACATGCTGGCCATTAGCTCCGAAACCAAAGAACTCCTTAAACTCAATCCATTATTCCAGGAACAAGTGAACCTGGTGGTAGCCCAACTCAATGTGGACACCCCGGGCCTGACCATGGACTTGATCAGCAATCTCCTTTCGGGAGATGCAGAAAAGCTTCAGGAACTGCTGCATACCTTCGATTTGTACGAACGGGCCAAGCTCCTGCTGCTCATGATTAAGGAGGAATTGCAAATTGCCCGCATCCAACAAAAGATTACGGAGCAGATTAATGAAAAAGTAAATTCCCAGCAGAAAGAATTTTTTCTACGCGAGCAACTGAAGGCCATCAAAAAAGAATTGGGACTGGAAAAGGAAGAAGGAGAAAGCGAAGCGGAAAAACTCGGCAAACGATTAGCTGAATTAGATTTGCCGGAAGAGGTAGCCCGTGCTGTCAATCAAGAATTGGAGAAATTAAAAACCATCAACGCTCAGTCCCCGGAATTCAACCTGACTCGTAATTATCTGGAAACCGTAGCTGACCTTCCCTGGGGTATCTATTCAACGGATAACCACGACATCAAAAAAGCACGGGAGATCCTAGACCGGGATCACTATGGGCTCAAGGAAGTTAAAGAGCGCATCCTGGAATTCTTGAGTACGGTCATCAAACGGGGCAAGATTGGGGGAAGCATTATTTGCCTGGTAGGCCCTCCCGGAGTCGGAAAAACGAGTATCGGAAAATCCGTGGCTGCAGCTTTGAACCGAAAATTTTTCCGGTTTTCTGTGGGGGGCATGCGAGATGAGGCAGAGATCAAGGGCCACCGCCGGACCTATATCGGGGCTATGCCCGGTAAGATCATACAGGCCTTGCGCCGGGTTGAAACATCCAATCCCGTATTCATGCTGGACGAGATCGACAAAATAGGTACTAGCTTTCGGGGTGATCCCGCCTCAGCCTTGTTGGAAGTGCTCGATCCGGAACAAAACAATGCCTTTCTCGACTACTATCTGGACCTGCCCTTTGACCTCAGCAACGTGCTGTTTATCACTACCGCCAATGTACTGGACACCATTCCTGGACCACTCCTGGATAGGATGGAAGTCATCCGGTTGTCGGGCTATGTAGAAGAAGAAAAAGTGCAGATCACCAAACGCTATTTAATCCCAAAACAGCTTCGCGAACACGGCTTCGAGGAAAATGAGATTCAATTTACGGACGATGCCATTGCTTACATCATCGATAATTATGCCCGGGAGGCTGGTGTCCGAAACCTGGAAAAGCAAATTCGAAAGATCATCCGGAAAAGTACGCTCCGCTTAGCGGAAGCTGAAGAAGCCGATTTTGAGATTGAAAAAGACGAGGTAGAAGATTACTTGGGTAAACCGGTTTTTCATACCGAAAAACTGTACAACAAAAATCTTCCCGGTGTGGCCTTGGGATTGGCTTATACCAGCATGGGAGGAGCGACCCTATACATCGAAGCCAGAGGTATCCGGAGCAAAGGCAAAGGATTCAAGTATACCGGTCAGCTGGGCGATGTAATGAAAGAATCCGCCCAAATAGCTTTCAGCTATGTCCAATCGCTTACTTGCCATATTAGCGGGAGCGAACACTATTTTGAAGAACATCAGGTCCACCTACACGTGCCGGCCGGTGCCACTCCGAAAGATGGTCCATCTGCCGGTATCACTATGGCGCTTGCACTTTTTTCATTGGCCATCGGAAAACCAATCCGTAACGACATTGCCATGACGGGCGAGCTGACCCTAACCGGTAAGGTACTTCCAATCGGTGGGGTAAAAGAAAAAACCATTGCCGCCCGTCGGGTAGGGATTCATACCCTCATCTTCCCGGAAGACAATCGAAAGGACTTTGAAGAGTTGGAAGATTACATCAAGGAAGGATTGGATGTCCACTATGCCAACTATTTTATGGATGTGCTTCGCGTAGCCTATCCGGAAGAACAGGTAATGCTCGATCAATTGGAAGCCTCTCCGGTTCCTTGCTAAATCCATCACCAATCTGAAATCTGTAACGCTTAAAGCAAAGAAGGATCTGCCGGTACGGCGATTTCATCCCTGGGTGTTCTCTGGAGCCATTGCCCGGGAAGAGGAAGGTATCCAGGAAGGCGACATGGTGAAAGTTCTGAGTAAAACCGGTGATCACCTCGGGATTGGCCACTTTCAGGATGGGAGTATTCGGGTTCGCCTATTTGCCTTTGACAACCGAAGCATCGATGCCGATTTTTGGAAAGACCGCCTTCAGAATGCCTGGAGCTATCGAGAATCCCTGGGTTTACCCCAATCGGAGCAAACCAATGCCTTCCGATTGGTCCATGCTGAAGGAGATGGCCTTCCCGGCTTGATCATTGATATTTACGGAGAAACTGCTGTGCTGCAATGCCACTCTATCGGCATGTATTTCCAAAGACAGGTGCTGGCCGAATCCCTGTTGAAGTTGCCTTCTACCAAGCTTACTGCCGTTTTCTGTAAAAGCAGACAAACGGTACCGGACCGGTTTCGAAAGGAAGTTCAGGATGAATACCTGATTGGCAGCCCTGCTGCCTACCCTGTGTTGGAAAATGGGCACCGGTTTGCTGTCAATTGGGAAAAAGGCCAAAAAACAGGTTTTTTCCTCGATCAACGTAACAACCGACAACTTCTAGCCCACTACGCACGCGGGAAAAAGATCTTAAATGCCTTTTGCTATACCGGCGGCTTCACCATCTACGCCCTTAAGGCGGGAGCTACCCAGGTGGATTCCGTCGATATTTCAGCAGAAGCAATGAATGGCGTCAAATACAATTTAAACCTGAACTTCCCGGACCAACTTCCTCCACACCAGGCCTTCACCGATGACGTCCTCAAATTCCTTTCCCACTCTACGGCTAGCTATGATATCGCGGTAGTCGATCCCCCGGCTTTTGCCAAGAGCAGGAATAAGCGGCACAACGCAGTAATGGCCTACAAGCGGTTAAATGCCCTGGCCATAAATCGGGTCGTGCCCGGAGGCCTGCTGTTTACTTTTTCCTGTTCCCAGGTAGTAGATGAACCACTCTTTTACAATACAATTGTGGCTGCCGTCATTGAGTCGGGCCGCCAAGCCCGAGTCATGCACCGATTAGGCCAACCGGCAGATCATCCGGTCAGCATTGCGCATCCGGAAGGGAACTACCTCAAGGGATTGGTCCTGCAGCTTTCCTGAACGTGTCGTTGAGAAGTTTGTATTTTCGGATCCGGCATGGAAAAACTGACCTTTCCCATACTCATCTACTCAGTGCGCTCTTCCTACCTCATTGGGCAAGCCGTTGGGTTTCAAGAACAATGGATCCACCATGACCTTGAATTGCTTCGCAAGGAAATGGGGTCTGATCTGCGGTTGAAAATGGGGCAACAGCACCCGCCTCAAGCTCCGGATATTCGACAAGCCCGTTTAAAGACCTTGCGTCTATCTCTGCGACCCACTCAATACCTGGAAGCGGGTACCCAGGTAAGTCCAGATGCCTTACCCATTCCAATTCCCCTGGTTTTTGGAAAAAATAAACAACAGGAATGGGTCGGGTATGCCCCGTGGTTCCTGGAATACCCTTGCCGATCAACCAGCCAGAAGGCTATGGAAAAAGGAGTCCTTGGCGAAATTGATTTTTCGATTCAGGATTGGTCCCTTCCCAGATTACTCAAGTTAACCCAGCTGCCGGGTCCTGAGCTGGATTTCCTGGAAATTCGAGTAAATGCTTCTTCCAAAAAAGCAGATTTCATTCCTTTTACCAATGAAAAGAGGAGACTGCTAGACCAATGGGGGGAGGAAGAACCTTTGGCAATAAGTTGGTATGAGCCCGGGCAGGCCTGGCAGCGCGAAGAGGAAGTCCGGGAATTGGAATCCTTGTTGCAAAAAAAGCAAGGCGGCATTGTTGTGGTGGGTGAAAATGGTAGTGGTAAATCCTTGCTTATCCGACAAGCTTTGCGGCAGCTCAATCCCCGGGACCGGAAGAATTTTCCCGCCTGGCGAATACTTTCGCGACGCCTACCCGCAGGAGTACAGTACCTGGGGGAATGGCAGGGATTGGTCGAAGATTTGGTAGCTGCTTTACAGGAAGAACGTGGAATCCTTTGGCTGGAAGATCCGGCAGGTGCACTGCAGGCAGGAGGTGAAACGCCGGAGTCTTCTGTAGCCGGTTACCTCCAACTATTCTTGGAGGATAAAGCGCTTCAGCTGGTCATGGAGACCAGTCCGGCAGAATGGGAACAAATTCAACAACAACTGCCATCCTTGGCCCAGCAGTTGCATCCGATTCATCTACGAGAGCTGGGCGTAAACAGCATCCGGATGATCCTCGATGCGTATGCCCAACAGTTGTCGCGTTCCGCTCGAATTCGAATCAGCCAGCCGGCCCTTGAGGAAGCTTACCGATTGACCCATCGATTTCTGCCTCAAGAACAATTTCCCGGCAAAGCGATGCGTCTGCTCATCCAATGTATCCGCCAAGCCAGGGCAGAAGGTCGCAAGCGCGTGGACCGGACGCATCTCATCCGACAATTTGCCAGTCAAACCGGCCTTCCTGAGCTTTTTCTACGGGATGACCTGCAATTGGATGGCGATCGATTACAGGCCTATTTCGAGCAGCGTATTCTGGGCCAACCGGAGGCCATTAAACAGCTGTGTGAAGTAGTCAAGGTATTTAAAACCGGCCTGAATAATCCACAAAAACCCATAACGTCTTTGCTTTTCGCAGGCCCTACCGGAGTGGGTAAAACCGCTAGCGCAGAAGCATTGGCTTCCTTCTTTTTCGGGGAAAAAGCCCGAGATCGAATGATCCGCCTGGATATGAGTGAACTCCAGTATCCGGATCAGATCGACCGACTGATTGGAAGCATTTACCATGAAAGTAGTGGTCACCTGGCCGGTAAAGTTCGAGAACAGCCGTTTTCGCTGGTCTTGCTCGACGAAATCGAAAAAGCTACTCCCATCGTATTCGATACCTTACTCAATATCCTGGATGAAGGTCTTTTGGTGGATTCCTTTGGTCGACTCACTTATTTTCGCAATTCGATCATCATCATGACCACCAACCTGGGGGCGCAGGCCCCAAGCCCAATCGGGTTTTCGGGGGGTGCCCAGGCTGATCGTTATCGAAAAGCCCTGAAAGGCCACTTTCGACCCGAATTTATCAATCGCATTGACGGGTTTGTTTTCTTTCATCCGCTGCAGCCGGAACATTTGGTTCATATTACCCGCCGCGAACTGGATAATTTGGGCCTGCGAAGCGGCATACGGAATCGAAATCTACAGTTGGAATACGATGAGCAGTTGGTTTTCTTCCTAGCTCGTGGAGGCTATCACGAAAAATATGGGGCCCGTCCATTACAGCGCTTTATTGAGCGATACGTGACCACACCACTGGCCGAATGGCTTCTGGACCATGCCGACATAGCATCCACTACGGTTAAGGTGAGCCTGGATTCCAGAGAAACTGTTAGTTTTGCCGCCTTATGATTTGGAGCCTCCTTCAATTGATAGGGCTGGTCAGCATCCCAATTTTAGCGCAACGATGGTCGAATCGGGTAGATAAATCCTGGCTTAGCCCGGTTTTGATCTGCTATGGAGTCGGAATTCTACTGGCCAATATTCCAGGTATTCCCCTTAACGACAGCCTAAGCGAAACCACCAGTCAGGGCTCTATTATTCTGGCAATCCCTCTACTCCTGTTCAGCACTCGGTTATTGCACTGGATCCGGCATGCGCAAACAGCCGTCTTTTCATTTATGTTAGCAGTAGTGGCCGCAGTAGCGGGTACGATCACAGCAGCCTGGACGATGCAGTCCGCCGTCGAATACCCGGCCCTGCTATCGGGTATGCTTTCCGGACTATACACCGGCGGGACACCAAATATGCAAGCCGTCGGCATCGCCCTGAAGGCCCCTAAGGAGTACATTGTCCTGATAAATGCTGCTGACGTTATCCTGGGAGGAAGCTGGTTGATATTCTTGATTTCGGTATCTCCTATGGTGATGGGCCGGATTTTTCGTCCGTTTACCCTGGACAAACAGCAAGTGGAGGTCAGCTGGAGTGAAACCCAGACAGTCCACTGGCAATCCATGGTGATCGGTATTCTGCTGGCCCTCGCCGTATGTATAGCTTCTGCCGGATTAACGTTTTGGTTATTTGGTCATTTGGATGAGCCTGCATTTTTATTGTTCACCCTGACCAGCCTAAGCCTCCTGCTTTCCGCTATACCCAGTATTCGGAACTTGCCCGGAACTATGGTAGCCGGTGAATATTTACTGTTGGTATTCTCTCTGGCCATTGGGCTATTGGCCGATCTCTCTACCCTGGCCAGCAGCGGATTGGTTATTCTTGGCTTTTGTACCATTGCCAAGGTTATAAGTATCGCTACACATTTAATATTGGCCCGCCTGTTCAACATTGATCGGGATACCTACCTAATCACCTCTACCGCTGCCTTGTACGGGCCTGTATTCGTACCCCAAGTGGCTAAAGTCCTCGGGAATAAACAGCTGATTTTTGCGGGTATTTCGACCGGTTTGCTGGGCTACGCCATTGGAAATTACCTGGGGCTCAGTGTAGCTACCTTTTTAGGCTGGCTATTGTGAACCTTTGACGGGGATGGGGTTTGTTCTATTGCATGGCTTCAGGGTTGTATAGCTTGTACATGGGCGAAGGTAGATTAGGGATTTGTGGATGGAAAGAATGGGTAGCGCATCTATCAAGGAAAAGAACCTCGATGTATGAAATGTCTGACTTGTAGAGATATGGATGCCTATCAGATTGCATTTGAACTTGGCAACCCTTCCCGGTGACTGGTTATGCAACGGGAAATCACTGATGAACGCATCAGACAGTGTCTCTGCGAACATTGCAAAAGGGCATGACAGGTAATTTAAAAAGGACTAGATCAATTTATACCGATACCGTTTTGAATCGGTAAAAGAAACTGGGGATTGGATTGAAAAACTTACATCCTAGATCTATCTGAGAGAGGAAGACTATCCGGATCTTTCAAGAAGATTAGAAAGGCTTGTGAAGGAATTAAACCAGCTCATTGCGTATCCGAATGACCGTTTAAATTTTTGACCTATTACAAATCAATCAGCTATCTGATTTTCAATAATTTACCACACTAGCCCACTCTAAAAAGCGCCAAACCATTCATTCGTGCAAAACGCTATCCAAGTCGAGAAACTCTCCTATCGTTTTGGTCACAACAACTACTTGTTCGACGAGTTGGAGCTGGACGTGCCCAATGGAGCCTGTTTTGGACTACTCGGCCGAAATGGGGCCGGTAAAACCACACTGATGAAATTGCTCTGCGGCCTGTTGACCCCACAGCAGGGAAAGATCCAATGGTGGGATAAGGACCTGAAACTGCATGCCACATCGATTTATCAGAAAGTTGGTTTGCTGATTGGAGAACCACGATTGTACAACCACTTGTCGGGCACAGAAAACCTGGAAATCTATACCACCTATCGAGAATTACCTGTGCAACGCATCACCGACGTCCTGCATCAGGTGGGGCTTGACCGACAGGCAACCAAGAAGGTGAGCCATTACTCTACTGGCATGCGCCAACGGCTTGGCATTGCCTTAGCCCTGTTACACCACCCTGACTTTTTGATCCTGGATGAGCCAACCAATGGGCTTGATCCACAAGGAATCGCTGAGGTACGGCAGTTGATCCTGGAGCTACGCCAGCAGCACACTATCCTGATTTCAAGTCACTTGTTGAGTGAAGTCGAGCAAACCTGTACCCATCTGGCGGTGCTGGATGAAGGAAAGCGTTTATTCCAGGGAACCCTTGAAGGCTTGCGACTCCGAAAGCAAAATGCCCAAGCTGTAGTAGTCATCGAATCCGCCCCGGGAGCAGCCTGGCCAAGCGACCTTTCCATTCCAGCGCTGCCCTTCGAGGGGGGGCAATTCCGGATATCCTCCCTGGACAAGATGGAAATTCCAGGCCTGATTGACCGATTGCGGAGTCGAGGCTTTCCGATTTATCAGATCAGAATGGAAAGGCCCAACCTGGAGGCTTCCTTTTTGGATCTTTTTCAAGCAGAACGAAAATGAGTCCACATCTCCTAGCCCTGAAAGCGGAATTCTTGAAGGGACGCCATTCCTTTGCCTATTGGTTGAGCCTTTTTGGTACGGGGGCCAATGTGATCATGTTTAGCTTTTATTTCCTTTTCCAGCCTAACGAAACGATAGGCCAAAGTTTAGGGAAAGATTGGGATGGCTTTATTTTGTTGTTCTATAACAGTGTATCCTTCATGATGCTTCCTTTGTATGTGATCATTCTTTGCAGCTTGATCGCTTTTCAGGAACACCGTTCGGGAAGCTGGGTAAATTTATTGAGCTTGCCTCTAAGCCGTTGGCATTTGTATTGGAGTAAACAATTGTACACTTTGCTGCACTTCATTGCTGCGCATACCCTATTTATTGTCGGTATGGTCCTGGCGGGTTGGTTCATCGGATTGGTCTTTCCTCAAACCGGTTTGCTTTCCTTACCTCCCCTTGGTTTGATCGTAGCCTTGGCCTTCAAAACGGTTCTTTCCATCCTCGGTCTACTCGCTTTCCACAGCTGGATGAGCTGGCGGTTCTCCCATTTCATTATTCCCCTGACCATAGGGATCATTGGCTTTGTGTTGGCTGCTTTATTGGGCCCGGAATGGGTGTGTGCTCCCTGGTTTTGGTATGCAAGTCCGATCATCTATATGCCGGAAGTAATAGGTGTGGTCTCCTACCCCCAAATGCTTGGCCTCAGCCTGGAGTACTGGACCAGCCTGGGTTGGTTTGTGCTGTTCACCGCCTTGGGCTATTTCGACATCCGTAAGAGGGATATGGTCTGAATCCAGGAGCATTGAAAATTCGCTCATCACTAGTCAAACCTAATTCCAGGCCCCCTTCAGGACGTCCTGTTGTATACATCCGAACGCTTTGCGTGCACAGAAGCTGTTCCTTTGTAGTGTCATCAGGGATAATTGATTTTAAAGACACTTGAAGAAGATCCCGGTTCCTGAGGTTCCGGGGTTAGTGGGTTTGCAGTTTCTCTTTTCGGAGAAAACTAGCCGGCAGTTGGGAGGATAGGACCGCTGCCGGCCCCCAGATGACTTGATCAGTGTTAGTACCCCATTTCCATTTCAAAATGGTACAAAATCAGGATCGGGTCCATCCTGAAAAAAATGGATTGGAAGTTAGATTTTTAGACCATGGATTATAAAGCGATATCAATTATTCAATTGATTTTCAGTAATTTACACCTAAATGGTTACTGCCCCACTGTACGCACGACCAAATAAGTCCTCGCTATCTTCCATTCTCGTATTCCCGATCTGTTAAGCCATTTCCCCTTTCATTAGTTGGGCCAGCATCGTTTTAAAATTCTCTTTTTTATTGAGGTGGGGGAGCGGTTCGCCGGGCTCGGATACACCCAGGAACGCACAGAGCGGTCCCCATCCCTCCCGAACATCGTAAACCAGAAGTCGATCAGCCGGAACATGTGCTTTCACGTCTTCAATATGCTTGTCGAATACCAACTTGGCAAAGGCTTTATCTTCAAAACGGCCTTCCAATTGCCGCTCCCAAAAGTTACGCTTGAAGAAAGCTATACATTCGGCTACTTTTCGCAGCCGAGGATTGAAAGCCATTCGTCCCAACATCGTCAGTTTTTCGGGGAGGGTTTGAGGACCAGCTTTCCAAACCGTGTTGTAGGCGCTTTCCCACCACTTTTCAAAAGGCCGAACCGTGAGAATGACTTTAGCATCCGGAAAATGGTCCATATGCTCTTTGTACCAGGGATAGCCCGGAAAATCAACCGTAGCATCATACCCTTGATACAAAGCATCCCAATCCGTAGTTCGAGTTTTTTCCAGTTGCAACCACAGGGGAAGTCGGTCGGGGTTGACGAGTAGTTCTTTCATGTGGTAACATCGCTCCACACCCAGCATTTCGAGCGACCGCTTGAGAGTGGTCGTCCCGGTACGCGGGAAGCCAGCTCCGATGATTTTAAGTGCCATTGTATTGGGTTTTGGTGTTTCCTGGAAAGAATACGGTATTCTTTCTATTATTAACTGAATGTAAAATATTTCTTAGGATATTTCGAACAAAGCCTAGAAGATACGTACATTAAAAACTTGTCATCTAAAACCTACCACAATGTGTTTCCAACATCCGGCCCTGGCCATTATGGTCCTGCTGGGCCTTTGCGTCAGTTGCAGTCCCAAATCATCCGGTCCCCCAAGCGGGAATCCTGAGGAGGATCGCAACATGTTTGGCATCCATATTCCAAGAGGATTAACCCAAACCAGTGCTAATCTAAGCCCCGGCTATATCTTGTTTAGTCCGGGTAACTCGGCTTCCTTTTACCTGATGGACCGTCAGGGGCAAATCGTACATGAATGGAAAGGTAATTACGGGGTCATGGGTGGCTACTTGACGAATGATGGTTCAATTTTTCAAAATGCATATGATCCCGATTTTCCAGTGTTTGCCGGAGGTGGAGAAACCGGCCGCCTGCAACAGATTAGCTGGGATAGTAAGATGCTGTGGGATTTTGAATATGCCAATGAAGAACACCATGCGCATCACGATTTTGCCGTTATGCCCAACGGAAATATTCTAGCTATTGCTTGGGAATCCAAGACCGTGGAGGAAGCCCTCCAAGCCGGTCGAAAACCGGATATGATCCCGAAAGCGGGCGTATGGCCCGATAGGATTGTCGAAATAAGGCCCAATGGAAAATATGGCGGAGAGATTGTATGGGAATGGCATTATTGGGATCATCTGATTCAAGATTTCGATCCAACTAAGGATAATTATGGCGATCCGGCTGCCCATCCGGAACTATTGGATGTGAATGCCGGTCATCCCCTACCCGATCCCATTTCTCAAGACAGTATGGACATTCTCCATGCCACTGGGCAAGCATGGCGAAATGAAACCCTGGAAAACCTGGGGTCCGATATTTACCATACCAATGCCATCAATTACAACCCGGAACTGGATCAGATTGCCTTTAACAGTCCGGAATTAGGCGAATTTTTCATCATCGATCACAGCACAACGACCCAAGAAGCCGCAGGCCATTCCGGTGGTCGCTGGGGTAAAGGCGGAGACTTCCTTTACCGCTGGGGAAACCCGCAAAACTATGGTCGCGGCGATTCCACCGACCGGCGACTTTATTACCAACACGATATTCGATGGATCGAACCCGGCAAACCAGGTGCCGGTCGTCTGATCATCTACAATAATGATATTCCAGGGCCAGATAGCATGAATTATTCAGCTGTGCATGAATTTGAGTTACCTATGGATGCCAGCGGGTACCGGATCGAGGAGGGGAAACCATTTGGTCCGGAGGAGCCCTATTGGCAATATATAGCCAAAGACACCTTTTCCTTCTGGGGCAGTTTCGTGTCCGGGGCACATCGGATGCCCAATGGCAATACTTTTATCACAGAAGGCCCCAAGGGACGTTTTTTTGAGGTTACGCCGGAAGGTGAAGTGGTTTGGGAATACCTAACCCAATATTGGGGCGAGATCCGCAAACCCAATGGTGACCCTAACAATCCGATGCCCATGGCTTATTTGGCATTTCGATCCACTTTTATTCCAGCGGATCATCCAGCCCTGCAAGGCAAAACCTTGGAACCATTAGACCCTCAACCAAAAATCTTCAAGATGCCTACATCCGATAAACCGGAGCTGTGAGACAGTACTGAAAATGGATGGTAAGTAAGTGGCGTTTGGTTTGTAGAGGGGCTTCCTACCGCCTGATTGGGACAGCTTACCCCGTTTGGAAGAAATGGAATCCTGGATTTTTGACCCCAGGGATGAGTTGTCTACTTGATGATGGTATACAAGAAGGCAGCTACCACTATCCCGGGCCACTGCAAGGAGCACATCTCAACCCGAAGCGTTATCCAATCGCCCCCTACTTCCTCCGCATAGATAGCACCAGAAACCCTATGGCCAATACCAGCAAGGATGCGGCAGCCAGGTAGAAAGTGTTGGTAACCGAAATTTGATTGGAGATGGGTAGTAATAGCAGGGGCGACAAAAACTGGCCTAGAAACCAAAAGGTGGTCATGCGCCCAATCTCCCGGCCCCGAATCTTCGGAGGAGCCAACTGCATGACCCACATGCTTGTATTGGGAATCATCAGACCCATGCCAAGCCCGGCAATCATCATGGCTATTAGGGTGGTACCGTACGATTGACCGTAGGCAATAAGGGCAAAAGCGAACGCCATAAAGGTATACCCAATGGCAAATAAGGCTGGAAAGGAAAAGCGGTTTTTGATTCGGGCATAAAAGAAAGAGGACAAGGCAGAAAAAGCCGTACTGACCGAAATGGCTCCACCGATAAGTGCATTAGAAGATACCCCAATGGCCTTCAGATGAAAGGGTAATTGGACCGGAATCAAGAAAAACAAGATCCACATGCACAATACATTCCCAAAAACCAACCAAATCAGCTTGGGAGATTGAACTGTAACACCCAAAAGGCTTCCAGTCGACTGGTCCCGTTCCGGTTCGTATAAAAACCGGAGCGCTATAGGAAGGACCAGTACAGAAAAACCATAAATTAAAAAAGGATAGCGCCAATCGATATCCGCTAGCAGGCCTGCCAGGCTAATAAATACAATCCCCCCTATGGACATAAAGGCCACCTGAATCCCAACAAATTGTTGGCGAGCTGCCCCTTCGAAGTAATCCGCTACCAGCGTGGTCACAATCGTCATCGATATGCCGACTGCAATACCCAGCAACAGGCGGCTGAGCAGGATGTAGAATAGATTACCCAGGTAAAACCCAGCGGTACCGGCTGCGGCGTAGAGCAAGAGGGCTATCCAAAGCAAGGGCAAGCGGCCATACCGATCGATCAGCGATCCTACGAAAAAGGAGCTGATGGCAATACATAAAGCAGGAGTAGTGAGCACCAACTTCACCCAAAATTCAGCATTGGGTACATCGGCAAAGGTAGTTGCCATTTCCGGCAGGGATGGCGAAATGGTGATGATCGACATGATGGTCAGGCTACTGACCAAAAGAAGCGCCCATTTTAGGAAGGATGGGTTTTCAGGCATCAGAAGGGACGGTTTAAGGTCTGAAAGTAAGGGAAAACGGGAATATGGGATGCGGGACCGGATTGGGAGTTCTAACGGAAATCTGTACTGAAACTTTGGAATTATACTAAATTTAGGGTAGAGCCCTTAAACCGATTGCTGCCGGAATACGCATTGCGCTTAGGTGATGCCCCCCTTTCGTACATAAAACCCTCGATGCAGTGGACTTGAAAACTAGAATTAGTGAAAATTTGACCCAGGTCTCGGTGATACTTGCCGCGATACTAGGGTATGCCGGAGGCTGGCTGGTGCCGAACCCCGAAGATGTACCGGATGGCGTGATGCCGCCGGTCATTACCTTTTTTATTTTAGTGGTCCTATTGGCCACTATTATTCCTCAGTTCATCGAGCCCACCATCGTCCGATACACCCGACGCAATAATAAGCTGGAGCGCTATGATGTGAACGGGTATTGGTTGCTTAAGACCTTTGCTTCTCAGGACAAAACCGATGTGAACTCCTTGGCCATTATCAAGTTTGCTTTTGCCGGTTATGATATGGTCGTCACGGGCGATTTTTATGATACGGACCTCAACCGCCTGGGTAGCTTTCGATCCTCCACTTTAGAATATCTCCCCTTGCGCATGCGCTTTACCTACGAGGGGATCCATAAAGATCCCGATAGCCTGGCTCTGATCGGCCATGGGGAATTCGTTTTCACCGAAGGGATATCCCAGCCGAGGGTGTTTAATGGCTTCCTGCAGGACAATCTCAATTTTGAAAAACGGGTCTTTATGCAAGGCGAGCGCATTATCGACCAAAACTGGCTCCGCATCATCGACGACAGCGAAACGCGTAAACGACTGCTGATGGATTATTACAAGGAAAAATTCTCCAACAGCAATATTGAGATGATGAATTTGGAAAAAAAGAAGGAGCCAATACCGGTGACCCGAGTGAGTCCGGAGGAGTATTAGAGGCGTTTCTTTATTTCAATACGTACAACCAAGATTGACTTTACTTCAAAGGATATCTCCGCTTCTTGGTAATATATACCGCTTTAAAATGGTATAAATCTGCTTTTTTGGTGCTGCGAGCACTTGAAAAAACGGAACGGCCAGAAACTCGCACTTGAATGCTAATCATAGCATCTTTTAAGCCCTTACGGACCTAAAGATCTAGACAAGGAAATTTATGCTCGTTAGGGCTCAAAAACCGTTCTCGTTCTTTTCAATTTTTCTGTATCCACTTCATTTAAACAGATCAAGCCGAAATTTTCACCCTCGATGTATCCTGATCCTTACTTGGAGGTAGTATGAAATTTCTTCCGCTGATTCCTACCCTTTCCTTTTCCATAGTACCGTTTTTTCCCGTTCCGAGAAGCGGGCTTTCGGCCATTTGGATTGGGTGCCGGGTTGGGCTGTGAATCTGCCTGTTCTTCCACAAACGGATGATCGGCGACCACGGAAATCTTTTGTTCGATCAGCTTTTGAATACCCTTGAGGTAAGCCCGCTCCTCCTGATCACAGAACGAAATCGCCCGTCCGCTGGCCTGGGCCCTTCCGGTCCGGCCAATCCGATGCACATAGGTTTCAGGGACGTTTGGCAAGTCGTAATTCACGACCAGTTCCAATTCCTTGATATCGATCCCGCGTGCGGCGATGTCGGTGGCCACCAATACATTTACCTTCCCTTTTTTAAACCGGGCCAGGGTGTGTTGGCGAGCATTTTGAGATTTATTGCCATGGATAGCCTCCGCCTGGATCCCTGCTTTGCCCAATTTTCGCACCATCTTATCCGCTCCGTGTTTCGTCCGGGAAAAGACCAGGGTGGAGCCAGCCTCCTGGGTCTGTAGCAAGTGGATCAACAGTTTCAGTTTATCGCGTTTGCTCACCAGGTAAACGGACTGATCGACCCGTTCGGCTGTTTTTTGTTCGGGCTGAATCGTGATCTGTTCGGGATCGTTCAAGATTCGGTCAGCCAGGTCGGTGATGGAATGCGGCATGGTAGCCGAGAAAAAGAGGGATTGCCGCTCGACTGGAAGCCGGGCAATTACTTTTTTGATATCGTGGATAAAGCCCATGTCGAGCATTTGGTCGGCTTCGTCCAGCACAAAATATTCAATGGCATCCAATGAAATATACCCTTGTCCCATCAAGTCGAGCAGGCGACCAGGAGTGGCCACCAATACGTCGACACCTCGTTTGAGCGCCTTGACCTGGAGGTGTTGCTTGACCCCTCCAAAGATGACCGTCCCTCTGATGTCGAGGTATTTGCCATAGGTTTTGAAGCGCTCGGCAATCTGTAAGGCCAGTTCACGGGTAGGTGTGAGGACCAGCGTCCGGATTCCGGTGGCTTGCCTGGAAGTTTCCGGGGTATGGAGCACCAGATTTTGAAGGATGGGAAGGGCGAATGCGGCTGTTTTACCTGTTCCGGTTTGTGCACAAGCTAGCAAGTCCTTGCCCTGAAGGAGCATGGGCAGCGCTTGCTGTTGAATGTCTGTTGGATGTGTGTAACCCTCTTCCTGAAGTGCTTTCAGGATGGGATCGATCAAATGCAGTTCTTTAAATGTCATACGTGTTAAATGATGCCCGAGGGCATGAAAAAAGGCAGCACCTACCCGGTGAGGAGAAGGCTACCGTTACGAATGGTGGAACCAGTATGGGGTGGTTTTAACCTTGGGCCTGATGATATGCGGGCGGGTAGTTAAACGTGGATCATTCCTGTTCCGGTTAGCTCCAAGGTTCGGAAAGTCTTTTTGTCCATAAAAGGCAATTATCAACCGATAATGCCTCAACCCAAGGGCCATTGAAGATGCAAAAATACGTTTTTTATTGGATATTTTTTCAGATACGATTATTTGGGCAGGGGATCAGGAAATGGGAGATGCAAATACCTAGCGGTGCTTCAGTTGATTTAGGCAAGCCATTGCGCCCTAAAATAGGCTGCATGGGAGAAATCAGGATAGGTGGACGAGTGTTTTGGGTGTGCGGGAAAGTAATCCAAGAAAAAGAAATCTACATCCAGGTCGCTATGGGCAATCCCAATTCACAAGTGATCTTTGTTTCCTGGCCTATTGTGTAAGCATATCCTCCTCGCCTCAAGTATAACACCCTCGATAATTGAAAAATAGCTAAAATTAGCCCATATTATCCTTGTACATTACTCTAAAATCCTATTGACATGAAAAAATTACTATTCCTTTTGGTGGCTCTGTTAATTGGATTGGCCCTATCCGCACAAAGCGACCCGATCCAGGTGGTCTTCGATGTAACTAGCACCGACGAAAATACGCAGAGAGCCGCATTGCGGCATTTGAAACTCATGAAGGATAGCTACCCGGATTCAGAATTTGAATTGGTGATTTATGGCAAAGCCCTCCCGATGGTACTGAAGGAAAAATCTCCTTTCGCCGAACAGTTCAAGGAGTTGGAAGGGGATGAACGAGTAGCCATTAAGGTTTGTGCGATGACCATGAAACGATACGAGGTGGACGAAGATCAATTGTTATCCGGCGTAGAACCCGTACCCGACGCCATCTTCGAGATCGTGAAAAAACAACAACAAGGATGGGGATATATTAAAGAGGCGCACCATTGAGGTTGTATTAATACCGTTTTGTGGAAAATAGGCAGCTAGCCAGTAGATCCATTATCGGTGTAAATCTGTGTAATCCGAGGCATTAAACCTGGGTCCAATGTCATTTGTCAACTTCACTGTATACGAACTCCAATACCTCAATTATACTGGTTCAAAAAGCAAATCTAAGCAGGCAGAGAATTTAGGACTTCACCTCACCCCCTTACTTCGTCTTTGCGATGTTATATTCCTTTTTATAGTACTCAATAATAGGAGGAAAAGGACCAAACTTATGCTGCTCCGGCGAAAAGGGGTCTGTCCATGGGCCGTAAGGAGTGGATACCGGTTTTCTGGTTTTATCGGGAAAATCAACTTCCAGATTGGCTTTCTCCGGCCGATCGAAAGTGTTGATGTAAGCAGCAATATGGTAGGCCTGCTCATCGGTTAACACCGGGTTTTCGTAGGATACCCCATATGGCATATTCCATTTGATGAATTGAGCCGCCGTCAGCACCCGGTTCATCCCGGCTCCGTTGTTGTATGAATCCGGTCCTCCGACCGGAGGATATAAATAGCCCGCAAAATCTTCGCCGGGAATGGCTACCCCTCGGCCGTCTGCCTGATGGCAAACCAAACAATGTTGTTCGTACAATACTTTCCCGACTAGCGTATCTGACTTGTAATCCGGAATTTCAACCGGCAAATAGCCTTTGTACAATTTTTCTTTTTCCTCCGGCACCCCTTCGCTCAGCCATTTCATGTAGGCAATCATCGCCTGCATTTCATCGCTATTTTCCGCCATCATTTTCCCGTTCATGCTGCGCTCCATACAGCCGTTGATCCGCTCCGCCAAGGTACCTATTTTATTCTCGCGCCATCTTTGTTGCGGAAATCGATTGTACACACCCACGAAAGAGCCCGACCCGATTTTTCTACCAGCACTTAAATGGCAATTGTTGCACGAGAGATTGTTGCCAGCATAACGCATGCTTTCGTCCTTGGCCAGAGGACCGATCCGCTCGGAAGTCTCGGTAATGAGAATATACCCATACTTGATCTTTGCCCCTTCCTCGCCCGGCGGCAGATCCGTTTCGATACTTTTCATGCGCCAAGCGACTTCATCTGTTTTCTTCTCAAGGAAAAAATGGGGAGCCAAAAAATGAAGCAACCAAAACCCCAGCGCCCCAATAAAAAGGCCTGAAATAAAATTGAAGGGTTGGAATGTAGTTTTGCTCATACTTATGCACTAGTTCAATGGCAAAAGAGATCCTTCATTCTTACCGAAGGTAAACGGCAAATGCATTAGCGTTTACCACTTGAGCGTCAAATAAGAAATAAGATTGTAGAATCAAAGCATCGTTGCCTTACCCAAATTAAGGCTCCAACCTTCTCGAAAAGATCAGGGTAGCACACAAGGCTCTGACCATGAGGATGGCAGCACAACGGACGGTCATCAACGGTCTGGTAAAGAAAACCAATCGAATGGTTCTCACCAAAACCGTTGACGACCCAATCCTTACAGCTGGATGTTACTTGTACTGGCAAGCGAACTTATGGTTGATAATTTCTTCTTTGTGTACTTGGCGGCTCCTTTGCCTAATTTGCGGTGAGTAGGGAATTTCCCATATAAGCCTCGAAGAACGCTACGAAGGTGCTAAGGGCGCAAAGAGTTTTGTGATGAACTATTCCACAAGATGGATTGTCAGTACAGCTATTCGTTAAGGCCTATCCGCCGGCATAGATGTAGCCGCAGCCCAGCTCCTGAGCCCGGCCTAGCGCCCAAACACCAGATGGCACCGGTTGGATACCGGGCAGCAAGCCATCCATCCAATCTTTTTTCACAGCTTCGGGATCCAAATCTGCAGCCTGAGCTGCAAAGCCGCTGTAGACGGTGATAGCCAATTCACAAACGCAAAACATAGCCCCCCGGCCTTGCATCGTTTTAATACCGTCTATGCCCGGCATAGGATAATCTCCTTCCTTGGGTTCGTAGTACGGATTCCGGACAGCAGTTGCTTTGGTGGTGTTATCCGTGATAGAGAACATCTCGCCAAATTTATATTTGGCCCACAATTCATCCTTCATCGCAAACGGAATGGCATTGTGCCTCAGCACGCATAGACCAGTCATGTCTTCGTCTTTGACACCAGTCATATTATTGGTGAGATAGAAGGCCCATGTCCAGATGATAGGGAAGGCATCGTGGGGCTCGGGACCATCATAAGCAATTCGATGGTCTCCTTTAATGCCTTTTTTGAGCCATTCCTCCGCCTCTCCCAGCAGGGCTGTATTGATCGGAGTGGCGGCTTGCATGATGCTAGGTAAAGCACCTAGTGCGCTAACGGCTGTGCCGATTCCTAAGGTGCCTAAAAAGGCTCTTCTCGATGAATTTTGTAAGTTCATAAAGCGAATATGGGTTTTGGTGAAAATAATTTCAATATATGAAATCGAGGGACTCACTGCCAGGGGGAAGGAAAAATTACCGTGGGAATTAGAGAGTGGCCCATACTGCATCCGGGTATCAATTTAAAACCGAATTTCCGTCTGAACGAATCGCCGGCAGGAGCTCAAACCTATACAATTCCTCAAATCTTCCTTAAAATGAAACGTAAACATCTTGTGAGTTTAATCCAACCTTGCATTACACATTAAATTTAAATAATATTGTAAGAGGTTCATGTAATACCATTTTAAGTTGAAAGTGGCCTGTCACTTAAATACAGCATTTCTTGAAATGGTATAATGTCCTTGATCCCGACACTTGTCGTCGGGGCTGACCAAGTTTGGCAGTTTTTCTCCATTTTTAGATAGGTCATTTTAAACTTGCGTCAGTATAATTTCTTTGTGCAACTATTCTCCGGAAGACTATTTCTCTTTATACATCGAGCGCTCCAAACTATTATGAAATCCAAGGCTTTAAAGCCCCAGCATCGGGATTTCATTCCCCTCAGGTAGAACATTTGCATTACTCATAATTAAGGCGGTACGCAATAAGCAACTGCCAGTACAGACAACCTATGAACCCTGACCAACTCACCTCCACCCTGGAGCGCCTGATCGGCCATTTGGTGCTGGACACGGATGCCCAGCAACGTCAGCTTCGGGCACTTGCCGGATCATTAGCCGAGACCGATTTCGAAGTAGAGGCCTCCCAGCTCAAAGGCAGTTCTTTTTCAATTGAACGTTCTGATCTCTTTTTTGGAGAACGAATTACCGGTTCAAGGAGAGACCTCCTCACTCGTATTACCGAACAAAAATCAAACCGGGAGGAGGAGTCTCGCTATCGCATGTTCGTCAGAGAAGTCCCGGTTAAGGAGGCTCTGCTCCCAAATTCCACCCCGACATGGGCCGTTGGAGCAAAAGCGGAACAATCCTTTGGTCCTTTCCGCAATCAGGATGGCCGGCTATTTTGGTTCGATTTTTACCTGATCGAAAAGATGGTCACCCTCTACCTACAGGGACAGTCGGAACCAGCCTTACTATTCTCCACCTTACAGAAAGGCCCTATTTTCATTAACCCAAGCCTGAATCCTCAGCAAAATTATCGGCTAACAGCAGGAAGCATCTGGATTCATGCCCCCTTATTGGCCTCTGGCGCACCAAACGGCACCTACGTCGGCCTTTCCATCGGCGGGGGCCGGGTCGAGATCAGTAGCCTTCCGGTTGTAGTGAATGACAAATTGACTATCCCTGCTAACGCAAGCGTACAGGTCTCCCTGAATTTAAACCAACCCGAGATAACCGATGCCGACGAATCGAGCCCATATGGAATCGATGCCCGAAATATGGATCTCCGCTTACCTGGAACGTGGGCATTTGAAATCACCGGACCCAATTCAAACACGCAACAGCTAGGCGATGGAGGCTGGAACCTCTATGGCCAGTCCATGCGATTCAGTTGGGAAGGGCAGCAAGCGGTCTACGATGGGCCCATGCAGCGAATCCTATTTCCAATGGAGACGTCAGAAGCTCAGATAGAGATTCGGGAACAGGCCTCCAACTACCAGTCCTTGAGCGGATCGGGCACCATCATCCGAAGTGGCTGGGCCCTACCTATAGCAAGCATTGACATTAACCAACCCAGCCCAGCAGCCGGTACCGGGAGCCTTTTTGCACAAACCGGCCCTGGAATTCAAACATCCTGGCAAGGCCAACAAGGCGAAATTGCACTCGCTGCTCCAGCCTTCCTCATCAGTCCGGGCCAGATTCTGCTGGCCGATTTGGGCAGTTCGGGTCCGCATGCCCAGCAAACCCTGGACCTTTGGGATGATGGCTCGAGTCCGGAAGGAAGTCAGGTGGTCCTCACCTTTCCGGATGCGAATGCCATCTTCTATTTGTCGAGTGCCAATGGTAATGAGCTCCTGGCTACCTATGCGAATGCCTTCTTTGATGTCGATCGACCGGTACAGGTGAATGGCCTGCCACCGAGCGTTCGATCCTTGCGATCTCTGCTGATCATTGCGCTAAGCAGCTCGTTCAAGCTAATCTATCTGTACGATGACAACCTGATCCAAGACAAAGGGCAATTGAGCGGACAAGATCCTATTCCCGTTTCCCAGATCGCCTTTGCACTGACGAATGCCCTATTCAAGACCACTGAGGTCAATGGTTGTTTGCTTTTCGGCACCCTTTCGGATGACTACAAGGGCATACCCTCGGGATTTCTATTTCTGACCTTTGGCCTTTTAGCTTATATCCCTACCCTGCCGGACCCCTACGCCGCATACCTGGAACGCATCTTAAAACAAATCCGGGGCTCTGTACGGATCGACCCGGATACCGGAGCGGTGATTACAACTAGCCTCAGCGTATCAGCCTGGCTGGTCTGCCGGGTTCGATGGAACCCATCCGAGTTGGAAAATCAAGATCACGAAGTACAAGTATCTTTCCATTTTGCACCACTCAGCAACCAGTTTGCCGGTATTTCCTTGAACGGGGATGAGGAAGAACCCGAAGAAGAACAGCCCGGTTTTTCAGCCTCTTCCTCCATCGAATTTAAACCAAGTCTGGCCGGCCTGGATCAGGGTATTTCAGCTGCCTTAACCGCAGCAGATGACCCGGAGGCAGCAGTAGTTACCACTCCTTCGTTTGAAACAGCCGCTTCAAGGCCAACTGCTGCGGCGAGAGACCAGGAAGACCTGCCCAATTACGAGGAGCATTGGCGGAAAGAAACCAGCCGCTACCTCCGGTATCACTTTGCGCTGCTCGATGTAAGTACCAAGGCCGATCTGTATGGCATCAGCTTCAACGCCTCGGGCCGGCTGGACTCAGCGGGCACCACGCATGTAGCCATTCAAGGTCCCGGTTCCAATTTCCCCTTGCAAGTAGAAGGCATGGATGTCGTTAGTGCCGGGCAACATGTAAAGGCCTTTACCGTACCCCAGGTCTCCTGGGAGCCGGTGCTTAATCTATCCGCCCCACAAGCTGGGGTTACCGGAGATCCTCCGGTAGGACCCAATTATTACCCGGATGACGGTGGACCCACCCAGATCCAGAACAACAGTCGGGATACAGTAGCCCTCGCTCCTATCCCCAATAATCAATTCCTGGACGAACAGATGAGCCGGGAAGATTTCATCGCCGATTCCTTCTTTACCCTGCCCTTTGGCATGAAAGCTTGGGCCCAACTCCGGCAAACTTATGATCCAAACGGCGAACTGGAACGCAGAGGAGGCATACTCAGTCTGGAATCCGAAGACTTCCCGGAAGACTTGGCAGGAGCCACTCAAATCCGCCTTACCGGCGGTCGAGCCACGGTTAAGGTAGTATCGGATATGTTCGCCGGACGAACCGTTCAGCTGGCTAATGTTCTCAATCTGGCGGGCCAGCCTTTTGCTGCACCTAAAAGCACGCTGGGTCAGGATGTCACCGAGATCTTTAACGGCGAGTTCTCCCCCTTTACAACGCCGGGTGCCTTGCAACGGGGCGTGCCGTTGGAGCGTATTGACCTGAGCGGATACGGAGCCAGCACCTTCAGCAACTGGCTCAATCCAAATGCGGTCATTGCTCAAACCAGCCAGGCCCGGTTCGATATATTCAATGGGCGTTGTTCGCACGAAGTTATTCAGGTAAAAAGTCTGATGTACCCCTGGGGAATCCGGGTGGTGCGGACCATTACCCTCTTCCGGGTAGGCAGCGGTTATGTGTATCGATTCGATACCGGGTGGCAGGCCGAATCGGACGGACGATATGACTTCTCCTATTTCGTCAATATCCTGGGACAAGATGACCCCGAACCTGCTTTTGCCGATTTTAACATCCACCCGGGTATCATCAAAGGCCTTTCGAATGTAAAGGATATTCAGGGAACAGATGAGATCGATACCTTTAACGGATCGGTTGTTCCGGAATACCTGATCGACGAGAGTACGGATATTGCATCCAAGAACAATACAAATACCTCCAAAGTGGTCAAACTCAGGCCGGTTTATTTCACTGCGGATGTAGAGGTTGAAAATCCGGTTTCCGGTTTCACCGAGCAAAAAATCCCCATCTTCAACGACCAGGGAGAACAAACAGGTGAGGAGACCCGGCTGGTGGTTCCTTCGAAAAAAGTGCTGGGCTTTGTCCAAATCGCGCCAAAAGGGGTACCTATCACTTCAGTGGTACTGAAACAACTGGTGGCCAAACACGGCACTATAGGTGGCCCCATCGATTGCGAGATCGACCTCAACGGCAGTCAACAAAAAATGCGGCTCAGCCGCTTTGATTTCAACAACTCCTTTGGCGAAAATGGAGTCAAGCTCAAGTTTGCGGTTGCCGGACGCGGTAATGTACTGTTGCCCAAAGACGGCTCCTGGACCATGATCATGCACGAGCGAGATACCGGCGATGTAAGCCCGGTACCGACCAACCTGAGCATTCCGGTCATTCGGGAAGGATACCTCCAAATAAATGGCACCCTCAATAAACCGCCCGCCAATCAATTATTGCGCCTGGCCGATCCGGCAGACTTGCTCCGGCAGCCCACCAGCGATACCATCAACTATGGATTGCTTCAAAACACAGATACCCAGAAGGCCTTGTTCCTGACCCCTGCTTTTCAGCAAGGGCAGCAGCGCCTTTTTAGCCGGACGCCGCCCCTGTTTGCCGATGCCTTCCGCATTGTCAACTCCAAAGGTATTTTTCCGAATATCGGCGATGCCGAAAACAGCTTTGGTGATGTCATCTCCTTGATCCAGAATACCAATGTGATCAAAGAATTCAATAAGGGAAGCCTGCAGGACCTGGGCAAGGACGTCTGGGAATTGATGGACATCTCCGATACCGTAGAAGGGGCCAAGCAGCAAGGCTATCAATTGCTCAAGCAGCTCGGAAGCGGCGAATTCTTTGACCTCCCGGATACCTTCGAGCTGATTAACCTGGGTGAAGGCAACTTCCGCATTTACATTGAATATGCCAGAAAGAGCAAAGACGGTTCAAATGTAGAAAGCCCGGGCGGCCTTGATTTCAATATCGATTCCCTGGCGGCCGATATTGCAGATAGCTGGAAAAGCAAGATGGAAAATATCGGCTTGGTCGTTGATCTGGCGGGCATCAATCGCCTAATGACTATCCGCGGCAATTGGGACTCCAAAAAAGGGGCTGAGGCCTCCTATCCCCAGCCCGAATTGGTTTTCGCCGACGAACTGCAACCCGTTATCGACATCCTGGAGATCCTTCAGCAACTACAGGGGGGCGAATATGCCGATGCCGTAGCAAATGGCCTCAAACTCGCCATGAGCAATAAAGCCGGCAGTTGGGAATACAAGTTCGAAGCGTCGAAGGAAATCCCTGTTTTGCGCTTCCCGGTACCGGATGCCGTGTACAATGATCCCAACACCCCGTTCAAACTGGAAGCCGGGCTCAAAATCGGGGCTTACTTTAATGCAGCCTTGGAAGTCTCTACCTCTGGAGGCGAGTTAAAACCCAGCGCCGGTGGATTGCTGGGCTTTTACGGCCGTATTTCGGTCATGTGCGTTTCCTTGAGTGCCGCCACGGTCTATGCGATCGGAGAGGTGGGCGTCGACATCGCTGCGGATACCAAACTGGGTCCCAGTCTCCACATGCAATTTGGCTTTGGAGCACAGGTAGTCATTGGACTGCCCGTGGCCGGAAATGTGAGCGTCCTGTTTGTGGTAGGCATTGAAATGTTTGTGGCTACCGGTATATTGGAAGTAACAGCCTACCTGCTCTTCCAGGGGCATGCGGAGATTTTGGGTGGAATCGTCTCCATCACGATTACGATCGAAGCCAAAGGAACCATCAGCAAAACGCCCGACCGGACCAATATGATCGCCCAGGTCACCTTCGGACTCGATATCAGTATTTTCCTCGTTATCAACATTAGCTTCAGCACCTCCTGGCAAGAACAACGCCAGATCGCCTAAAAACCCTCAGCCATGCATATCAACCAACGGTTTTCCATACTGCCTTTTCCGCAATTCTTTTCAGGTAATACGCTGACCTTGAATATCGTGGTATTACCCCGGGATCAGAATCCCTTGTCCATGGCGATTGAGCAACACGGCATCATTCCGAATGCACCTTCCTTTGCGGACGCCAATTTGGCTTTCACAGCACATATTTTCGATGGCCTGAGTGTATTTCCCCATAATTTTCCACCCATTGCCAATTTGGCGCTGTCGACAACACCTCCGACCCAAGCTCGAGACCTGTTTGAAGCCATGGGCAACCATTTGGAGATCACCAATCAGAATGGGGTGAACACCAATGCCGCATTAGCCCTGTTGCCCAAACAAGCCGAATCAGCGGAAAATGATATCCGAAAGACCGTCCTGAAATACGTTCCACCCTCCTTTTTCGAGGTCACCAACCGCCGCCCACTCCGCTCGCCCAATGCCGTAACCGACGATTCCTACCGCTGTGCGGTAAAAGATGCGAAGCCGAATCCCTCTTTTGTGCCAGATACCAATGCCGTGAGTTGGGGGAAAGTGTTCGCCTATTTGATGCGGCAGCCTTTCCTGGCCCGGCAGGCAGGTATGATCTATCAAACCAGTTTAGAGGTAGAGCCCGCTTTTTTTGAAAATGGTGGCTGGCTCTTTGTAGCGCTGGCTCCGGATAGCGATTATACGGCTCAATTCAATGCCGATCCGGCCTTTGTCCGGCGGTATGCAGCCCGTATCCCAGCGCTGGCTCCGGATCAACCTCGCCAGCTCTTTGCACCGGTCTTGTTTCCGGTTTTACATAAAAACCTGGAAACCGATCCTGATCCGGTCCCCCCATCCGATTATTCGGATTTATTCCTGGAGGCTGCAGAATTCGATGACGGTTTTGCCAAGATCGTCCACTGTCAGCAACCGCCCAATCGCAATTTACTGGTAGAAGAAAATACAGGTGCGCATCCCATCAAGGATGTCGGCATTCGGTTGGGTTGGGACGATGTGGTCATCCTGGAGCGCTACATCCGCCAGATGCTGGCCGACCCAAGTGGTCAACTCAGCGGAAGAATTGATGCTCCCCTCGGCGTATTTGGCTACCTGATTGATGTACGGGATACCGAAAATGCAGCCAATCCATGGGAATCCCTGAACCTGGTGGGCACCATCCAGCCTATGGTCCTGCCCAGAGATCCGGACGATGATTCGCTGGGTGTGATCCAACTAGGCTCCTTTGAAGGCTCCTTGCCCTACCAGGTATATCCGCAACAACTGGACGGGGATTCCACAAAAAATTACTGGCTCCCCCCCTACTTTGCCAGCTGGAACGGGCATAGTATGGTCCTTCCGGACCCGGATGCGGCCCTCATTTATCAGACCACCAATGAAAGCATAGTAGATGACCCTGGAATCGGGAACGTAGGCCCTGCCCAGAATCAACTCAACCAGGTATACAATCCCGGACCCATCAATACCGTGCTTCGTTACGGCCGGAATTATGAGTTCCGGATCCGGATGCAGGACCTGAGTGGAGGCGCCCCCGGCATTGACCAAACTCCGGTGAATGAGACCACCAGTGACCTAGTATCGTGCCGGTTTCGGCGCTATGTGTCACCGGTACAACCTCGGATTACCGAGCTCCAACCCACCGGCAACGATGATGATCCGATTGCCAACAGCGATGCCCCTACCCAGGTCACCCAGCTCAATATTCGCCGGCCCAAGCTGGGCTATCCGGCCGTCGTATACACCGGAAAATATACAAATCCGGTCCAGCGCCTGATCAATCAATCCAATCTCGGCATTACCGTCAATGAAGACGATCTCAACTTCAACGCCGAACATCGGGTTGGGCTGGGGATAGCCGATCCGGATGTCAATCGCATTGAAATTACGGTCGAAATTGCTTCGCTCAAGCTCGACAAAGCGGAGAGTGTTTCAGGCCGGGAAGACTACGTACACCTCTACACGACCGACCGCTTTTTCCCTCCCATTAATACGGAGGATGATTATGAGGCTACCTTGAATATCCCCATTGAATACCGGGATGTACGTGTATTGCACAGTGGGAACGAAGTGGATGTGGTCAACGACTTTGCCTTGGAGGACGATATGGACAACCTGACCCGCATCGTACTGCCAACCGGCCGGGTAGCGCGCTTGACCATCCGGGCTATAGCCGAAGAAAAAGATACCGCCATCCACGGGGTGACGAATGGAGAATATTATGGATTTATCCACGAAGGCAATAAACGGCTGGACAACCGGTATGGAGAGACTTTTGAACTTATGGCATATGCCCCTTCCGTCGATGAAACCGGTTTGCTGGTACAGGTACCTGGCGTACCCCGCATCCAGGGGATTTACATGCAGCCGGATGTGGTGGATGCATTTGATGGCCGGTTGACTACTTTGCTTTTCGGTCGCCAAAACAGTCGGCAGGTCAACAATGTGCAACAATTGGCCGACCGACTGGAATTGGGTAGTACCGGATTGACGCTTGCCGGAAAAAAAGGAGAGCGGGTCGTATTTGGCTGTTCCAGTCGCATCCGGCATACGCTCAGCCCGGATCACTCCTCCATTACCTTTGCTTCCAAAAGTGATTTAATCAACCATTGGCTGGTTTGTATCAGTCTGGATATAGACCGGGATTGGATGTGGGATGCGGTCCAAAACAGGAGCCTGTTGGTCAGAAGGACCAAACGATACCAACACGATGAAAATCCGGAATCTGAAAATGCCCTGGTCGGGGATATTGAACTCATCCAAACGGCATCGTTCGAAGCCTTGGAAAAGCCGGACCGCAACCGTACCCGACTGGTTTTTATAGATGCGGTAGAGCCGAAAAAGGATAAGCCCGACGGAGCGAGCGAACCGGATTTTCCGGATGCGATTGATTTATCCTATTCGCTGGAGGTCCAATTCAAAACCGGTCATGGCGACCAGCAGGATCCGCCGGAAAGCTTTTCCTTATTGCTGCCGATTACTACTTCGCCCAGCCAGGTACCCCGTATCGTATCGGCCGGCATTGCGTTGTCGCCCTATGTGCGCGATGAGGCCTATTCCTCCACCGAGGCACGACGCCGGCATCTGTGGATTGAATTTGCAGAGCCGGTCCAAGACCCGCAGGACGTCTATTTTGCCCGGGTGTTAGCCAATGCGCCCGATCAATTGATCAGCAATAACCGACCCGAGTTGTTTCAGGCTCCGGAAGAACCGGCGCTACCTATTGACCCGGAACCCATTCTGGTTGTAGCCGAAGGCGCGACCAATGAGCTGGATGGCTTGAATGCCATGCAACCGATGGTCAAGAGCACTTCCAGCGACCGGCATTACCTGATGCCCATACCCGAAGGGCTGCATGCGGAAGCTGACGAACTATTTGGGTTCTTTACGTATGAGATCCGCTTGGGTCATTTCCGACGGGCGGATACCGAGGAAATGGTATGGAGTACGGCGCAGGGCCGTTTTGGTAGGCGATTGCGGGCAACAGGAGTTCAGCATCCTGCCCCTATCCTGCGCTGTGTACCGAACCGGGATGCCAAAAAAATCTGGGTGAAAGCACCGTATGCGGTAGCGGTCCACAATGGGAAAAATGTGACGGCCGATCCGCCGCGGACGGAGCTTTGGGCTTTGTTGTATGCCCAGATAAAACAGGCCGACAATCTGGATTATCGGAATATTTTGCTAGACGATCGCCAGTTAGACTGGCGGGTCGAGGTAGAGCCAGAGCCCAGACCAGGCCGGACTGAAACGGGATCGTTCACCAATGTATTGCGCCGGTACAATGACGAAGAGTTAAGTGTATTGCAGGCCATTTCGCTGAAGAACTTTTCGTATGAATTCAATCCGGCCAATTTCCAGAATGTGTTGAAGCTGGCGGAAATCAGCCGCCGGAATAGAGATGCGACCCGCTATGGCACCACGGTATGGACCCAGCAGGAAGTGCGGCAATTGCTCCAGCTGTTTTGTTTACCAGAAAAATCGCCGCTTAGTGTGGTGGTGGTCGAGATTCTACCTCAGATTACCAACATTCGGGATCATGTTTCCCGCTTGGATAAGCCCAGGGTGGCCGCGGCTACTGCCAATCTGGTGCAGACATCTGATCGGCTGGTCTATGAGGCCCAGGTCAACCAAAGCCGCGAGCAGCCGGCTTTTGCGGTAGTGGCCAGGCGGCCGAGTCCGGTAAGTGATGAACTGGGTCACCACCGGATATTGCGGACGTCTCCCTTGACTCCGGTACCGGAAGTTTGTTGTGCGGATTGTTAGAGGGGGGGCTCATAACTAGGAGGCTTTCGCTTTTTAGGTTGGTGTAATTGGGGAGGGCTTTGCAAATCCTGGCCGAGCTGGCTATCATTTATGATGATCGTTAAAAACTGGACTTATGACCAAAAGGAAAATAACATCCGATCAGGTCCAGGCTAGCCCGGATCTAATCGAACAACTCTCAAAACAGTATCTTGAACTTAATTGGAATTAAACTACTACCGGCTACAAGCTGGTAGATTTGGGATGCAGGCTGTAAGCCCGCTAAAGTCATTCCCTTCATTTCGCGACTTCAAAATTATCATCTTCCTTCTCAACCTCCTGATTTTGGATATACTCCATAATTACTTCGTCTATCACATTTCCCGAGGAAGCCGCGAAATATCCACCCGCCCACAAATGCCTGCTCCAAAACAGCCTCGACAAGGGTTTGAATTCACTCAGCATCTTCCTGGAACTCTTCCCCTTCAAGGATTGCATCAGATCGCTTACAATCAAAAATGGAGGAACCGACACAAACAAATGGATATGATCCTTCGATACATGTCCCGACAGTATTTCCACATCCTTGTTCCTGCATATCTCTCGGAGAAGCTCTCTGCAACGATGCGCTATCTCACCGCTCAATACTGGTTTACGGTACTTCGTAATCCAAACCAGGTGATATTTGAAATCTTAAATCGAGGGGGAAGTCTTCCGATAGTGTTGCATGAGCCTAAGATACCACCAGCGCTCATCAAACTAAAGTCTTCGCCTAAAGGCGAGGGATTTTCTCCCATTACCCGATTGAGACATTAATCCCCAAGACCTGGATGTCAGGTGGGAGAACAAATTTTCTCCTACTATCAGGCCATGAGGCTCATCCTGGCCAAGGAAGAACTCCCTTTGGTGACGGCCATTTGCCATACCATCCTCCTTCACGAACGGAAGTTGGTTCCCACAGTGATGATCAAAAGGATACTCGACCAACATGCGCTTCCTTATCAATGGGTCAACTGCCGTAGGCATGTCCTGACCGAACTGGAAATCGTGGAGTTGTGGTATCGGAGGAGGGATTAAGGGTGCTGATGCCTGGGACGGGAGGCTTCAAAGCACACACGCAATGGTGCTTTGCGTCAAATCCTACTTTAGTTGGTCTTCTCAAATGAATTTCACAGCCCACCTTAAAGCAAAAAAGCTGTCCTCTTGGTCATATAGTCAAATAAGTACCGGTTTTAATGGATTAGCTGCGCTGATCCCTGGAGAGGGGGGCTACAAAGCCACACAGGGCCTGCGGCCCCTACTTTTTTCCTTTTCAGGTTACGCCACCAAAGTCCCCTTGCCACCCTACCTGAAATGAAAAAGGCCGCCCATTGGGGCGGCCTGGCGCGTTCGCGCTGGCGGAGGAGGAGGTTCCAGAACCTTTGGGCACCTCTAGCTTCTATTTCTATTTAAAATGTTGTAAACCAACTACTTGAATAATATAAGAGAATAATAGAGAATACTCAAGCCTAAATAAACCGACAACAATACCGACAACATTTATGGCCTTCCGTATCTTCGTGTCAAAGCTAAACCGATGGCCAGAAAACCTCGATTCAACCTCCGTAACGGAACCGATGACCCAGCCCTTATCATTATGATCTGGAGATATTCGGGTAACCGGGTGGTCCTCTCCACAGGGATCAGTATTCCCCGCAAGTTTTGGAACCCAAGGGGGATGCGGGTGAAGGAGACCCGCGATTTTCGGCTCCATTCCGGGATCAACCGCACACTGAGCAGAATGGAGGCAGAGACCCTTGACCTGCACTACGAATACAAAATGGAGGGTATCGTCCCGCACCCCCAAAGATTCAAGGAAAAACTGATTTCGAGGATAGAGAAGCGCGAGGACAAAAATGCAGGGCTGCTTGAATTCGTGGAGCAATTCATAGAAGAAAGAAAGGCCATGAAACGCCCCGGAGGCAGCATCCAGGTCTATAACACTTGCCAAAAGCATCTAAAGGGCTATGAAAAACACAGAAGGCGAAGGCTGGATTTCGCCAACCTGAACGAAACCTGGAAAAATGATTTTTTAGCCTATCTGTACACCCTTAATTTTTCCGACACCCACATCAATAAGATTCTTTCCACCCTGAAGACCATACTGAAGGAAGCTTTTCGGCGAGGCATTACGGATCAGGATATCACGGCAAGGGTCAGGCTTTCCATTCCCAGACGGGAATCCGAGAACATATACCTTACCGAAAAGGAGCTTGATGTCCTTTTCAACATGAAGGACTTATCCCCCAAATACGAAAGAGTCCGGGACCTTTTTCTAATCGGTGCATACACCGGACTCCGGTTCTCTGATTTCTCACAGATCAAACCGCAGAACATCGCGAAAATATCCCATGATGGACGTGAGGTTCCTGCGCTGTCCATTACTACCCAAAAGACCAAACAGAAGGTAACGGTGCCCCTGACTAATCCAAAACTGAAAGCCATCCTGGACCGTAACGAAGGTCGGGCCCCGGAAACCATCAGCAATCAGAAGCTCAATAAATATCTAAAAGAGCTGGCAGAACTGGCAGAATTCGACCAGGAGATTGAGATCAATGTGTTCCGTGGGGGGAAGCACGAACGAAAAGTTTTTAAAAAATGGAAGCTTGTTTCCTCACATACGGCCAGAAGAAGTTTTGCGACCAATGCCTACAAGAGTGGCATACCCAGTCCCGATATTATGAAGTTCACCGGACACACCACAGTGGCCAGTTTTATGAAGTATATCAAAGTCACTGGTGAGGAAACGGCGGGTCGTTTGGCGGATCATACATTTTTCACTGGAAAAGAAAATTGAAATGGAAAACGACTACTCATGGGTCGAAGAGGAAGTAAGAAAAATTCTGGAAAGCTACGATCCTCCCAAGCCGGAATGGGTGGTTTCAGAGGAACAAGTTAAGCGAGAGATTCGTGAGCTTGAAGAAACCTGTTTAGCATATCAGAAAGACTTGGCAAATGAAATTTTAACTGAAAAAGAGATAAGGGGGCGTCTCCAGAAATACATTGACCAGCGGAAGGAAAAGCTTGCCAACTTCCCGATTAACTTCAACAATTTTAATAATAATTATATCTACCATTTTAAATTGTTAGTGTGGTTCAAAATCATGCAGAAGATACAGGATCATTTCGACCCGCAGGCAACCCCAAAGCAAGTGGCCCCCAAAAAGAACACTTTTCCTGAAGCAGAACTTGGATTAATCTGCGAAAGGATCCTGAAATCCGAAAATCTTATTGATGCCAAAGTCGAGAAAGCAGATAAATGGAAGATAAGAGTGCTCTACCAGACTCTCCGGGCAAAGGGCCTTCTTGAGGGGCCATCACCTTCAGAGTGGTTCTCCACTTTTCTAGATAAACGGTTTGCTATCTCTATTTCGGGGAGGGCGCTGAGAAGCAAACCAACTAACCTTGACAATAAACGGCGAGAGGATCAGCTCAGAAGGACATTTCTCCCCATGATACGTTAAAGTTTCCTTCCTTTTCTACCTTAAGGAACTTCCGGAAAATAGGGAAGATCATTCTGCTCCATATTGGAGGAAAGAAAAGTAATGGAGCTGATTATCATTCCCAAGGGAGAACTAGAAATTCTGATCATCGATTGTGTTAGGGCTTGCCTGGAAATCGAACATCCAGTAACGGACAATCCTGACACCCTTCCTGAATGGCTCACCCGCAAACAGGTTGCCAGATACCTAAATTGTTCACTGGCCACCGTGGACAACTATGCAAGACAGGGGTTTCTTGAAAAGCACAGGATAAACGGAGGCCTCATCCGTTTCAGGAGCGAGGAGGTCCGCCGGGCTGCCAATGATCTTCGGTCTTGACCTCTTAAAGCTGTTCCTGGTGACATATCAAAGAAAAAATTACCGATCCGAGGCAGAAGCATGGCTGGAGAAAGGGGTGCACTGCGTCCCACTCAAACTAGATGACAAAGGAAAACCCAAAAGGCCGTTCGAATCTGGATGGCAAGCAAGGAATGAGTGGGAAGAGGAAAAGCAACTCAAACCATTTGAATCGTGCTATGGGTTAGGTATTCTGATCCATGGAGACCTGTTTGCTTTTGATATAGAATCTTACAGGCTAGAGACCTTGCTGGAGGAGTGGGACAAAAAATGCAAGAAGAAGACCGGAATTTCTCCATTGGTAACCCTTGCCGTGAAGAGGTCTGTATCCGGGGGGTATCATCTGATGGGCAGATACCAGGAAGGTATTCCAATGACTAATCCCCCATCAAAAGTCGTAACCAGGGAACTAGATGGCAAGAGGGAAGCGCTCGGAGAATTCTTCACAGACCGACATGGCTCGGGAGGCGCTACTGGTCGGGGTCAGGTGGTAGCTCCCCCCACCCCGGGATATAGCTGGGAAAATGCACCAGAGGGCAGATCTGTAGTAAAATTCCCACAGGTTGAGGCAGAAGTGGTACGTGTTTGGGCTTTGACCCTCCACGAGTTTGGATCTGACAAAATAAAACCTGAAAAACCAAATACTTCGGGGAAGGCGCCGTATGAGATCGCCCCTCAAAATACATCACAAGGCAATAAGGTGCCCTTAAATCGGCCAACAGCAGAGCAATTGAAAACTATTGCCTACTTGCAATTCTTTCATCGGGCTACAAACCCCCATTTGGCGAATGAAGATTATGGAATCTGGGCAGTCGGGCATCCTGAGTCAAAACCCACCAATGCTCCCAAATGCCTCGTAAACAGGAAAGGTTTCCTCAGGCCACTTACTCACCGCTTTTTCGGAAAAGAGAAACCTTATGGAGAACGAACCCGTTTCAAACCTCTCGCATTCTGGCTGGGTGAAACTGAAGATGAGCAGGAAAAAATCCCCAGTGACACTCCGGACCCGTTCATAGAAGCCACTGCTCCTCAATGGCAGAAGATCGGAGACAATATGCCACCTGTCCGGTGGCTTTTTAACCCGGTATTTAAAGAACGCCAGGTAGGTATCCTGTTTGCCGACACCAATATGGGTAAGACCATTTTAGCAATGCAAATTGCGTTAGCTGTAGCAACAGGAAAGGACTTGTTTGGAATTGAAGGTGAAGTGCACGGCACCGTTTTGTATTACGACTTCGAATTAGAGGCGGACGACTGGTCCGAACGCTATCGAAGCATTGACAAAACCCACAAATTCTCAATGCCTGAAAACCTGATCCGTTACGAAATGGACCCGGATCGTTATGATCTACCAGACGGTGTTAAGCCAGCAGACTATTTATTATGGGCCATGGAACAACATTTCAAGGTGCACAAGCCGGTCTTGATTGTTGTAGACAACATTTCTTATTTGGCAGAGGCCTTACAGCTGGAGGAGGCCAAACAGGCCTTACCTTTCATTAAGCGACTAAAACTACTTAAACGTCAATACCAAACAACTATCTTACTTCTGGCTCATACGCCCAAGGTGCCCTCGACCGAACCTATGAGCATCAACCACCTGGCAGGCTCCAAGACCCTAGCCAATATTGTGGATTTTATTTTTGGGATCGGAAAGGATTACAACAACATGGAAAGAGTTTACCTCAAGCAGTTGAAAGCCAGAAGGGCACCCAAAACCTTGAACGATTCGCAAGTGTGGGCATTGAACCTGTGCCCTCCAGGCAACAACACTGAAAACTGTTGGCTTCATTTCGAGGACGTTGGCCGTTATCCAGAGGAACGAATGCTAGACCGTACCAAGGAAATACCGGATTTCACAGAAGAATTAAGGTTGGAAGTAATTGATACTTACAAGCAATGTGGTAATATGAAAGAAGTAGGCGAAGTTTTTCATGGGACCGTGCGCAGGGATGATGTGAGGACATCTATCCAAAAATGGAAAAAATCGAAGGAAGGTATACTTTGGATTCAGGCTCAAAAAAGCCCAACTGAGAATAAAATGAGGTCAGATAAAAAAAGTAAAAAGAGTCGCCAAAAAAAGACTCAAAAAACCGATGATCCACCCTCTTTTTACAACCATTAGTGGGAAGGGCGGCGGGCGGAGCTCTTAGGCAATTCGCCGCCGCCGAAAATAGCTTTAATTAAGCGTGTTGGGTTGGCAAAAGAATCCGGAACTATCCGGAAGTCAGTTGGATTATTGATAAAAACAATATTAAACAATGCCTTGGCAACCAGGACAGAGCGGAAACCCAAAAGGACGCCCTTCCGGCGCGAGAAACAAATCAGGGATCCAGGCCCGCAACTTTATTGCACAATTCATAGAGGATGATTCTCCCTTAGCTGTAGAGGACTGGCAGGCTCTCACCCCATGGGAACGCTGGCAAGTCCGTACCCGCCTGATGGACTTCGTACTTCCCAAATTGCAACGGGTGGAAGCAAAAATGAACATAGATCGCCTATCCGATGAAGAGGTGGATTCGATGCTGGATGCTGCCATCGAAAAACTGAATGAGCATGAGAGACAAACGCGAGATCCTCAGGGCCCTGCTCGAAGGAGAGATTAAAAGTACTCAGGAGCTCAGAGAACAGCTTCCGGTCAAGGTCATGATCGGATGCCTGGATGAAAACAGGACACAGGTTAGATTGGCTGATGGTATTGTTGTTTCTCCTGAGGAATTCGAAGAGCTGGCGGAAAGAAAGCTAATGATTCCGGTGCTGATCTATCCGGAAGATATGATCAGTGACCCTATTCAATGAGAGTTTCCCGAAGGAGAGTATTGAGAGGCTTACCTGGAAAGCTTAACCATTCAATTCCTGGTTCGGGCGAACATTAAAGTTGCTTTTCTAAAATTGAAGTAGTCACAACTTAATCTGACAGTTTTGATAAATTAGGATTGCGAAATCTT
>CAZXLD010000004.1:0-191546 GCA_964641965.1 uncultured Saprospiraceae bacterium | reverse complement strand
AGCGATGTGCATAATTTAAAAGCTGCTCTTTTTAAGCAATTGATTTACAATGCTAACAGAGCAGCCTAATTGGCTAAAGTCGAGCTTAGAGCTTGTTTTAATTTCGCAAATAGTGGTAAAATCAGTCAACTTTTTGGTGATAAAAGGCGGAGGACCTGACGAGCCGATGGCTGTCAGGAGGGTGACCATAAGCGTCATCCATTCTTCCTCATAGCAGCACTATGGGGCATGGTTCTCCAACGAGTTATCATCAAAAAAGTGGCGATTTGATCGCAGAATATGAATTTGAAACACGCTCTTCGTCTAAGGCTCTTCGGATTTAGTAGCAGCGGCTCTTCTCAGCCGGTCATTTATAGCTCTCCCCAACCCTTTTTCCGGTACCAATTCTGCGAGGATGACCTCGAGTGGTTGTTGGTCCAGGTAACGAAGGCCTGCAAAAAGATTTTGTGCAGCTTCGGTGAGATCGCCAGAAGTGCTTAGCACCACCTGCCAGGAAGCATTGTGCCCAGGGTACCTGTCTTTAAAGCTCAAGATACCATAGGATGTACCTTGCCATTGGTTGCGCATGCTTGGGATAGCGCCAAGGACAATAGGTACTTTAGGTGCATAATGACTCTTCAACATACCCGGTGCGCTGGGATTTGAGGAGGAATGTTTTTTTATCTCTACCTGGCCGATCAACTCCTCCAGTTGTTCGACGGTAATTCCACCTTTCCGGTATACAACGGGCCGTTCTGCTTCAAACCCGATTATGGTGCTTTCGATGCCGACCTGGCAAGCTCCTCCATCCAAGACATAATCGATCTTGTCACCTAATTGCTCCAGCACATGGTCTGCGGTGGTAGGGCTGATATAGCCAAATGGGTTTGCAGAGGGAGCGGCTACAGGAAAGGCAAGTGAATTCAACAATTCGATTGTCATGGGGTGGTTGGGCATTCGAACTGCTACTTTACTGGAGCCAGCGGTCACCAAGTCATTTACCTGGCTTTGTTTGGGAAGCAATAGCGTTAAAGGGCCGGGCCATAATTTTTCAGTGAGATGCAGGGCAGCCGATGGGATGGGCTGAACCAATTGATGAAGTTGCTCCGGATGGCCAACATGAACGATTAGTGGATCAAAACTGGGGCGGTTCTTCACCCTGAAAATCTGGGCTACGGCTTGGGAGGAAAAGGCATTCCCGGCCAAACCATATACCGTTTCCGTAGGGATGGACACGAGCCTGCCTGCAGAGAGCAAATCCTTTGCCAAATTAATATCGGTACCCTTTTCGGCGCGCAAACTGGTAACAAGTTGTGTAAGGCCAAAGGTAGGTGCTATCTGCCAAAAAATTGGAGCAATGCCTGGCGGAAGAGTTGCCAGCGATCGAGCTGAAGCTTGGTGCCGGGCAAGTGCTTGAGATAGGTTGTACCGTTAACTTTTATCTCTATGGGGTAGGGTAGGGAGGAGATTTGATCGGAAAGCTTCAATTGATCCAGGAAAGAGAACCCTGCTTTTCGCAGACTCTGCAAAAAGAATCGAAAGGTTGCTTCATTGGAAAAATCAAGGGATAAAACCCCATCAGGAGAGGATTTACAGATAAGAATCCCGTTGGGAGCTTCCAATGTAAGATCTGCATCCAGCCGGACGCCCTGGAGAAGTTGGATAATGGTTTGCATAGGGGGCCGCCGGGCAAGCACCCGGCGGAAATTTTAGATTATTCCGGTGTAATTTCTTGGGTACGGATTTTTAGTACACCATTCATCTTCCAGGCAGCATGCTGGGCTTGATCAGTGGTGTCGCTTGGAACATGTAATTCGAAGTTTTCGAATTCATAGGTAATCTCGGCATTCCTCCCGGTAAGTTTATCATATAGCTGGATTGCTAACTCGGGCCAGGTCGTAGTAGATGCCGAAGATTGAGGAGCGGAAAATGTTTCCTTTGCCATGGTAACTTGGATTTTAGAATTTATGTTCTAGTTAATGGAAGCGTAACAGATTGTAGTGTCAGATGTTCCAATCTTATGAAATAAATGAAGACTTTTTTGTGTTTATTTCAATCGGAGAAAGGCAACAACCGTAAACGTACAGAGCGCGCTTAACATACCCCATAAAGCAGTATATCCGGCTACGCTTGTAAATTGGAGTCCCACAATAGGTGCCAGAATAAAAGCCCCTGAACCGGCCATAGCGTACCATCCCATGTAGGCGCCCCGGTTTTCAGGTTGACTTTGTGCCAAGGCATAGGAGTTGGAGAAAGGCATATAAAATATTTCGCCCAAGCTTAGCGAAAGCATAGCAGGAAGGACAATAAAAACCCAATTGGGAGCAAGCAACAATAAGAGGTAAGTGAAGCCGATCAGCCCGGCTCCGAAGCCGATCCAGCGCATTTGTCGAGCTTTGGACTCCAGTCGATAAACTAGCGGCATCTCAAAAATAACGATGGTCAAACCATTAAGAGCCATTAGTATTCCTATCCAAATCTCGGTAAGCTCAAAATGTTCTTTAAAATAGATGGGCAGCGAGATGAAGAGCTGCATAAAGCAAACCAATACCAATAAATGAAGACCCAGGAAAAGAAGATAGGGGCGATTGTGTTCCGGCCCCTTAACGGTCTGAACAGGTTGCTCTTGCTCCCGACCTTCAAATGGACTGAGGCGCGTACGTTTGAGAGAAGCCCGGAAGAACAAAGCCGCAAATAGACAGGTCATTCCATCCAGAATAAACAGGGCTTGGTAGCCAATAGTGCCTGCTACAAATCCGCCAATCGCAGGCCCTGCCGACCAGCCCAAGTTGATTGCCAACCGCAGCAGAGATAAAGATCGGGTACGAGTGCCTTCATGACTGTATTCAGCAATAGCGGCCATCGTGGCGGGTCGAAAGGTGTCCGTAATAACGCTTAAGCCAAAGACAGCCAGGACCCAATGTTCAAACTGGTGGATAAACATCAAGGTCAGGTAAAACCACCCAGCTAGGAATAAAGACCAAAACTGGACATCGTAATGCCCAAGCCGGTCGGTAATCCGTCCTCCTATATAAGATCCCAGTAACGAACCACAGCCAAATACTGCCATTACCCAACCAACTTGTATAAAGCTGAACCCCAAGACTGTCTTCAGGTAAATGGACAGGAATGGGATAACCATCGTACCACTCCGGTTGATCAAGGTAACGGCTGATAATATCCAGATCTCCCGGGATAAATCCCGGAAAGATTCAAGATAGGTATCAATAGACCGCTGGAGCATATACGGAACAGGTTAAACGGGCAGCAAATGTAGGTTCTTTTTGAATCAAATTAGATAAAGATTAATTTGATTAGGGATCTTCTTTTTGAATCCGGCTGAATTGGATCAGTCGGGCCTTTCCGGTTCGAAAAGGTCGTCGATAGACTGCTGGAGGTCTAAGGTGTCTTGATCGAGGGAAGAATCTGTAGAAGGCGGTTCAATACCCCTTGTTACAGGTGGAGCATGCAGGTTTAGCAATTGCTCAACCGCCTCTAACAGGTTTGGGTCGTCACAATCCAAAAGGGCTTTAACCAGCTTGATTTTCCATTGATTGATTTCCATATCTTATTATCGGATTCCTTTTATTATGCTATTCAACTCCTAACCAATCGTTTGTTGGGGGTTATAAACTCTAAATTAATGGCAACAACTCCGCATTTTCTCGAAAGCACGATCCTTCTATTTCATTATTATAAAAAATTGGGTGAAGGAGCAATCGCGCAATTGGAAGAATCGGATCTTCAACGTACGCTCGATCCAGAAAGTAATTCGATCGCGGTCCTGGTCAAACACCTGCATGGAAATATGCGTTCCCGTTTCACCGATTTTCTTACCACCGATGGAGAAAAGGAGTGGCGTGAACGGGATGCCGAATTTCAGGATACCCTTCCAACCAAAGAAGCCGTGTTACAGGCCTGGGAGGCCGGTTGGGCCGTAGTTTTCGATACCTTGGATCAGCTGACTCCCCAACAGATGGAAACCATCGTTTATATCCGCAACCAAGGACACACTGTGCTAGAGGCTTTGCAGCGGCAACTAGGGCATTACAGTTACCATGTCGGGCAAATCGTTTACCTAGCCAAACATTTCAAAGGAGAAGACTGGGAATCGCTTTCCATACCTAAAGGGAAGACGGCGGAATACAATGCTAAGAAATTTGCCAGTGGGAAAGACCGGGAGCATTTTAGCAAGGAGTGGACCAGAGAGGCCCGTACTTAAAGACCGATGGTAAAAATGGCCAATCCTCGATGGTTTGTTAATTTAGGCGCTCCTTTTACAGCCGTTCATGAACAAGGAAATTCTTCGCCTGGCCATTCCCAATATTCTGAGTAATATCTCCGTCCCTCTTTTGAGTTCGGTTGATACGGCATTGATGGGGCGGTTGTCGGCGGCGCACATTGGTGCGGTTGGGCTTGGCGCTATGATTTTTAATTTGGTCTACTGGAATTTCGGGTTTCTCCGGATGGGGACGACGGGGCTGACAGCTCAAGCCTATGGGGCAGATGATTCGGCCGAAACCGGCTTTACCCTGGGTAGAGCTCTTTTTTTGGCTGGTTCGCTCGCTGGGTTGATCCTGCTTTTACAAATACCTCTAGCCAAGCTTTCCTTTTTTCTGCTAAATGTGCCTACCGGTCAGATTGAATTGGTAGGCGATTACTTTTTTATTCGGGTTTGGGCTGCTCCTGCCACACTGGGGCTATACGTCATAATGGGATGGTTTTTCGGCTTGCAGAATGCAGTTTATCCGCTGGTGCTGACCCTGTTGGTCAATGGGGTCAATATCGTTTTGAGCTATTGGTTAGTGCAAGTCATGGGATGGGAAGTTCGAGGAGTTGCCTGGGGCACGCTTATCGCTCAATACTTAGGCTTCTCTGCAGGTGTTGGCCTGATCCTGGTTCGGTATCGAAGTGCAGCAGGTTGGGCTATTCAGAAAGCGGTATTGGCAAAGGAGGCCTTTCTGAAGTTTTTAAGACTCAATTCCGATATCTTTATCCGAACTCTTTGCCTCACCTTGGCATTTGGGTTTTTCTACAGCCAATCTGCCACCTATGGGGAGCTGATTTTGGCTGCCAATGTGATCCTCTTGCAATTCCTGAATTGGATGTCTTATGGCGTAGATGGCTTTGCTTTCGCTACCGAGAGTTTGGTCGGAAAATATGCAGGAAAAAAAGACGATTCTGCTACCCGAAAAGCAATAGCTCTGGCTTTCGGCTGGGGCATGGGGCTGGCTTTGGGATATGCCTTGCTGTATGGATTTGGGGGGAAGGCCCTTTTGTGGTTATTTACGAATCAGCAGGAAGTCGTCGACGCTACCCTCCCCTTTTTGGTTTGGATGGTTCTTTTCCCTTTGTTGAGTACCCCCTGTTATTTGTGGGATGGTGTTTTTATCGGATTAACCGCTTCCAGGTCCATGCGCAATAGCATGCTTGTGGCGGTGTTATTTTTTGTGGTTGCCTATTTACTATTAGCCAACAGGTTTGAAAACCATGGCCTCTGGGCCGCTTTACTGATCTTTATGATCGGTAGGGGCCTGATTCAGCAGCTGTTGTTTCTCAAGTTTGGCACTCGACTCAGATAGGAAAAAGCAGAAAAAAAGGGATACCATCCGAAGATCGCATCCCTTTTTGGTTATTTCCGGCAATACCTGTTATGGCCGGCTATCCTTGGTGGTTACCAATTCGCCTTCGACATCTATTTCTACCACATCGTACCCTAATCGCTGCAACTTAGGCATTAGCGACTCTTTATCTCCAACGACCAAAATTGCCATTTGATCGGGATTGAGATACTTCTTGGCAATCTTATCCATTTTACCCTTGTCCATGCTGTCCAGGATCTTGGCTTGTTCATCTACATAATCCGGACTGAGGTCATATTTGAGCAATCGATCAATGAAACCTGCCTTTTGGCGCGGCGTCTCATAACTACGGGCATCCCGCTGGCCAATAGAGTTTTTCATGAAAGTCACCTCTTCTTCCGTCACTCCATTTTCATAGTAGTTGGTTATCTCTTTCATGAATTCATCCACGGCACTGTCGGATGCTACTCCTTTAATACCAGCTCTGGCCGTGTAGCTTCCGTAATCATCATTGGCTGAAAAATAGGATCTCGCTCCATAGGTCCAGCCTTTATCTTCTCTCAGGTTCAAATTGATCCGGCTATTGAAGGCACCTCCCAATGGGTAGTTCATCAAATAAGCTTCATAATATTCCCCGGTAGGATCATAGGTCATATCGTTGGCATAACCGATTCGAATTTCGGATTGAGGTGCCTTGGTTTTATCTACCAGGTAGATCCGGGCTTGCTGTTTTGGGGAATCAAACTTCACTTCCGGCTTCACGGCTTCTGTAGTACCCCATTCTTTTAGAAAATCCAATTTAGGAAGTATCTCTTCCTTCGACAGGTCGCTAATCACGACCAAACGAGCCAGCTGAGCCCCGTATGCCTTTTCCCAGAACCCCTTCACATCTTCGATGGTCAGATTTTGAACGCTTTCCATCGTTCCTGAAGTAGGTACGGCCAGAAAAGATTCCTTGCCATAGATCAGTTTGTTAAATACATTGCTGGCAATAGCGGCAGGTTGTTTCATAGCCGCCTGAATGGCTTCAATCTGAGCTTTTTGGTCGCGGTCAAAGTCTTCCTGGGTGATTACTGAGTGATAGAGCTTTTCTTTCAACAATTCGATAGTAGCATCCAGGTTTTTGGTTAGCGAACTTACAGCGATAGTAGTTGCTGTATTGCCTGCGTTTACTGAAATATTGCTTCCCAAAAGCTCCAGCGCTTTGGAAAATTCTTCCGCAGAATAGTTTTCAGTGCCTTCGTTCATCAGGCTGGCGGCCAATTGAGCCAAACCGGCTTTTTCCTGCATTTCCGCTTCCATCAGGTGTCCACCCTCAATAGTGATGCGAAGTGTAGTCAATGGAAGTTCCTTGGATTCTGTACCGGCTACTTTCATGCCGTTATCCATTTTAGCATCCCATAGTTCGGGTACCCGGATGGTTGGATTAGGACCGGAGGGGGGGCGCTGGCTGCGGTCGAAATCATCTGTGGGAGATTTGCGGTCGGCTACCTTGTCATAATCGGTGGTCGGAAAGGGGTTGTCCCCTTCTGTTTGAGGCGTAAAATTATCCGGAGCAGCAATCAGGCTATCCATACCATTTGGGACAATGCTCATAATCACTGCAGGCTTTCCTTTAATATACTTGTTATACGCAGCTAGTACCTTTTCTTTGGTCAGGCCTTCATACGACTTTACCTCTTCCGTGATATAATTCGGATCCCCGGTCATAAACCAATACTGAGCTAATCGGCTTACTTTCCCGGCTACACTTTGGAGACCCCGAATAGTAGAAGCTTCTGCTCCTGCCAGGAATTTCTCTACGTCTTCTTCGGATACGCCGTCTTTTTCAAACTCCTGGATGGCTTCGCGAATTTGAACCTCAAATTCCGATAATCCTTTTCCGGGGTAGGGTAATACTAACAAACCAAATTCTCCCGCCAATTCACGAGTTGGATGGAATGCAGCAGCTTGAATCGCTTGTTGTGTTTTTACAAACTTTTGATAGAAGTAGGAACTCTGCCCCTGCCCCAGAATTTCAGCCAAGCAATCCAGCGCAGGTTCGTCGGGGTGGTGGCGAGGAACGGTTGGGAAAGTGATTTGAAGGGCTGGGAAACGGATATTAGGGTCCTCATAAGATACGTACCGATCTGCATCAATGGTCACAGGATCAATATCGAGAGACTCCACATCAGGTCCTGCCGGGATCTTGCCGAAATACTTATTCACCCATTTCAGGGTTTGCTCTTTATCGAAATCCCCACCAATGGTAAGGGCTGCATTGTTGGGACCATACCAGCGCAGGAAGAATTTTTTGAGGTCATTCACATCTACCCGATTCAGGTCTTCCAAAATCCCTATGGTCAGCCAGGAGTAGGGATGTCCATAGGGGTATAAGGTGCGAGCCAGCAGCTCGAATCGAAGACCATACGGCCGGTTATCATAGTTTTGCTGCTTTTCATTTTTTACCGTTGCTCGTTGCACCTCGAATTTTTTCTGGGTAACGGCATCCAGAAAGTAGCCCATGCGGTCGGACTCAAGCCAAAGTACGGTTTCCAGCTGGTTGTTCGGGACGGTTTCATAATAATTGGTGCGGTCTCCGTTGGTAGAACCATTCAGAGTGCCTCCGGATTCCGTGATGATCTTAAAGTGCTCTTCATCAGCCACGTTTTCAGACCCCTGAAACAACATGTGTTCAAAAAAATGGGCAAAACCGGACTTGTTGAGTTCCTCTCTGGAGGATCCCACATGATAGGTGACATCTACATGGACTAAAGGATCCGAATGGTCTTCATGCAGAATGACGGTTAAGCCATTGTCCAGCACGTATTTTTCAAAGGGAATAACAAGGTCACCTGGCTTTGCTTCTACTTTTTGGATCAGCTTTTGAGCGTGCAAGCCCATAGTAGAGAGCAGAGCAAGACAAAGCAGAATGGGTAATCTCTTCATAATGGATTATGGTTGGTTGTGTAAATAACGATCAAAGCAAATGTTTTCAAAATTAGTAAATAGTAATCCTTTTGGTCCTTCTTCATTGCCTATTCACGTCAAGGTTTTTGTCATGTCTAAGCAAAAAGGTCTAGAAAGTGGCGGCAACCTGGGCCCGGCCCACGTGAATCACTTGGGCACTTCCGGTTTTGCGCCCTTCGTAGTTCAGGCTTAGCCGGATGTTTCGGGATAATTGTCGCTCAAAGGTAGTATCCCAAAGCAGGTTGCGCCCGGGTTGAAGGCCTCTAAGCATCGTAAACCCTACCGGGCTGGAAGCCACTCCATTAAATTCAAATTGGACCCAGGAGAAGTTAGTTCTCAAAGAAGATTTTGGCGTGGAAAAGGTGGTTTCCAGCCCCAATTGATGATCGATAGCCAATTCACCACCAAACTGAGCTGCGTTTTCCTGGTACCCCAACCGATAGGTTAGTTTCCCACGGAAGGATTGAGTGGGTTGAAAGCTTAATTCCGGGGCCCAGCGAAAAGTGCTTAATCGGAAACGCTTCTCAGAAAAAAATTCAGAATCCGCTTCACGGGTTCCTGTAGCGGCCTCCATTTCCACCGTCCATTGTTGACGGAAATTCCAGCGGCCGCGCAGGAAATACTCCTTTAAGCCCCGGCTCTCAAAGCCAGACACCTGTGCCTGTTTGTTCCGCTGGTCCTGGAAACCTAGCTCCAGGCTATATATCGGGTCAGCCCGGTTGAAATACAATACCTGACGAATCGAGGAACTAATGGCCACCAAAGCCGTATCGGCCACTTCCAATCCGAATGGATTCCAGGGGTTGGCGCCTTCCCCTTTGCGGATCTTCCGATTTATTTTTACGGAGGTTTGAGTAGAAAACCGGGCCAGGATGCCTTTTAGACCCGATTCCTTGAACCAAACTGCTTTTGGATTCAGGAATAAGCTCTGGTTGAGATTTACAAAGTTAGATGGAATGAATTCGTTGGTTAAGGTGGTCACCCTTACGTAGTCGGCCTGATCCGGGAACGGAGCAATTACCATTTCCTGAGGTTGAATAATGCCATCATTATTGAACAGTGAATCCAACCAGATATAATCGCCTTCACCGACTGCTACGCGAATAAAGGTGAAGTCTAGTCGGGGTTCTTGGCCGGTCCCAAGCTCGTAGGTGGTATTAGACCGGATTACCCCTTTTAGCAGAGCAAGGTTCAGATCAGTCCTACCCAAAAGGGTCTCGGCAGGGTCTTGTTGGGAAAGCTCCTGATTCAGTACCGTCAGGTTGCGGTAAGTCAGGTTTCCAGCTAACCGGATTCTTGGACTAGGTTTCCAGCCGCCATTCAAGTTTACTTCGCGTGCCAGGTTGGCCGCCTGAAAGTCTGAAGGGTCAATACCGTAGTCCTTTCGATGTACGTAGCTGGCACCAAAAGAATAAGGCCCCTCTTTTTCAGTTTCCACAAAAAATCTAAACCTGTCATAGAAGAAACTTCCGGCTCGCAAGCTATCTAGCCCAAGGCTTTTACGGGTATTCTTCTCTCGTTCCCCCTGGATACCTAATTTCCAGTTGACTTTTCCTTCGAAGGTTTTTGCTACCAAAATTTTAGGCCGGAAAAAGGTGGTATTCTGAATAGTATCAGTGGAGAATAGTAAACTCCCAAAGGCATCCACTGTCCATCCTTTCTGATCCAGCACTAAGCCAAATTGATGTCTCCACCCCTGAAAAGCTGTGTCTCGCAGAAAGCTGCCTAAGCGATAAAAAGTGCTAAAACCAGCATTATTTCCCAAGCTTATCCCTCCGTCGATCCAATGTTCATCTGCAGGATCTACAGTGCCGATACCATTTACATTGGTAAGGCCCCAATCGCGGAGGAATTCCTGGTTGCGATAGGGGTTAAAGAAGGTGAAATCCTGTTGCCTGAATTCATAACCCAGGTCCGTTTTCATTATCCAGGCAGCGGAGTCCTTTCCGAGCCGAAAGTCCTTACCTGCCTTCAGAAAAGCAGCCATCCCAAGGTCGTCTGATTTATCGAGTGGAGAAAACCGATTGAGATCCAGCCGGCTCATTGCAACTTCAGCTTGCAGCTCTGCATTATTGCTTGGATACCATTTTCCCCCCAGGCTTAGCATTTGTTGTTGGCGGGGAGGTCGAAGTTGAATTACCGGCTCATAATCTCCAACCGGGCTGCAATTTTCCGCTGGTGCCACCCATCGGTAGACCCTTTCATTTGCGTTTTGAGAATTGTCGAGTACATAGTTTCCATTGCCTGCTCCTACAAAGGTGAACTGTGCTCGAACATTGGCTTCATTCGGATCTTTAGTGAAAACCAGAACGGGGCCTGTAGTGCCGAGACAAATGGTAGTATCGCTCCAGGTATAGGCTACCTGTTGCGGGTCAAATTGATCCAGGGTATCGATAGCAGGAATGGCTACCCCATTGCGTTGGTCCCCTGCTTCTTTGAGGAATACCTTTTGATCATCCGTAAGGGTAAATCCGACAGTGTTGTTTTTACTGTCCTGTTGACCGGCAAAATTGAAATAGAGCTCATGTTTTTGACCTTCCAATTTGGTATTTAGGGCGTAAAACGATTGAAGATAGCTTTGCGTACTATATTCAAACTCTACAATGATCCGGCTGTCTTTGGTAATTAATCGTTTGTGTGTGAAAGTTATATCTCCTCGATTATAGTCGATTATGTAGTCATCTTCAATGCCTCGTTGAAGCAGGATACCATCCATCCAGACGCGTTCTGTACCTGCCAGGACTACAATAAAACGTTCATTTTGATTGCCTTCCAGCCGATAAGGTCCTTGATTCCCTTCGCTAATGGGGAGTTGAACCCGGGCAAATTGACCCCGATTGATAGCGAAGCTACCAGAAACGGAAAGTTTACCCCATTGGTCCAGATCTTCCAGATGGTTTACGGTAAGGCCCTGTAATTTCTTGAAGTAGTTGATGAACAGGCCTTCCGGTTTTGCAAGTTCATAATCTCCAGCTGTCAAAGTGGTGTTCTTTCGGCGGAGCCGGATGAATACTCGATCCAATTCTTGTAACTGGAGCGTATTCCCCTCGGGTTGGAGCGGAAGATTTTCGTCCGAAATGGCGGCCAGAATGTCTACATCTTCCCCTAATCGGCCGGAGAGCTGCATATTGAATCGCGAGTTCAACACCAGATCTTGATTGTTGCCAAAGGATAGCCCTCGGGCAAAGGTGCCTCGGTATTCGAGTCCTCGGAAATCGTAGGCTAGCGGTCGGGTAGTAGGGGCTGGCCGATAGAGGTAGGTTCTGGCCAATTTGTCAACCCCATTGGCCTGGAGGTCGGTAGAGTCAATTCTGGTAATTGGGGTTTTCCAGGCGTAAGGAAGTACCCGGAAATGCGCTTCAAGGACGGAACCATTTAAGGGGCCTTGCCAATGCAGAAGGTTGTTTTGCACTCGATACTGGCTAGTGTCTACTTGTGTTGTAGCCCCTGGGTAGGTTAAGGAGAGGCTGGATGGTACGATAACCATAGAATCCAGAAAGGTAATGCTGCTATCGATTTTCAGGCTTTTACTTCTTTGGTTGTTCCAGGTGTTTTGTTGACCGGATAGGGGAGATGCCATTGACCATAGGACCAACCCGAACAATACTGGATGTATATTCCTGAAACTCATAGTAGGTGCCCCTCTCCCTGTGGTGCAAAGGTAAATATGGGTATGCTAACGAAAGGAGTTGGCCAATGGATATATGCTAAACGGAGGTAAGACGCAAATTGACAAAAAAAGAGGGGTGTTTGCCACCCCTCACTAAAAGAAATCACCCGACTGTTGAAATGGTCTGTGAGTTAAAGGACTCAAGCCATTCAACTCAGTTGACCTATAATGATTTTAAATTCTTTATTTAGAACAGATTGAATTCAAAATTACCACTTTTTGAAAAAAAACTAGAATATTAACTGCCATGTTTAGATTTTCCCAGGTTCCCTCGATAAGAATGCAGTCATTTTTTCCATTTTAACGGGCTGCAGACCATGTGAAATAGGATTTCCCAGACTTATTTGGGCAGATTGACAATTTTAGACTTTTACTACAATTAGCCAGATTCATGCAACCGTCACCTTCCGTTCCTTATCCAAATCTACTCAAGCCTCTGGACCTCGGATTTACTCAATTGAAAAACAGGGTATTAATGGGGTCGATGCATACCGGGCTTGAAGAGTCCAAAAATGGTTTCGATCGATTAGCGGCTTACTTTGCCGAGCGGGCCAAAGGAGAGGTGGGGCTCATGGTAACCGGAGGAATTGCTCCTAATCGTGCGGGATGGACAGGCCCTTTTGCAGCCAAGATGAGTACCCGCAAGGAGGCTCAGAAGCATAAAACCATTACCAATGCCGTTCATGCCGAGGGTGGAAAAATATGTATGCAGATTTTACACACGGGGCGGTATGGCTATCATCCTTTGTTGGTGGCACCTTCCCGACTGAAATCGCCGATTACTCCTTTTACCCCTTGGGCACTCACAAAAAGAGGGATTGAACGAACCATAAAAGCATTTGTGCGAGCGGCTGTTCTGGCTCGGGAAGCAGGTTATGATGGGGTAGAAATAATGGGATCTGAGGGGTATTTGATCAATGAATTTATTGCTTCTAGGACCAATAAAAGGAAAGACGAATGGGGCGGTAGCTTTGAGAACCGAATTCGATTTCCCGTAGAGATCGTTAGTAGGACCCGGGAGGCTGTAGGAAAAGATTTCATTTTAATCTACCGCTTGTCCATGCTGGATTTGGTAGACGGAGGAAGTGCCTGGGAGGAAGTAGAGCAATTGGCCACCCAAATAGAACAAGCCGGGGCCAACTTGATCAATACCGGGATTGGCTGGCATGAAGCCCGAGTACCTACCATTGCGACCTTGGTGCCAAGGGGAGGATTTAGCTGGGTTACTCAGCGGCTAATGGGAAAGGTAAAGGTTCCATTGATTACAACCAACCGGATAAATACGCCTGAAGTGGCCGAACGAATCTTGGCGCAAGGACATGCGGATATGATCTCCATGGCCAGGCCTTTTTTGGCAGATCCCGATTTTGTCAAGAAAGCAGCAGAAGGCAAAGCACATTTTATCAACACCTGTATCGGGTGTAATCAGGCTTGTTTGGACCATGTATTCGAACGAAAGATTGCCAGTTGCCTGGTCAATCCCAGAGCATGTCACGAAACGGAAATGAAGATATCGCCAGCTGCTCAACCCAAAAAAATCGCTGTAGTGGGAGCGGGGCCTGCTGGTTTGGCAGCGGCCACTACTGCCGCCCAACGTGGTCATCATGTAACTCTTTTTGAAGCGGACTCCAGGATTGGAGGCCAATTTCTGATGGCTAAGGAAGTTCCCGGCAAGGAAGAATTCAATGAGACCCTTCGGTACTTTGCCAATGAATTAAACCAGTGGGGCGTTTCGGTTCAACTGAATACACGAGCTACTGTTCCGTTGCTGCTGGAAGGGTTATTCGATGAGGTGGTGCTAGCTACGGGTGTAACTCCAAGGGTTCCTTCGATTCCAGGAATAAATCTGCCTATCGTCGTTCGGTACGATCAGCTCCTAAAAGGCGAAAAGCAAGCCGGAAAGAAGGTGGTAATTATTGGTGCAGGTGGTATTGGCTTTGATGTGGCTGAATACCTGCTACATACCGATCATAAATCCGAGGAAAAGATACCGGCGTTTATGGAAGCCTGGGGGGTCGATATGGAATATCATAAGCCTGGAGGTTTGAAAACAGGGGTAGCGTCCAAGGCAGAACGAGAGATCATCCTGATGCAACGATCCAAAGGTAAACTGGGGGCTGGGTTAGGGAAGACTACCGGTTGGATTCACCGGACTGCTCTGCGGAAACAGGGCGTGAAAATGTTGTCGGAAGTCTCTTATCTGGAAATCGAATCAAATGGTATTCGCATCCTACAGGAGGGAGCTGAGCGTTTGATCGAAGCGGATACAATTCTACTTTGCGCCGGACAAGAACCCTTGAAGGAACTGTTTGCCCCGCTCCAAGAAGCAGGAGTATCCGTGCATGTCATCGGAGGCGCCCACGAAGCCAGAGAGTTGGATGCCAAGCGGGCAATCGACCAGGCTTTTCGCCTGTCAATTAGGCTGTAACTTCATTGGGAGTTAATGTAAATAGACATTCTCAATTAAATGAGTGTCTGCTGGTCGTTTGTGTTTCCATCTTCGGTGTGACCACAACCAATCCGCCGGTTCTTCGTGAATTATGCTTTCCAGTTTTCGGGCATATCGCAGTGTCACTTCTCCCTCTTCCAGTTGACCCGGATGCATGGTAAGTGGATATAAGGTCACTTCGTAATATCCTCTTTTTATGCGACGGGTATCGTAGTAAAAAACCGGGAAATCGGTAGAGCGGGCAAGTTGGTCTGTACCTCGATGAAACGGTGTTTCCTGATTAAGAAATTGGATCCAATGTGCTTTTTCTTTGTTTGAGGGGGTCTGGTCTGCAATTAAGCAGTAAAGAGAGGGGGTTTTGCGCTGAATGGCCAAGGTCCTTGCTGTATGTTCCATAGGGACCAGGTGGAGACCAAACTGACCTCGTTTTTTATTGAAGTAGGCGTTTACTTTGGCATTTCGCAATCGTTTGTAGATGCCAAATACAGGAGCTTCAATAAACGGGGCGACGGCAAGTGAGCCCCATTCCCAATTGCTCATATGGCTTCCCATGAGCAAAACGGATTTCTCTTCCTGAAGAGGAGGGGCTAAAATATCAATATTATGGATTCGGAAACGATTCCGGATCTCTGCTGTGGTCAAACTAAGTCCCTTCATGGTTTCCAGGGTAACATCGCACAGGTTTTGGTAGTAGGCGGCAGCTAAGCGCTTGATTTCTGTTTCACTTTTTGAAGGAAAACTAGTGCGGAGGTTGGTCAATACTACACTCCTTCTATATCTGCCAATTTTGTAAAGGATTATGTACAAAACGTCGGACAGTACGTATATTACACAGAAAGGAAGAATTGCCAGCCCCCCCACTACGAGCCGGATCATCCAAAGGGAAATCATGTCCATGATAAATTGACTTTTATCCTGCCGGTTCAAAGGTATCATAACCGTTTGTATTTCCCTTAACCGGCAATTCGTTGCTATAGCGGTAGCTTGTAATCAGGTGGCATGAATTTGCAGGTAAGAAATTGGCTACAAGGCGTAGATTTCAAGGTTGGACATATCTTCCATACTAAGCATTCCAGGTCCCATGAAACGAACATCCAAATGAGTAAACACCAGGTAGTAGCTGCGGATGACCATCCAATCTTCCTGGAAGGATTAAAGGCCCTGTTCAACCGTAAGGATATGGCCTCCTACGAACTTTCAGACACCTCAAATAACGGCACGGAAGTGCTGGAGATCGTAAAAAAACGAAAGCCTTCCTTTCTTTTACTTGAACTAAGCCTGATGGGGATAGAAGGGCTCGATCTGCTATCGGAACTGGTAGCGCTCGATCAGGCGCCTCATGCCATTATATTAAGCCGGTACAACGATTCTAAACTGGTGAAACAAGCCATGAAAAACGGTGCAAAAGGGTACCTTTTGAAGCAATCTCCACCATCCGAGCTTCTGGACGCGTTGGAGCAGGTCCGTCATGGGGGGAAATTTTATGGCAGGGGCATTCTTAGAAATAGCTCGCCCTATGCTCCTGCTGCTAATCGATCCAACATCTATACGGATCGATTTCTGAAAAAATTTCAATTGACACGAAGGGAAAAAGAAGTGCTACACCTGATTTCTCAGGCGAAGAGTAGTAAAAAGATTGCTGAAGAGCTTTTTATAAGCGACCAAACCGTGAGCGTGCATCGCAAGAATATTATGCGAAAATTAGGCGTGAACAGCACGGCTCAGTTGATAAAGGCGGCGATTGATAATCGATTGGTATAGGTAGTCAGGTCAAAAGGTCACCTGCATTCAATTCACATTGTATTAATTTTTCCCTTTCTCTTGAATTTAGGATACTTCAAATTCAATTTGAACCTATTGGTATTGGATTTAGATCGTTTGTTCCAACTACTGTAGATTGGACCTAAAGCGTGATCAGTTGCACTTTCCAGTGCCGTACCTCCTGGGCTACTCGCATAGGAGTCAATTACGTGAAGCACGCTTTGTATACGCATTTTTCCTAGGAGCGTGGGGTGTCGTTTTGATTTCAGACTTTGGCAGGATGGGAAGGTTGATTTAGGCCTGAAAAGCGGGTTTTTACCAAAAATACCTCTATCAGGGTATTAGAGTTTAAAGGGTTTTCGGCCATCTTTGAAGTGTTAAGAGACTCGTCTACATATCGGCATTTCGGAAGTTATTGAATTAGGCTTTCGGTGAAAATTATATGCCGTTTCCATCAAATACTTACTTGAATTAGTTTTCCTTTTTTCATTTTCTTTCCTAAGGAGAGGCTATCTCTTTCCATGGAAAATCAATGGTGGGAAAGGATTGGTGAATATGGACTATTACCTTCTAAAGAACCATTAGAATAAATCGGTTTTTGGGATGGCCTCTCTTCGTTTACGGAGGGGGGCTTTTTTTATGGTCCCTTTGCTAAATTCAAGTGCATGATAAGATTCAGAAGTCTATTTAGATTCAAAATAGATCCCTTTAAACTCGCATCTTTATAAATATCAATAGCTGGTTTCTATTAGATACGATTTAAATTGATATAAGGAAAATGGACCCAAGAAAAGCAGAGACTACGGGGAGAATGGGTGAAATGCTGGCTCGGGAATGGCTGGAAGAGCAAGGTTTCCTTGTCATTGAGACCAATTGGCGAGTGGGAAGAGCAGAAGTGGACTTGATTGTTAAAGAAAAGGATATGCTAGTTTTCGTCGAGGTGAAAACCAGATCCTCCATTGCATTTGGAGAGCCTGAATCCTTTCTGAGTGCAGGGCAACAAAAACGCTTGATTCAGGCTGCCGCTGCCTATATGCAGGCAAATGAATATGAGGGAGAGGTCAGGTTTGATATAATTTCCATCTACTGGCCATTGCAGGGAAAACCTGTGCTTAAGCATTTGGAGGATGCTTTTTTTCCAGGTTTGGCTTAAAACTAGCACGGCATTATCATTATAACGTTTCGTAATCTACCCGAGTCAGTCCAAATGCTACCAGATCAAATCGTTCTCCAGTTGGCTTCCAGCCTTCCAGTCGAAGATCACCCTCTCTGGTGAAGTAGCATTTCCTGGCCAGTCTTTGAGCGGCATAGTTATCTGCTGCCAGCAAGAGCCGAATTTTTTCCAACTGCAGATCATCAAAAGCATAATCAAGGAGGGCCAGTACAACTTCAGTCATAAATCCTTTTTCTGCATATTCCTGATCGATAAAACCGGTAATCTTGGAATCTGAAAGATGCTCCCTATACTCTTGCAAAGCGACCCAGCCAATCATTTGAGCAGAGTCTTTACCCCAAATAGCAAAGCTGAACGCTTTTTGAAGCAACCAATCGGCCAGCTGGGAACGTATCCAGAATTCAGCCATTTCTGGTCCACCCAATGTTTGTGGCAATTCAGAGTTGAGTTCCTCCAATCGATGGTAGTTGTTTTGGAAAAGCTCGTAAAACGCCTGTCCGTCCTGCTCCCTAAATCTACGGGTAACGGTTCTCGGTGTGATCAGGGCCGTATCTACATGAAAAAGAAATTCTTTCATATCAATCTATTCGTACCTGTGAATGCTTCGATGAAGGATATTGCACAATAAAGAAATTTGTCCCGAAATCTATCTTTCAACTGAATCACCAATAGGCTCTTCAATCTGATTTTTTTAACCAAAATGGAAAAGCTCCGGTTCTTGGCAACATAGTACGAAAAGGGATTAAAGTTTACTTTTACGAAGAAGCCAATTGCCTAATTGCCGCAAATTATGTTGTTATCCCAACGGTTTTACTTCCAATTTCGACAGGTCTTGGGTATTACCATGGTATGGATCCTTATAGGTTGGCTGGATATTTTGAATTCCTTCTCTATACTGCAGCTACACCACTATGAAACCGATTTTTCCTATACGCCATATCTGATCTTTTCTTCGATCAGTATGTTTTTTTCAGGCTTAATTGCGGGCTCCCTATTGGTTTTCTACCTCCGGAAATGGGGCCGCCGCATTACTTTCGGAGCGGCAGTTTTCCTGAACAGCCTCATTCTGGCAGTCATTGATTTTCTAATTACTTTTCTGCTGCATCAGGCAGCCGTTCAATTTTTTGACCGTTCTTTCGTACTCACTCCCGGGATAGATGCAGCGTTTACGGCTGTTAATCCATTTCTGGAACAGCGCCTCCTGATCCGAAATTTCTTCTTTTGGCTCATTCTTTCCTTGATTACAGTTCTTGCCCTAAACATCAATGAAAAATATGGACCCGGTATTTTGTTGAAACTGATATTGGGGAAGTATCACCGCCCTACAGAAGAGGAACGGATTTTTCTGTTTATGGATCTTAGAGGATCCACCACAATGGCCGAAAGCTTAGGGCATTTAAGGTTCCATCAATTGCTTAACGATTATTTCTCAGATATTACCGTGCCCATACTCGATTCCAAGGGGGAAATCTATCAATATGTGGGAGATATGATCGTAGTTACCTGGCCCATGGAGCTAGGGCTGAAGAATGCAAGATGTGTCCATTGCTTCTATAAAGCTCAGGCCAAAATCCTAAAGGAGGCTCCCAAATACCGAGAACGATACGGGTTGGTACCGGAGTTTAAAGCAGGTATACATAGTGGCCTGGTTACCACAGGGGAAATCGGTTTTATCAAGCGGGACATTGTTTATTCCGGGGATGTACTTAATACAACTTCGAGAATACAGGATATATGTAATAAGTTTAGAGTAAAGATTCTGCTTTCAAAACACTTGTTGGACAAATTATCCCTTCCCCCTGGCGATTTCCTGCCAAAGCGGATGGGGGTAATTGAATTGAAAGGGAAAAAACAAAAGATCGAATTGTATACTTTCGAAGAAAGTACCGAAAATCAACAACTTCCAGATGTGTTGGCTACAGAACTTGAACGTGGGTAAGGTTGAAAATCAATCTGATGATACCTCATTGCTATGTATCCTATTTACGCTTAATATTTAAATAAGATTAATTTAAGCCAATTATTTTTTATGGAATTACTTCCGTTTTAACCTCTCTTTAATAAAAGGAGGTTTCCCAGTCCTTCTACTTGTTTTACAAACTAAACCTCAATGCCATGGGCCTGCATCGCTTCCCCATGTTAAAAATATGCTGTCCGCTGGTTTTCGGTATCCTGGTAGAACCCTGGGTGCCGGACTTTTCCAAGTATTTATTTGGAGGGATTGGAGTTGGGTTACTTGCATGCATGATCTGGATTCACCTGGGCTCAACATCCTGGTCGAAGTCCCTTCGTTTCTACGCCCTTTTATTTATCACGTGGTCTTTAATGGGCTTAATCCTGGTGCAGGAGGAAGATCAGCGAAAATCTGGTGCGCACATTCAACATTCTATTGAAGAGACCCGTATTTGGGTGGCGATGGTCAGCGAGGTCAAGCCTACATCCTCCAATAAATTGAGGCTTTGGCTGCGTTGCGTAAAGCGTAAGGACCACAAGGGCCATTGGAGTAGAGCGATGGGCCAGGTCGAAGCCTTTATAGCTAAGGATAGCGTATCAGAAAGTCTTTATCCAGGTTCCATTCTAGCTTTTTCCAAGCCTCCGGTAGGCGTTTCTCCCCCCCGAAATCCAGGTGCTTTTGATTATCAATCTTATCTGGCACAAAAGCAGATTTATCACCAACTTTTTCTAGGGCCTGAAGCATGGATTTTTTTAGAAGAACCTGCCAAATCATCGCTCAAGTCCATACTTTTTAAGCTGACCACTGGTTTTCAACAAAAGCTTCGCAGGGTTTTACCCGGTGATCAAGAGTTTAGTTTGGCCGCCGCCCTATTAACCGGGCAAAAAAGCAGCATGCCCGCGGAGTTAAAGAATCAATATGCTGAAGCCGGGGTGGCACATGTGTTGGCTGTTTCAGGATTACATGTGGGTATCCTGGCTTTTGGAGTAGGCTTTATTTTTTCTTTTCTGCCTGGCAACCCCAAATGGAGGTCGAGTTTATCCTTATTGGTTTCTCTATTTGTATTGATTCTGTACGCCTTATTAACTGGGTTGGCCCCTTCAGTCCAACGGGCTACCCTGATGTATGGATTAATATTGGTGGGCCGGTATTTTCCGCAGCGAGGAAATGTATACAATACCCTGGCCTTCGCTGCAAGTTCGATGTTAATTCTTCAACCCAACTTATTGTTTGATCTGGGATTTCAATTGTCTTTTCTCGCTGTGCTTGGCATTGTTTTATTCCAGCCAATCTTAATGCGACCTTTTCAAAACAGTTCCGTTTTCCTGAAGGTACCATGGAGTTTAATAGCTGTTTCGATAGCGGCTCAATTAGGTACTTTTCCCTTAACCCTATTTTATTTTCATTCCTTTCCAATTTATTTCTGGCTTTCTGGCCTTTTCGTAGTACCCTTGATCAAATTGATTTTATACAATGGGATTCTGGTTTTATTTACTCCCGACTCAAGTGGCCTTCTCGAGTTATCCGGTCATTGTCTAAGTCTACTCATACAATTGACGAATCGGGCGGTTACCCTTTGTGCGGACCTGCCAGGCGGAAGTCTGGAGGGGATTTCCATGGACCGGCCAGGCGTACTAATCCTTTATGTAGGCTTGGTCGGGTTGTTGCTATGGATAAAAAATTCCAACCATTGCGGTTTATGGCTGCTTTTGGGGAGCATGTTGGTTCTTTCTACCAAGACAGCCATTGAAACGCATCAAGCTAGTAAGGCTTGGGAATTAGAGGTGTATGCCGTCAAGGGTGGAAAAGTCTTGATCGACTGCTTTTTGGGTACTCATCTGATTACCATTGCCCAATCTGGACTGTCGGAAAAAGAAGAACAATATGCGGCAGTAGGAAATCGCGTAAACAGACCTTTGCGGATACACGAAAAAATCAGCCTTGACTCAACCTATTTCAATCCATCAGATAAATTTCATTTAAGAAAAGGATGGTTAAATGTTGCCGGGTTTCGGGCAGCTGTAATAGATCTGATGCCATCCAGAATCCCAGCAAAACCCATTCATTTGGATCTATTGATCTTAAGAGGGGAGACAACTATTGACTTCGAACGATTAGCGACAGCGGTCAGGCCCGAAGTGGTCCTGTTAATCCCGCCTTCCCCTTGGACGGAGCAAAAATGGGTAAGCGCATTAAATGAGCTAGGATGGCCATTTCATAACATTCAAAAAAAGGGAGCTTATTCACACACTCTAAACCAATAAACTACACCCCAATGAGAAAATTCTTATCCTGCCATGCCCACGAGCGCATGGGGTTTATCCTTGTGTCCTTGATTTCGTTTATGTGCCTCTCCATGAAATATTGGATGCCAACAAAACCTGGAGTTGAGGTGGATCTTGCCACCATTAAACAATGGGAAGAAGAAACGGCCCTATTCATCCAACCCGGCAAGCCGGATACTTTTCTTCCCTTTCCATTTGATCCAAATAAAATTGCCCTTCCAGATTGGACCCAGCTGGGCATACCAAAGCCTATCGCCAAACGCATAGAAAATTATCGCTTGAAAGGAGGGAAATTCCGCGTTGCAGAAGACCTAAAAAAGATCTATGGTATGCGCGAGTCCGATTACCTCCGGTTGGAGCCTTACATTCAAATTGAGGATAAAGCAAATAAACCAACACAGTCATTAGCCCCGGATTTCAAGCGGGCTGAGGTCACCCCATTTCCTATCGAACCGAATGAAATCGATCTGGAAGGTTTAATACGAGCGGGATTGAGTCGGAAGGTAGCCACTACCTGGATCAAGTATAGAGAAGCGATTGGCGGATTTCGCGATAGGAGCCAGTTGAGCACTATTTATGGTATTCAGGAAGACTGGTTGGCTGAATGGGGGCCTATGATCAAATTTGATGATGCAAAGTCAATCACATCGACACCTGCACAAAAAGTGTTGCAGATCAATACGGCTTCGGAGCAAGAATGGCAACACCTTAGAGGAATCGGACCCGTATTATCTAAACGAATCGTCAAATTCAGAGAGAAACTGGGAGGCTTTTCAAGTACAGAACAGGTAGGGGAAACATTTGGCCTTCCGGACAGTACTTTCCAAGCAATTCAACCCTTGCTGTCGGTGGAAGACAGTGTAGCATTGAGACAGATCTTTTTGAACCGATGTACGAAAGAAGAGTTGGCGGCTCACCCATATCTAAGCTGGAAGCAAGCTGAGACGATTTTATCTTATCGAAGACATCACGGTCCCTTTCAGCGCGTTGAAGCACTCGCAGACACCAAAGTAGTTTCGCATGAAGAGATTCAGCAAATCGCTCCCTATTTATCATTGGATGATGCTTCTGCAAATTGAAATATTGAGGTGTAAGGTCGCCGTGGAGCCATCTGAAATCGAATCGGGCGAGAACCTGACTAAAGGAGTTTTGTTTCACAAATAAAAAGATAGATTATGTACAAATTCCTGTTTTTTCTTTTCGGCGCAATGGTGTTTTTCGCCTGTCAAGAGCAAAAGGTCACAAAAGAGGAATTGCCGGTCCAATCCGTTGCATATGATACTCCTGGTAAGGGATTGGATAAATATTGGTATCAGGGCAAAGCTGAATTGAACCGATACGTATTAGAGCAGAACCGGTATCGGGACATTCATCCCGGCGAAGCAGTACTCATTTTTGTAACAGAGGATTTTCGGTCCGATATCCAGGTAAAAAGTGAAGGGGCCAAGCCCGAAAAAGGAGTCTCCACGCTGAAGTTGAATTTTTTACGGCGCTTCCCTACTGGGCTTTATGATTATTCGATCATGACATCTGTATTCACACCCGTAGGGGGAGAGGAGGGCCGAACAATGAAGGTTACGATGTCCTCACAGGATTGGTGTGGGCAAAGTTTTATGCAACTCAATCTGAGCCAGAATAGCTACCGGGTACAACTTCGCTCCTATTTTGAATCTGAAGGTGACGCCAATATGGATGTACCAGCAGTTCTTCTGGAGGATGAACTGTTTAACCGAATACGGATTTCGCCCGAACAATTGCCAATTGGTGCCTTTGAGATGCTGCCTTCCCTTTCAATCGCTCGTTTGATGCATATTGAGTCTGAACCGATCCAAGTCAATGCAGAGGCTATGACTTACTCGGGCAAAGACTTTGAAGGAGAGAACTTGAATATGTACCGAGTAAATATGCCCTCTATTCAAAGAGAATTGTCCATCGTTTTTGAAGCAAATGCGCCACACAAAATCATTGGGTGGACAGATCAGTATCCCTCCGCGTTTGATAAAAAACCTCGTACTACAAAAGCCACCCTGGTTTCCAGCGAATTAAGTCCTTATTGGAGCAAAAACTCGCTTGACGATCTTCCCTTGAGAAAGGAAATTGGATTTGGAGGTACAGGCAAGTAAAGAATGCGCTCCTCCTGTGTGGACTCAATTCATGAGCGATTCATTGAATAAGCTTGTTTATTTGCCTATTTTGGCCAAAACCCTTGGTTTTATTGAACAGCCTTAATAGTACTATAAGCAAAAAACAATGTTGGAGCTCGGTGTCTTTTTTAAATCTGCCTTTACTGTTGATAATGTCATATTCGGATTTGATGAAGGGGATTTAAAGGTATTGCTAATAAAGCGCGGAGAAGAACCCTACGAAGGAATGTGGGCCCTTCCCGGGTACTTTGTGTATCCGGACGAAGATCTAGACCAAGCGGCAAAGCGGGTGTTGGAAGAACTTACCGGTTTGCGCAATGTATACCTTGATCAGGTGAAGACGTTTGGAACCGTTGATCGCCACCCCTTCGGCCGGGTTATTACGGTTGCCTATTTCTCCTTGATCAAGATTAGTGATTTTGCGGTTCAGCCTGCCTCTATTGCCCTGCAGGCCCGATGGCATTCTGTGAATGAAGTCGGAAGTTTGGCCTTTGACCATAATGATATTCTGGAGGCCAGTATCTATCGATTGAGGCGTACGGTTCGGACACGGCCGGTTGGGTTTGAGCTTTTACCCCCTAAATTCACGCTGACTGAGCTTCAGCACCTGTATGAAGCTATCTTGGAAACCCAGCTCGACAAGCGGAACTTCCGGAAGAAAATTTTGGCCATGGACTTGCTCATTGATTTAGGTGAAATGCAGGAAGGAGTGGCGCATCGTCCTGCTAGATTATTCCGTTTCGATCCAAAAAGATATGATGAATTGCTGGCTGAAGGCTTTTCATTTGAAGTGAAAGAGCATCGGGGCAAGGAGAAAAAGAAGATTTCCGACCTTAAAGCGGTTCAGGGCTCCTGAATCAGATCTATTGGCTACCACCGATGTCCACTTCCATGCCAGGCCTGGATAACAGCGTCTGCATCATACTGGGAACGATAAACGGAAATCAAGGAATCGATAGTTTCTACTTCAGCTATCTGACGCAAAAAAGTATTCGTTGTAAATCCGGGAATGGATCCTTCAAAAAAAGTGGGAGCTGATGAATTGGCTTCCAATTCAAAATAGCCATAATAACCTGCTGCCAGGCTCAACGGGGTAGTCAGGCTATCCAGGTCAGAAAGGAAAGAGGCTGCAAGTGGGTTTTCGAGTGTATCCTTAACAGCAATTGAACCCCAAAACGCTTCATTAGGGACCCGGCGGGTTTCCTCTCTATTTATCAGGATACCATTCAGTTCTGTGCCGGATAGTCTATACCTTTCGGGAGTAACATCAAGTAGAATTTCGTTTTGTGCAATTTCTAGCAGGTCAATCTTCAGGTTGTAATAACCGGGTTCGAGTGAACCAAAATTAACCCTGCTTAAAATAGCTCCTGCTTCTGTTTGGCAGTCGTCCAAATCTTTCAAATCTTTTACTTCGATGAGGAGTTGATTGTTAGTAGTGCTTGAAATGACATTCAATTCCACATTGGCACAGGGATCTTCTCCCGTGGAACGCAATAGAATTTCCAGCGAACGCTCGGGACCTTCCAATTGATCCCAGGCTTCTACTGAAAACTCATTATCCAATTTTGCGACAATGACCAGATCATTTAAATTATTCGAGCAGGTACTTCCGGCCAGAACTACAAGAATGACTAGTGTGAAAATCCGAATCGACATATACTTTCCAACTGGCAACAATGAAATAACGTTATAAGGCGACGAACGCTGCTCTGGAACTCACCTGAAAAGATTAGTGTGGCTAAAGTACACCTTCTTCTGCATTAACCTTCCGACTCCAGCGTGGCAAACTAACGAAACTTGTAATATTATTGTTTTGAAGCTCCTATTTTAAGGTGCCATCATTCAGAATCCGGATTTCGACTCTGCGGTTGAGCTGGGATTCTTCTGCATTGCTGGGGTTCCGGAATCGCATTTGCCAGTTTCCATACCCTTTATACCGCATTCGGAAAGCCGATATTCCGTTCGATACAAGATGATTATAGACCATCTTGGCGCGAAGTACGGAGAGTTCATAGTACCACGAACGCTCAGACACCCGATTTTTACCCGGAAAATTGACGTGGCCGGCTATTTCTATGGAGACATCTGGGTTGTATTCCATGAAATGGACCAACTTATCCAGCTCGGGCTTGGAGCGATCTATTAAAACAGGGGTATTACTGATGAAATATAAATTCTCAACGTCAATTATTTCACCGGTCTCAATCGGAGGAAGGGCGATTTGAATTAAGGAATCCGGAAGCTGCAAGCTCGGGTTGAGCACGATTCCCTTGAAGTAGTGTTTAAGTGCATAACCTTGAAGCGAGAGGATGCCTTTTAAAGGACCAAAAAAGGTAAAGTAACCGGATGAATCTGCCTGGAGGGTATCCCGAAAGCCCTTCATGCTGGTGACGATTTCGCCTGAAATACCCTTACGGGTTGATTCGTCAATCAACTGGCCTTTGATCAGGAAAGCTTTGCCGGATTGAAAAAAATCGATGGTAACCCTTCGGTTATAGGACCTACCCAAATCTGTAGAATTGGAACCCACTGGCGCGCGTTCCCCATAGTTTTGTAGCTGGATCAGAGAATCCGGGATTCCACTGGAGACTAACTTTTGATATACTGTTTTTGATCTTTCCACAGATAGCCTTTGATTGCTATTGTCACTACCTACAGCATCGGTATGTCCGGTAATTAGAATAGAAACCGGGGAATCAGCAGACATAAACCATGCTATTGAATTGTCCAACACGGAATCAGAAGATGCCGGTAGCATTGCACTCCCGAAATCAAAATAAACTACTTCGCCCTTGGCCAGAAAGACCGTATCCAGGATTTGGACCTGAGCCTGTAAAAACCCCGTACCCCAGCAGGACCAGGCAATCAAAAATCCCAGGGTGTTGCTGATAAATCTACCAAGGGGTAGGTCCATGCCAATTGATTTTATTTGATCTTCCCTACAAAATACAGGCATCTGTAAATATGCCCGCCTCAACAGGTAATTTAACGCAAATCAAGCACTCAAAGATTAAATGAAGGGCCAGCTAGGGCCAACTCAGGCTATTCTGGGTTTTATCTTAGGAGGTATGAAATATTACAATAAACAGACTGGGAAACTAATGGCCAAGTTGGCGTTTAAAGGGTTTAATAAATGGGATTTAGGCTATCTTTACAATCTATGAATCATATTCGAAACTTTTGTGTAATTGCTCACATCGACCACGGAAAAAGTACGTTGTCAGATCGGCTGTTGGAGCATACTCAAACTATTGAGGAGCGGGAAATGGTAGACCAGGCCTTGGATAATATGGATCTGGAACGGGAGCGGGGGATTACCATAAAAAGCCATGCCATCCAAATGTATTACACCCGTCCGGACGGGACGCAATATACCTTCAACCTGATTGATACTCCAGGCCACGTGGATTTTTCCTACGAGGTCTCTCGATCCATCGCTGCTTGTGAAGGGGCGTTATTGCTGGTTGATGCTTCACAAGGTATCCAAGCTCAAACTATATCAAACCTTTACCTGGCAATAGAACATGATTTGGAAATTATTCCTGTGCTGAATAAGGTCGATATGGAGAGTGCGATGATAGAAGATGTATCTGAACAGATCATTGACTTAATTGGATGCGGGCAAGACGAAATCATATTGGCGAGTGGTAAGACTGGACGCGGGGTGGACGACATCATGGAAGCCATCGTAGAACGTATCCCAGCTCCAACGGGAAATGAGGAAGCACCGCTTCAAGCCTTGATTTTTGATTCTTTTTTTAACCCATATCGAGGGGTTGTAGCCTATTTTCGCATCTTCAATGGAACCCTGCGCAAAGGAGATACCATTCGCTTTTTTCATACCGGGAATGATTATTCTGCTGATGAGATTGGAATCTTGCAATTGAACCAGATAGAAAAGAAAGAATTAAAGGCAGGCGATGTGGGCTATGTGATCACAGGTATCAAAGAGTCCAAAGAAATCAAAGTAGGGGATACCATTACATCAGCTGAAAACCCTTGTCCGGAGCCCATCCATGGGTTTGAAGATGTGAAACCCATGGTATTTGCCGGAATTTTTCCAATCGACAATGATGATTTCGAGGATTTGCGGGACAGCCTGGAGAAGTTGCAATTAAATGATGCGTCTCTGGTTTTCGAACCTGAGACCTCTGCCGCATTGGGATTTGGGTTTCGTTGTGGTTTTTTGGGGATGCTCCATTTGGAGATCATTCAGGAGCGCTTGCAGCGTGAGTTTGATATGGATGTAATTACAACCATTCCAAACGTATCCTACCAAGCTTACACGAAGAAAGGTGAATCGATGGAGGTGAGGACTCCAGCCGAATTGCCCGATCCAACTTTACTGGATCGGGTTGAAGAGCCCTACATTTCTGCCCAGATTATTACCAAGCCTGATTATATTGGAGCTATCATGACGCTGGCCCTCGAAAAGCGAGGGGTGATGACCAAACAAACCTACTTAACACAGGATAGAGTTGAGTTGCACTTTGATCTTCCTCTTGCTGAAATTGTCTTTGATTTTTACGATCGTTTAAAGTCAATTTCCAGAGGATATGCCTCATTCGACTATCAGCCGGAGGAATATCGTGAATCTGATTTGGTCAAGTTAGATATAAAGCTGAATGGAGATCCTGTAGATGCGTTGTCGGCACTTGTCCACAAAGATAAAGCCGCTGCTTTTGGTCGTAAAATCTGTAAACGGTTGAAAGAGCTTCTCCCGCGCCAACAGTTCCTTATCGCTATTCAGGCGGCAGTTGGAGCCAAGATCATAGCTCGTGAAACCATTTCTGCACTTCGAAAAGATGTAACGGCCAAATGTTACGGAGGGGATATCTCGAGGAAACGTAAACTCTTGGAAAAACAGAAAAAAGGTAAGAAGAAAATGCGCCAGATCGGAAATGTGGAAGTTCCGCAAAAGGCATTTTTAGATGTGTTGAAATTGGAGTAATGGCTTTTTTCCTCGCCCTTGAAGGCAATGCTTTCTCCCCTTTATGAGGGTTGTAAGCCATAACATTCTCCACTAAGACCTACCTTCTCGGTTGCTAAATGCTTATTGGGCTGGATTGATTGTTTACCTACCATTCAACGAAAAAGACAAAGAAGGCTTCTTCCCAGGTACAGGGAAAGTGGAGCCACTGCTTTTCCTAGAGACAGATGGCTTATCTATCCAGCTAGGAATCAATAGAAAGGAATGAAAATTTTTATGAACCGGGGAATTGGGGGCAAGTGCTAAAACCTTCTCTTGGTAGATGGCACTCGTTTAGTAGTGAATAGGACAATGCCAGCAATGGCAAAAGAACAAACTGCGATTAAAAGAATTAGCATAGCCTAGAAGTTGATTTTCGGTTACTCAATGAAGAAAACTCAACTGGCTTTTAGGGGTGCTTAAAAATGAAAATTAGGACGTTATAATCCTAATCTTTAGACAATATTTTACATATTTTATTGGTACCAAAAAAATGTGATTTTAAATGATCCTTTATTATAAGTAAACATTTGCATACAGCAATGCAACGGTAGGATGTTCACTTCCGCCTTTTGGCTCCAATGTAATATTGACACTTTCAGCTTGTGCAATATATTTCATCTCCTGCATGCCTTGATTTTCGGGGTCAATTAAACCCATATTAATCATCTCTCCCTCTACATCAGCCCAAACCTGATATTGCTTACCTTCCGGCGGCGCAGGCATCCCTTGAGTGCTCATCAGTACTTTGTGGTCGGTTTCATTCCAATAGACAATTGCCGTTGATTGAGGGCTTACTGGAGACCCAATCAGCTGATGTGGCTTAGTGTTTACATCGTTAAGGAGAGCGAACACTTTTTCTTTTTCTGCAAATGCTTCTCGCTCGGCTTCGCAAGATTGGATCAGGTTGTAGTTTTCCTTGTAGACCGAAGCTATTTTTTTCTGGATAGAGCGATTTTGAAAGAACAGAAATCCTGAGGTCAGAAAAAAGAGCATACTGGCAGCAATAGCCAGGTTGAAAAACCCTCTGTTCTGGTAGATCGCTGCAGGAGCAGCAGCAGATTCCAATTCTGCTAAATTATCGACCCGCCTGAGCACTTTGCGTTTAAGCCCCGGAGGAGGGGGGATCGCATGCTGGGAAGCATAGGTTTCTAATGCCTTATGCAATCCATCGATTTCTTTTTGAATCGTTGGATCCTCTTTTACCATATCCTCTATAAGCTGGGTTTCTTCAGGGGAAGTCAACCCGAGCACATACATCTCCAATAAACCGGACTCAAATAATTGTTCTCTATCCATAGCAACCTCGCCTAAAGGCTATCTAACCTGCAATAATTGTCATGACCACAATCCACAAAAGGTGAATGTTATGGTCTTCAAAAAGAGCTCGCATTTTTTGCATTGCCAACCGTATTCTGGATTTAACCGTACCTAGAGGAATATCTAGCTCTTGCTGAACCTCCTGGTGGGTAAATCCTTGAAAATACACCAGGTCAATGATCTCTTTTTGCTTCTTTTCCAATGAATCTACAACTCCCCTCAACCCGATGGTATCTGTAGGTAAGGTGTATTCATAATTTGGAATTCCGTTGGCCTCCCAGTTTTCGATATAATCCGACTTTTTTTCGTATTTGAAAGAAGAAGTTCTCGTTCTATCAATCGCTGTTCGCCTGGTAATGTTCAGGGCCCAGGTAAAAACGGTTCCTTTCTTGGGATCATATTGATGCCTGGATTGCCAAATCTTGATAAAAGTATCCTGAAGCGCATCTTCCGCTAGCGTTTCAGATCCTAAAATCCGGAATGCAACTCCAAACAAGGCCGGAGAAAATCGGTCATATAAAACTGAAATACCCCTAGAAGGATCGTTTGCCAATAATTCAGCAAATTCCTCATTGCTTTTTTTGCGAAGACCTTTTCTGCTGGCCATAAAAGCGTTTTGCGGATAAATTCAGTAAAGGATTCTAAATCGGATTGTTGTGGAAACAATGCCTGCCTGGCATGGTTCAAAAAAACTTTTTGCTGCGCATTGTGATCCAAAGGTCTTTCTTACTCGTAAAGAGAGTACAAATTATTTTAATTAAACCATTATTACTATGCGTAATCTATTTCTTGCATTTTTGACAACTGCTTTGTTTGCAGGTTTTGTAAATGCTCAAGAGGCTGATGTTGTTGATATCGCAATCAGCTCTGAAAACCACACTACTTTAGTAGCTGCTGTGAAGGCGGCTGAGCTTGTAGAAACCCTTAAAGGTGAAGGACCATTCACTGTTTTCGCACCAACCAATGCTGCTTTTGATAAACTACCTGAAGGAACAGTAGCTACATTGCTAAAGCCAGAAAACAAGGCTAAGCTTCAGGCAGTACTGACCTACCACGTTGTAGCCGGTAAGATCGAAGCTAGCGATGTGTTGAAGGCTATCAAGAAAGGAAAAGGAATGGCCAATCTTACTACGGTTCAGGGACAAGATTTGACTGCTTACCTAGATGGCGACAAAGTAATGCTTAAAGACGCCAATGGTAGAACAGCTCAAGTAACAGCTACAGATTTGAACGGAACTAACGGTACTATTCACGTAATTGATACTGTGATTTTACCAGAAACCAAGTAACTCTGCTTTAAGAAGATTGAAAGACCTGAAGTATCTGCTTCAGGTCTTTTTTATGGAAGAAAGTTCCAGTAAGGTGATTTCAGGTAGGATACCTACCCGTCCTGGATAGCCAATGAAACCCAATCCCCGGTTGACATAAAGAAATTGGTTTCCCTTTTGGTACAGCCCTGCCCATTGTTTGTAAATGTACTTGATCGGGCTCCATTTGATCCAACCCGGGACCTCTATCCCGAATTGCATGCCATGCGTATGGCCTGAAAGGGTAAGATCGATATCCGGAAAATCCGACAATACCTCGTATTCCCAATGGGAAGGATCGTGAGAAAGCAATATGCGCACGACTGCTTCCGGATCACAGGCCTTACAGGCCTTAGTAAGGTCCCCATATTTGGGGAAGCGGGCCTTTGCTGAAAAGTTTTCAACCCCTATCACAGCAATTTTTTCACCTCCGACCTCTACAATCCGGTGCTCATTGTTTAGCAACTGCCAACCGAGTTGTCGGTGGACGTCGAACATGTGTTCCTGATTGGCTTTTTTGGCTGCGCTGTTGGGCCATTCTACATAGTCCCCGTAATCGTGATTTCCAAGGACGGAAAAGGTCCCGTATTTCGATTTTATTTTATTGAATACCTCGATATAATCTACGGCTTCTGACGTACGGTCGTTTACTAAATCTCCAGTGAAAAAGACCAGGTCGGGATGTAGAGAGTTGATGAGATCAACCGAAGCTTTGACCGGCTCCTTGAATGTAAAGCTCCCAGTGTGGATATCAGAGATCTGTACCAACCGTAATCCTTCGAGTGATGGGGGTAGATCATGAATTGGGATTTTGGCCTTGAAGACTTTATATCGATAAGGATTGCGTATCATTCCGTAAAGCAAGGCTACAAAAGGGATTCCCCCCATGAGGATACCGGCAGTGGATAGAAATTGGGATCGGGACCGGTCATAAGGTTGCCCTGCTTTCCACTGTTCCTTTGCCCAAAGCACTAAGCGTCTCAAGTCATCAATAAGGAGGAGTGGCAAGCTCAAAAGTTTAGGGATATACAAACTTACAACGAACGCTTTTGAAAACGCGAGTGAAGCCAGCGCAAGGTTGTTGGCGGGTACGATAGCCTCAAAAACGAAAAGTCCAATTGCAAACAATGGAATGGCCCAATAAGCCAGCGTTAGGGTTTTTTTCCAAATAGCCGGCAGTGGTTGGATCGCCTGTCGAAAGGCTGGAAAAACATAAAGGTCGAGGCAAATAATAAGAAATAAGGCAATTAGCCACCGCATAAGGAATCTAATTTTAACTGTTTTTTAGCTGCATTTATTCAATACAAATCCCCTGAAAAACGGTTGAAAAGACAAAATGGATACTCAAGACTCCGGATTTTGGTCTATTAAAGGGTGTATCTTGAGTTTTAAAATAGATTTCACATGCTTCCTCATTTGGACCAGCTGCGCCACAAAGATAGTGCTTCCTTTTTCCTTATCGCAGGGCCCTGTGCCATAGAAAGTGAAGATTTGGCATTCGAGGTAGCTGAACAGGTATCAGAACTGGCAGACCGGCTTAAAATCCCCTACATCTTTAAAGGGTCTTACAGAAAGGCAAATCGATCCAGGTTGGATTCCTTTACCGGGATTGGTGACGAAAAAGCACTTACCATTTTGGGGAAAGTTCGTGAAAGACTTCAAATTCCAGTTACTACAGATATTCATGCCGTTCCAGAAGCAGTAAGGGCTGCGGCTTACGTAGATTTGCTTCAGATCCCTGCATTTCTTTGCCGCCAGACGGATTTGTTGGTTGCTGCTGCCCAAACGGGCAAGGTTGTGAACATCAAGAAGGGGCAGTTTTTAAGTGCGGAGGCCATGAAATTTGCCCGAAATAAGGTAGTCGAATCGGGTAACTCCAATGTGTTGTTGACTGAGCGAGGAACTACCTTTGGTTATCAGGACTTGGTGGTAGATTTCCGAGGTATACCGATCATGCAAGCGTTAGGTTCACCGGTAGTCTTGGATTGTACCCATTCCCTTCAACGCCCCAACCAATCTTCAGGAGTTACGGGTGGGCAACCAAAACTGATCCAAACCATTGCTCGTGCCGGAATTGCCGCGGGGGTAGATGGCTTGTTTATCGAGACTCATCCGAACCCCTCTCAGGCTCTTTCTGATGGTGCTAATATGTTGCCCCTGGATCGGCTTCCTGCCTTGTTGGAGGAATTGAGTCGGATTAGAGAAGCCATTCGGATGAAGCCTTTAGCTGAATATGAATAAGTTGCTGCTCTTTTTACTGCCTACTCCTATGATTATCGATTCAGTGAAAATGTGTAAATCATGTGGATGAAAAGTTGGATTCTATTAGCATTTCTATTGGTTCCGGGTTGGAGCATGGGGCAGTTGCAACGAATTCTCCACCAGACCTTCCAGACGGATTCGGTCTTTAGAATTCAACTGGGTATTGATTGGGAAATTACTACCAAGCCCTGGGCTGGAAATAACGTTTTGACAGAGACTGAAGTTAAATTATACGATGGGAGTATCGGAATTTTTGAACACGCGATCGCCCAAGGACGATATCAGATTGCTATGGATACATTGGCACCAGGCAATGTACGGCTGCGCTTGTTGGACAAGGATCGATTTCCCATTCGAACGAAAAAAGGCGAGTGTTTCGAAGAAATTAATCTGACGGTGTATGTACCGGACCGGTTTGAATTGGTACGGGAAAATATCTGGTTGGCCCCGGAGTCTGGGCCTGCCAGTATCAATCAGGATTCTCTAATCGCTCCGGGAAGAAAAAACAATTGATACTTGAAGAAACAGTAGCGCAGGATGGAAAAAATTGTAGAAATCGTGCTTCCGCCTGAGGAAGCTTTAGATCCTGCATTGATAGAGGCGCGGGCATTTAAGGTGGCAAAGATTAAACTAGGAACCCAATCGGAAACCAAGGTACTACTTCGCTCGATTGATGCGCGCGGTCGAAAGCCTGTAGTGCGGCTTCGGGTACAGGTGAGTTCCAACCCAATACACCCGGAACCTGCTTACCTGAGCCAATTGCAGCAGGTGCATGATGCGCCGCAGGTATTGGTTATTGGGGCAGGGCCGGCAGGGTATTTCGCCGCTCTTGAGCTTATCGAGCTAGGATTGAAGCCGATTGTATTGGATCGGGGAAAAAACGTCCGGGATCGAAGACGTGATTTGCGTTCCATTCAGCAATTTGGGATCGTAAATCCACATTCCAATTACTGCTTTGGGGAAGGTGGGGCCGGAACCTATTCCGATGGTAAACTCTACACTCGAAGCCATAAGCGGGGAAAGATTGAAAAGGCGATGCGGCTACTCGTAGAACACGGCGCCACGACTCAAATTCTGGAAGATGCACATCCACATATTGGCTCCAATAAACTCCCAAATGTAGTGGCAAATATTCGAGAAACGATTTTGAATTATGGCGGCGAAATCCACTTTGATAGCCTGGTTACGGACTTGATTCTTTACCGATCCAGCATTATCGGAGTTCAGGTAAATGCAGCTATCGAACGATATGCCGAAGCTGTCGTTTTGGCAACCGGGCATTCGGCGAGAGCTATATTTCGGTTACTGCATCGACATGGTATCCGATTGGAAACCAAGCCATTTGCACTTGGGGTCCGAATAGAGCACCCACAGCCTTTGATCGATGAGATCCAATACGGGCAACGCAAACGGGAAGACGGCCTACCGGCAAGTAGCTATCGGCTTGCTACTCAAGTAAAGGGGCGAGGCGTTTTTTCATTTTGTATGTGTCCGGGAGGATTAGTGGTGCCGGCTGCCACTGCTCCGGGGGAATTAGTCGTAAATGGGATGAGTATGTCGAGGAGAGATTCTCCCTTTGCCAATTCAGGTACAGTAGTAGCGGTTGAGTTGGAAGACCTTAAGCCTTATCAAAATTATGGGGTATTTGCTGGGTTGGAGTTTCAGCGCCAGGTCGAACAACAAGTATTCAGGCAAGGACCGGGTGGGCAGCAAGCTCCGGCACAACGGTTGTTGGATTTTACCGAGGGAAAGATTTCAAGGAGTTTGGGCGCTACTTCTTATATTCCCGGCCTTTATGCTGCTCCGCTGCACCAGTGGTTGCCCAAAGGGATCTACCAGCGGCTTCGAAAAGGCGTTCAGGATTTCGGGCGAAAGATGCGCGGATATTATACCCAGGAGGCCCAGGTAATCGGCACGGAAAGCCGTACCAGTTCTCCAGTTCGGATTCCCCGCAATTCTACAAATCTCATGCATGATCAGGTGGAGGGCCTATTCCCTTGTGGGGAGGGAGCCGGCTATGCAGGGGGAATTATATCGGCAGCCATGGATGGGCAAAATGTGGCCCGGGCTGTATCCAATTATCTTTTACAAAAAACAGGTAGTCCTTCAAGGAGGGCAAACGCGAATGAAAAATATTCTTGACCTGATAGGCCGGATTTTAATTGCCGCCTACTTTCTCTATGAAGCATATGACTCCATTGTTTTCTTTAAAGAGACCAAAGAGAAAATGAGTTATTTTGGATTGGAATGGAATCAAAACTTTTTGCTCATTCTATCCATCATCTTACTTATTCTGGGAGGAGTTTTGATTTTGGTCGGTTATCGAACTACCTTTGGGGCTACCTTGCTGCTGCTTTATTTTGTGCCGCTGACTTTCACCATTCACCAATTTTGGGCCTTGCCGGAAAATTGGGAATTGATATCCCCTTTCATTAACGATCCAAAAGCATTTCTCCGATTACAGGGTATTCTGTTTATGAAAAACATGGCCATAATCGGCGGATTACTCTACGTATACATTAATCAAAGCCGAAGGTACAGCATCAAACGTCTTTTTGCTACTTTTCGAGTCCGAGGCGCATGAGTGTTACTACTCTTTGAGTTTGTAGCCACAAAACTTACAGTACTCGGCATCAATATCATGCCCCTCCCGGCTACAGTTTCGACAACTTTCGGATGATACCCTGGATGAAAGCTCAGCCTCGATAAACTGGGCAGACACAATACCGGTGGGGACCGCAATGACCGCATATCCAAGAATCATTACTACGGCTGAGAGGAATTTACCCAAATTGGTGATCGGAGTAATGTCGCCATAGCCAACGGTGGTAAGGGTTACAACAGCCCAGTAAATACCTTGTGGAATACTCGAGAATTCAGGGTTGGATCCACCCTCGACCACATACATCAGCGAACCAATAATCAAGACCATAAGCAGCACAAATGTCAGGAATACTGTGATCTTGGGTTGACTGGCTTTCATGGATTTTATAATGACATTTCCTTCCCTAAGAAAATGTCCGAGCTTGAAGATCCTGAAAATACGAAGCAGACGAAATGCCCGGATCACAAGAAAGTATTGGCTATTGACAATAAACAGGCTCAGATAGGTCGGCAATACTGAAACCAGGTCAATTATGCCAAAAAAACTGGTGGCATAATGAATGGGAGAACGTACTGCGTACATTCGCAGGAGGTACTCGATGGAAAACAGGATTGTGAAAAACCATTCCAGTAAGTCTAAATAATAGCCGAACCTGGAGTTAATTGAATCGACACTCTCTAGAATAACAACTAAAACACTTAGAGCAATAGTGATTAGTAAAATAATATCAAACCATTTGCCGGCAGGGGTTTCTGCCTCAAAAATAATTTCATATAATTTTATCTTAAGTTTATCGCTTTGTCTCTTGCTATCAGATGGCATTTGCCGGTTTTTTTCTGAAAAATACGGATTCGGCGGATTTGCTCCATTCAGAATTAAACAGAGACTTGCGTATCTTACCTTGAATAACTTGTCGCTCAATGGAAATTAATGCCTTGATCGTGGAGGATGAAATCCACGGATTAAACAACCTGAAAAACCTGCTAGCCCGGTATTGTGAAGAAGTAAATGTGATCGGAGAAGCACAGACGGTGGAAAGTGCCTTGGCCTTGGTCAAGGAAAAAGGACTTAAGCCCGATGTTGCCTTCCTGGATATTAGTCTCCCAGATGGGTTGGTATTCCAGTTTCTCAATCAGATTCAACCCGTTGAGTTTGAAGTAGTATTCGTTACTGCATATGAAGAGTACGCTATCAAAGCTTGCGAATACAGCTCTATTGGCTATGTCCTAAAGCCGATTGATCCCGATTTACTACAAGAGGCAGTTTCTCGGATTAAAGAGCGTAAGCCAGAGGAAATGCAGCGACGCTTGCAGCTTTTCCAACAGCATTTTAACAATCCAAATCTGTTCAATAAAATTAGTATTGCAGCCCTCGACGGGATTTATTTTGTCAATATCAAAGACATTGTACGGTTTGAGGCTGAAGATAATTACACGCATATTTTCCTCAACTCAGGCGAGCGGATCACTGCTTCCAAAACCATTAAGGCCTATGAAGATATGCTGGAACCCTATAATTTTTACAGGGTGCATAAGCGGCATGTGATCAACCTGAACTACATGCGAAAATTCGTTAAAGGAGATGGTGGTTATCTTATCATGGATGATGGAATGCGCATTGAGGTTTCTCGCCGCCGCAGACCCGCCTTCATGGAAAAAATGAAAATGCTTCAGGAAGGGATTTGAAAAAGCCTGAGCATTAAAGTTGGCAGGATCAGAGTATTGTATTTTTCAATACGGACAAAAAAATGATCCTTTTCCTCTATTTTTCGTTAGTTATTCGTGGTTAATAATGGCATAATTTTGTATTTTCGTAGCAGGGTAAGCACCTACAAATTCACAACTATGGGAAAGGACAAAAGAAATCTCGAAGATCTTAAGAAAGATCTAAAGTCTCTCAAAAAAGAGGAAATGACCAAAATTGTTGGGGGACGTAAAGGTAAATCCAAGAATCAATGGAATGATGGCTGCGGCGGTATAACACCTCAATAGCCTTTATCTTTTTCGTTATTCCTGGAAAGGACCGCAGTTGCTGCAACTGCGGTCCTTTTCTTCATTATTTACTAATCTACTGTTGTTTTGTCAATCGGTTTACGTTCCTCCGGGCAAGAGAAATTAGAACAGGAGTTGGCCCTGCTTGAGGAAGGCGTAAAGCGAAGGTTCCTGATTGATCAATTGGTCAAGCGGTATACATTCACTGACATTTTTCGGGCAAACAAATTACTCGAAGAACAGGAAGTACTTCTGGCTGATCATCCCAACCCCGATCTCGAACTCAATTATCACGTTCACAAAGCACTTGTACACAACCTTAAATACGAGTATAAAGAGGCCGAATCCCATTTCCGAAAGGCATTGCAGCTAGTCGAAGAGCGAGGAGACCTAAGCCAGCAAACGGAAATAATAATCGACTTTGCCGGTACCTCTATGAACTTGGGCAACCTGGATGAAGCGTTCCAGTTACTTGATAAAGCTAAACGCCTGTTGAAGGCTTATCCTGACAAGCGATTGACAGCCAGACTCATATGCCGAGAAGGGTTTGTCATGCTTCACTATGGCAATTATTCAAAAGCTGTAGAGGATCTGTTGCAAGCCGAGAAGGGGATTACATTGCTGGGGCATGATCTCACGCTCAAGGATTTTTATTTTTTGACGCTGATTTATAGTGGACTAGGAAAGGTATATGGTTTGAGTGATGAACGCGAAAAAAGCGTTCGTGCATTTGAACGAGTAGTGCAGATGTGTGAAAGTATGGGCCTGCGTGCCAGACTGGCCTGGCACTATTTGAATGCGGGCACTGGTTTTCTGGCCTTGCAAGAACTTGAAAAAGCAGAAGACTATTTCCAACGGGTTATTCGGGCTCCTCAGGATCCCAGAAGCGGTGTAAAAGCTTCAGCACTGGCCAACCTGGGCTTTTGTAGACTGGAACAAAAAGATTTCTCCGGGGCATTATCCCTGTTTGATGAGGCGGAGGAGGCCTTTCGAACCCAGGTTCCTGCAGATACTAAAAATCTTTCTCGTATCGAGCGTTGGCGTGGCCGCTTGTATGAAGAACTTCAACAGGCCGATAGTGCTCTACTGCATTACTCTGAAGCTTTTAAAATGGCTTTGGAGCAAAATAACCACCGCCAGCTCGCAGGGGTAAGCCGTGATATTTCCAATTTTTATGCAACTAATGAGGATTTTGAAAATGCATATGAATATCTCCTCCTGCATACCCAGTATGCGGAAAACCACATGGAGGAAGTAAATAAACGACTCCAGGTAGAATTGGAAGTTAAGTACGAGGCAGAAAAGCGAAAGCAAGAATCTGAAATGCTTCGGCTTCAAGCTACCCAGTTGCAACTCAAGGCACTTCGGGCTCAAATGAACCCGCACTTCTTGTATAATGCCCTTAACGCTATCCAAAATTACATCACCTCCAATGAGGTAACTTCAGCTGCCAAATACCTGGCTCGATTTGCCAAACTCATGCGGCAAAGTCTGGAGTATTCGGAGGCAGAGGTAATTTCGTTGGAAAAAGAAGTAGAATTTTTGGGCGATTATCTATTTATCAACCAACGCTTGCGATTTCGAGACCAAATGGAGTTTTCCATTTCTATCGATGACGACCTGGAAGAGGACATTATAGGTGTCCCGACGATGATTGTCCAACCATACGTGGAAAATGCATTGGAACATGGGCTCCGAACCCGGAAAAGCGGAAGGATCACCATCTCTTTTTTGCCTCTCGGGCAAGACACCGTATTGTGCAAGGTGGAAGACAATGGCATAGGGCGCAAAAAAGCCCGGGAACTGCAACGTGCTGATGCTCGATACCGTACTCACCAGTCAATGGGTACGCGGATCACAGAAGAGCGGTTACGCATTTTAAGTCAGTCAGCCAATAGAGGGAAAATGTTTGTTACTACCAAAGACCTTACAGATCCTGAAAGCGGAGAGGGTAAGGGCACGTTAGTCGAAATCGTTATTCCTGTCCTGGATCTCAGGATGCGTTGAAAACCCGTTTTCTAAGGCCTGGATTCCCTTGCACGTAGTAGACCCACCACTTTCTAAAAGTAGGCAAACGGGTTCCTTTTGTGGGCTTACTTTAGTGGCAAGTTTTCTCATAGTATGTTTTATTCACCCACACTTCTTAACTGGAATTGTGGGTTTTTTTATTGGCGCTCCACAATTTCAAAGTCCTTTACAATTCGATTGCCCAGGTCATCTACCAGTGTCAGGCGATGAGGGCCAGGCTGGGGATCTACAGCAATTTGGTGAAATTCGGAAGTGGTGGTCAGGTAATGCTCGTCCAGATGCCAATGAATTTTCGCTTTTGCCATCCGATGGGCTGCCGAGAAAACGGTCTTGGATCTTTTGCCGGCCAGATCTACAGGTACCAGGATTTTACTCCCCTGGCTAGGGTATATAAGTTCCATTTGGCGCTCTTCTGACCCCGCACCGCAGCCTGGAGCGAAGGGCGGTAAAGATTGATAGCCTGCATTGAACCGGCGATAATAGTATTCCAGGGCAGGCGGAAGTACAAAAAAGACCTTTGATTGAGCCGATTGGCCTTCTGAACAAGTCTGCGTGACTCTGAATTGCTGATTTTGGGAAAGTAGGTAGGTTTTGTGATTTGGACAGTTTTTGGCTTTAATACCTGCTTTGGGCACCCATCGCATTTCAGAAGGGCAAATGTTCAAGGCTCTCAGGCCACTTTTTTTGCAAACGGCAAGTTGAACCATTTCATCTACCGGTTTATCAAACCAATCTCCTTCCAGGTCCAATTGGCGGGTAATGGCAAATAAAACAGGAGCTGCTGTACGAACTCCAACCAGCCCCGGCCGGCCTTCCCCATCTGCATTGCCAACCCATACGCCGATGGCATAGTCCGGAGTGAGGCCAATCGCCCAAGCGTCTCGAAAACCATAGCTCGTACCTGTTTTCCAGGCGATTGGAAAAGCCGAATTGAAATGCTCCCATCCTCGAAGTCCTTCCGGTCGCTCCAAATCTCGCATAGCTTGAAAGGTGTACCAACTGGCACTTGCACTGATGTGGATCGGTTCGCTTTGAAGAGCCCCTTCTTCCTTGTCTTGAATACTTTCTCTGATGAGGCTTGGAGGAGCCAAACTGTTTGCAGCGTACATACCGTAGTTTTCTTCTGCATACAGGAGCGTCTTGGCCATGCCTGCATAGGCGGAAGTAAGGTCCCAAAGGGTGGCTTCTGCACCACCTAGGATAAGCGAAAGGCCATAATGCTCCGGTGGGAAGTGAATCGTACTCAAACCAATCTTGCGCAAGCGAAAATGAAACTTTTCGACACTATAGGTCTGTAAAAGGTTGACAAAAGGCACGTTTAAGGATCTGGCCAAGGCTAGATCGGCTGCTACGGCACCGGAAAACTCCGGCTTATAATTTTCGGGGCGAAACCCGTCTATGATGATTGGAATGTCCCTTAGTAAAGTTGAAGGAAGAATCTGCCCTTCCTGGAGGCTGTAGGCATACAAGAATGGCTTAAGGATGCTTCCAGTGCTTCGGGGCGACAATACGAGATCTACAGCCTCTTCATGGGCTTTTCCCGCATTTGGTGCATTGCCCAGATAAGCAACCACCTCATTTGTCTTCAGATCTACCACTACCGCAGCCAGGTTGTGTATCTCATTCTTTTGAAGGCGGGTATGGTACCGGTTGGCCAATTGGATCACTCTGGCTTGCAAATCTTGATCCAGGGTGCTTCTAATCCTTCCTGGTTTTTTCTGACGAAATAAGTGTTCAAGTAGATGGGGTGCCAGGTTGGGAAGTGGTATGGGGTGCGCTGGTAAAGGCTCTGCCAAATCCAGGGTAAGAGACATCGAATCCAGCCCATTGCGTTTGGCCATGGTTTGCAGTAAACGATCCCGTTTCTTTTGCAAGGCCTGCCGATTTCTTCCAAGATGTATAAGGGCCGGACTATTGGGTAATACTGCCAGCGTTGCTGCTTCTGCACGGCTTAGCTGAGTTGGAGGTTTTGAAAAATAACGCCATGCAGCAGCTTCCAATCCAACGACATTGCCTCCAAAAGGTGCATGAGCAGCGTACAGTCCAAGAATCTCGTGTTTCGAATAGGCGAGTTCCAATCGGACCGCCATTATGGTTTCCAGGGCCTTATTCCAAAGGGTTCTCTTTCTGTTGCCACGAGCCATTCGAATCACTTGCATACTCAATGTACTTCCGCCACTAACAACGCTTCCCGCACGGATATTCTGCCGAAGCGCTCGTGCCATAGCCAGCAAGTCCACGCCTGGGTGTGACCAAAATCTTCGATCCTCAAAGGTGATCAAGGCCTGCGCAAATACGAGAGGTACTGAATCGGAACCGGGGAAACGCCATTGTCCATCTGCGGCGATTCTAGCTCCCAGCAGGTTGCCATTTCGGTCTTCTAATACCCTGCTGTAAGGCACATCAAATAAGGGTGATGGTAAACAAAACAGCAACCAGGTCAGGCCAATACCGAATAGGCTTGCCGAGAAGGCCCATCTTTTTCGTATGGTTCGACCAAATATTTTCATTTGATTCCTGACGCTGAAATTATAGTTTCCATTTCCCTTAGTAGTATGGCCCCCTCTCCGGAAAAAGTAACCTCATTACGTGGATCGGGATCGTACTTGGATAGCAACAGTAAGGCAAAATTATCTGCCAGGATTTCATCCGGATGGATTACGTAGGAGGTGTTGTCTGTAATCTGTTCAAAAAAGGAAGGATAATCTAGGTAGTTCAGTACAGTGTCGGGCGAAACGCGAAGTACATCCTGCTTTTGATCCACTCGGACTGGGATTAATTTTAGACCTGCGTAGGCGAAATAGCCCGATTTTTCTTTCTTAAAACAGGGCTCGTTGGACAGTAAAACCGGTATTGCCAGGGAGTCGTTCTCTTTCAATCGAATGGCATGCCGGTAATCCAGGCCATCCGGATTTAGCAGCAATTTTTCTTGAATGGATTTGGGCCAGACGACTTTCCCTGCTTGTTTTTTGAAACCAATCAATTCATACAATGCATTTTTTTGAGCTGGATGGAAGCGGGAATAAATGTGGAAGATTTCGTGCAGCAAGGTCTTTCGTAGGGCCTGTAAATTGGGACGCTCCAAAGCCTGAGAAGGGATCACGATGGTTTTTCCTCTCGTATAAAAGGTACCCTCACCATAATGCCGGCCTCCAACTTTCAATAGATTTAGAGTGTCCGGCAGTAGAGCTGGATTTAGATCCTGACACCATTGGCGAATAATGCCCAGTTGGGCACGTAATTTATTGATTTCGGCTTCCGAGAATGGGAGGACGTCCTGGGCGAGGGTTGCCTTGAGCAGCTCGACGGCATCCGTGCTGGTTAGGGTTTCAGGGAGGCATGTATCTAGTTGAATACCAATGTCTACTTTCCCAACTCGTTCAAAGTAAGCCTCTTTGGGATCTGCGGTCAAAATTCGAGAAGCATCGATACTTTGGGCAAAGTAGAGCTGGGTGAGGTTTTCGGATCGCTTCTGGTCCCTCAACTGACAGGAGGCCAGGAAAAACAGAAATACACCTCCCAAAAGGAATGAAAGATAGGCTTTCGAACCTCGTAGAATAGGTTTAGAAGGGGCCAAGAAGAAAGATTTCGAGATCTTGAAATATTTTCCCCTTATCTTTGTCATGATTTTGATACTCAATCGACTGACCTTTTTAGTTCTGTTAATTATCGGCAAGTGCTTTTAGGTTCCATTGATTCAAAGTCCTGTCGGTTTGTGGAACGCTGCACTTCCGACCATAATTTCCGGTAATTCTTTTTTCCATTTAATTTTTTTGAGATGAATATTTTTGTTGCTAAGCTCAATTTCAGTACAAACGATGAAGAATTGAGACAAGCTTTTGAAACTTTTGGCGTAGTAGATTCTGCCAAAGTAATCTTCGATCGTGAGACTGGGCGTTCGCGCGGCTTCGGTTTTGTGGAGATGCCTAACGATGATGAAGCTACAGCAGCCATTGAGCAATTGAACGAATCGCAACTGGCGGGCCGCACCATTGTGGTGAAAAAGGCTGAACCACGGGAGAGACGATCTTCCTCGCCAAGGAGAAACTTTGATCGCTGGTAATAGCGGATATAAAGGGGCTGTTCGAAACAGCCCCTTCTTTTTTTTACAAAGTCCCAATCATTTCCTCAGGACGAACCCACTCTTCAAATTGTTCCTCCGTTAAGAGTCCCAGTTCTATAGCAGCCTCCTTCAGTGTTTTATCCTCCGCATACGCTTTCTTAGCAATTGAAGCTGCTTTTTCGTATCCAATCTTAGTATTTAAGGCCGTTACCAGCATCAGGCTGTTTTTTAAATGTTCCTGAATGCGCTTGCTGTTGGGTTCCAAGCCTACAGCCAAGTTGTCATTGAAACTTCTGCACGCATCTCCAATGAGTTGGGCAGAGATCAAGAAGTTGTAGATCATCACCGGTTTGAACACATTCAGTTCAAACTGCCCGTTCATACCGCCTACGTTTATTGCTACATCATTGCCGATAACCTGAGCCATTGCCATAGTCAACGCCTCTGCCTGGGTGGGGTTCACTTTGCCGGGCATGATGGAAGAGCCCGGTTCATTAGCTGGTATGGTGAGCTCTCCTATTCCCGATCGCGGCCCACTGGCTAACATGCGGATATCGTTACCAATCTTCATTAGGGAACAGGCTACGGTTTTGAGTGCTCCATGAGATTCTACTATGGCGTCATGCGCGGCCAGGGCCTCAAATTTATTCTCGGCGGTTACGAAAGGCAGCTGAGTAAGGTTAGCGATTTTGCCAGCTACCAGTTCAGCGTATCCCTTTGGCGCATTGAGTCCAGTTCCCACAGCCGTGCCACCCAGGGCCAACTCGGCCAAATGCGGAAGGGTATGCTGAATAGCTTTAATGCCGTGATCCAGCTGACTTACATATCCGGATAGTTCTTGTCCCACCGTCAATGGAGTCGCATCCATAAAATGGGTCCGACCTATTTTGACGACATTCATGTAGGTTTCGCTTTTTGCCTTCAGGGTGTCGCGAAGCAATTCCAAACCAGGAATGGTTACTTCAACTAATTTTTGATAGGCAGCGATATGCATGGCAGTCGGAAAAGTATCATTCGATGATTGGGACTTATTTACGTCATCATTCGGGTGTAATACTTTTTCCGGGTCAGTCAAGGAGCCCCCTTGCACCACATGCGCGCGATTGGCTACCACCTCATTGACATTCATATTGCTTTGTGTGCCGGAACCGGTTTGCCAAACTACCAACGGGAATTGGTCTGCTAGCTGCCCTTGGAGAATTTCATCGCACACCTGAGCAATCAGAGCCGCTTTGTCGTTGGATAACACCCCCAGGTCCTGATTGGCTTGCGCAGCCGCTTTCTTGAGAATTGCAAAGGCGCGGATGATTTCCTTTGGCATTTGCTGCCCTCCAATTTTGAAATTTTGGATAGAGCGCTGGGTCTGGGCCCCCCAGTAGGCATCCAAAGGCACTTCAATAGGTCCTATACTGTCTTTTTCTTGTCTGGTATTCATATGGGTTTTACTGGATTGGTCGATCACCAAAGTTAGGGGATAAATGGAAAATGAAGTAAAGAGAATAGGCTTTGGCCAAGGTGCATTTATCCCGGCAGGAGAAGAATTGATAGATCGGTATATGCAAGCAGGTCCAAGTTGATTTTCCTTATTGATTTATTTCATACCAGTAAGCACCGTGGTTAAAAAACTTAAAACGGACCAAGACGTTAGAAAAATAAACCGAGGAATAATTTCCTTTGCGTAGACTCACATTTGTTCACCCAAATAAATCATAGTCTTTATGGCTTTCCAACTACCTGATTTGCCCTATTCTTTTGATGCTCTCGAACCGCATATTGATGCACGAACCATGGAAATTCACCATGGGAAGCACCATGCCGGTTATACCAATAAGCTGAATGCTGCATTAGAAGGTACCGAGCACGAAGGGAAAAAAATTGAGGACATCCTTGCAGAGGTATCCAAGCACGGCCCTGCCATTCGGAATAATGGCGGTGGGTATTACAACCATAGTCTCTTTTGGCAAGTAATGTCTCCCGATGGAGGGGGCGAACCTTCCGCTCAAATGAACATTCACAAGGCTATTGAGCGTGATTTTGGTTCTTTTGCCAGTTTTAAAGAACATTTTGCTCAAGCGGCCGCTACCCGATTTGGCTCTGGCTGGGCGTGGCTTTGTGTGGATGGAGACGATAAGCTTTTTATTACCAGCACGCCAAATCAAGATAATCCTTTAATGGACGTAGCTGAAAAGCAGGGTACTCCTATTTTGGGACTTGATGTATGGGAGCATGCCTATTACCTAAACTACCAAAACCGCCGCCCCGATTACATTGGCGCTTTTTTCCATGTAATCAATTGGGATGCCGTCACCAAGCGGTATAACGACGCTAACCCAGGAGCCTCTAATCTGTAAGGCGCTTGGCAAGTGATACAATAGAAGAAGCCCAATCCCTTGGAATTGGGCTTCTTCCATTTTTGTACAAACAGAACCTATTGTACGCTATCGTACATTCTTTCAACCTGGTCTTTAGTGAAAAAACCGGCCAGCCCTTCGCGAAATACGTATTCCTGATCGCCCTGCACTTTAATGAATCTAAATCCATAGCTGACCGAACTGGAATCAATTGCCGTTTCGAAAATAAATCCGGACTCCTCTTCGCGTATCAGTTTTTGATAATATGGGTTATCCTTGACAAAAGCCAATTGCTCTGCTTTCAGTTGAGCAATATCCGTGGTTTTGGCCCTGGAAGCCAAAATCTGAATGGAGTACCCTTCCTCGCTCCGCAGCGTCACTTCCTGATAGGGGCCCAAGGGACCAGATTTAATCTCCGCGCTATCCGGGGCGATAATGGTGACCGGTATACCATAGGATAGCAGGTCGGTCTCTTTCCAGTTCGCCGTAGGATCTTGCTGGCATGCCCATAGCCCGATAACAATGAAGATCAGGATGCAAAATTTATTCATATGGTTCTCGGATTGAATTAGTAGAATAGCAAAAATAGAGCATTTAAACCCTAAACCACTATTTTTGAACAAGTGAAAACAGGGAGCGAAGGTAAGGTTGATAATTTTGGGTTGAAATTCCTTCGCAATCATTAGTTGAGGCCAACATGATAAACAGTCTCGAAATTCGAAATTATGCCCTAATCGAGGAGTTAAAAATTGACTTTTCCAAAGGGCTAACGATAATTACCGGGGAGACCGGAGCGGGAAAGTCCATCTTACTGGGAGCCCTCGGCTTAATTATGGGCAATAGGGCGGATACCAAAGCCTTATACGATACTACGCGCAAGTGCGTAGTTGAAGCTGAATACAATATTCGCAAGTATGCGCTACAAGGATTCTTTGCGGAGCATGATCTGGATTACGAGCCAGACCTGATCGTTCGCAGAGAAATACTCCCATCGGGCAAGAGCCGCGCCTTTATAAACGATTCTCCAGCCCATATTTCGGTAGTCCAAAAGCTGAGTTCCGCTCTTATTGATCTCCATCAACAGTTTGATACGCTTGATTTGCAGGATCTTTCTTTTCAACTGCGCATGCTGGATGCGCTAGCGGATCATAAAGAATTGCTAGCAGATTATCGGGAACGATACGCCCGTTACCGGCATGCTATTCGAGAACTGGAGCGGTGGAAAGAAGCTCTACATCGGTCTCAGCAAGAAAGTGATTTCCTTCAGTTTCAATTGGACGAATTGGATAAGGCAGCATTAAAGGAAGGTGAACAGGGAGAATTGGAGGATATTATGGACCGGTTAAGCCATGCCGAAGAAATCCAGCGCAGCCTTGGGCAACTGCATCGATTGTTAAGTGAAAACGAAATGTCTGTTTTGGAGCAGTTGGATCAATTGAGTAGTCAATTGCTTCCTTTGGAGAAGATCGGAGGAGCTGTTGGGGAATTGATTCGTCGCTTTACCGGAATACGATTAGAACTCCAGGAGTTGGCGAGAGATAGTGAATCACTGGCCGAAGAAACGGAGTACCAGCCCGAGCGTTTACAAGAAGTTCAGGAGCGATTGGATCTTATTTACCGATTCCAGAAAAAACATCAGGTAAACAGCATTTCCGAACTTATCAAGTTACGAGAAGATTTTCGGGAAAGGCTGGAACAAACAGATCGCAAAGCGGGTGATATCGATGCCCTGGAATCCAGTATTCAACAGGATAAGGAAGCGCTGGAGGTGATGGCTTTGACCTTACATGAAAACCGGGTTGCAGTAATTCCTGATTTTGAACAACGCGTTATCCGGCAATTGGCTCAATTGTCCATGGAACACGCCCGTATGGAGGTTGTAGTAGGCACCTTACCAGACCTAGGACCGGTAGGAAAGGACGAGGTTAGCTTTCTATTCTCCGCTAATCGGGGCGCTCGCATGCAACCGATCAAGGAGGTTGCTTCAGGCGGTGAACTAGCCCGATTGACTTTGGTGACTAAAGCGTTGGTTGCGGATGCGATTCCACTTCCCACCTTGATCTTTGATGAAATTGATACCGGTGTTTCCGGCGATGTCGCCCTAAAAATGGGCAGTATCCTCCGAGAGTTGTCAGATAGGCATCAGGTGATCAATATTACCCATTCGCCCCAAATCGCTTCCAAGGCAGACGCTCACTATTTCGTCTATAAGCATGTAACTGAAGACCGAACTTTTTCCCGAATTCGATTACTGGATCAAGAGGAACGAATCCGGGCTATTGCGACCATGCTCAGCCAGAGCCCACCTACGGAGTCCGCTATAGAAAATGCAAAGGAATTGTTGAGTATAGGTTGAAAAGATCACCCTAGACTTTGGCCGAAACTGGATTGAAGCGGGAGGATTTCCCTCTTCCTTTATTCCGAGTATGTACTTGATACCCTTTCTCGGTCCCAAAATCCCAGTTCCATTGGCCCACAAATAATCTATCTCTGAATTCTGCTATTTTTGCACCTCAAATAAACTCACTGAAGATTATGGCCCATCAGCTGTTAGCGGGAAAACGAGGCGTCGTTTTTGGCGCCCTGGACGAGAATTCAATTGCCTGGAAAGTGGCTGAGCGTTGTGTTGAAGAGGGTGCGACCATTACCTTGACGAATGCACCAGTCGCTTTGCGGTTTGGAGAGATTCAGAAACTGGCTGATAAGCTGGAAACAGAGGTGATTCCAGCCGATGCGACTAGTTTGGAGGATTTAGAGTCCTTGTTCAATAAAAGTCAGGAAGTGTTAGGCGGTAAACTGGACTTCGTACTTCATTCCATAGGTATGTCCCTGAACGTACGGAAGGGTAGGGCCTATACCGACCTTAAGTACGACTGGATGCAGAAGACCTTTGATATTTCTGCCATCAGCTTTCATAAGGTCATGCAGACCCTGTGGAAGATGGAAGCCATGCAGGAGTGGGGGTCCATTTTAGCGCTGACTTATATCGCGGCGCAGCGTACCTTCCCGGATTACAACGAGATGGCTGAATCCAAGGCCTTATTAGAGTCTTTTGCCAGGAGTTTTGGCTACCACTTTGCCAACCGCGACAAGGTCAGGGTGAATACCATTTCCCAGTCACCTACCAAAACAACGGCGGGGAGCGGTGTTAAAGGATTTGACGTGTTTTTTGATTACGCGGATAAAATGTCTCCTCTTGGAAATGCATCAGCAGACACATGTGCCGACTATTGCATCACACTGTTCTCCGATCTTTCCCGAATGGTGACCATGCAAAACCTCTATCATGATGGTGGCTTTTCCAATATGGGAATGAGTCCCGCCGTTCTGGATATGAAGGCTTAATGGAAAAAAGCCGGCCCGGCCCGGTATGCTTATTATGTGGAAAGCGCGGAGGATTGCTGGCATTGGTTTAAGGATAGGGCTCCTTTGGGTTTCAGCTATCCTGTTTGTCGCTTCTTCTTACGCTCAAAATATTCCATTTGGGGGACCAACTAGCGGATCGGCAGGGCAAAGTGACCAGGGAGAAGTGTTAGATGAACCCGATACCGTTGGTATTTTCAAATATTTTGCCCTAAATCCGGATCAGGAATTCGATTTTCTGGACTCTATTCTTGGTCCTAGGGTTCAGCAATTCGATCCTGCCCGAGAGCGGGAGGTGGATTATGCCACGCTTGGTACCCTGGGGTCTGCAGCGCGGCCGATCTGGTTTACGTTACCCTTTCGTCAGGGTTTTCACGTGGGTTCCTATCAGTTCGATATTTACTCTATTCCTTTTGATAGTATTCCCTATTTCCGTGTAGGAAGGGCCTACACGGACGTTGGCTACGTACAAGGTGGACAGCAGGCAGATGGATACATAGAAGGAAGACTGGGGAAAGGTTTCGGTAAAAACCTGTCCCTGAATGCAGATTACAAGAGAATCAGTCAATTGGGAGACCGGAACCAATTTCCCAACCAAAACAGCCGCAATACTGCCCTAGGCGTTGGGGTTTTCTTTCAGAGTAAAGGAAAACGCTATCGAGGCTTCCTCGGTTTTTCAACCAACATCATCGAGCAAGAGAACAATGGAGGACTTGAGGTAGAGCCTACCAGCACGGATGAATTCAGTACACCACAATCTGCGGAGGTCTTTCTTTCCAATGCGCAAAGTCGCTATGTGACGCGTACTTTTGGTTATACCCACCATTTCTCCCTTACTTCGCCAAAACAAACCAAAAGGGGAATTCAACTTACGCATCAAATAGCGTTTAGTAACGACAATTACAAGACCTTCCACGAGTTTCCCAATGGTGATTTACAAGACTCTCTTTTCTACCAGATTTTCCCGGACTTTCTCGTAGATACCCGTGGAGGCCGATTCAGGCTTACCCATAATCGGCTCGACAACCGCTTTTACATAAGTTTTGCCGGCTTGGATCCAGGCGGACCTTTTACGCCTCGGCGGCAAAAGGGAGGCATAAAAGTAGGTGTACGCCATGTGCTGCATACACTGGACCAATCCCCAGTGGATTCCACGCTCAATAACCTTTTTCTGGAAGGGGAAGCTTCCTTTGCGCCTTCTTCAAAAATTCGTATTCGAGCCTTTGGGCATCTCGGGTTGCTGGACAATGGAGGGGATTACCGGATAGGAGGTGATTTTGATTTTGCAATTGGTCCATTTATCGGATTGTATGCACGCTTCGAAAATCAATTATTCACTCCCGATTGGATTAAGCAGCGCTTTATTTTGACGGAAACGGATGTCTGGAATCGGGATTTACGAAAAACGCTGGCTACTTCTGTCACGGGAGGGATTCGATTCCCTAAACTGAATCTCCGAATAGAAGCCGGGTATCACTTGCTGAATAACTACGTGTATTTTGATTCGGCGGCCCTGTCTCAGCAGTCATCTGCACCGATTAGTGTCTTTCAATTGGGATTACATGCCAATTTCAAATTTTGGAATTTCCACCTGGATAATTCCCTCGTTGGCCAGCAAAGCACGGAATCCGATATCATACGGCTTCCGGAGTTATTTGGTAAACATAGCCTATACTACCGAGGGCTTTGGTTTAGAGTGCTCAATGTCAAGATTGGTTTTGACGGGCGATATGCAACTACCTTTTTCCCGGACTACTATATGCCATTGACCGGTCAGTTTGTAATTCAAAATGGAAGACCTGCCGAGTTTTATCCTTCGATAGATGGTTTTTTCGCCTTGCGGATCACCAAGTTCAAGGCTTTTGTAAAGTGGGAAAATATGGAGCGCTTATTCTCTTCGTTCCAGGATCGATTCTTTTATCTCACCGGATTTTATCCGGTTCCTACCGGTACCGGGTTTCGCATAGGGCTGCGTTGGCGATTCGAAAATTAGTGGATGGAGCACCAAATTTGGATCCATTCGGGTAGATCGCTAGTTAACTATCCCGGGCTGTATACCCGTTTCCTAAATTAAGTATTTGATAATGTGTTATTTACGCACATTTTACAAATAGCTAGGACCTTGCATTAATTAATTTGTACTCTCGTTAGTCAATTATGAAGCGCGAAATAGATATTGTCATATTATCGGATACTCATTTAGGTACCTATGGCTGCCATGCCAAGGAATTGCTCAGTTATCTTAAATCCATTAAGGTTGGGACATTAATCTTAAATGGAGATTTTATTGATATGTGGCAATTCAGGAAACGCTATTTTCCCAAGGAACACCTCCAGGTAATCCAACGTATTCTGAGAATGGCGGCCAAAGGCACTAAGGTCTACTATATTACAGGTAACCACGATGATGTGCTCCGGCGGTATTCGGATTTTTCTTCAGGGAATGTCCATCTCCGCGATAAAATGATTCTTCATTTGGGCGGAAAATCCTATTGGATCTTTCACGGAGACATCTTTGATGTGTTTATTCGGTATTCTCCTTTTATTTCCAAATTAGGGGGGAAAGGTTACGACCTCCTGATCCTTGTCAACCGGGCCATCAATAACATCCGGATGGCGATGGGTTTGCCGCGCATGTCTTTTGCCAAAAGAGTAAAGGATAGTGTAAAAGAGGCAGTCAAATTCATTTCAGATTTTGAAGATACCGCTATATCTCTGGCGCATGAACAAGGATATGACTATGTCATTTGTGGGCATATTCATAGACCCCAAATGCGTATGACCGAAAAGAATGGCCATAAGGTGACCTACCTCAATTCAGGAGACTGGATAGAAAACCTAACAGCGCTGGAATACAAGTGGGGGCGTTGGTCGATTTATGAGTATGATGAAATGGATTACATGCACATCAATCCTAAATTGAAGGTTAAAGAAGTGCAAGATGGCGTAGATGATGAAGACGATGATGATGTAGTAGAGGCTGAACTGAGTCCAGAATCTATTTTCGGACAGATCGTACAGCGCCCAGCCGGGGCTGGTACCAGTTTTCCAGATTTTAAGAAATAGAGCCCTGTACCAAAAAGATCAGGGCTTCAGTTTTATTCTGCCTTTAGGGGCTTACGCTTGCCAGTTGAAGGTGACTTACTGAGGTATTTACTCCAATAGATTCTCCCAACCTAAGGAAGGCTTCTTTCCATGCTTCATTTGGAAACCCTAACTCTCCTTGTTGGAATCGTAAATAATGATAAAAGAAATGGTTTTGCGATTTCCAAAGGTTAAGGCTTAATCCCATTGAATTGGTCAGGTTGATGACTTCGATCAGATTTTGGATCAAATGGGTCTGATCGGTATCCGCTTGTGGATCGATCGTTTGAATTTGCCTGAAGAAATATTCGCTAGCTTTCAGCTGAAGAGTAGGCTCGTCCTGCAGTTGTATCCCCCATTTATTTTTTTCAGTGGCGAGGTAATTCAATTCATCCAGATTAAACTGGTTGGTAAATTGTTTCTGTAGCTCCTGATTGATAATATGGCCTACTGTGCTCAAATAAACGTCGGGAATGGGGATCCCCGCGTTGATCATACCGGCCATCAGTTGGTAGGTATCATTGTATATTTCACGAAAGGCAAGTTCGGCCTTCCGAAGGCTCTTTCCAGCTATTTCCTGCAAAATCTTCTGACGCTCATCTTTGAACAGGTGACGGATAGAGTACTTCCGGGAACCAAAGAAATTCTGCATAATACCGATCACTTCACCCAGGTTGGTAGATTGGAAGGCATCGGAAATCTGGCGTTTCATTTCTTCAAATTCAGCTTCTGACATATCTGTCCTGATGTTACCAATCAGGTTTTGCTGGCCCAGGTACAGGACGGCAAAGCAAAATTCCTTGTTCGAATGGGTAAGAACCGATCGAACCACGGTACGACCGACAGTTAGGCGTTGGACCCCCGCTTTTAGACGTTCAAAGCCTTGGGTAGATGTCCAATAGTTGAAAAAACGCTTTTCGGTGGGATAGTCTTCAAATAGGGAAGAAACAGCATAATGCATACCCACCCGGGTAAGGTCAATATGTTTTGGCTCGACATACAGCCTTAGCCCTTCGGCAGCATTTGAAAGTACATTACTAGGTACCTTTTCTAACAAATTAATAAACTCCGATTTCAGATCCCGATTCGTTACTTTTTTGGCAAAGTCGATCGCTCGATAGGCATATTGCAGGATTTGTACCGTCTCGATGCCTGAGACCTCATCAAAGAACCACCCACAACTCGTATACATGTACAGAGCATTTCGCTGCATTTCGAGCAACCGCAATAGATGTGTCTTTTGATCGTCTGTTACTTTCTTTCCGGTTACCTTCTCAACGAATTGATTCAGGTTTGCTTTTTTTCGACTGAGAATACACTCGATATATTGATTCCGAATAGCCCAAGGGTCAGCAAACCAGGATTCTGTTTCCTGTTCATACATTTGGCTGAGCTCATCTCGCAGCCAATCGAGGGCGTTGCGTAGCGGGGCTCGCCACTCCTGGTTCCAATCGGGACGACCACCGGAATTGCACCCGCAGTTGGACCGCCATCGTTCAACTCCATGCACACAACTCCAGGAACTATCCTGGTGAATCTGGACTTCAAATTCCGGAGGGAAATTCTCCAAATATTCTCCATAATTAGTTAACCCGGCAACACCCGAATTCTCAATGTGTTTCAGGCAAGAAGCCAGGGCCATTTCACCATATCGATGGTGATGACCATAGCTTTCGCCATCGGTTGCGATATGGGCTAGTTGCGGGCGATTGTCATCTGATAGGGTGCCCAGGATACGATTGGCAAATGCTTGTCCATTATTGAGCAACCCTTCGAAGGCGACTCCCTGGGATACGTGTCCATCGTAGAAAAACAAAACAATGGACCTGCCAGAAGGCAAGCGATATAAATAGGGGCAAGTTGGGTCGATGCCTCCGTGGTCCATGCTGGTCCATTTGCGAGCGCCAATTGGACGAATAGCTTTTGCCTGGCGTGGAGCCAAAAGGGTAAAAGCAATCCCATTTTCGGCTAATATTTCCAGCGTTTCGTCATCCACGGCAGTTTCTGCTAGCCACATCCCTTCCGCAGCGCGTTGAAAGCGGTGTTCAAAATCCCGTAGACCCCAGATGATTTGGGTTTCCTTGTCTCGCCGGTTTGCCAGCGGCATAATGATGTGATTGTATACCTGGGCAAGAGCCGGTCCATGACCTCCAAAACGGACGCTTCCGATTCGGTCGGCTTGCTGGATGGCAGCATAGGTTTCAGGATCCGACCGTTCCATCCAGGACAATAGTGTAGGGCCGAAGTTGAAGCTTATGTGGGAATAATTATTCACGATCTGGATGATCCTATTGTCATGATCCAGAATGCGGGCAGCCGTATTGGGGGCATAGCATTCAAAGTTGATTCGTTCGTTCCAATCGTGAAAAGGGGAAGCGCTATCTTCTGTTTCGACCTCTTCCAGCCAAGCATTTTCGCGGGGTGGCTGATAAAAGTGGCCGTGTATGCAAACGTATTTCTTTGGGGTATCCATCTATTCGAATGTCTTTCGTTTAGCTTAATATGGACGGCAAAGGTAACTGCTTTTGTTGTCATCTGCTTTGCCGCTCCCAATGTGTTGAACTTTCTATCTTTAACCGTCTTTTCACAAATAAACTTCCGAAACATGCGGATCCGCTACTCGATCGGGCTATTAATGATCCTGATTCCCTTTTTCACCCTGGCTCAGGCCCCTCAACGATGGACTTCCGCCGATATTCATGAGGGGATTCAAAAATTGAATTTTCTGGGTTCTGCTCTTTATGTGGCGGCCCATCCGGATGATGAGAATACCAGCATGATTGCTTATTTGAGCAACAAGGTCAAAGCAAAAACGGCTTACTTGTCTTTGACCCGGGGAGATGGCGGGCAAAATTTAATTGGACCGGAGATTCGGGAATTGTTAGGGATGATCCGTACCCAGGAACTACTGGCTGCCCGGCGAATAGATGGAGGAAGTCAATTTTTCTCCCGAGCCAATGATTTCGGGTACTCCAAAACGCCCGATGAGACCTTTCAGATCTGGGACAAGGAGGATGTACTGGCGGACGTGATCTGGGTAATCCGGCGTTGGCAGCCTGATATTATCATAAATCGATTTGACCATACCGGGGAACACAAAACACATGGTCACCATACCGCTTCTGCCATGTTAAGTGTGGAAGCTTTTGATCTGGTAGGGAAGGAATCTGTTCACCCTGAGCAGCTAAATGATCTTCCTGTCTGGCAACCCAAGCGGCTATTCATGAATATAACACCTTGGTTTTTTCGAGGAAAGCCCAAGAAGTGGGAACAAATGGATAAATCGAAATTCGTCAAGGTGGATATAGGAGAATACTACCCTTCCAATGGGTATTCCAACGGTGAAATATCGGCGCTAAGCCGTAGCCAGCATAAAAGTCAAGGATTTGGAAGAGTCGGAACCAGAGGCAAGAACCTGGAGTATCTAAAGCTATTGAAGGGAGATCTTCCCGAGGATCGGTCTGATCCGTTCGATGGAATAAATACCTCCTGGACGCGAGTAGAGGGTGGAGGTCCGATCGGTGAGCAGCTGGAAACAATTGAAAAAGACTTCGATTTTTCTGCTCCACACAACAGTGTTCCTCAGCTGGTACAGGTTTTATCGATGATCGAGTCGCTTCCTGATGGGTATTGGAAGCGCGTTAAGGCTGAAGAAGCCAGGGAGTTGATTGCAGCTTGCCTTGGCCTTTTTCTGGAAGCTCGAGCTAAACAAGCTACAAGTTGTCCGGGTCAATCCGTTGCATTAACGTTTGAGGCCGTGAATCGATCCTCTATTGCCTTGGCGTTTAAGGGGGTCCGTGTGATTCCTGGCCTGTGGGATACCACGATGACGATTGAGCTCACCGGAAACGAAAAATGGGAAAAGGAAATAGAAGTCCATCTACCAACGGATATTCCCTACTCAAATGCCTATTGGCTCAATAAATCCTGGGAGTTGGGTATGTACGATGTAGAAGATCAAAACCTGCGTGGTCTTCCGGAGACACCGCGCCAGTTTTTGGTTGCTTTTGATTTTGAATTGGAGGGCCAACCGGTAAGTTGGGTTAAGGAGGTGGTCTTTCGAAGCTCTGATCCCGTTAAAGGAGAGGTTTACCAGCCCTTTGAAGTACTACCGGAGGTTAGTCTTTCACTCGATCAGAAAGTACAAATATTCACAAAGCCGGAACCTCAGCAAGTTGAGATCGTAGTGCGCGCCCATGCATCTGAAACAAAGGGAAAAGTCAAGGTACAGCTTCCGGAAGGTTGGACTATCACCCCTAAAGAAGCGAGTTTTTCTATCGCTTTAAAGGATGGAGAGCAACGGGTACAGTTTTTATTGACACCGCCAAAAGAGCCAAGTGAAGGCTGGGTGAGGCCTTATGCAGAGGTAGACAATGAGCGTTTTGGTCAGGAAATGGTTGCCATTGACTACGATCATATCCCCAGGCAATTAGTTTTTCGGGCTAGCGAGGGTAAGGTGGTCAACGTTGACCTAAAGCGGTCAGGTGAGCAGATTGGTTACATCATGGGTGCCGGTGACGAAGTACCCGCTAGTTTAGCTCAAATGGGCTATCAGGTGACGGTGCTGGAGGATGAAGCCATAAAAGCAGACCAACTAGCTCAGTTTGATGCAGTGATAACCGGTGTACGGGCCTACAATACCCGGGAACGCATCCGCTTCCTGCAGGCAGAGTTGATGGAATACGTCAAGAAGGGCGGCACCTTGTTGGTTCAATACAATACCAGTTTCAGATTGAAAATACCGCCAGAGGCATTGGCACCGGACTCACTGGAGCTCTCTCGCGATCGGGTTACCGTAGAAGATGCGGAGATACGTTTCCTGAAGCCGGACCATGAGGTGCTAAATTTTCCAAATCGCATCACTGAAAAAGATTTTGAAGGCTGGGTTCAGGAGCGGGGACTCTATTTCCCGGACCAATGGGGACCCTCTTTTGAGGCTATTCTGAGCTGTAACGACCCAGGAGAAGAACCAAAAGACGGAAGCCTATTGGTAGCCCGTCATGGACAGGGCCACTACATTTATACAGGCCTATCTTTTTTTAGGGAGTTGCCGGCCGGAGTTCCGGGAGCTTACCGCCTTTTTGCCAATTTGATTTCAATTGGGAAGCATTCCAAACCTTAAGGTATTCTTAACCCAAATCACAAGATTTTCTAAAATTACACCGAGAAGAAACGAAGTCCTTAAATTGGTGCATTTGCCGATTTTTAGAAAGAATGATTACAGGAATGGTGACATTCTTTCTAAAAAATGGTATCAATATCGGCCCTATGCAACTACAAAAACTGGAGTCCGCTGACCAGCCGGACTATGACGATGATAGCCCTCCTGTTTTGGGTAACTGGAATCGAGTATATGTACTCGTTTTGATGATTCATGCCCTGTTCATCATCCTTTTCTACCTGTTTACTCGCTACTTCTCCTAGCTTTCAACTGCCTTTTGCATGCATTTAGTTGACTGGATCGTTATGTCGGGTACCTTATTTGCTATAGTGGCTTATGGGGTATGGAAAACCAGGAATGTCAATTCAGTTCAGAGTTATCTACTCGGCGATAGGGACCTGCCATGGTGGACAATTGGACTCAGCATCATGGCCACCCAGGCCAGTGCTATTACCTTTCTTTCAACGCCCGGCCAAGCCTATTTTGATGGAATGGGATTCGCCCAATTCTATTTTGGATTGCCAGTTGCGATGGTCTTCTTATGTATTTTCGTGTTGCCGATTTACTATCGGCTGAAAGTGTATACGGCCTATGAATACCTGGAAGGAAGGTTTGACAGGCGGACCCGAACCCTCACAGCCGTTCTGTTTTTGGTTCAGCGAGGTCTGGCAGCTGGTCTCACCATTTATGCACCTGCCATTATATTATCTGCGATCCTGGGATGGAATTTAACGCTCACCAATCTCTTCATAGGTGCCATTGTGATTTTCTACACCGTGGCCGGTGGTACCAAGGCCGTTAGTGTAACGCAGAAGCAACAAATGATCGTCATTTTGGCGGGCATGTTTATTGCGGCTGGAATCCTGGCTTACCAATTGCCCCAGGATATTTCGTTTAACGATGCCCTGGGGATTGCCGGAAAAATGGGGAAACTCAATGTGGTCAGCTTTGAATTTGACCTGTCCAAGCGCTATAATTTTTGGTCCGGTATGCTGGGAGGCGTGTTTTTATTCCTATCCTATTTTGGGACCGACCAAAGCCAGGTTCAGCGGTATTTATCTGGCAAGTCATTGACTGAGAGTCGTCTAGGGCTTTTGTTTAATGGGATTTTTAAAGTGCCCATGCAGTTTTTAGTACTGTTTGTAGGGGTATTGGTCTTCGTTTTTTTCCTTTTTGTTAAACCACCACTCCATTTTAATGCTTCTAACCTGGAGGCTTTGGACGGTGTAGCCCAGATGGACTATCAAGCTTTGGAAAATGAACATGAGCAGTTGTTCATAGGGCGCCAGGAAACAGCACGTCAATTAGCTGATGCGCTAGAAAGGAAGGATCAAGCGGCCGTTGAAAACTACCAGGCTAGTTTGTATGACTATCAACAGCAAGAAAAAGAATTGCGTGCCGAAGCAGCGGCTTTAATCGCTGCGAATAACCCACTCGCCAAAACAAATGATGAAGACTACGTATTCATCACCTTCATTACACGATATTTACCGATAGGACTGGTAGGGTTACTAATAGCGGTCATCTTTTCTGCCGCTATGTCCTCAACTTCATCTGAATTAAATGCCCTTGCTACTACAACGGTTATTGATATCTATCGAAGGTCGCTGGTGCCCGATAAAAGTGACCGCCATTACCTGAATGCCTCCAGGTTATTTACCATTTTTTGGGGGATGATTGCCCTGCTGTTCGCCGCTACGGCAGACCTGTTCGATAATCTTATTCAAGCTGTGAACATTATCGGATCCTTGTTCTATGGCGTAATTCTAGGGGTTTTTGTTGTGGCCTTTTTCTTGAAACGAGTAGGAGGAAGAGCTGTTTTCCTTGGGGCGATTCTGGCAGAGGTGTTGGTACTCGCCATTTTTGCTGCCAATGCCTATGGGTATGTACAAATTGCTTATTTATGGCTCAATTTGATCGGTTGTTTGCTCACTATGCTTTTTTCTTGGCTCCTTAGTTTAAATGATTCCTGATCAAGGAACGTATTGCGTAACACGTGAGAATCAAGATCTGCCACCTCCCATACTGTGGGATTGGTATTTCCAGGAGAGGGGGCCCTTAAAAATAAAGAAGCCTATCTGAGTTAATCAGATAGGCTTCTTTGTAATAGAAGGAGTGGAAACTATTTGGCAACAACCTCCACAGATTGTTTATTCTGTTTCTTGGGCAGTGTTCCGATAATATAGTCCCATAACGGGGAACTTACCCCAAAGAATACCTGATCATCCTGGTAGTGATGTACGGCATGATTGGTCCAGAGCGCTTTCAGGAAATTGTTGGGCGCCCGGAAAATATGAACCGAATAATGGACCAGCAGATAAAAAGCGTAGCCCACCATAAAACCAGCCAAGAAAGAGAAGGAATATATATCCAGGACCAATTCAAACAAGAACAACAGAATCGTTCCAATAGCTACACTCATCACAGGGGGCATAGCCAAGCGCTGCTTGTCTTTGGGATAATCATGGTGAATGCCATGCATGGTGTAGGAGATCTTTTTATTGCGCTCAGTGGTTGGTGGTAGGTGATACAGATGCTTGTGCATCATATATTCTATGAAAGTGAATACAAACCATCCTCCAAAGAATAGCCCTAAAATGGCCCAATTGCCCAAGTCAGTCGAGTATTTAGTATAGACGATGAGGCCGCCGGCATACAGGAAAAACAGGCCAACCGGAATGGCAATATGGGTCCGGGTGAACATGTCCAGCCAACGGTTCTTGAACAAAGGAGGGGATTCATTTTTGTTGGAGCGAAAAGTTTTAGAAGAGTTGCTCATCCTGAAACGGTATTTGGGTTAGTAACCTAAACTGTTGATTAAAGGTAATATGCAAGCTGGTTAGATCGTGAACCAAACTATATTTTTAGTGTCTGGCGGAAGTAACGTTTGTATTTAATTCGGTAGGTACGGTAGATTTTCCGAAAACTATAACTACTACTGCTACCTTCGGGTAGGCGTGAACCAAGGAATCCCTGCTCGCGCATCCAATCATCGCTATACACTTTGCCAAGATAGCGGGTCCCGTGATCTGGAAATAGAACCACGACCACGTCAGAAGGCTTTAACTCATTTTTAAGCTGAAACACACATTGCATGGCTGCTCCACTGGAGTAGCCCAATAACAAGCCTTCTTTACGGGCCAGCTGACGGGTTCTAATAGCACTCGGCTTGTCTGCAACCTTGATGAACTGATCGATGATATCGAAATCCACATTATCCGGGATAATGGTTTTCCCAAGCCCTTCAACCTTGTAAGGAAAAATTTCGTCCTTATCCAGTTTGCCTGTCAGCCAGAATTTTTGAAGCACTGAACCGTAAGCATCCACTCCTACTATCTTGATATTGGGGTTCTGCTCTTTCAGATACCTCGCGGTTCCGGAAAGGGTGCCCCCTGTACCGGCACAACACACAAAATGAGTAATCCTGCCTTGAGTTTGTTTCCAGATCTCCGGACCGGTCGTATGGTAATGAGCCCCCTGATTGTTAAGATTAAAGTTTTGGGCTAAATAGAAGGAGTTTGGAATTTCTCTTGCCAAGCGTTCAGCCTGGGAATAATACGATTGTGGATCCTCCGGCACAACATCTGATGGGCATACAATCACCTCTGCTCCCATGGACTTAAGCAGCGCAATTTTTTCTTTAGAGGATTTATTGGTGATCGTGAGAATGCATCGGTAGCCTTTTATAGAACAAACCATAGCCAGACTGTATCCGGTATTTCCGGAAGTTGCCTCTATTATTGTTCCTCCTGGTTTGAGTTTTCCAGAGCGCTCGGCCTGCTCGACCATGAAATGTGCGGTTCTATCTTTGGCTGAATTTCCAGGATTAAAGCATTCTACCTTGCCAAAAACGGTTGCAGGTAAAGGCTTTGCGATACGGCTTAACTTGATCAGAGGCGTATTACCGATAGTACCCAGTACATTTTCGTAGTGCATATTAGCTAGCAGTTTGACCCCATAAGGAATGATTCCAAAAATAGCATTCAAAGAAGGTTAGGCCTTTCGGGATGGAATATGGTCCTGCGAGTGAGTTTGGTCTTGGTACGAGTTGTCTATTTCTTCTATTTACAAGTAGCAAAATTAGGTATCGAAGCTCAAATAATAAAATTAAAGAAGGAATATCCGTCTGCAAATATTGTGGTTTTATTATCTATATAGCTAGAAATCAATACTATATACGTTATTTGTGGGGAATGGATTACTACTAGAATTCTATTTATAGAACGGCAGGGTACGGATGGTCATTATCGCTGAAAATCTGCTAATTTCGATCCCGTTATGACCGAGGATAACCCTACTATTGAGCTTAAAGTCCGTTTGATCCTCTACAATAGAGGCCAGATCTTGCTACTGCGGCAGACCAAACCCAATGGTGGTAATTACACCTTGGTAGGAGGTACAGCAGAGCCTGGTGAAACGGCTCGTGAAGCTCTGGTTCGCGAAAGTATGGAGGAGGCCGGGATCAAACTCGACCGGGATGATCTCCAACTCGTACACGTTTTGGAGAAAAAATTCAGGAATGGGAAGCGCCGGTTGGTTCTCTATTTTAAGACACAACGCTGGGAAGGGCACTTGAAATCCGGTGAGCCTGAGAAATTTAAAAAAGCGGAATGGTTTGACTTGGATCGTCTCCCCGAGAATCTAACGACTACAGTTAGTCATGTACTTAAAGAGTACCGATGGGGAAGGATATTCTCTGAAATGCACAAAAAATAGATCAGCTACCTCTTATCGGTTAGCCCAAGGATAGGTTCCCTTAATTGCGTAACTGGCGGAGTGGAAAAAAGGCCAGGGTCTGGCTGATTGGAAGGAAGGTTACATTTTCCTGTTCCAATTGGAACATACCGTTCTTGCTCGATTGAATATTCCACTTCTGTAAAGGTTTCCTTCTTGCTAAAGGGGCAGATTTCTTTTCGATAAAACTTATACGATTGATTTGAATCCGAATACGAGCGAATTATAATCTGGCCGGAAGGAGTCTGAAATTCTTCCTGCTCCAACCCGAATCCCTGCTCAGAGCTAGCTTGCCCACTCAAGGTGGAAACAAAAGAAAAAAAGCAAAAAAGGAATACCACTCTAATCATAATTCGAAGTTCCATACCGACCTAGTAAAAAAAACTGCCCTTAAATATAGCAGCCAATTATTATTTCCAATAATAAATTGTGAAAGAGCAGTAAAAGTTGACTCTAATTCTATAAACCTCTAAATTTTCTCAGCCGAATGGCTAAAAATAAACCTAAGACTGATGCGTCCCTCTCTTATTTGGTGTTTGCTCTTGCTTTCTTTTTCCTGTTCTACGAGTTCCAAAAGCAATGATCAAAGCGCTCCTTCTGCTATTTACTTTGGTTCAGGAGGGGGTGTTTCAGGCATGGTCACCTCCTATCGATTATATGAAAATGGAGATTTGGTCCGAATTGACCCCGTCTCCAAGGAAGCTGTCGCCATGAAAGGCCTGAAAAAAAGAAAGGCAGGCCGTTTATTTGATTCCCTTCAAGAACTGGATCCATGTGAAAAGGGCGACAGTCAACCAGACAACTATTATTATTTCGTGAAGATGGAACAGGCAGATCAGGTCTGCGGATGGACCTGGGGAGAGCAAAAATCGAATGCATTGGATCCTGCAGTGATCGAACTGTATAAAGAACTGACCGCTTGGGTCAAACCATAGACTATAACCTATCAAAAACCGTTGAAAATGAACAGAGTTATACTGCTGTTACTTCTAATGGCCTTACCCTTAATGGGTTGGTCACAATTCAAAAAAATTCCTCAAGGGACGAGCCCAAAAAAAGTCGTTGATTTTTCAACGATGGAATTCAACTTCCCCGAAAGCTTTTTAAAATCTCCGGAGCAGGGAACTAAGTCTTCCAATTCCTTTCAGTTCCAGACTCTTGATCTGGCTGGCCTCCCATCTTCTCCTTATCTAAAGCGCATTGTCGATACCAAAACCGGGCTTCCAATTTTGATTGAAGCCTGGAAAGGCGAATATACGCCTGCTGCCAGGGGGGATAATGCAGATCAACAACTGGCTTTCGGATTTTTAGGTGAACTCAGCACGACCATGGGAATGCGGTCGGCTGAAGAAGAGTTTCGGCTCACAGTGGAAAAGGGTGATCCATTAGGGCAAAAGCATTTGCGGTTCGAGCAGACCTGGAATGACATTCCCGTATATGGTGGGGATATATGGATACATATCAAAGAGGAAAAGATTGTATTTAACGGGCGATATGTGCCAACACCTTCTAATGTGGCGCTTACACCCCGTGTTCAGGCAGAAGAGGCCCTTGAGATCGTGCAATCTGATCTTTCAAAGCACGCCGAAATTGTAACGCTCTCTCCTGCCATGCTCCAGTTTGTAGGTGGTGAATCTCATCGCGAAAAACTGATGATCTATCCAGCTCCGGATGGAGAAGGCTTCCATCTGGCATGGGAAATTGAAATGGTTCCGCATGTGGGAGATCGTTGGAAATATTTTGTAGATGCGCAAACTGGAGCCGTTCTACACAAGCACCAGATGCTTTGTAAGCTCCATGCATTCCCGCTTGAAGAAGTACCCTTTTCAAGGGCTCCTTTGCTGGAATTTGAAAAAACTGCCCCTACAACGTTCGAGATTCCTTCATTTTCTTTTGATGTAGTTACTTCTCAGGACATTAACGGGGTGGATTTGAATGGAGTGAATCGAACGTTGAAAGGATTTCAAGCAGGTAGCGAATTCTTGATGGTTGATATTTCTCGACCGATGTTTGATGCCAATGCCTCTAATCTCCCTAACGAGCCTATCGGAGCTATTTGGACCCTGGATGCATTTAATACCTCTCCCAGCCCGGATTTTCAAGGGGATTTTCAAAACGATCACATACGCTCCCAGTCCGCAACTTATAACAATCCAAACGGTATCTCTGCCCATTACAATGCGAGCGTTTCCTACGAGTATTTCCTCAATACCTTCAATCGTAATTCGATCAATGGCAAAGGGGGCACGGTTATTTCTTTGATCAATGTGGCTGACACCGACGGGCAAGGGTTGGATAATGCATTTTGGAACGGAGCTGCCATGTTTTACGGTAGCGGTCAGCAAGCTTTTAGTCCTTTAGCCGGGAGCCTGGATGTAGGGGGGCATGAAATGTCGCACGGGGTAGTACAGGAAACGGCCAATCTGGAGTATATGGACGAATCCGGGGCATTGAACGAATCCTTTGCCGATATTTTTGGTGTCATGATTGATCGGGATGACTGGAAACTGGGCGAAGATGTGGTCAATCCTAATTTTTTTCCTTCCGGTGCTCTTAGAGATATGGAGAATCCAAATAATGGGGGGTACCAGGCTAGGTGATCCCGGCTACCAACCGGACAATGTGAGCGATCAGTTTTTTGGTGAAGCCAACAATGGCGGAGTGCATATTAATAGCGGTATCCCAAATCGGGCTTACTATTTATTTGCCACTAATCCGGCGGTTGGACTGGAAAGAGCAGAGCAGGTTTTTTATCGCGCACTTGACGTTTATTTGACCCGGAATTCCCAATTTGTTGATCTTCGGACCACTGTAGAACAAGCTGCTGCAGATCTGTATGATCAGACCATTGTCGACGCAGCATCCAATGCCTTTGCACAGGTTGGAATTGGAGGTGGCCAGACTACGCCTCCACCACCAGACCTTCCTGTGAATCCAGGAAATACCTATATGGCTTTGACCGATGGAAATCAGCAGGATCTTTTTGTTGTAGCTTTTGTAGGCAATGCCGTTCAATTGTTCTTTAATTTTGAGGACGTCTTCCCAATCAGCAGGCCTAGTATTTCGGATGATGGTCGTTCCATTATTTTCGTAGATGCATTGAATAATCTTCAATTGATTACAATAGATTATGAGCAAGCCTCAGCTCAGTTAGAACCAATTAATGAGGAAGGGATATGGCGGAATGCTGTACTTTCAAGGGATGGTGGCAGATTGGCAGTTCTTAGCAATATTGAGGGGGCCGAAAACAACATCTTTATCTTTGCAGTAAACCAAGCTGGGGAGCTTGAAATTGAAGCTTTTGAATTATTCAATCCAACTACTGCCAACGGCGGATTTGAAACGGCAGATGTAATTGGTGCCGATGCGTTGGAATGGGATTTTTCGGGCGAATTTGTCATGTACGACGCCGAAAACCAAATCTCCTCTTTCTTTGGGGCGACCACATTTTGGGATATTGGTTTTTTGAAGGCATGGGATAATAACTCGAATACTTTTGGCGATGGTTCAATTGGTAAGTTGTTTTCCTCTTTGCCCAACGGGGTGAGTGTTGGTAACCCAACTTTTGCTAAAAACTCATCCAATGTAATTGCTTTAGACTGGTTTGATGAAATTTCGAATGAATTCTACGTGGTTACAGCAAATCTTCAGACTAGCACCCTGGACACGATTTTTTTTAATATTGATCTTGGGTTTCCCAGCTATTCCATTGACGATACTCAGGTTACGTTCAATGCGTTCACTCAGCAGTTTGAACCGATTATTGCCAGTGTGCCTTTAGCCCAGGATCGATCTACGCCTATTGGAAGCGCTACAATTTTCCTTCAAAATGAACCTGTAAGTGCCGGTCTTCAAAAGGGGGAATGGTTTGCAGATGGAAATCGGGTACTCACTTCAACTAAGGACAGGGAAGCGTTAACGAGCAGACTAAGTGTATTTCCAAATCCATTTAAAGAAGCAATCCAGGTAGCCTTTGATAGCGAACAATCTGGTACCGCCCGAATTCAACTTGTCGATCTGATGGGACGGGAATTGATGCGCCGCAATCAGTCCATTGGAGCCGGGGCAAATCAATGGACGATCGATACGCCTGATCTGCCGGCTGGTACCTATTGGTTGCGAATCCAGATGGAAGGTCAGGCAGGCGTTCAGCAAGTAATCAAGCGATAAGGTAAATTGTCGGTTCGTCTTCGGGCGAAAAAAAACTAGGTGAACAAGGGGAACAGTTGTCAAAGACGGTTCCCCTTACTTTTTGGTAGCTGAAGAAAAAATACGTCGGAATCGGATACCACCTCCCTCTCCCAAAAGTTTGTTATTGCGAAGCGAGAACCAAATGAATAGGGGTTTTCCTACCACGTGATCCTCGGGTACAAATCCCCAGACTCTGGAGTCTTCAGAATTGTGCCGATTGTCCCCCATCATCCAGAAGTAATCCTGCTTAAAGGTGTAATTCGTGGCTGGAGCTCCATTTATAAGGTAGTTCTCCCCTTGAGTTTCCAGTTGGTTACCTTCGTACACAGTGATAGCTCTTTCATACATAGCTATGGTTTCCGGCCGGAGTGGTACAGTCTCACCTTTGGCCGGAATGTGTACAGGGCCAAAATTGTCCCAGGTCCAGGGGCCGAAGTGAGCCGGATCATGAGGGAAAAACTTCCCATCGGTGTCTTCAGGCCATTCGATCGGTTGGATTTGAATAGAGGCATCCATATGCTGGATCTTCTCCCGTTGTTGCTCTGTGAGCACCACGATCATACTTTCTGCATTGCCACCCAAAATATCACCGGAGCCTCCTTTTCCGTCCGTAATGGAGACTCCCCATTCTTCCAGTCTTCGTAGGTTAATCGGGCCATTCGGTGCATTCAACTGATAGACGAACTGCATACTGGATGGATTCTCCGCCGGACTTCCATTGACAAATACCTGTCGGTCTCGGACTTCCAAAGTATCCCCTGGCAGTCCGATGCAACGTTTGATGTAGTGATCTTTTTTATCCAAAGGCCGGACAACGAGTTTTTTTCTACCTGACTTAATCTGGCGTACATAGTTCGGGTTTTGAATTGCCCCACGCCGATAATCATAAATACTCCAGGTTCGATCCGGAAATACGTAGACGCTATCACCTTCGGGATAATTAAAAACTACCGGCTCATTTCGGTCGATGCTTTCTAGGGCGGGGAGTCGATTGTAGGGGAGTTGTGGTTTGCGAAGGTAGGATTCCATACCCAGGCTCGGTATCCGATTGTGTAGCAATGGAATCATGGCAATCGTTTGAGGTGTTCGAATACCGTAATTCACCTTACTCACAAAAAGGAAATCTCCGACCATGAGCGAGTCTTCCATGGAAGGGGTGGGAATGACATAGGCTTCAATCAAAAACATGCGAATGAATGCAGCGGCAAAGACCGCGAAAATGATAGCCTCTGCCCATTCCCGAAGTTGGCCTTTTTTATAGGGGTTCTGGGCTTGCAGCTTTCTGTATTGTTGGACCTTTTTACCTTCTTTTGCCTCCAACAGTTTTTCCCTGTATTCACGCTCTTTAATCAAGGTAGGAGCATCGTACTGTTCTTTAGGCGAAAGACCGAGGTAGGCGAAAAAGAGTGGGGTTGCCACAACTGCCAACACACTCTCCCAAAAGGTGTATTTCCGAAAAGAGCGGACCATATCAATGGCCATACCGGCAAAAATGAAGATGTTTACGATAGGAAACAGAAGCCAAAGAGCATGGATCGCCTTGCGACCAATAAGGTTACACCAAACAACGAAGTTGTACCCCGGTACCAAACCTTTCCAGCCCGCTTCACCAGCTTTTTGGAAGACGAAATAGAGCGAGGCACTCAAGAGCAAATAAAAAACTATCAGAAAAAGCGTCACGTCTGCAGATTGGCTTGATGAAATAGGAACATTGAATTTGAACAACACCCCTTTTGTCCAATTGCTGCAAATATAAACGAAAATGGAAGGCGGCTGCCCTGCTTACATCCAACTACGTCTTTCCCTGGTCGAAAAGAGAAGCCTTTTAGTCCGAAACCTCCCAGGTATGATCGGCCAAAAGCATGGCAGAAGCTATAAACGTGAAGGGAGGATTCCCTCCCCATTCTGCCGGGGATAAAAGAGAGAGCACATAGTTGCCATTATCCCGTTGATACAAGTGATAAGTCTTACCTACCAGCGGTTCAAAGCCCATTTCAGCCTGGTAAATAGCTTCCGATACTTGTACGCGTTCCTGAAGGGATTTAGCCTGCTTGGCCAACAATTCTATTTGCTGCTTGATCTGATCCAGCTGACGGTCTGTTTGTTCGTACATGGACTGGATCGCCCTGCCTTTAACCTTTCCTCGATCAACAGGTTTGATAACCACGCCGCCTACAGAGTGAGAGTAGGGAAGTAGATGCGGATTTTCAGCTACTTTATCCGGGTCAATGGGGTTAATCGCTGGTTGTTTTTCCTCAGGTAAGGTAGACATAGTAATTAAAAGGAATTAATTTGAAGATCTGAGGCGTATAACAAGCTAACCCCGAAAAAGGTGCATCATTTTAAAGAAAAAGACCCAGTACCTGCCAAATAGCCCTTGTTATAAATTTCCACTTGGTAAACACCCGAATCGAATGGTTGGCCAGGAGCCCAAATAGCGCACATGGAACCCTCGGTTTGGTCGTAGTCGAAGTCCTTGCGTTGGGTATATCGCATCCGTTGCCCATCTGCTTCATTAAAGAATTCTCCGGAACCTAGCTGATCCAATGCCATGGTTTCTCCGGAAGGATTGACAATCCGAATCAAAAAGGTTTCCGCGGATGGGGGAGCCAGTTCGTTCAATTCGTATTTGAAGCATATCTCAAGTTGCTCCACATTTTTAGCCGATTTTCTGGAGGTAGCCTTTCCATTGTTTTTGATGCGTTGCCCCGTCGCCTTTAAATCGATCACCTTGAGTACGGAAGCCAGCGTGACTTTTTCGGATAAGTCGGCTCGTTCTTTTTCCAGAGAGTCTTTTTGTTCTCGAAGCGAAGCTTCATTTTCGGACAATGCTTCATTGCGCTTTCGTTCACTTTCCAGCGAACTTTCAAGTTGTACGTTAGTTTCGCTCAGTTGGTAGTTCCGCGCAGTAAGTTCCTGGTTCTCTGATTTCAATTGATTGATCTCGGCCAGGTATTGATCGGCTTGGGCAGACATTCTTTTGATTTCGCTTCGAGCTTCCCGCAAGCGTCGGTTGTCACCTAGCATACCCTCTATGCGTTCTTTTTGATTTTTGAGGTCTTCTTTTTGTTGGTCGATGAGGGCGTTTAATTCCTCATTGCGGCCTCGTTGTTCCTCCAGGTCGGAGAGTGCCTGGTAATATTGTTTTTCGAGTTCTGCTTTTAATTGTTCACTTTCGTCCAACTGGCTGGTCAAGGCTCTGTTTTCCTCTCCTTTTTTCATAGTATTAATGAGAAGAAAGACATTTAAGCCTAAGAGTACAATGATTACAACTGCAGCAATTGCAATGAGTCTTTGTCTGCCGTCATTTTTGGATAGCATTCCCCGTTGGGAAGCTGAATTTGGGTTGGCCATAGGATATAATTTGTTGTGAATTGAGTTGTATTTATTCAAAGGGATAGCCGCTAAATCAGATCTAGCCTTGTAAATTTAATATTTTCACAGGCTAGATTCCATGGAGGCCCCTTGATTTACCTGCTTCCAGGCCTGCAAAAGAAAGGGTATGATCGACAAGTTGGACTTAACTAAAGGGTTGTTTTTTGATGTAGAAACGGTTTCCGGATATGCCACCTGGGCCGAATTAAGCGAGGAATTCCGGGCCCTTTGGGCCATTAAGGCCAAAAGCATTAAACGTGCAGACGACTTGCCATCGGATGAAGAATGCGCTGACTTGTATCGAGAGCGGGCTGCCATCTTTGCAGAATTTGGCAGAGTAGTGTGTATTTCGGCAGGATTCTTATTTCAGAAAGAACCATCCGGAGCCATCCAGGCCCGTCTCACTTCCTATGCGGGAGAAGACGAGCTTGCTCTCTTGAAGGAATTTGGACAATTATTAGATGCCGCATATTCAGACCCAAAGCGGTCCTTTGTTTGTGGGCATAACATAAAAGAGTTCGACGTTCCCTATTTGTGCAGGCGGTACGTGTATCATGGTTTACCATTACCCATACCTTTCCAAATTCAAGGCAAGAAACCCTGGGAGACCGAGCACCTGGTCGATACCATGGAACTTTGGAAATTCGGTGACCGCAAGAACTATACTTCTCTTCGTTTACTAGCCGCCTTTTTAGGATTTCCAAGCCCCAAGGATGATATGGATGGTAGTGAAGTAGGAAGGGCGTTTTGGGAAGAAAAGAATATTGACGGGATTGCTCAGTATTGCGAAAAAGATGTGCTCGCAACCATTCAACTGATGATGCGCTACAAACGAATGCCCTTGTTGGAACCGGAGGTGGTTGAACACGTAAAACGTTAAGCTGATCCAGGCTTTCGTTTAGACTTTACCGGTTTTTTGATTGGTACCGGAGGACTTTCTTGATAATATTGATTAATGGTTGTGATTTGGTAAGTATAATCCGCTCCAGGAATGGTTTGCCGATCCAAAAACCGGTATTTTCGTTTGTCCCTTTCATGTCCGATCACCTGAATTAACTCAGGGGAGGCGACTTCTTCGCCGGAAGAGTCCGGACTTTTTTTACGATAGAGGGCATAGGCAGAGGGGGCAGCTTCGGTTTTGGTTGGAGCAGGTTTCCAGGCAACCTCCATGGCGTCTTTTTTCCATTTGGCAACTACTTTCGGAGGCGTCTCCGGTTTCTCGTACGGCATAGCAGGGTTTATGGGGGGTAAGGCCGGCTCTCTGAACAGGTATCGTATCGAATCCCGTAAACCGAACCGATTATCCAAAATCGAGGAGGCACTAAAAAAGCAGCTTCCTACGCTTACTCTGTTGGCACGAGACATGGTTACTTGCCTTGAAATCTCTCGAGTCCCTTTCCAGGTGGTCCCATCCGGCCTGCCTACCTTATAGGCGGCATGTCCAATGATCAGTTGTTTTTCATAGGCATGATCAGCCCACCAGGTTAACAATTTTCTATGATCAGCAGGGCCATAGTCAATGTCCCAGTACAACTGCGGGATAACATAATCTATCCATCCTCGCTGCAACCAATTTCTGACATCAGCATGTAAATGATCGTAACTAGTGGTCCCGGTTCTGGTGTAGGAACCATCAGGGTCTTCGTCCTTGTTTCGCCAAACGCCAAATGGACTTACACCAAATCGAACCCAGGGCTTGGATTCCCTTATTCGTTTGGAAAGTTTTTCAATCAATGCATCCACATTGCGCCTCCGCCACATGGCAAGACTTTCGTCATACCGCTTAAGCTCAAGGAACTCCTCTCGGTCCGGAAACTTGAGTTCTCCTATTGGGTAGGGATAGAAATAATCGTCAAAATGCACCGCATCGATATCATATCGATCCACTACCTCCATGATAACATCCGTTATGTGCTGCCATACTTCCGGGAGAGCTGGGTTTAGGTATAATCGACCACCATATATTTCCAACCATTCCCGGTGCGTATGAAAAATATGGGGTTCTTTTAAGGAGAAGGTATCCAGATCCATGCTTACCCGATATGGATTGAACCAAGCGTGGAATTGCATACCCCGTTTATGGGTTTCTTTTACCATAAAATCGAGTAGGTCCAGATCGTTGGTAGGCGCTAAACCTTGCTGGCCGGTGACATGCTCTGACCAAGGCGCATATTGGCTGGGGTAGATGGCATCCCCGACACTTCTCACCTGAACGATTACCGTATTCAACCCTGTCTCTTTGAGTTGGTCCAATAGGCTGGTCCATTGTGTTTTCAAGAAAATGTCTGAATTGGAAGGCTCCTTTGGATAATCAATTCCAAAAATGGTAGAGATCCAGACCCCACGAAACTCCCGTTGGGTATCTAAATCAGGAGCTAGTTGTGCCTGTAAACCGAAGGGTATCCATAGACATACTATGCAGATCAGGACTTTGATGAATGGAGTAATGGAAGATGCGTTCTTGTGTAAGGCGTTTGGGGGGAAGGACATCTAGGATGGTGTTAACTAAAAATGGTCAAAACGAATTAACGCCAAATATGACAAGAAACGGGTGCATGTAAAATTAATTTTAACAGAAAGGCAGAATTAGAATAGGTATTTACAGGTAAGAAAGCTCACTGAATGAGTCGGGAAAACATAGCAGATCTCTTTTGGAGGGAAAATGGGGGAAATGGGGTTGGCAAAAAAACAACCCCACCCCATAGTTTTTTTTCAAAAACCTTGTATTTCCTTGGCTTTGGCCCCATAACCATGGGGCAAATGGGTGATTTTTTTTAAAAACCCCAACATCATGGGGTGCTAAAAATTTGTCTTGGGTGGTGTCTGGTCGTACTTTTGTAATGTACTCGGAAGGATAGTAAAGACACAAAATCCAGAAGAGGAAAAAAATAAAAAGGAGCCTGAAAAAGTCGGGCTTAAAGATAATAGTTCTGGTTCACAATTTTTGTCCAAGAACCTAAAGATTTGGACATCAAAGGATGTCCTTTTGGTATGTAGATAGCCTCTCAAAGCTCTTTGAAGAAGCCGATCAGTTCACTGATCGGCTTTTCTTATTTTTGCCCCCATGAAGAGTCATCTCGTAGCTCCAAGTTTGTTGGCAGCCGATTTCTCCCATCTTGCAGAAGCTGTTCAATTGGTGGATACCAGTGAGGCAGACTGGCTGCATCTAGATATAATGGATGGTCGATTTGTGCCCAATATATCTTTTGGTTTTCCAATTATACAGGCACTGCGGCCCCATTCGAACAAGCCATTTGATGTACATCTTATGATAGTGGAGCCCGAGCGATATATTGATCGATTTAGAGCAGTGGGAGCCGATCATATTACCGTTCACCTCGAAACATGCCCGCATCTCCACCGGACATTACAACAAATAAAAGCGACCGGAGCCAAAGCCGGGGTGGCTTTAAACCCACACTCGGGAGTCGATCTTTTGGATGAAGTACTGGAAGAAGCGGATTTGATCTGCCTGATGTCCGTAAATCCAGGTTTTGGAGGCCAGAAGTTTATCTATCGGACCTTGCACAAGATTGAACGTATCCGAGAAAAATTAATCGTCCGAAATCTGCCTGGTCTGGTTCAAATTGATGGTGGTGTCGGTTTGCAAAATGCCCAACGAATCCTGCAAGCCGGTGCAGATGTATTGGTTGCCGGAAGTAGCGTATTCAAGGCAAAGGACCCATTGCAGGCGATTCAAGAACTCAAAGATATGGGTAATGAAGTCGAACGCTTTGCCTAGAAGCCTTTCCTGTGCGATAACTTACAGCGAAATACTACCTTGTCGCCCTGCCGCTATGAGAACGTGTACTTGAGTGTGCATCTTGCCGTTGAAATACCATCATTCTGAGTCTTCCATTTGCATGAAAAAAACGATACTCTTCTTTTACCTTCTGCTTGGTTTAACTGTATGCCTACAGAGTCAAACCGCAACGGTCTTCGGAAAACTAAAAGATGCTCAATCCGGCCAGGCCCTTGAGGTCGTTCTGGTATATGTGGATGGTACGAGTGAGGTAGTGGAGTCAAACGGGAATGGCAATTACGAAATACAAGTTCCCTCCGGCAAGTCTTTTCGTTTGGTTTTTTCCAGGTTGGGTTACGAAACCGTAAATCGGGACTTCAGCGCTATGCCTCTGCGCAGCCGGCGAAGAGTGGATATAGCTCTGGCACCGGAGGCCTCTGGACTAGAAGTAGTGGTTCGGGAAACTCAGTTGGAAAATGAGGGCATGATCGTGGAGGACTTGAACGCGATTAAATTACTGCCTACCACCACCGGCAACCTGGAAAGCGCTTTGCCCCATATTGCACTTGGTACCACGGCAGGAGCTGGTGGAGAGCTTAGTTCGCAGTATCAGGTTCGGGGAGGCAATTACGATGAGAACTTGGTCTATGTGAATGATTTTGAAATTTACAGGCCACAACTCATTCGGTCCGGACAGCAGGAAGGCCTTACATTTCCCAACCCGGACCTGGTGTCTACTTTATCCTTTTCCTCGGGTGGATTTGAAGCCAAATATGGCGATAAGCTTTCTTCGGTGCTGGATATTAAATACAAACGTCCGGATTCGCTGGCAGGCTCCGTAATGGCTAGCCTGCTCGGAGCTTCCGGACATGTCGAAGGAGCCGTACCCTTAAGTCGGGATGGCTATCGAAAATTTCGGTTTTTGGCTGGTGCCCGCTACAAAACTACCCGATACTTGCTGGGTGGGCTGGATATAACCGGAGAATATGTTCCCAATTTTGCCGATATCCAAGCCTACCTGACGTTTGACCTGAACCGAAATTGGCAGTTAGGGATCCTGGGTAATTACAACCGAAGTATCTACCAATTTGTGCCGAATGAACGAAGTACAGCTTTTGGGTTAATCAATTTTGCTTTAGAGCTATTCACGGTTTTTGAGGGGCAAGAAGTGACTGATTTTGAAACGGCTATGGGAGGTGTTTCACTGACCTACATTCCGGATCGATCCAAAAACCCCTATTTCCTCAAGTTTATGGGTTCTGGTTTTACCTCTGATGAGAACGAGACCTTCGATATTATCGGGGATTATAGCCTGCGACAGATTGAAGCGGACCTGGGAAGCTCCCAATTTGGAGAAGTACTGGCAGAATTGGGAACGGGCACACAACAGGAGTTTGTGCGCAATTTTCTGGATGTTCAGGTCTATAATGCGGAACACCGAGGCGGAGTAGAATTTCAGGTCTTGAAAACCACCAACCGCACCAAAACCCACTTTCTGCAGTGGAGTGCCAAATTTCAGCACGAAACTATTCGCGATCAGATCAACGAGTGGGAACGCCTGGATTCGGCGGGGTATTCCCTGCCTTTTAGTCAGGAAGAAGTGTTGTTGTTTGAGGTGGTCAAAAGCAAAAACAATCTGGAATCTATCCGCTTATCTGGATTCCTGCAGGAAACATTTACCTGGCGCACCGAAGGGGTGGGTGAATTCAAAGGTTCTGTTGGCGTTCGGTTTAGTTGGTGGGACTTGAATCAGGAACTGTTGATTTCTCCCCGAGGGCAGCTGCTGTACAAGCCTTTGAGTTGGAAGACGGATATTTCTTTTCGGTTTTCTGCGGGCATTTATGCCCAACCTCCTTTTTATCGAGAATTGCGCCGCCTGGACGGAACGCTCAACCTCGACCTAAGAGCACAGAAATCGGCCCATGTGGTAGGAGGGCTGACCTGGGATTTCTTTTTGGGTAACAACCCTAAGAAATTTCGATTCATATCGGAAATCTATTACAAACACTTATGGGATCTGGTGTCCTATGAGATTGAAAATGTTCGAATCCGTTATTCAGGGGAAAATGATGCCACCGGATATGTGGCAGGTATTGACTTTCGTCTTAACGGAGAGTTTGTTCCTGGTGCGGAATCCTGGATCAACCTGTCCATCCTGACTGCTCGTGAACGTTTGGACGGAGTTCAACACCAACGCCGGGAACGGGGCGAAGAAGAAGGAGTTCCGGTCAATTCGGTTCCCCGGCCTACCGACCGGAGGATCTCGCTGGCGGTCTATTTTCAGGATTACCTGCCCAATAATGATAATTTTAAGTTGAAACTAAACATGATCCTTGGGAGTGGATTACCGTTTGGGTTTCCGGAAAACAATACGGTTTTCCGAAATACCTACCGCTTGCGTCCTTACTATCGTGTGGATATCGGATTTGCGGTTGCTCTTTTTGAACCCGGTCATCTCAAAAAGCACCCCAACCACTTTTTGCGATTTTCACGCGGTACCTGGTTGAGTTTCGAAGTGTTTAATTTGCTTGGTGTCCAAAACCAATCGGGGAACACCTGGATTAAGACCATCTTTGAACAACAGTATGCCATTCCCAATAACCTAACCTCCCGGCGTTTCAATTTGCGCTTTCGCATGGATATTTAGTCTTACCTGAATTATCAGCTCTGGGAAAAGTAAAAATAAACCTTGCTTTCCCATATCCACCTCCAAGGCATCCCGCGAAAATGAAGCTCCTTTTCCCTATATTTCGTCTCTCTTTTTGGGATTCGAACAGCACCTGATTTAACCATGTCATGACCATTCACTTCTACCTGAGGTTTCATTCTGTCTTTGGACAGCGTTTTTTCCTTTCCGGCAATATTGCAAGGCTGGGTAACGGCAATGAGGCCGAGGCCTTACCTATGGAGTACCTGGATGGGAAATACTGGTATGCCAAAGTAGAGATGCCCGAATCCACAGACGTGATTCGATACAAGTATGTTTTTGAGGATCAGGATGGTATACTGACGTATGAATGGCAAGCCGACCGGGTGATTAGCCGGGGTCTAAGTACTGGATCCGATGTCCATACCTTCGATTTCTGGAACTACCCCGGGACGATTGAAAATGCTTTTTTTACTAAGCCCTTTCAAAATACCTTGCTGAAAGTAGGAGGCGTCTCGGAAAGCTCGGGCTTACAGGCATCTTCCAACTTTCTTTTTCGGGTTAAGGCTCCCTTGCTAAAACCCAATGAAATCATTTGTTTATTGGGAGAGGGGCCGGTCCTTGGAAATTGGGACCCCATCAATAAGCGGCTTTTTCAACGCAATGGAGAATGGTTTGAAATGGGTATGCGATTTCCGCCTTTTTCCTATCCTATGGCCTATAAATATGGGATTTACGATCTGGAGCAAGATCGGTTTGTGACGTTTGAGGATGGTGAAAATCGCCATTTACCCGTACACGAAAAGGAAGGGCTTACTCTGGTACAGGACGGTTTTGCCCATTTTTCAGGTTCCACTTTTCGGGCAGCCGGCGTGGCCATTCCGGTATTTAGTCTCCGTTCGGACCAGGGTTTTGGCATAGGAGAATTTACTGATCTACCGGCTTTGGTAGATTGGTGTGTGGGTATTGGTATGAAGATGATCCAATTGTTACCCATCAACGATACTACCAGCACCTATACCTGGAAAGATAGTTACCCGTACGCTCCGATTTCTGTGTTTGCCCTTCATCCCATCTATTTAAACCTGGAAGAAGTGGCAGGTGAATCCCATGCCGAACTGCTGGAAGGCCTGAATTTTAGAAAGGAGACGCTCAAGGAGCTTCCGGAAGTCAACTACGAGGCTGTTTTAACGGAAAAACTGGCCGCTGCTTCCCGGCTGTATCAGTGCCAGAAAGAGTCCTGGATAGAGGATCCGGATTACCAGTCTTTTTTTGATCGAAATAAGGATTGGTTGATCCCCTATGCTGCTTTTTGTAAGCTGCGGAATGAATTTGGCACTGCTGACTTTTCTGCCTGGGGGATTTACAGTGCGTTCCATCCAAATGCAATATCCAGTTGGTTTGACCCTTCTGACCCTGGGTTCGATGATGTAGGTTTTCATCTTTTTATACAATACCATTTATCGCTTCAATTGAGTAGGGCAGTTTCTTACGCACATGAGAAAGGGGTGATTTTAAAAGGGGATTTACCCATTGGTATTTATCGGTACAGTTGTGACGCCTGGGTGTCGCCCGAACAATACAATATGGATAGCCAAGCGGGTGCTCCCCCGGATGACTTTGCCGTAAAAGGGCAAAATTGGGGGTTTCCGACCTATAATTGGCCCGAAATGCAGGCCAATGGATTCTCGTGGTGGAAGGACCGATTTGCGCAGATGAGTGACTATTTTGATGCCTTCAGGATAGATCATATACTGGGGTTTTTTAGGATTTGGAGCATACCCTTAGATGCCGTTGAAGGGATCATGGGCTATTTTGTGCCTTGTATACCCGTACATCTGAGTGAGTTTTCAAGTTGGGGAATTCCATTTGACCGAAAGCGTTTTACCTCTCCTTTTATTACGGATGAGCTGATAGAGCAGTTGTTTGGAGCTGATGCAGACTATGCAAGGGTGCATTTTCTGGATCAAGACGGCGACGACCTGTATACGCTAAAGACGATATGTGATACCCAACGGAAAGTGGAAGAACTGCTGGGTAGTCAACCGGAGATGAGGCATTGGAAACAGGCATTGTTCGATTTGATCAGCAACGTATTGCTTTTTCCGGAAGAAGGAGATCCAACCAGTTCGTTTCATTTCAGAATCCGAATGGAGGAAACCTATAGTTTTCAACAACTGGATGCCGCTGTACAAGCTTCTTTGAAAGAATTATATATCAATTACTTCTACCGTAGACAGGATGAGTTTTGGCGAAAAGAAGCCCTTCAGAAATTACCGGCTATAAAATCGGCAACAGATATGCTGATTTGTGGAGAGGATTTAGGGATGGTGCCCGAAAGTGTGCCTGGAGTCATGCAGGATTTGGGCTTTTTAAGTCTGGAAATTCAGCGAATGCCCAAGGATCCTGCCCGTGCTTTTTTCCATCCTAGAGACGCTCCATATTTGAGCGTCGTTACTCCGAGTACGCACGACATGAGTACAATCAGGGGTTGGTGGGAAGAAGATCGGAAAATAACCCAGCGTTTTTTCAACCAAGAGCTTGGACAAGCCGGTACGGCTCCGGTCACTTGTGAGCCCTGGATCAATAAGGCCATCATCGTACAGCATGTGTACAGTCCAGCTATGTGGAGTATTTTTCAGTTACAAGATCTCATGGGTATGGATAAGCAGTTGCGCAGAGATGCACCACAGGAGGAAAGGATAAATATTCCAGCTAACCCCAAGCATTACTGGCGCTACCGAATGCATCTGACGATTCAAGACCTCCAGGGAAAGGTGGAATTCAATCAAGAACTTCGGAACTTGTTGGAAGAAAGTGGTCGTGCCTAGGAAGTCGGTCATCAAAGCTTTTAAATTTGGTCTCGCCATGAGTGTAATAGTTTGCAGGCCCTATGGAACAACCTAATATTCCCGAACCAAGACAACGAGGATCCTTTGTCTGGCGATTAATCCTGATCTTACTCCTGCTGCTAGGGCTGTATTTTGGATTGAAAATGATTGGATTGGATCCGGTACAGACTGAAGAGCAAGAACAAATCATTGACCGGCCACACGGATAATGCTGCTGAGCCGTAGCATTCAACTAGCAGAAATCTGCAGGGAAAGGTATTCGCTTATACTGTTTGATATTCAGGAAAATAAAAATACCTTTGCGGCCGGTAAAAATCCACCGTCCCTTCAGGGAGTAAGTGGGTATTGCGTTAACGAATAATTATTTACCAAGCATGCCAGTTAAAATTAGATTGCAGCGAAAAGGGCGAAAAAAAGCCCCGTTTTATCACATTGTAATTGCCGACAGCCGTTCGCCTAGAGACGGAAGATTCATCGAAAAGATCGGCACATACAACCCCATGACCAAGCCGGCTACCATTGAGATCGATCGAGAAAAGGCTTTTGATTGGTTGACAAAGGGAGCCCAACCTACAGATACGGTTAGAGCGATCCTCAGGTATAAAGGTGTTTATTTCAAAAGGCACTTGATGCGTGGCGTTCAGAAAGGCGCTATGACCATGGAAGAGGCCGAGGCCAAGTACGAAGAATGGATTGCAGCAAAAGAGGCTAAGATCCAGGAGGCGGAAGTTCAAACCGCCCAAGAGAAGGAGGCGCTGCTAGCCAAGATTTTTGGTGAGGCGCCAAAGGTTGAAGAGGTAGTAGAAGAAGAACCTGTTCCAGAGCCAGAAGAACAGGACGAACCGGTTGCTGAAGCTGAAACTGAAGAAGAAGCCGCTCCGGAAGCTGAGGAATCGGCGGAGGAAGCAACCGAGGCAGAGGAAGAGCCTGCTAAAGAAGAAAAGTAGGGTAGACCTGAATACGGGATGCCTGATGACAACTTCAGGTATTTCACCTGCATGCAGCATATACTCCTTTGAATAATGGGTTAAAGGATAGTATATTTGGCCTATACATAAAGAGGTTTATTAACCTCTTACCCAAGCCTGAGTTATCGCCTACATAGGCGTTATCTCTAGGCCGCAATTACCGGCTATACTTTATTTCTAATATATGAAGTGAACCTGGTAGTGCCTTTGTTGCACTATCAGGTTTATCTTTAAATAATCGGAACATGTACGAACTGGAAGACAGGTATATTCAACAATTAGAGGAGCTGGCTGCAGAGATTCAGGCTTCCGAAGAACTGGCGCAATACCTTGAGGAAGAAGAGGAGGAGTTTTACAACCGATTGAAAGATCAGTTCGAGCCTCGAATATATCAGATTTATGCTGAGGTAGCAGAAGAACATCCCCTTCAGTTGATCCATTTGGAACAGATTCTGCTTGATGAAAATTTTGAAGGATTAGCCCTCCAAAAGATTTTGGGTTATTCCGTATTGAGAGGGGAAATCAACAAGGAGTGGAAATATGTAAGGCCTCAGGATCACTTCAAAGATATTCTATTAGCCATCGCACAGTCCGCCAACTTTGAACAGTTGCGCAAACGAATTGGACAGTCTATTCAAATTGGATTCGCCTTGAGTAGTGATATTTGGGTTACCAATCTCATAAACGAGGTAGTAAACAAACGGGTTCGCTACTACTTGCAAAGCATGAAGGTTGAAGACCTGCGTTTTTTGGAAGGGCGTATCAAGGGATATGACAATTATTCCCGACAATTTAAAAAGGAAAATTTCCTGTCTGCAAGCTTTCCGGTAGAGCGGGAAGAATTGCCTACCCTATATTCCCCGCTCAAGCGGTTCCTCTTTTATCGAATTGGAAACAATCGGCAGAATAGCAGCCTGGTAAATCCCATGCTGGAAATGATCACCAATTCTGAATTTGATGGCACTAAAGAGCAATTGGAGGTAGCTATCCTGTTTGCTGCTTTTATGGGAGGAGAAGATGAAGTGAGGGATCAGGTAAAAGCCAAAATAGCTCAATCCAGAAAGGAACTGGAGGATTTTGAAAGTCATTTCTTTTCTTTCTTGCTAGAGCTTTACCATAGCGACATTATTGAGTATCGTCCGGAAGCTGAATTATGGTTATCGGAATTGATCGAGAAAAGTGAAGAGGATGATGTAAGTGGATACTTCCTGATGGCCGATTTGCTACATGAACACGGATTTGAAGCTGAAGAAGTACAAGAGAAAGTAAAAGGATTTCACAATATTCACCCCGGTCTATCTCTGGTCAATGATGCCGTCAGACAAGCGGTCTTTCAATATTTTGGATCTGCCATCTTGGAACTGACAGAAGACGATTATCCTAAATTCTTTGACCTGGTGAAATACTATCCACGTTACATGGATATTTTCGGTAACCAGCAGTTTAATCAGGATTTGAAAGAATATTCGCTGGCTTACATTAAACGCTTGCAAAAACGGTACACCGATAAGCGCGGTAAGGATTACCAGGATATTAAGAAGTTTGTATCCACCAATTTCACAGATCTTAAGTTTTTGACCGAAAAAGAAGTAGTGGAGTTGTTTAAGACCCGTCGGAAGAAGAAGGCAACCAGTTAGTGGAGGGTTGCTGTTAAAAAGTAGGAAGTTAACCTACCCAAATATCCACAACAGGAATAGAACCAACCACCGCAGACTCTAGTGTATCTTCCAAGTGGAAATGGTAAACTTATTGGCATCCTTTAGGGGATGGATGCGTATGTTTTTCGATCTGTTCGCCTTCAATATTTATGATCCAGCATTCTGGTATTCCTGCTGCTGCATAAAGCGGTAATTTTACTTCTTTATCCTTCTTGAGGGTTGTGCCTGAAACCTCTATAAGTAGAAGTGCATCCTTGGCTTCTGGAAGCCTATTCAAATAACCATCTGCGGTGTTTTTCAATAAAGCTAGATCTGGTTGAGGTTTAGATTGGAGGTTTATTCGAGTAGAATTCCGTACACTTTAAATCTACCTTGGGCAAGCTGGCTTAAAAGCTGGTGAGTTGTATGACAAAAACTACATGCTTTGATCCTATGGGCTAATTTGAATGATTTGTCCTTCCAAAAGCTCAACCCTGATGTCTGGGTCTAAAATATCAGCTTCAGGCAGGCGATGATAAGATTCAACCATCCATTCAAACAATTGCGCAGCTATACTCTGATGGAGTGCCATATCAGAATTATAAACGAAGTCCGGCAGAAAAATAATGAATTTCAATCGTGTCAGACACCGATTCGATCAATAGCCTGGACCAGATCACGAATAATTCCTTTTTGCTTGGGATCGTATTGCCAACTTGTGTCAAAAGCTTCAACTATCCGCGCATTACCCTGATCTCCCAAGGTGAGGCTGTGAAATTGAGTGCCTTGGTTGTGTTGAAAATACTTAACCTCTTCCAGCACCCTGGGGTCAATCCGGTACATGATAAAGTCGGAAATGACCAACACGTCTGCATCCTGGTATTGCTCCTGACGCAATTGGCGAAAGCTTTCATGCAGGGCCAGGCTGATATCGGTTCCGCCATAGAAAGACATGCGAAGAAAAGCTGCCAACGCATCCAAAGAACCAGCAACATCCTGTAAGTCTAGGGTCTCAATGCCTTGGGAAAAATTAATGAGATAAGCCTGCCTGTTTTCTTGCAAGGCCATTTTGAGAATGGCTAATGTACATACCTTGGCAATTTCTTCCGGCCGTCCCATCATACTCTCGCTTGTGTCAACGCAGATGATAAATGGGCCTTTCTCTTTTTCTTTTACCTTGTTATAGACCTCGGTGGTTTTGTCTGTACTCCGTTCAAGCCTTTGATCTTCATATCGGAAAGTAAGTAACCCTTTAGCTGTAAATTTTTTCAGAAAAAGGTCTTCTGTTGCTTCATTGCCTAAAAGACCGGCCTCCGAACTCAATAGATTATTCAAGTCATCGCTCTCGTGGACCCCTGCGATTTCTGATCGTAAAAGCGGATCTTTTACCCATTCCTGGCGAATAATGGTTTTTTCCAAACTCTCTTGTTGCATTTCAATCTCCGCCTCTCTCATTTTGCCCAGTAAATCGGCAAGCTCCTTTATAGCTTCCTCGTCTTCCAGCAACTCCTGGTACTGTTCGATGAGGTCGAAAGAGGTGTCTTGCCACAAGGTTTGAGAAAGATCCCAGCCTAAATATTCCGAAAATGGGGCAACCAGGTCTTCCAATCGCTTGTACTCTGCTACCTTGGCCGCTAAATAATCTTCGTATGCCGTCACTTCTTCCTCTAGATGGGTGATTTCATATTCCAATATACGAGCATGTAAAAGGGCGTCCCACTGGGCCAGGAGGTCCGTGAAAAGGAGTTCCAGTCGTTTTTGCACCTCTGCCTCCAAGGGTTCTGCCCCTCCATCGGACCATAGGTGCTCCATTTCCTTTCTGAAAAAACCGATATCCAATTCCTCTTGGGTGTACAATTGGGAAAGGTAGTTTACGAGATGGGGCCAGCGTTTCTCCAAAACGCTAAGTGGGGTGATGGACCAACTTTCGAGGCGTTGTTTTTCTTCCTGGAAGGGGTTGCGCACAGTGGCTCGTTGATAGGTTTTGCGCAACCATCGCAACAGATCGATCACGACTTGCCGGGTCAGTCTATCCTTTCCAGTGATCAAAGCCAGCAGTCCGGTATGGTCAAGCAATTGGTCCAGCGCTTTTTTGAAGTACTGTAGGTACCGGTCATTAATTTCTTCAAAAGAGCCGGGGTGGCTGGGGTTCAACTTCCGCTCCAGATAAGCAATCAAATAGCGGCGCATCTGCCCATTTAACAGTTGCCCAAACTCAATAAATCGATCGTATTCTCGCTGTAATGCCGAATCCAACTCCTAGGCTTTTACTGATCTTTCGTTATAAAATTCCCGAAACCGGTCTTGCATTGGTTTATTCTGTATATCGAAATCGGATTTTCTCCAGTTGAAGATGGTATTTCATTAAAGCCTCCTTCATTTCTTCCATATTGGCTTTTACTATAGGCGCATATTGGGTGGGAACAAATAGATTTTTTTCCAAATCCGTTTCTTTCAGGATGGGATTGTCATCCATGCGTTCCAGCTGTTTTTTTAAATAGGTCTCAATCCTGAGGTAGCGTTCTTCCCAATGTTTGATTAACAGCGGGTGTGGCTTTTTCCGAATGATCTCCGTTCGGGTTGTTTTATGGGTTTTTAGCCTCACCTGATAAATTCGGGAGTTGAAATTCAATTCAAGCGTGTGTTCCGCTTTACCGAGTTTGACTTTGAGTCGGTTAACGAGCGTGTTGTTGGCATCGTATACATTGGTAACCCGATCTTGATCCAAGGTCAGTTCACGATGGTCTTTTATGCGAATTCGATCACCTTCGAATTGCTCGTCTATGGTTTCCAAACGGTAGTATTCTTCATCTTCCGGCAATAGCTGCTCCTCCGTAACCTGATGTGGAATTCGGATTTCCTGTTCTACTTCTTCTTCAAAATCCTGAATTTCTTCTCGGATCATTTTCAGGTTAATAGCTATGGAGTAACCGTGCCGGCGCACAGCCTCCGAAACGATACGCTCCAAAACCGTTCGTTGTTCCGGCCTGCTCCAAAGACAATGAATCAAAAGAAAGCAGTCCATCAGGTCAACGCCGGTCCGACCGTTTAAGAAAGCGGAGGTGCGCATCAATTGGACTACTTTTTTCCAGCGTCGATCGAACACATGAATAGGATGACTGGTCTGGGGCAAGGCGTTGTAGCGTTCAATTTCTACCTTAATTACCTGTAGTGTATTTAAAACTTCTTCTGGGAGTTCTACCTCTTTGATGTGGTTGTTCCAATCCTTCAGAGTGGTAAGGTCCAGTTTGATATTGTCTGATACGGTATCCCGGTAGACATCCCGGGTGTCAGTGATCATGTCCAGGAATTGCTCAAATTTCCGAATGTTACCCATTTCATAGCGGACCAGAAAACGGTCCCAGATGGGGGCAAGACTTTGATCATTGGGGGGAAGCTCATTACTAGCTGTAAGAATGGCCCGTATATCTACTTCCAGCTCCTGGTCGCCATTGCGGTATACTTTTTCGTTAAGGATGGTAAGAAGGGCATTTTGAATGGCTGGTCCCGCTTTCCAGATCTCATCCAGGAAAACAATGTTGGCGCCTGGTAAATAGCGCTCTGTTTTACGTTCGTACTTATCCTCCTCCCTTAGCTTCCGGATTGATACGGGGCCAAAAATTTCATCCGGGGTGCTAAACTTACTCATGAGATATTCAAAGGAAATACCATCTCGGAAAGCGAATTTGAGTTTCCTGGCAATCAGGCTTTTCCCAACTCCTGGAGGGCCCAGGAGAAAAATACTTTCTCCGGCTATAGCGGTGAGTAACGCTAGCTTAATAACTTCTTCTCGTTCATAAAGACCTTCGGTTAAGGAATTGACCAGGTCTTGGATGCGAAGTCGGACTTGATTCTCAATCAGGCTTTTATCACTCATTCTTGGTCAGACCGAATTTGAATCAGGCAGATTGGCGATGGGTCCCTGTCTCCGGAATGTAATGTTGTCGGATTAATTCATCAATACTTGCCTTGCGGATATGCAAGATTACCCCTTCGAAAAATAGCGTCAGCCCGGCCATCGCATGGTTAAAATCTACCGTGACAGATGTATCGGTATAAGTTTCAATGATCCCGTTGTGAGACAAACCTTCGTCATCCGTCAAGGTAACGAAATTCCCTTTTCTTACTTGGACGATCTCATTGCCACCGGCCTGTTGGAAAACTTCTGTCGGAAGTGTAAGAATGTTACCTGCTTCCCGGTCCCCATAGGCTTCCTCGGGGGTGAGAGAAAAAGAAAAAGTATCGCCTTCGGAAAGGCCGTAAAGGTTTTCCTCAAATTTGGGTAATAGTTTCCCTGCGCCAAACAAAAAGGTGAATGGCCATTTATTATTCATGATTTCCAGGATCTCTCCTTTAAGATTATCTCTTCTCAATTGGTAGGCCACTGTCACTACCATATGCTCTTCAACTATCATGGAAGTTCTAATTGTATGAATCCAGAAAATACAGTCTCCTGAACATTCAGGACAGACTCAGTATAGTGCCCGATTAACAACCTATAAAAATGGTGATAAAAGGACCTTACGCTGGTAAATAGTTGACGGACAAAAATGGAACAGTAGGCGGCGTTTCGCGCATTGGAGGTTTCAATAGCATTCTATCGCTCCACCGTTTTGTTAGTATTGATAACCAGACCGTTAGAGTAGTTGAACGATGCAAGCATAAAACGAATTCCAATGCTTTTCCTCGACCTTAAACTCTTACATACACCTTGTGCGTAAACTATACAAGAACTAAAACCATGGGAATAGCAAATTGTTGGACACTTATATAGCCTGTTTCAAATTTGTATGCTGCGGCAAAATAGCCGCTTTTCGGTTATACTGCCTTGCAGAACTGGGGTCTGTAGCGCTGCTACGATCTCGAACTTTGCCTTGTCCAACCAAAATATGGACTAATTTTGCCATCATTTCCAAACTTCAAACCAGCTCTAGTTTGAGGAATAATTTTGCAGAAAAGAAACAAGCTTTTCAAAGTTATCCCGAATCGGTTCAATGGCGCCTTCCCGAAAAAGCCGACTTCTGTAAAAAGCAGTTAGTTCCTGAAAAGAGTTTCTATTGCACAGGTGTGCGAGCACAAGTCCCCGAAAACAACGATAGTACTGGTTGTTAACCAAGGTTAATTTTTGAAGCGGATGCTCGTTAAACAGCTCATCCAGGGCTTTGATGCTGCTGCACTGACGTAGAAAAGAAAACCCTTTTCGGGAAAGCTGGATTTGTATCTGTGCAACCAACCGGTCCTCATCTTTGGCAGTTTCGGCAAATTCCCGAATGTTTTGTTCGCCAACAACCTTATTTAGCGGGGTGACAAGCGTCATACTGTGATTTTTGAAGCTGGATAACCCATTCAAGAGGGGATAAACCATATCTTCAACCGCATCGATTCGAACCCCGAGGTGGGCCTCCAAATACAGCCCTTCTTCATAAGGCGTTACCGTTAAAATGACACATCGAAATCCACCATCAAACTCCTGCCTGTATTGATTAAGCTCAGGAAGGAACTGATAGTCATTTAGTTCCATGAGACGTTGAAGATCGTTGAGATATCGTTCAGGGATTTTGTGACTCATGCTAGCGTAACATTCCACGGCGGTTAAGGTTTGAAACAAGACAGGCTCTAGGTGAAATACAAGAGTGTGTTTCTTCTTCTCTACCTTTAGCATCCAAATTTTGAAAATGGAGAAAAAAGTTTGCCTGATAACCGGAGCAAATGCCGGCATAGGATTTGAGACAGCGAAGGCTATTGCTGCTCAGGGTACCCAAGTATGGATGATTTCCCGAAATCGGGAAAAAGGAGAGGCTGCACGTCAAGTTTTACAGCAACAAACCGGCAATAAGGAGATTTATGTACTTCATGCGGACCTGGGGAGCCAAGACCAAATTCAACAAGCTTCCGTTGAATTAAAGGAGCGGGTGGAGCAGTTAGATATTTTAATCAACAACGCAGGGACCTGGTTTAGTAAGCTGGAATATACCGAGGATCAAATTGAAACTGTTTTCGCTGTTAATCATTTGGGACCCTTCCTATTGACCCGAGAATTATATCCATTGTTGGAACAGGCTCCGTCTGCCCGGATCATCAATGTGAGCTCCGATTCTCATTTCAACGGGACCATTCAATTCGACGACCTGTACTTAGAGCGAGCCTACAATGGGATGAAGTCCTATGCTCAATCCAAGCTAGGTAACGTACTTTTCACAAGGGAATTTGAGAGGCGTAAGCCCGCCGCTCATATTTCTGTATTTGCGGTGCAACCGGGTTTGGTGTACACCGATATCGGATTGAAACACACTACCTGGTTGCACGCGCTTGCCTGGAAAGCACGCCGCAGCCTTTGGAGAGGAAAAACACCGGCACAAGGAGCAGCAACCTCTATTTATCTAGCCATGGAGGATGGAGTGGAACCCCAAAGTGGCACTTATTGGGACAATTGCAAACCCAAACCCTCGTCCCCAGCATCCTATAATGACCAAGTGGCAGAACGACTTTGGGAAGTAAGCCTTGATCTCTGTGGGCTGGAAACCTACTTTCCATTGGAAAGGAAAGCCGTTGAAGAGTCCTCCAAGTAGGAGTTATCCTTGTTTGTACATCCTGAACATCTTTTCCAGGATGGGCATGCGGAACCGCCAGGGTACCAAGTGGGCAACTTTTGATACCAGATAGGGTACGCGACCAGGAATCACCAACTGTTTTTCCCGGAACATGGCATTTGCAGATTCGTGAGCCACCTGTTCGGGCATCAACACAATCATCTTGGCTTTCTGGCCTTGGGTTTGAATGCGCTTCCATCCATCCTCATTGGTTACAACAGGCCCGGGGCAAACAGTAGTGACGGAAACCCCGAATGGCTTTAATTCCTCCCTCAGACTTATGCTAAATGCGAATACGAAATTTTTGGTAGCAGAGTATACCGCTTTATACGGTAGGATCAAGGGAACTTCCATGCTACTCATATTTAAGACGTAGGTAGGGTGGGCCTGTTCTTTTAGCATTGGTACAAACAAATACGTCATTTCTACCATGGCTCGATTGTTCAAATGGATCATACGCTCGTATTCCTCCCAAGAATGAGATTCCAGCAGTCCGTTTCGGCCGAATCCAGCGTTATTGACCAGTATGTTGATTCGATATCCCTTTTCCTGGACCCAATTCCAAACACACTTCGGCCCTTCCTTGGCACTCAGATCAACCCCAAAACTATCCACCTTTACCGAATAGGATTCCTGGAGCTCCTGTCGAGTATGTTCCAAATGTGTATCCTGAAGGGCAACTAGAAGTATAGAGTGACCGCGCCTTGCAAATTCATGGGCAAAGGCTTTCCCGATTCCCATGCTGCCCCCTGTGATCAGGGTATATTGTTCTTGTTTCATCGCGTTTTTTCCTAAGGGGCCGCCAAGATAGGGGGATTTGCCGACCGCTCAAACTGGAAACAAAAATGCCCCGGTAAATTCCGGGGCACTGGTATTTTTGAGTTACGATTTAAGTTGGTCTATCGTCTTCCCTGGAACCCATTTCCATCATCGCCCCCGGTTTGGTCATCATTGTTAATATTACTTCTACGGTTGCGCTGGCGGAAATCCAATTTCCCGAACCGGTAGCTGAAATTGATATTAAACGACCGAACTACCACTTCCCGGTCTGAATCCTGGAAAAAGCCGGGCCCTGTAGTTTCTCTCGGGAAAGATAAGGTCCTATTGAAAGGCTGCCGGACGCTGACCCCAATACTGGCACGCTTGTTCCAAAATTCCTTGGCTGCACCAATGCTGAAGGCAGAATAGGCTCCCCTGGACCCTTGGAGCGATTGTCGGGGTGCATTGTAGAATCCGAACAGCTGGATCTGGAAGTCAGCTGGTAATTTGACGGTTGCATTGAGGTTAAGACGATATTGCCAGGCTGAACGCGAACGGGGTTCTCCTGAAACTACCCCATTAAAATTGGACCAAAAGGCATTTCCTCCTCCCCTCAGGGTAACAATTTTTTTAATGGTATAGGACATAAAGAAATTAAATCCAACTACATCAGTAGTACCCAGGTTTTGGAAGGTCGTTTGTGTGATTCCGGTAGAATCCACGATTGTGGTGATGGGATCTATTTCGTCTGTGGTGTTCCTGTAGTAGACAGCTCCGTTTAACACAAGACCTTTGAGAAAGGTATTGTAGCCCAATTCAATATTATGGGAAAGTTCAGGATCGAGATCAGGGTTACCGAAGCTGATATTAAATGGATCGCTAATATCAACATAGGGGTTAACGGTTCTTAAACTAGGGCGTTGGATCCGCTGGTTGTAGGCTATTTTTAAGTTGGAAAACTGGTTGAGCTTGTAGTTCAAAATGGCAGAGGGTAGGAAATTACCGTAATCATTTGAAAAAGAAGTCTCAATATCTCTGAAGTCTCCAGCTATGAGGGTATGCTCGTAACGACCTCCGAGAATAGCGCCCCATTTTTCCCCCATTTTAAAATTAAAGGATAAATAACCGGCAAAAACATCCTGGTCGTAGAAGAACAAGTCCGACTGATCAGGTAGGGGAAAAAATTCGTCCTGGTCAAAATCATATAGTTCATACAGGAAGTCACTGTTGATGCGACGGAAGATGGTTTTGGCACCCGTTTCCATTTTTATTTTTTCAGAGAAGGGATGCTCATAATCTGCTTGAACCGTGTATTCCAGGTTTACCCCGTCGTTTTCGTTCCGGTTTCGAATATCGAGTAAAGGATCAACCGAATTGGGATCCAGGTCGGCCTGATCAAACTCATTCCGGGTAAGGGAAAAGTCGCCACTAACCTGAAAAGCTAAAATGAATTTCTGGTCTTTATTTTCGGCAAATGTTTTGGTGTAATCAGTGGTGAAGTCAAAGCCACCTCGTGTTGACCTGGACTCATTGGTCCGGGTGTACTCCTGAAGCAAGTCCTGGGAGGGGTCATCGAAAGTGGCGAAGGTCTCATCGCTATTGTTGCGACCAAAGCCCCGGCCGGATAAGCTTAGGTTAATGCTATTGTAAGCATTGATATCATAGAAAGCCCCCAAGGATAGTCGCGGGCCAAAAAAGTTTCCTTCTCCCTCTCCATTTTGTTCCAGGGTCCGCAGATTTTCAGCGCCTGCCAAGGTATCTACTCGTAAAAACGTTGACTTGGTAGGCTGTGGAATAGTAAACCATCCACTGGCATTCATATTGAATCCAAATCTTCCTCGCGCAAGATTCATATTGAGACTTCCGCTATTACTGCGGTTACCTCCAGATGCTCGAACAGAACCTGTGAATCCTTCAATGGATTTTTTCTTTGTGATGATATTTATAATACCGGAAGAGCCTTCCCCATCGTATTTAGCGGTGGGTGTTGTGATCACCTCAATAGTTTTGATCTGATCAGCAGGAATGGATTTCAGTGCATTGGCAATATCTCCACCGGAGAATAAGGTGGATGGCTTCCCATTCACCAGGATTTGAAGATTGGATGATCCGCGTAAGCTTACGTTGCCGTCGAGATCAACTTCTAACAGGGGAACGCGTTGCAGTACATCCGTAGCATCTCCGCCTCCGGTAGTGATGTCCTTGTCTGCATTGTATACCAATTTGTCAATCCTGTTCTCAATAGTAGCTTCTTCAGCTGTCACTTCAACCTCATTCAGCATAATGCCTTCGGAGACAAGGTCCAGAGTACCTGCATCGAAATCGGGAGATTTGGGTGTGAGTTCTACATCGGCCAGTGCGCGGGTCTCGTAACCGATAAATGAAAAACTCAGCTTGTATGTCCCTAAGCGAACCCCCTGAAATTTATACTGGCCTTTACTATCCGTTATGGTACCATCTATTTGCTTGTTTGTACGCGCATCAGTAAGTACTACAGTGGCATATTCTACGGGAGCATTCGTTTCTGAGTCGATCAACTCGCCGGTGATTTTTCCGGTTACGGAAGAGCCGCCACCATAGCTGCCTCCACCCTGGGGCCTTTGTGCGTAAGTGTATGTTAAAAGGAGTAGCAAAACTGAAAGGGAATAGAGTTTCTTCATTTTTTACCGTCGGTTGAAAACTGTAGTGAGTGGTAATGTGGTTTCTTATCGGCCGCGAAATTACGAGGGTATGACAAATACGTTTCCGTCTTGTTTACTAAATAAGGCTTAATTGATGTTAAGGAAAAGCTAAATCTGGGAGTAACTGGGAACTAAGTAGCGCATTGTAGCTTAGGCCGACTTGTAGTGCATTTAAGCGACAAAAGTTGAATTCTAATCCCAAAAAAAGAGTACAAATAGCGTTGTGGCTGGACTTTAGTCCTTCTGGATTCTGAAAGGAACAGAATAGGTCAATCGCCTAGAAGTTAAATGCTTGTTCTCAATCCAGCGCGGGCCATTTTCCAATAACCGAATCGCTTCTTCGTCGCAGCCATAGCCAAGACCTTCAAGAACGATGATATCAGTAGGCCTACCGCGATCGTCTAGCGCAAATTCAAGCAGAACTTCACCTTGAATGCCGCTTTGTAAGGCCTCTGTCGGATAAATCAGGTTTTTGCGGAGGTACTTTTCCAGCCGGTCAAAGCCGCCTTTAGGCTGTGGAGCACTGGATTTCAATCGGTCCTTTTTCCTGGCTCTACTATATCCACTTATCACTACTTCACTCAATTCAGTTCCACTTGGTTCTAATTGGATGGTCAATTCTTTTTTGGCATTTGGACGAACGATTAGACTTTGGTAGCCTAGATACTGTACTAGCAATTCGGATACTTCAAGGGTGTCTGGTACGTTCAACAAAAATTTTCCTTTAAGGTCAGTGATGGCGCTCAGGGAATCCTGGCCGAAAAGGACCACATTAGCGCCGATCAGAGCATTTCCTTCCGGGTCTACCACCTTTCCTGTTATCGAAGTAGATCGATCTTCATTCGTTGGACCACCAGGCTGATCTGTTGAAGGAGATATTCTACCCTGTCGTGGGCTGGCTTCTTGGGCCACCACACTAGCTGACTCCTTTCGCAATTTATCAGCTTCAGCATCTTTTGACTCTTCCTCCATGTTTTCTGGTAATGGATCATACGAAACCGGTGGCATGGGTTTGGGTTTTTCATTCTCTGCCAGTACTGGAGGTGGGGGGGCTTCCTGGACAATAAGGGACTCCTGATCGACTTCGGGGGGATTTGCTTGTGCCATAGTTTTAGGGCCACCTAAATCAGGGAGAGGTTCCGCTGTAGTAGACTGATCCTTCAGGAAATCCGGGGTATTCATTTCTTCTATTGGTTGGGCTGGAGCCGGTGCTTGTGCGAGTTCTACTTCAGGCGGTTGATTCCAATACCAGATGGAGGCTGTGACGAGTCCCACAACAAGGACCGCAGCCGCGGCTCGCAAGGCCAAAGGGATTATTTTAGCTGAGTTTGATCTCTTTGGCTTCGGTAGCTCCTTTCGGAGTTGGTCGATTCGTTTTGCCTGAATCGCTTCCGGTTTAGCCTGGAATCCAGCTAAGGCATCGGCCAGGAACGGGTCTTTTTCCGCCATTTGGAACAAGCGGCTTTCCTCGGCGGCTGTAATTTCACCTTGTATCCATTTACGTAATAATATGTCCTGTTCCTTTGACAACTTAATACACTTCTTTTACTTCACATTAGATGATTTGATGGGATTCGGCAATTGATCCGGATCCTGGTTTTTCTTTTCCATACACAGGCGAAGGTTTCGCCTTCCATTTTGGATATACGACCTTACCTGTCCAAGCGGTATCTCCTTCTTACTAGCAATTTCCTTGTAGGTCCATTGTTCCAGGTAGAATAATTGAATGCAAGTTTGTTGGTTTTTGGGAAGCTTTTGCATACAATCCTCCATTGATTGCAGTTGCAGTTCCTTTTCCAAAGCCTCTCTTTTCGGATGCTGCAGATCCTGGAAATACATAAATTCTGCCTCTTTTTCTTGAGTAACCTTCCGCCCGTTTCGCCGAAGCTCCATCAAACAATGGTTTTTCGCCAGTACGTACAGCCAGGGCCTGAAATCTCGCACCTCCTGATCAGGTAGTTTTTTCACAAGCTGTTCGAAAATGGCCATAACGGCGTCTTCGGCATCCTGCTCCTGTTTCAAATACTTTAGGCACAAACCATACACCAGGTCGATGTAAGGTGCATACAGCTGCCCCAACCAGCCCGGATCTCCCGAATCCTGGAATCGTTGGATCAGCTCCTGCTCGGATAGGCTCTTAGCTTGTTTATTTGAAAGGAAGCGAAACATCTCAATTTAAAGATGATGAAAAAAGTTGGACTGAGCTTGTGTAATCCTATGGCATGGGGCATCCTACAAACAAAAACGCCAAATCATGAAAAAGATCTTCTTTGTTATCGCTGCGCTATGGGTAGGTTTATTTGCGGCTCATGCAGGGCCTGCCAGCGAGCATGTGATTTCCGGAAAAGTAATAAGTTCGATTGACGGCACTCCCATGATTGGAGCTTCGGTCCTGGTGAAAGGGACTAAAGAGGGTACAGTAACTGACTTGAATGGAGAATTTGAAATCACTACTAAAGCTAAATGTCAAACGCTGGAGATTTCGTATGCCGGTTTCGAAACAGTTACCATCAAAAAGGCATGTGTGGAAAAGGAGCTCCTTGTCGAACTGTCGCCTGCTGAATTAGAACTTGAAGAAGTGGTTATAACGGGCAGAGCTTCGGGCTTGCGAAAGGCAAAACGGATACGCTCTGCTATGGACCAGGCCGCCTATCAGACTATGGGAGCGCCGGCTCCATCTTCGCAGGGTGGGTATTACGATCCGGGTACGCCGCACAATACGGAAGATTACGCCTTGATCCAGGAAAACCGATTCCATCGTCCGGCAGATGAACCGCTATCTACCTTTAGCATTGATGTGGACGCTGCCAGTTATTCCAATCTCCGTCGGTTTTTGCGGAATGGACAAATGCCGCCTAAAGATGCAGTTCGGATTGAAGAAATGGTGAATTATTTCAATTATGACTATCCTGAACCTGTGGGGGCGGATCCATTCACCGTAACCACTGAAATTGCGTCCTGCCCTTGGGAACCGGATCATCGCCTTCTGCACATCGGGTTGCAAGGGAAGCACATTCCTATGGATGAGTTGCCACCAAGCAATCTGGTGTTTTTAATTGATGTTTCCGGTAGTATGAGTGCTCCCAACAAGCTTCCTCTGTTGAAAAGTGCATTTAAGCTGCTGACCGATCAACTCCGCAAAGAAGATAAGGTAGCCATTGTAGTATATGCAGGAGCTGCAGGTGTGGTTTTAAAACCTACCTCAGGCGATAACAAAAGGGCTATAAAAGATGCTATTGACCAATTGGAATCCGGAGGCTCAACAGCCGGTGCAGCGGGTATCCGCCTAGCCTATCAGTTGGCAAAAGAAAATTTTGCCGAAAATGGCAATAACCGGGTTGTCCTGGCTACTGATGGTGACTTTAATGTGGGTACCAGTAGTGACGCAGATCTGGTACGGCTCATAGAACAAGAACGGGAATCCGGCGTCTTTCTGACTGTATTGGGTTTTGGTATGGGCAATTATAAGGACAATAAAATGCAGCAATTGGCGGACAAGGGTAACGGAAACCATGCCTACATCGATGATATACAAGAAGCTAAAAAGGTATTGGTAGAGGAATTTGGTGGCACGGTGTTTACCATTGCTAAGGATGTGAAGCTACAGATTGAATTCAACCCTGCAGAAGTAGCCGGGTACCGATTAATTGGATACGAGAATCGGCTACTTAATAAGGAAGATTTTAATGACGACAAAAAGGATGCTGGTGAATTGGGAAGTGGCCATACGGTAACAGCTATCTACGAACTTATTCCGGCCGGGGTGGAAAGTACCTATTTAGCTGCAGTTGACCCTTTGAAGTACCAGCAGCCAAAAGTAGATCGGAACACCAAAAAAACCGGAGAAGTGGCCACCATAAAATTGCGGTATAAGCAGCCTCAAGGCAGTGAAAGTAAATTATTGGAGGAAGTGATCAAAGATGCAGGGCAGGATTGGGAGAATAGTACCGAGAACTTTCGTTGGTCGGCAGCCGTAACTGGATTTGGTATGCTGTTGCGTGACTCTGACTATAAGAGCGAAGCCACCTACGCTTCCATCTTAAAGTTGGCTAAAAGTTCGAGAGGGGAGGATGAGCATGGCTATCGGGCTGAATGTGTTCGAATGATCGAAACCGTGCAGAGTCTGGCTGATCCAAAAATAGCGGAGAAGGAATAGGCCTCCTATTTGATGTACTATGAACTCTTGAAAGGAATGGCAGCCAAACCACGGGTTGAAAAATCAATGATTTGGCTGCCCTATACTGTAGGCTGTCGTTTCAACCTATCGAATCGTTATTGGATGAAGGTCAACTTCCAGGGATACTGATACCACTTGCCTTCATTGGCCCGAATGCCTGCAATAATAGTAAGCACCAGACTTCCGATTGCAACAGCAATCAAAAGAGGAATACCGATCAAGACAAAAGTAAGTACACCTGAAACGAGCATCGCTAGCGTGACTGTGATCTGGAAATTGAGCGATTCCTTTGCATGATAAGCAATGAATTCAGACTTGTCCTTTTGAGTCAGATAAATCAGGAGGGGGCCTAAAATATTTCCAAAGGGAATGATATAGCCGGATAAGGCGCTCAAATGAGCTACCATACCCATACTTTTATCATCCTGGGATAATTCGACGTTTTCGTGTTCGACATTGGGAGAATCTAAGGGTTCCATGTAGATAAATTTTTCCTTTATAATAAGGTAAAATGTAATGCCTAACCACCTTTTACTGCAATAATTCGCCCAATTGAGCCAACTTTCCTATGTAGTCCGAAAAATACTCGTTTTACATCATTCGATGCGCTCCAGGATGAGAGCTCCCAGCGGGGGGAGTTGTAGCGAGAGATGTTGAGGACGACCGTGCCATTCCCCTTCAAACGTTTGGCGATCCCCTTGATGATGCTGGCCGGTCCCGCCATAATTGTCGGAGTCGGAATTGAATACCTCACGGTAGGTACCCCCTTCAGGAACTCCGATTCGATAGCCATAACGCACAACAGGAGTGAAATTACAGACTATAATGAGCATGTCTTCTGGAGCTTTCCCCCGACGGACAAAACTAACCACGCTATTTTCATAATCCCCTATTTCGATCCATTCAAAACCCCAGTGTTCAAATTGCTGCTCATACAGCGCTTTTTTATTTCTATAGAGCTGATTGAGATCTCTCAGCAGGTTTTGAACCCCATAATGGAACTTATGCTCTGTTAACCACCATTCCAGTCCGTTTTCAAGGCTCCATTCACTTGTTTGACCAAATTCATCCCCCATGAATAGGAGTTTGGTCCCCGGGTGGGCAAACATATAGCTGAACATGAGCCGAAGGTTGGCAAACCGTTGCCATTCATCGCCGGGCATGCGTTGGATCAAGGATCCTTTTCCATGAACAACTTCATCGTGGCTCAACGGGAGCATGAAGTTTTCGGTGAAGGCATAGACCAGGCTGAACGTTATTTCATTGTGATGATACTTGCGGTGAACGGGATCCTGACTGAAGTAATTCAATGTATCATGCATCCATCCCATCATCCATTTTTGACCAAACCCCAGTCCGCCTTGGTAGGTAGGACGGGATACGCCACCCCAGGCTGTGCTTTCTTCTGCAATGGTTATGGCGTCTGGAAAATCCCGATAAACGGTTTCATTGAATTCCCTAAGAAAAGAGATCGCTTCCAGGTTTTCATTGCCCCCGAATTCATTGGGGATCCATTCGCCTTCCTCCCTAGAATAATCCAGGTAGAGCATTGAGGCAACCGCATCTACTCGTAAGCCGTCAATATGATATCGCTCCAGCCAGAACATGGCATTACTGATCAAAAAGGAGCGGACCTCATTACGGCCATAATTGAAAATGGCGCTCTTCCAATCCGGATGAAAGCCTTTTCTGGGATCAGCGTGCTCATACAGATAGGTCCCGTCAAATCGCGCCAAACCATGGCTGTCATTTGGAAAATGAGAGGGCACCCAATCGAGTAGTATTCCGATACCCGCCTGGTGAAAACGTTCTACGAGATGCATAAAATCCTGTGGCCCCCCAAGGCGGCTAGTGGGAGCGAAATAACCCGTGATCTGATAGCCCCAGGACGGGAAGAAGGGGTGTTCCATTACCGGCATGAGTTCGACATGCGTGAACCCCATATCTTGTACATACGGAACCAATTCGTCTGCCAGCTCCCGATAACTTAAGGATTCCGTACCTCCATTGCGTTTTCTCCAGGATGCCAGATGGATTTCATAGACCGAGTAGGGTTTGTTTAGCCCCGCATTTTCCCTTCGGTAGTCCATCCACTCACGGTCATTCCACTCGAAATAGGTATTCCAGACTACAGAGGCTGTCCGGGGCGGCATCTCCCATAAAAGGGCAAAGGGATCTCCTTTTTCCAGTTCTTCTCCTGATTTGGAACGGATGTGGTACTTGTAAACCTCCCCGTTTTGAATACCGGGAATCCACCCTTCCCAAATGCCGGACTCGTCCCATCGAGGGCTTAGGGGATGGGCGTTGGGCGTCCAATAATTAAAATTACCAATAACGGAAACTGCATCTGCATTTGGAGCCCAAACAGAGAAATAGGTACCGATGCGGCCATCGATTTCAATCTCATGGCTGCCCATTTTTTCGAAAAGCCGATAATGCTTTCCAGACTTAAAAAGGTAGATGTCAAAGTCGCTGAACAGGGAATAAGGAGTGACCGTATTCATCATTATTAGGTATGGTGTCCAAAGTACACTTCCAATAGCATATTGACAAATCTAGGCTAATGGATTACCTCAAGGTTAAAAAAAAGGAATGAACGGTCAGCGCTCTAAAGAGTCAACTCTGGAATTCAATCTGCTGTTGCCTGGCGAGTGAGATAGCTCGACCTCAATCGGATTAGGCTCCCATTCGGTTTAACTGGTCAATAGGCTGTACAATGACTACCGAATTATCTACCCCAAAGGGAGAAGGTACGTAGGCATCTGCATTCCAATCATTTTCCCAAATTTCACCATCGATGAGGTAGCGAAATTCATACCTGCGGTCTGCCTCCAGGTCAAGGGTAGATTGGAATCCGTTTGTAGTACGCTCCATAAAACCCGATTCCTTATCCCAATTATTAAAGTCTCCTAATACTTGGACGGTTTGGGCATGAGCACAGGCTTCGAGCGGCAAGGAAAAGGTGACCTTGCAGCGGTTTTCAGGTTTCAAATATTCTTTTTCTAGCATGGTTCAGGGCTTGATTTGAGTTATGGCTTGCGTTAAAGGTAAAACCATCTCATTCGACAAACCAAGGACTGATTACCAGAATTAGCAGAATTTTTAGCATTGCTTTTTTGACCTTATGTCGACTCACTGATTATAAAAGTGGAACACGCGTTTCCCTGCCTTTGGCCGAACTTTGACGGCCTCTTATTTAGCCGGGCTGTACTCGGCAGTGTACTTTCCTAAAGCCAAGCATCTGGTTGGGCAGCCCGTATTCGAAACTGCTCAAAGAAACGGCCCATATGAATGCCATCTACCAAGGCATGGTGGGCCTGAACGGACACAGGCAGACGCACTTGATCCCCTTCTTGATAGAATTTACCCCAGGCAATACGAGGTACGCTATCCGACGGGTAATGCATGGGATGCTGTATGTTGGTGAAGGAAACCCAGGGAATACTGGACATAAATAGGTAATCGTCTTTCCCAGGCTCATCTTCAAAAGAAGGGTTATCCTGCATAGCCCGAATTTCCGCTTGTGCCCTCAATACAAACACCGAGAAATCTTGATGAAACGGGACAGTACAAAAACTGAATACCTCAGAAGCCGATGTCAGCACGGTAAAGGAAGGTCGCAGCAACTCATGCTCTATGATTTCGTTCTTGCGAAATCGCCATTTGAATTCAGGTATGTCGTGTGCGATCTTGGATAGTATCCAAACGATCACCGGGGTGAATGGCAATTGTTTAGACTTAACGAAATCAGCTAGCGCAGTTATATTCTCATGGGCAGTCAGCAAATAATGTGGGCTTTGCATGGATCGAAAAAAGTCGATATGCTTCTGCCGGTGCGGATCTGAAATGGAAACCGGATATTCATTGCCCATGTTGATAGGGGTGCTCAGGTTGTTTCAAAAATGCGTTCCTGACTCCCAAAAGCTTTGAATTCGAGGGCATTGCCACTTGGGTCAAGGAAAAACATAGTAGCTTGTTCACCAGGTTCGCCGGCAAAGCGGATGTACGGTTCAATGATAAAAACAGTATCTCGCTCCTTTAATCGTTCGGATAAGGATTTCCAGGCATCCATATCCAGAATTGCGCCAAAGTGTTGAACGGGAACTTGTTTCCCATCAACTGTATTGGTTGGTGCATTGGTAACCGGTTGGTCAACCAGGTGAGCCGAAATTTGGTGCCCGAAGAAATTAAAATCGATCCATCTTTCTGCAGAACGGCCTACTTCACAGCCCAGCAGGGATTCATAAAATTCACGTGTAGCATCCAGGTCGAGTACTGGAAAGGCAAGATGAAAAGGTGTCATGTGAACAATTTGCCCTCAAAGTAAGGAGATAAATTAGCTCCACCCAGGTCAGAAAGAGCCTAAAATCGAGTTGCTAATGTTCGGGTTCCTCTTTTAAATCTTCCAGGGATAAGGCCTGGAAATGATCAAGTAGTTGATTGTGAAACTGGTCGATCAGTCGTTGCTCTTCCGGGCTTACCCCATCGCTTGCTTGAGCCAACTGGTTCAGGGCATCGATCAAGAATGCATATTCCGGGCTTGGCCCGTATCCCTGAAAAACCAGCATCGCTTTCCGAAAGGTTTCTTCAATCTGAGGATGACGGTCCATTTCGTAATTGAACGACCATTGAATGGCGTTGGCCCAGGGATGCGCATTTAGAATTTCGGCCAGTTTGCGTGTTTCATCCGGCTGCACAATGCCATCAGCCAGCGCAACCGCATAGAGCATTTCCCCCATGGCATCATACAATTTGATCTTGGAAGGGCGGCCTGACATGGTTGAGAAAAGTTTAGGTGTATCAAAAAGTGCCTGAAAAACTTCTAATCCAAAAGGATTCTCAGTTATAAATCCAGGCTGGCTTGAAAAGCTAGCGGTTTCATTTGAATTTCAGCTAGCCTACAAGATAGGGGAAAGTGAATGAAAGTTTTGATCCTTGCATCGGGAAATGCTGCCTGCCAAGCATTTAACAGCAGCCAGCATCGTGCTGATTCCTGCCGGGTGATCTCTTCAACAGCTTTTTTCTGAGGTTCTTCTGTGGCATTTTGAATTAATAGCCATTCCTCCCCGGATTGTAGAGCCAGATCCACAATACCTCTGTATACCCTTGACCCATCCCAATACTGAACCCGCTGTTTACGAAGGTCTTTCTCGGGAGCATAGGTTTGGTTCAGGTATTGGTACCAGCTTCGTCCAATCATTTCGAGCAAGGGCGCAAAATCGCCATCGAACTTAAAATTTTGTAACAGCTGGGATGCCATTTTTTGGGTTATCGTTGGGGTGTATGAAAACTGGAAGGCAGTCAGGAATGCATTCATCGCTTTCTTTAAGGCATAATCGTTCCGATTTTCTTGCGGAATGGGAGAATTTCCATATGAAACCGAGTCAATATCTAAAATGGAGTAGTGAATTTCCGGTACTACTTCGATTGCCGTTAATTCGAGGACGGGATGTTTTTTTCTCCCCGCAGGTGGGGGTAATGAGATTGCTATTTCCTTAGATGGCTCTCTAATGCCAAGGTCTCGACCAAAGAAAGCGTGCCGTGATTCTTTGGGTAAAAAAGTGCCTTTCCAGGAAAAAGGCGATTCAGGAGATTGGTGATTTAAAGTAGCCAGGTCTTCTTCCCCTTTATTCCACACCCGATTTAACCATTTGGTGGGCTGTTTGGCTTTTTCCGGAAGGATCAGATAATCTCTTGCCCGGGTTATACCTACGTATAGGAGTCTTTTTTCTTCCTCCTGTTGCTGTTGTTTCAGCTCTTCAAACAGGGCGTGTGCAGCGATCTTTTCAGATATCGGCGTACGAGCTTCCTGCTTTCCATAGGGATTAATCCAATAGCGAATCCAGCGATTGTCCAATACATGATCCAGGTCGATGGATTCGGATTTAACCCCTACGGTTATTCCCCAGGGATTAACTTTTAAAGATTGATCCAGGTCATGGCATATGACAATGGGCCATTCCAACCCTTTACTTTTGTGATAGGTCAGTACCTGGACAGCATCTTTGGTCACCGGAACCCCTTGGTTATCCTTTTTCTCTTGCTGGAGCCGATATAACCATAGAAGGAACCCCCCTAGAGAAGCCGCCGAATGTAGCCGTTGGCAACTATCCTCATACTGTAAGGCCAATTTTCGAAAGGCTTCCAGGTTAGCCAACCGTTGCTCCACTTTTCCAATATTGGCGATTTTACTCCGTAGTTGAAGCTCGTCGGTAACCAGGTTCACGATCTCGGAAGCAGAAAGGTCGATACTATGAGCTCGCAGGTCTTCTAATTGCCGGATGGTCCAATCCCCAAGTGCCCACTGACCAGTGTGATTTCCACTGTCCTTTTGACCCAAAAATTTCAATCGGTCGGATACGATCTCTTCTAGGGGCCAGTTGGAAGCAAGGAGCAGGATCTCGGCAACAGCCAAGGAGTCCGTTTCGCTCAATAGGTAGCGTAAACAGGCGATCAGAAGCTTTGCCTCGGCAGTTTCCAACAACCCTGCACGTGATAAGCTGGCTTGTAATCCGGCCTCATGGAGCGCTTGCGCCATAGCCTCGGCGCCTGCATTGGTTCGGCAAAGTACCGCTACGTCCCCTGGATAAGCTTTACGCCATCGTTTTTCATTTTTCGGTTGGATCCAAATGCCTTCCCGGAGGCGAAGAAAGAGTAATTCTGCGATTGCACGGTTCATCCAGGCTTTTCCAGGTATCCGACCTTCCCCTTCGAAATCAATGTACCAATGGAGTAGGGCTGTCCCGGCTTCAATAGGTTCCCGGTCGATAGTCCGGACCGGTTCAAGGGCGACCTGTTCTGGCGCTATTTGATCAAAGGCCTGGGTAAACAAGGCATTGGTAAGCTGAACGACTTCTGCGCGCGATCGCCAGCTTTTGCGCTGGATATTCTCCGGACGGATACCTCCTGTCCGCTCAATGATGGCTTCCATAAGCTTCGGGTCGGCTCCGCGAAATCCGTAAATGGATTGTTTAGGGTCGCCTACCCAAATGGCCTTTTTCACCAACTTGGAAAGCTTCAGGAAAATATCAAGTTGGATAGGACTGGTATCCTGAAATTCATCCACCATAAGGAGGTCGATTTCTTCTTTCAGAATACGTTTAATGTCTTCCCGTTCCAGCATCTGGCTGACCAGCACCTCCATATCCGCATAATCGATTAGGCCGCGGTCTTTTTTATATTGGTTATACTCGAATAATGCTTCAGCAGCCAGATCATAAAAAAGGGTTACATATTGGGTCCATTCTTTCCGGAAAGCAGGATGTTGTTCATGAGATTTAGCGTATTCGATCAGTGGTTCTACAACAGATCGGCTCTTGACTGCTACTTTCAGTTTACCCACTTGTGCCCAATGACTCCAGGTCCATGTATGGTGGCGTTTCCATTCCCAAAGCAGTTGCTGAAGCTTTTCGACTGCACTTCGAGTAGTTTTAGTAGTATCTGTCCCTTCTTGAAGAAGATCAATTGTTGTCTGCAAGTGGTGAACTAAGTCTTCGTCCCAGGCTTTGCGATCCTTTTTGGACGTTACCGGATCCAGAAGGGAAAGAAATTCAGAAATGGAACGATCTCGGCTGGCTTTGAGCTGCTGTGTATCGAAGCCGTTCGTCCTTGCTGTTTCAATCAACTGTCGTAAATCCGCACGCCAGTTATATTTGCGATCTGCCAGGTTGAATCGGCCAACCAAGTGTTCTATCTGCCGCACCCGTTCTTCTGTTAGTACGGCGCTTAAAGATTGATTGAAGAAAAGTTGGTGATCTTCTTCTGCGATTATATCTACTTGCGGCGAGACCCCCATTTCAAATGCAAATCGCCGTAGCAAACGCACCCCTAAGCTGTGCACGGTGCCGATCATGGCATTGGCAATTTGATCTGCCTGATCGTACATGCCATCTTCCAATAACTTGACCCGTACTCGTTCCCGAAGTTCAGCGGCAGCTTTGTTGGTGAACGTAGTGGCTATTATACCCGATGCTCGTATATCTCCCTTGAGAAGGCCTACCAGCTCATGGGTAAGTCGATAGGTTTTTCCGCTTCCGGCTCCTGCAGCTATAATGGAGAGGTTCATGAGGATGGAAAATGGAGAATTTGTAATGTAAAATGAAAAAGTGGGGCAGGAAAATGGAAGCGATAGTTTATCAGCGGTTGAATTGAGTTTTGCTAGGTCTCACCTCAACCGTTTTGCATTTAGCCTTTTACAATCAAAACCTGTTCTTCCACATCATACTTTCCACCGGTTTATCTGTACGTTCATTGTATTTGGCACTTGGCTTTCGGTTGTAGTAGTTTTGAATTTCACCTTCTACAGTGAAATAGATCAGCTGGCCAATAGGCATGCCTGCATACACCCGAACCGGATGGGTACAAGAGATCTCCAGGGTCCAGGTGTTGCAAAACCCCACATCTCCTTTACCTGCAGTAGCATGGATATCGATGCCTAGCCGCCCCACAGAGCTTTTGCCTTCCAGAAACGGCACTGCATTGTGGGTTTCGGTATACTCCAGGGTCACCCCCAAATAGAGTGTATTCGGATGCAGGACGAATCCTGAACTGGGGATTTCCAGGTATTCGATCTGATTATGCTTTTTGGCGTCCAGGATATGATCTTTGTAGATGGCTAACCATTTTCCAAGGTGCACATCATAAGAATTGGTACCCAGGCAATCTGCATCAAAGGGTTCTATTACAATTTCGCCGGTATCGATACCAGCCCTGATCATTTTATCACTCAAAATCATCTAAACCAAATTCAATTTGGCCGTCAAGTTAGTAATAAGTCCAGGGTGTTAGGTAGTGGGTAGATGTACCGACAATCCATCTTGGGGAAAAGTCCATTTATCACTAAACTCTTTGCGCCCTTAGCGCCTTCGTAGGGTTCTTTGCGGTTTATATGGGAAGTTCCCTATTCACCGCAAAGTACGTAAAGGAGCCGCCAAGTACACAAAGAAGAAATTATCAACCCTAAGTTTGCTTGTCAGTACAGTTAGATGGTAGTAGGTATGGGGTAACTCCTGATCGATATCCCTAAGGCTCTACCAATTCCCATACGATAAGGGTTCGATCATCGCTGCCGCTAATGAGCAAGTTTTGATAAGAAGACCAGTACAGACTATTGACCGAGTTGACATGCCCTCGATCGCGCACAGTTTCCAAAACCTTTCGAAGTTGAAGGGTTTGGGCATCCCAGATTTTAATGGTTTTATCTCTACTGGAAGTGGCCAGCCAATGGCCATCAGGGGAAAATTGAAGGGCATTAATGGTATACCAGTGGGCTGGGAGTGCTTTTTTTGCAGTATAGTTTTCCAGGGACCAGGCTCTGAGATGAGCATCTCTCCCTCCGCTAAGGAGTAGAGCTTGTGAAGGATGGTACTTAACCGAGAAGACGGAATTGGAATGGGCTTGTTTGAAGGTGTGTTTTAGGGCCAATGTGGTTTGGTCGAGCAGATAAATGTTGTGATCACTGGCACCCACCGCCAATTCATTGCGCTGAGTTGAAAAGTCGATCGTTCGAAGGCTTTGATTACTCAGGTAAAGGCTTTCTACGGTTCTCCCAGTTTCGATATCCCAACGGGTAAGTTTCCCATCGCCACCTACGGAGTACAAAAAGGGATCGACTTGCTGAAACGCAAATACACCCATTTGATGATGGGCAATATTTTGGGTGGAGTCCGGATCAGCTAAGTTAACCCAGTGGACACCTCCGTTCATGTTTCCAAGAACCATCTGATTTTTACGGGGAAGGAAGATGGCACTAAAGAGTTGGGTTTCTACCTTTGCCACCAATCGGCCAACTTCCGGGGCATGGAGGTCCCATTGAGCAACCCATCCATCCCCCCCGGCTGAGAAAAAATAGGGTTCTTTTTCCATAGGGCCCACTGAAAAAACTGCTCCGTTATGCCCCGTCAGCTTATGTCGCATCACCATGTTCAGGGGGGTAGAAACCGAGTTTTTCTCATCCATTGAATTGCGTTAAAAAGGTGATTGCTTACCTTGCTTTCCCGATGGTACAAAGAAACGAGCTTCGATTCAAGTAAGAGCCTGTTTCAAATTTGTACGCTGCGGCCAAATGGCCACTGTTTCGGTCCCACTGCGTTGCAGAACCAGGCTTCGTAGCGTTGCTAAGATTCCGGTCCTGTGCCTTGTCCAGCCAAAAAAATGACAAATTTTGCCATCATTTACGAATTTAAACAAGCGCTAAACAATAATGCCGATCATTCACCGACAACAACTTGAACCAGCCGGTGTCATCGGATGGTGGGAAATCGAAGAAGACGAGGCCTGGTTTAAAGCACAGATGCAATTATCTGCCGTAGAGATGCAGCAACTTGACCAAATTAAAGGTCGCCGGAGGCTGGAATGGCTGGCAGTCAGGCAATTGGTACATTTACTGTCCGGAAGATCGGAACGAGGAGCATTGGTAAAAGATCACTATGGAAAGCCCCATTTGGATGCCAGCCCATGGCATATATCGGTATCCCATTCCTGGAATTTGGCCGCAGCTGTGGCGGCTCCACAGCCTGTGGGCGTTGATATTCAGCGAATAGTAAGAAAAATTGATCGTTTGCAGCACAAGTTTTTATCTGAAACGGAATTGGAAACCGTTAGCGGTCCTGACCGGCTTGAAAAGCTGCATGTGTATTGGTGCGCAAAGGAAGCCTTGTACAAGGCTTACGGAAGGCGAGAACTGGACTTTTGTAAGCATCTGCACGTTGCTCCGATGGACTTGGCTGGTTCGTCCAATCATACTCAGGGATGGGTGGCAAAGAACGGATTTTTACAATCTTTTGATCTTTTTTATCGGCGAATTCCAGGTGATTATATTTTGGTCTATGCTATGGCACATCCAATTGTACAGCCGATTACAAAGACTTATTTAACCTAGCTTCATTAGCAGGTACTAGCACAATTTAAAGGGCAAAAGGTGTATAAATGAATTTTTGATCCTACTTTTGACCCAAAATTTTTCCCCTATGAAACTGAATTTAATTTTCCCATTTGCAGTAGGTCTTACTTTGATTTTGAGTCTCACCGCCTGTTATCCAGGAGGTGATCTTACCGTCAGTGAATTGGATGTGGTCGCCACCGATTTCGACGAACAATTCTTTGCAACTAGCAATCCCAACACGTATTTCATGCCAGACTCGGTTGGTGTGCTTGGCTCAGATGATCCGGATTTCGCTTTACCCCGGGAAGACCAGGAATTCATTCTCGGTCTGGTGGAGCAGAACTTTAGTGATCTTGGGTATACCCGAACTTTCACTCCGATTGATAATCCACCGGAGGTAGTGGTTTTAGTTGCCTATACGTCCACTCGTTTTACTGGATCAGGCGGTTGTATCCCCTGGTTTCCCGGATGGGGCTGGGGCGGCTGGTGGCCCGGATGGGGCTGGGGACCTGGCTGGTGCTATCCTTCTTATGTATATTCTTACACCACAGGGACACTGCTAATCGACATGCTACCGCAAGACCAGCAGGATGGCGATGAAGAAATTGAGTTGGTATGGAATGCAGGGATGAATGGTTTGGTTCGCAGCAGCGAATCGGCTAGCCGGTCAGCAATAACCAATGCTATTAATCAAGCCTTTGAGCAGTCTCCGTATTTGCGTCCTTAATCCCCCATTAACCGACCCAGCCTTGCTGGGATGAAATCCTTTTTTTATGAAAAAAATAATCCTGTTTGCCGCTTTTGTTACGCTAACAACCACCCTTTCAGGGCAGAGTTTTTTCGGATTCAGTTACAGTACAGCTGCACCACTGGGAGAAACAGCTGATTATATTGGAAGTTATTCCTGGAGAGGTTTGAATATGGAATACCGGTGGTTTGTATCTGAAAATATTTCCACCGGGGTATTCTTCAACTGGAATACCTTCTATCAAAAATTGAATGGCGAGTTTGTAGATGGAACCCGAACTGTTTCTGGAACCCAACAGCGATTCATTAATGTTTTCCCTGTGATGGTGGAGGGCCATTACTATTTTGCTGATGACTTTTCGCGATTCAGGCCCTATGCGGGCGTTGGTCTCGGAGGCCAATTTACCCGACAACGTACCGAGATGGGGATTTTCCTATCTGAACAGTCCAATTGGCAATTCGTGGTAGCTCCATCTGTTGGATCTTTAATCGGTTTTGGTGGTGGTACCAGCCTAAATTTGGCGTTGAGGTACTATTATGCACCTCAGGCCGGAGACCTTCGATCTGCTATTTCGTATTTAGGGGTCAGTGCAGGGCTCGCTTGGGGCAATTAGATATGCTCAAGAGCTGGTTTTGAAACCAGTAGTAAAGCTCATATCTCTGTTGAGGTATGAGCTTTTTCATTCAGGTCATAAATCGTAATGGCTTCCGGAACTGTACCGTCTTTCGGACTTGGAGGACGGAGATGCAGATCGGTCAATTCAAATAAAGTGAGGGTGACAGCTACAGCAACTAGCGTAGAACCAAATACCAACCCCAACAGAGGAATAGGCATGAGCAGTTGTAAAACTAGTCCTGCGCCAATAGCAACGCCGGGCAATTTCCATGTCATCTTCAAGCTCTCCCGAATCGGTAAACCAAACTGTTCATTGTAGTTATCCACGACTGCGAATCCAGTAAAAAACGATTGGGCGGTAAAAATTAAGGCTGCCTTCAGATACTCATGGAAGCCCAACAGGTTTAAGAAGCTGAACATGCTAAAAAAGGCTCCAATCAGGGCGATAGCAATAATTTCCATAATCCAGGACCGGAAGGCCACCTTGATCATGCGAATTTGAGCCTTAAAAAACTCATCAAAATCAGCTTTGGCAGGCTTGGCGGTCAAAATTTCTGCAGTCCTCCTTGAAAAGTGAAAGATGATCACCTCCACAAAGATGAGCATGACATACTTCATACTGCCTGCGAAGAGAAACGAATAGGTCTCTTCGGCCACCTCTCCAAACAGTGTTCCAACCGAACTTAAGGCCAACTCCGGGTTTTCAAAATGGGCACCTTTCCACCAATCAACCAAAACCTTTAGCATCTTTATTCCGACCAAGATGCCGAGAATAACCAGGAATTTGGAAACCCAACCGTATCGAAGAATGCCTTTCCAGAGCTTATGCTCATATAGGAATATTAGGCCTTCAGCGTGTTTGTTGAGGGTGAATAAGAACTGTTTGAAGTAGGATTTCAGTTTCGCAATAGGTCCGGACATGTCGGTTTTGTAGAGCTCTTTTCAATTTGATGTCTAATCCAGCATATTAAAATACGCCTCCGGATGTAAAACTCCCAAATTGTTTGGACTAAAAGCAGTCTGGCTCATTTGAAAAGGGGCCAATTGTAGATATAATCCTAATCATTGATTTTAACGCAACGGCTATTTCTAGTTCAATGAGGGCCTGGTTGAGGTGAATAGTTCTTCTGTAATTCAAGTCACTTTTTCACTATCTATTCTTTATTTACTTTGGATGGAGGAATACATTAATCGGCGTAGAGATTCGACTAAATCGAATTGGTAAAGCCAAAACCATGCAATTTCAATGGCAGTTCTACCAGATTCCAGGTGAACAGCTTGAATGGGTGGCTGTTGTCATCGGTACTTGTTGGGGATGTTGGCAGATACTGAAAGTTGAGGTGGAAAGAGGATCTCAACCAAACTTTCTGGAACCATAACCGGAATTGAAAAGCTACAGAACGTACATGGGAAGAAAAGAAATTGGAATACATGAACTTTATGCCAAGTATCCGAATGAAGCAGATCGTCTGCTTTGGGGGCGAGCGGCCAAGCCCACCACCCGGCGAGGGTTTTTGAAGAAGAGTACGCTTGCGTTTGTAGGGAGTGTCCTCGGAGGGCCCATGGTCTTTGCTGAATATTTTCCGGTGGGTTTGATTCCGGCAGCGCTAGCCAACAATCCGGCTCCCTTTCAGATACCGGGAAAGCATCCAGACTTGGTGGTGTTGAATGACCGGCCTTTGAATGCTGAAACACCACCGCATTTGCTAGATGACCGGGTTACTCCGGCAGATAAACTGTTTGTGCGTAACAACGGGATTCCACCTGGGCCGAGTGAAATAGACTTGGCATCCTGGATGCTTGAAATCGGAGGAGAGGCCGTTCGGCAAATAAAATCCTACTCGATAGGCCAACTCAAAACACAATTCCAACACTATACTTACCAACTTACCTTGGAATGTGGAGGTAATGGGAGAAGTGAATACAATCCCCCCGCCAAGGGAAATCAATGGTCTACCGGTGCAGTGGGGTGTGCCAATTGGACCGGTATTCGGCTGAAAGACCTCTTGCTGGATGTAGGTTTGAGGGACAATGCGGTGTATATCGGATATTATGGAAAGGATAGCCATTTAAGCGGAGACCCGAATAAAGTTGTAATCTCTCGTGGAATCCCCTTGTCAAAAGCCATGGAAGACGAAACGCTCCTTGCCTGGGCAATGAATGGAAAGGATATACCGCTACTAAACGGATATCCGCTGCGACTGGTAGTAGGGGGGTGGCCGGCTTCCGTCTCAGGTAAGTGGTTGCACCGGCTTGTGGTACGAAACCGGATACATGATGGTCCCAAGATGGGTGGACAGAGCTACCGAGTTCCCTGTGAACCGGTGGCGCCTGGAACTGAAGTTGCAAATGAGGATATGTGCATCATCGAATCGATGCCGGTCAAATCCCTGATTACCTACCCCAAGTCCGGAGCTACGATTCGGTTAGGACAACAGCTGCCTATTCGCGGTCACACGTGGGCTGGAGACCTGTCGGTTGGTGAAATGCAATATTCGATTGATTTTGGCGCTTCATGGGGAAAAGCAAACCTTGAACCACCGGTCAATCGACTGGCTTGGCAACATTTTAATGCCAAGGTTGATTTTCCACAACGAGGCTATTATGAGGTTTGGGCCCGTGCCATTGATAGTATAGGAAATGCCCAACCCATGGTTCTACCGGGTTGGAATCCAAGGGGGTATCTGAATAATGCTTGTCATCGAATAGCGATAAAAGTGGTTTAATATGGCTACAGAGGATTTGCGATCGAAACGAGCCGAGCAAGAGCAGTTGGAGGATAAATACACCTTCCGACTGATGACTCAAGTGGTTGCAGTGATCGGTATGCTGATCATTGTATGGACTCTATTTTTTCTATATCTGATATTTGGAACCCTAGCCCATGACATGTGGCAGTCCCCAAAGCCGGTAGCTAAGGAAGAAACGCAACGAAGAATACAAAAGCACCAGGTCGCCTTGGAGATTGATCCGGATCGTATTGAACATGGGATCCATAAAGGGACTGGCCTGGTGGCAGCCCCGGGATGGGAGTTGGTTCGGGGCAATTGTACGGGTTGTCATTCGGCAAAGCTGATAACCCAAAATCGCGCTTCCCGGGAAGGGTGGCAATCCATGATCCGCTGGATGCAAGAAACACAGGGCCTTTGGGACTTAGGTGAAAATGAAGCAAGCATCCTGGAGTACCTCGCCACCAACTACGCCCCGAAAGAAGAAGGTCGTAGGGCCAAACTCGATGTGGAAAATATTGAATGGTACGTATTGAATCTGGATTGAATAGACAAACTTAAGCCTTGCCTACAATGGGAAAATATTGGGAATTATTTGTCACTGCCTACCAGGGTTATGCGCGTTACCTTTGGCAGGAGATTACACACCCGAGCTGGCATAATTATTTTTATTGGTTGATTGGGGTTTCAATCTTTTTCTTTTTGTTGGAGATTACCATCCCTTGGCGAAAAGAGCAGCCTCGGTTCCGCAAAGACTTTTGGTTGGATGTGTTCTATATGTTCTTTAATTTCTTTCTATTCTCCTTGATCATCTACAATGCCGCTTCCTATGTAGTAGTTAACTTGTTCAATGATGGCATTCAAGCGGTGACCGGGTTTGATCTCCAGGCTTACAATCCGTTGAATCAAGCGCCTTTATGGGCGGTGTTTTTAGTTGGATTTTTCGTACGCGACTTTGTTCAATGGTGGACCCATCGGCTATTGCATTTTTCCCCTCGATTATGGGAATTCCATAAGGTGCATCATTCCGTAGAACAAATGGGGTTTGCCGCTCATCTGCGATACCATTGGATGGAAAATATCGTGTATCGAACGATTGAATATATCCCCTTAGCACTGCTGGGCATTGGGCTTTACGACTTTTTCATCATTCATGTTTTCACCTTGGCAGTTGGCCATTACAATCACTCCAATATCTCGGTTTCCGGCAGGGTAACAGGTGGTATTCTAGGTGGCTTTATTGGCATTTTGATCGCTACCAATGGTTGGGAAATCAACCTGATGGTAAATCCCATCTTGTGGCAACAACTATTGGTCCTGGCCGGAGCCGTTACCCTGGGAAGTTTATTGTTGGGCCCTGTGATGAAAGTGGTATTTAATAGCCCAGAGATGCATATATGGCACCATTCTTATGAACTACCCACAGATCGGAAACATGGGATCAATTTTGGAATCACCCTCGCGATTTGGGATTATTTGTTCGGCACAGCTTACATTCCCAATAGTGGAAGAGATATCCGCCTTGGGTTCCCTGGTGTAGAGTCTTTCCCCCAAGATTTCCTGCATCAGAATACGCATGGGTTTCAAAAACTGGAAGAAGAAATAAAGGTAGGGGAATGATAAATGAAGCTTGATCTGTTTTTCTCCATCAAGAATAATTCAGTCTTCCAGGATTTCCTTGACGCGTTCCCAAGCCCGATCTCTAGCCGTTTTGTTTGGACCGGTTTCTTCTGGATCATCTCCACGACGCATAAAGGCGTGGCCTGCTCCTTTGTAGATTATGTATTCATAGGTTTTTCCGAAGGCGCCCATGAGTTTCTCCGTGTTGGCTATGCTTGCATTTACTCGCTGATCATCGCTGCCATAAAAACCGTATACCGGCGTTTCAATCTTTTCGAATACAGCCTTTTCCTTTGGAGCAGTTCCATAGAATACAAGGGCTTCCGACAAGCTGGTATTATTAGTGGCATACCGAAAACTTTGGGATCCGCCCCAACAAAAACCCATGACTGCAATTTCACCGGTTACGCTCCCCAATGAAAAGGCATAGTCAAATGCTTTATTTAAATCAGTAGTGATTTGGTCTGAATCAAGTTTATACAGGGCGGTCCTGGCAGCATCGGAGTTTTCAAAATCACTGGTCATCTGGTGCTCTTCGTCAAAATCGGATAGCAAGTCTGGGGCAATAGCCAGGTAACCTGCTTCTGCTATTTGATCTGCCAGGCTTCGCGCCCAATCGTTTAAACCCCTGTTTTCATGGATCACCAATACGGCTTTAGTTGGCTGATCTTTTTCCGGATATACGACAAAGCAATTCAAAGTGCGGTCTTCGGAAACTTGCAATTTAACCCACTCATGATGACGAGGCGAGTTCTCCAGCCTTTCCACAGCATAATCCTGAGCCATTAGGCAGAGGGGAAAAAGGAAGAGAAGGAGCAAGAAGGATATGGATTTCATGGATGAAATAATTTGTGATGCATAAAACCTGCTGGCTCCAAGGTACTATAATCTCCTGGAAACCGGCAAGATCATCCTGTGTATCCGATATTCATCAAATAGAAAAAGCGAACCCGGGAACTACCGGATTCGCTCATCAAATTTAATTTTCCCAGTATTGATCTACAGGTTAGGGATTAATACCCGATCAACCACGTGTACTACCCCGTTAAAGCCTTGTACATTGACAAATATGATGTTCGAAGATCCTCCGCTGGCATCGGTGATGGCCGGTGCATTTGGGTCGGACAAGTCAATGGTAAAGGATTCGCCGGTAGCCAGGGTATTTATGGTTTGCCCATTCGATAAGTCGCCAGATCGCACATTGCCATTGGCTACATGATACAGGAGTACCTCTTCCAAAACAGCAGTTGGAATATCATCCAAAGTGTTCCAGTCTGGATTGGAATCCAGCAGATCTTGAAATGCTTGATTCGTAGGCGCGAATACAGTGAATGGACCAGTACCGGTCAGGACAGCTACAAAATCGGTTGTCAAATCAGGCCGGGTTAAAGCTTCCACCAAAGAAGAAAAGGTGGGGTCGGCAGTGGCAAAAGTTACCACCGTTGAAAGTGGAATTACGGCATCGATAATGTGCACAATACCGTTGGATGCATCTGCATCAGCGGTAGTTACGTCTGCTACTCCATTGATGTTAACCGTGTTGGAATTGGTAATGAAACTAGTGCCAAAAATATTGGCACCAAAGGTCGTTACACTGGCAGTACTCGCATAAATAGGCGCCACAATATCGCTAGATGCAACCTCAATTCCACCCAATACATGGTAAAGCAATACAGAAGTCAATACATCATTCGGCACATCGGTAAGGTCGTTAAAATTGTTATCTGCCAAGAATTGCTGAAAAGCTGAATTCGTTGGAGCAAATACGGTGAAGGGACCTGCGCCAGTCAATGTAGCATCCAAGCCGGTTTGCTGTAATGCAGCTACTAAAGTGCTGAGTTCCGGTGTAGCCTGAGCCAGTTCCACAATGTTAAGTGGAGCCGAATCGTCATCATCGTCACAGCTGGTTAAGAATGCGGTCGAAAAAAATAGCATGCTAAACATGCTTGCCCATAGGATTGATTTTTTCATCTTTTTTAATTTGGTAATATGATTTGATGAATAATTCACCTCTGGAACCACTGGATTCTTGGAATGTTTGGGATTCCTGCCGTAGACAGAGCGTTAAGTGACAAAATGGAAGTTTACTGTCATTTCAGGTTATTTTTGTTAAAAACCGAGTCGCTAAAGCAATAGAAAAGTTTGTTTAGGCCCTCGTTGAATGCGAAATACTGGATGCTCAAGGCTGTTGACACCCAATATGCGACACTGGATACTCGATGTGGAGTGCAGTCCCGATCCTGATACTTGTGCTTAAAATTGGAAAATGGATCTTTGAAATTGCAATTTGGCATTCGTCATTTTCTGATCCGGCAATTACCAGTTGCTTCTTGAATCCTGCATCCGACCGACTACGATTTCTCCTCTTCCGGCTTCAGGTTATACCAATCGATTTGACGCGTAAAGTACATGGTCAGACTGAGGATAGCCACTAATCCTAAACTTCCCATTAACAAAGCAAAATCCTGCATTTGAAGGGTGACGAATAGAAATCCGTACAGCAATACCAATAAGCCGGCGAGGGTCAAGCTTAGTTTAGCATTCTTAAATATGCTTAAGGAATATAAGGTGATCATGGTAACGATGGTCCAGGCAGATATGAGGTAGGCCAAGTTGAACGTAATATGCTCTGAAAGAGAAATCAAGAGGATATAAAACAAACAGAGGGCCAATCCAACCAAGGTGTATTGGAAGGGATGGATTTTTCTCTTATTAAGGACTTCTACCAGAAAGAAAACCAGAAAGGTAAGCCCGATCGTTAAAATGGCATATTTGGCTGAGCGCATACTCTTTTGATAATTGCCAATTGGCAAGAGCAAATCCACGCCAAAGGAAGAAGAAAAAAGCTCGTTGGAAAACTGATTATCCAGCCAGGACTGCGGGTAATTTCGGTTAAGTTGGAGCACTTTCCAGCTGGCATCAAAACCGTTATCCGAAACCTGACGCTCGTCCGGAAGGAAAGCACCGTTGAATGCCGGCGAAGGCCAAGGCGAGGACAGGGCCACATCCGTTATTTTCCCCAATGGCAAAAAGGACAGGTTTTGGCTGCCCTGAAAATTGAGATCGAAAGAAAAGTCCAATACCTGGCCTATCGCATCAGAGAGATCCGGCAGTGGAAAAGTGACACCCGCCTGAATGGTCTGTGGGATTAGCGATCCGGGTTCTGCCTCGATGGTTTGATTATTCCAGTTCAAGGTAATCTGGTTCTCAATACCCCGGAGGTCTGAAATCCCCAAGGTAATGAAGGCGCGATCCCACTCTGCACGTACGAGCTGGGGAAATGTTGCATCCGTTAATTCAAATCTACCGCTTGCTTTTAGCTGGGACCGATACACAGCCACCTCATAAATACCTCGACGCAATTTTTCAGGATTTACCGATCCGGAAAACTGGAGGTCCTCAGGCAGAATATGTAAGTGGCGAGTGACTTCGCGTAATTCATCTTTGTCTTCCACCCTAAAAATGAGTGGAAGGGTAAGGATGGGCCCGGCTATTTGCTGACGGGTAGCCCATTTGGAGCTGACTTCCTGGATGGTGGAATGGCTTAGCATTTCCCTTTCGTCGATGATCGATTGGACCATGGAGGCCGGGATAAGTAATAAGAGCGCCAGCACGGTGATGGTGGAAAATTTCAGGCTAACTGAATTGCGAAGCCAGGAGCTCAGGCGTTCAAACCAGTTGGTATTTGGATGTTGCAAGGGAATGGTGATTGAGACGTTTAGAAATAGGGTGATTTAAATCGGCTGTAGAACCCTTGTCCAAAGGAGGCAACTGCTTGTTCTACAACTGCTAAAACGATTCCAAGAGCATCTGGATTGTGAAGGTATCCCTTCTTGCAGACCCCATAAATATGGGGTGTTAGGATCATCGAGATTGAGCGTTGTTCGGGCAGGAATAAGCCTGTTCCGATTGCGCCAAGATTGGAACTTTTCTTAGTTTGGATTTCTTTTTCTGTTATGGCGCTGGATACCCTGGATCAGTCGGTCGAGTTTATTAAAGGTGTGGGACCTGTACGTGCCCAATTACTTCGGGAAGAATTGGGCGTAGTTTCTTGGAGAGACTTGTTGCAACACTACCCGATTCGGTACATTGACAAAACCCAATTTCATCAAATCGGGTCGCTTTCGGAACAAAGTGGCCAGGTTCAGTTAAAAGGAGTACTGCGTCAGCTACACAAAGCAGGAGAAGGCAGGAAGCGTCGACTGGTCGGGCGGCTTCGGGATGAAACGGGTTCGCTTGAACTCATCTGGTTTTCGGGGATTCATTGGGTGGAAAAAAATCTGGAGGTCGGAAAAGAATACATCGCTTTCGGCCGGATCAATGCATTCAGGGGCAAGTTGAGCATGCCCCATCCGGAAATGGAAGCTGCAGCCCAACGAAGCGCGGAAGCTGAAGCCTTTCTGTCTCCGGTGTATGCCAGCACGGATAAGCTCAATCAAAAGGGTATGGATACCCGTGTGCGTCGACGTGTCATGAAAGCCCTACAGCAGCGACTTCAACCTGCCGATATTCCGGAAAACCTTCCGACTTATTTGATTCGTAAGTTCAAATTTCCAAGCCGTTTTGAGGCAACCCGGTGGATACACCAGCCCAAGGATTGGCACCAACTGGAGGCAGCCCGAAATAGACTCAAGTTTGAGGAACTGTTCTTTTTACAGCTTCGTCTTTTGAAAAGCAAACAAATTCGGGAAGCCCATACCCCAGGCTATCCTTTTTCCAAGGTCGGGGACTTTTTTCTTCAGTTTTTCAATGAAAAACTGCCGTTTGAACTAACCGGTGCCCAAAAGCGGGTGGTAAAAGAGATTCGTCAGGACCTTGGGTCCAGCAAGCAAATGAATCGGCTATTGCAAGGAGATGTAGGCAGTGGTAAAACCATGGTAGGATTAATGTGCATGCTGCTTGCGCTGGATAATGGTTTCCAGGCTTGTTTAATGGCACCTACCGAAATTTTAGCTCAACAACACTACCAGTCGATCTCAGACTACGTAAAGGGATTGGGCGTTCGGGTTGGTTTTTTATCCGGGTCGATAAAGGGGAAACAGCGGAAACAATTGCTTCAATTGTTGGCAGCTGGTGATATCCATATCCTGATCGGCACCCATGCCGTGCTGGAGGACCCGGTAGTTTTTCAGAATTTGGGGCTTGCCATTACAGACGAGCAACATCGATTTGGGGTGAAACAACGAGCCCGACTCTGGAAAAAGAACAAGCCTAACCCACCGCATATCCTGGTGATGACAGCCACTCCCATTCCCAGGACCTTAGCAATGACCCTGTACGGGGACCTGGATGTCTCGGTAATTGACGAACTACCGCCCGGGCGCAAACCTATCCAGACCATGCATAAAACGGAAGCTCAGCGGTTGCGCGTAATTGGATTTATGAAAGAAGAAATTGCAAAAGGCAGGCAGGTCTACGTGGTTTATCCCTTAATCGAAGAATCGGAAAAACTGGATCTCAAAAATTTGAATGAAGGTTACGAAGCCTTGTCCAGAACCTTCCCGCTCCCAGATTATAAAATCAGCGTAGTGCATGGGCGCATGAAACAGGATGATAAGGATTTCGAAATGCAGCGATTTGTCAAAGCGGAAACACAGATCATGATTGCCACTACAGTGATTGAGGTAGGGGTAAACGTGCCCAATGCTTCTGTAATGATCATCGAGAATACGGAACGGTTTGGGCTTTCCCAACTCCACCAACTTAGGGGTAGGGTAGGGCGGGGGGCAGAACAGTCCTTTTGTATTCTCATGACGGACTACAAACTAAGTAATGAGGCTCGTGAGCGAATCGCTACCATGGTCAATACAAACAATGGCTTTGAAATTGCAGATGCGGATCTTCGGCTTCGAGGGCCTGGAAACATCGAGGGGACGCAGCAGAGCGGGTTGATCCATTTTCGAATTGCCGATTTAGCGCAGGACGGGAAAATCCTTCAGGTAGCTCGCGAAATTGCACGCCGGATATTAGAGGACGATCCTGGTCTTCAACGACCGGAGCATCAGGGAATCGCTTCATTTATGCAGCTTGAGGAACGAAGAAACAAGAGCTGGGGAAGGATTAGTTGATTCCCGGTTTTGCATGGTGCAAATCAATTAATCCGGGTATGCAGAATAGAAATAAAGGCGGGTTGATCTTCAGGAATTTGATCCGGTAAAAAGTTTAGGTACAGCAGTCTTTTCCAAAAATATAGCCCGTTCTGCTTTGGTGAGATCCTATGCTCGCTGGATAGCTTTTGAGTAGCCGGTAATCGATTGGATCCACTTGGTATCGACACTTGTCGTCGGGGCTGACCAAGTTGGGCTGTTTTCTCCATTGTTAAACTTGCGTCAGGACAAGAAAAGAAAAAAGGGCCGGAGCAATCTCCAACCCTTCATAAAATTGATTCTGGTCATTTCAATAAGCTGAAGGAACTCAATGCATTTTACTCACCAAAGCTTCTCCTTCAGCCAGCTTTTTTGATCCTTAGTCCATTGTTTTTACCGATCCTGACCCTGCGATACTGGTAGATAATCGTGGGCGGCCCTTGTAGTACACACTGCCACTTCCAGCGATAGATACTTCCATATCTTCCCTTACTTCAATGTAGGCATTTCCGGAGCCGGCAATACTTACTTCACAGTTTTCTACTTTCAGATCACCTGTTTTAACATCGCCGCTCCCGGCAATGGAGATTTCGAGGTCGTCGGCCGTTCCTCCTATTTCTACATCGCCAGAACCGGCTATGGCTATCTCCAAGTCGTCCATATCAAAATCATCTCTGGCTAGAATAGAGCCGGAGCCGCCGATGGCGAGCTCTCGAACTTCATCGGTTGTAATTGTGATGACCAAGTTTTTGTAGTTGCCCACATTTCGGCTGTTGAACTTGATATTCCATTTGCCGTTTCGCACATCCTTTTTTAGGTCATCGATAATGTTTTGTTGTCCTTCGATCACCACTTTACCGGAACTACCTTTTTCCAGGTATACTTTTGCCGATACACCCAAGCCAATGGAGTGTACAGTGCCCAAGTCAAATTCTTGGGTGACAATAGGTCCTTCGCCGCTTAATCGCTGAACGCAAGACAAGATTGGAAGGGACAAAATTATGGCGAAAGCTGCCAAAACAAATAAATTCCTCATAATGTGTATTCAGTTTTGCTGTGTGTAAAGGTTCAATCCCAAAGACATTCTTAAATTTAGCAAGTTGCAAGAATTAGTAGTCTCAAAGACGAGCTTTGCCACTTCTTCGATTAAACAAACGAAAAGCACAACCAACATGACCCAGTCACCGCGGCTATTTAGTGTGGACCTGTTCAGGGGGCTCACCATTGCCGCCATGCTGATCGTGAATAATCCGGGCAATTGGTCGCATGTCTATCCTCCTCTTCTACATGCCACCTGGATCGGTTGTACACCCACGGATCTGATCTTTCCCTTCTTTCTGTTCATTGTCGGGGTTGTTTTACCGATAGCGCTGGATCGCAGAATTCAAAGAGGAGACACCCGACAAAAGTTAATTAGTAAGATACTGAGCCGTAGCGGGATCATTATCGGTTTGGGTTTATTTTTGGCCGCATTCCCGGATTTTAATCTGCGCCCTGCCTATGCTCATCTGTCCTGGCTTCATTACTTATTGTTAACTGTGGCTTTGGTGGGGCTGCTCTGGAAAGAAATTGGCGAAAGCTTTTCGAAGCGATCCGAATGGGGACGTTCGCTTGGCTTATATAGCAAATGGGTGGCCTGGTTTGCCATTTTGGGGATGGTCGTATTCGGGAGTGTGGCTTATGATCTTAGTGATCTTCGCTGGCCGGGCGTCCTTCAGCGAATCGGGCTGGTTTATGGGCTAACGGCTTCTATTTATCTGTTTACTACTTGGCGGATTCAAGCGATAATGGCTGTTCTGTTGCTTTTATTCTACTGGGTTTGGATGTGCCATATCCCAATGCCGGATGGAAGTATTCATATCTTGGAGCCCGGGCATAACTGGGCAGCCTGGATGGATAGCAAGATCTTGGCAGGTCACATGTGGAGCCAAACTAAAACCTGGGATCCGGAGGGCGCCTTTAGTACGATTCCTGCTATTGCAACTTGCTTGTTAGGGGTATTATTAGGAAAGTGGTTGCAATCTGGCGAAGAACCACAGAAGCAACTGAGCTACATTTTCGTTTCGGGACTGGCCCTGATTTTATTGGGCTTGATCTGGTCGCTGGATTTTCCGTTGATTAAGGCCTTGTGGACTAGTTCCTATGTACTCTATACGGCCGGTTGGGCTTGTCTGTTTTTTGGGTTGCTCTATTGGGTGAGTGATATTAAAGGTTGGCGCCGTTGGGCGAATCCCTGGATTGCATTTGGAACGAATGCGTTGATCGCTTACTTGCTCTCCGGCATGCTGGCCAAGCTGAGTTATCGAAATGGTTGGCCGGATGTACAAGGAGAATGGATGTCCTTGACTACCCATGTTTACCAAGGCTTTTTAGCCGTTCTGCCAACACAGGCTTCCGCTTCTTTGGCAACTGCCCTGCTTCATCTGCTGGTCGTCTGGATTCCGGTGGCTTTGCTCTATCGGTACAGGGTATTTATCAAAGTCTGAGTCTGTTCCCCGTTTTCAATCCCCAAATAGCATTCTTTGCCGAAACTCGGTAGAAGGGACAAGGGGTTAATTCTTCCTTTATTTTACTCTTTTTTATACATCCCATCGAACCAGGTCGCCCATTCCGTCTTCCCTTCTTCATTGGCTTTCCATACCTGCCGTACGTCTCCGTTTTCCTGCGGGTAATAAGTCATTTCAAAAGCATAAGTTTTTCCACCCGTTGTTCCTTTGCCTGTCATAACCATATTACCCTCCACCAATTTTCCAGAAAACTGAAAGGTATTTCCTCCAACATCGACCCAGGTTTGGTGCCAGGTTTTTTGTACCGTATCGTACGTGTTGAAGCTTTTTCCCTCAAACCCGCCCAGGCTTTTCCAGTGCTCCTCCACTACACATCCATTGAGCGTTTTGGTAATCGAGTTCCGACCCACTAAGGTATCAGCCTCTGTTTGATAAACTTCCCAATCACCCAACCAAAAGTCAAATTCATCATGAGCAGTGGAAGCGCAGGGGGATTGAGCCAGGCAGAGAAGCGGAATCCAAAACAGGAAACAGGCAATTAAGAACTTCATTTGCTTAGGTAATTGATGTGAAATAAAAATAGGAGGTTGGCTCATTCCGAATAATTACTGCTGGATAAATACATTGGATAAGTGACAAAAGATTGGAAATTGGGATAGACAGGGCTTAAAAGTCTGGCAGGAATTTTATTTTAAGCTATCCTACAACTATTCACTTTAAAACTTCAACACCCGTCATGCGTACACCATCCTTACTCAAGGGACTGCTTTTGTTTGCCATTATGTGGCTTGCAAATCCCACTTCAATACTTCGTGCTCAGGAAGAAAAAAAAGATTCTACGAAAGAAAAAACAGCACAGGAAGAGGATAAGAAAACAAGTCCTTACAAAGATTACGACAAAGTGATTAGTGAAGATGCCGTTTCGGATGAAGGGCTCTTTACCATACATTTTGTCGATGACAAATTGATGTACGAAATACCCTACGATCAATTTGGTAAGGAAATGTTGTGGGTGAGCCGCATTTCCAAATTGCCCCCGTTGAGCCCCTATACCAATGCGGGATCAAAAACCAATGAACAGGTGGTCCGATGGGAGCGAAAAGGGAAAAAAGTACTCCTTCGGATTGTCTCCTATTCCAGCGTAGCTGATAGGGAATTGCCTATCGCCGAATCTGTGCGGAACAATAACTTCGAACCTATCCTGCAAACGTTCAAAATTGAAGCCATAGGTAAGGATTCGAATAGTGTGGTCATCGATGCGACCGAACTGTTTACTAAAGACGTGAAGGCCATCAGCGGCTTGAGTGCCAATAGTCGGAAGCAATACAAAGTGAGCAGGCTGGATGGGGCCCGGTCCTTTATCGATACGGCCCGGTCCTTTCCAATCAATGTGGAAGTTCGGCACATTATGACCTATGATGCATCCAGCCCACCAGCTAACGGTCGGTCGAATACCATTACCATGGAAATGGCCCAATCCATGATCCTGTTGCCGGAAGATAAAATGCAACCCAGGATGTATGATGATCGGGTGGGATGGTTTACCATTCGTCAGGTTGATTACAGTTCTGATGCGCTCAAATCGGATGAAAAACGGTACATCCGCCGCTGGCGGTTAGAACCAAAAGATCCGGAAGCCTATGCCCGAGGTGAACTGGTAGAACCGGTCAAACCTATTGTCTATTACCTTGATCCGGCTACTCCCGAAAAATGGCGTCCCTACTTTAAACAGGGTATTGAGGATTGGCAAAAATGTTTTGAGACGGCCGGTTTTAAAAATGCCATCATTGCCAAAGACCCTCCTAGTGCGGAAGCAGATCCGGATTTCAGCCCGGAAGATGCCCGCTATTCCGTGGTACGTTATGTGGCCAGTACTACTCGTAATGCTATTGGACCAAGCGTCTCTGACCCTCGCACCGGAGAGATTCTGGAGAGTGATATTATCTGGTTTCACAATCATCTTCGCTCTTACCGGAATCGATACCTCCTTGAAACGGGAGCTGCCAATCCGAAAGCCAGGACCCTGAATACTCCGGAAGAGGAAATTGGCGAAATGATGCGCATGGTCATTGCACATGAAATTGGACACGCTCTGGGATTGCCGCACAACATGAAGGCCAGCGCAGCTTATCCGGTAGATTCACTTCGCTCGGGCCAGTTTACCCAGGAATACGGCATCGCTACCACCATCATGGATTATGCCCGCTACAACTATGTGGCCCAACCCGGAGACGAAAACATCAGGTTTGTCCGCCAGATTGGCCCTTACGACCACTACGCGATCAATTGGGGGTATCGCTATATCCCAGGTGCCGATCGGCCTGAAGCAGAGAAAGAAACTTTGCTGGGCTGGATAAATGAACACGAAGGCGATCCTCGCTACATGTTTGGAAGTAGCAACGGACTGGATCCCAATTCCCAAACTGAGTGTATTGGAGACGATGCTATGCAGGCAAGCCAGTATGGGATGGCCAACCTCAAAAAAGTCGTACCCAACCTGATCGATTGGACTACCACAGATGGAGAAGATTATGCTGATCTGGAAGAATTGTATGGCGAATTGTTGGGGGTGTGGAGCCGGTATGTTGGTCATGTGGTAACCAATGTGGGGGGCGTCTATGAAACTCGAAAGACTGCCGATCAGGATGGTGTTGTTTATGAAGCAGTGAATAAAGGGACCCAAAAGCGTGCCGTTAAATGGCTTAACGATAATGCCTTTATGAGTCCGGATTGGTTGTTGGAACCGGAAATCCTGGATCGTATATCCAGTACGGGCTATGTGGAACGAGTGCGCCGGCTTCAGGTACGGCATTTAAACCGCCTATTGGATGTAAACCGGATGGGCCGACTGATCGAAGCCGAAAATCGCCTGGGAGAAGAAGCCTATTCATTAATGGACATGATGGCGGATGTTCGAACGGGAATCTGGAAGGAACTTTACAATCGATCTAAGGCTAGTGTCTACCGAAGAAATCTCCAGCGCGCCTACCTGGAACGTATGGCCGAATGTCTGCAAGCTCCGGAGAACAACTCCAATTCTTTCCGTTTTGGACCTCCTCCGAGTGCTGACCTGATGCAGTCTGATATTCCGGCTATTGTCAAAATGGAATTGCGGCAGTTGCACACCGACCTTGGCAAGAATCCAGCCAGGGCTTCCGACAAAATCATGACTGCCCATTTACAGGATGTAAAAGATCGTATTGAGGACATGCTGGATATGGAGGATGGAGATTAGTAACCGGTAATCGAAAGACCACAGAGGACCAATTGTTGAGGTACAATTGTCAAGTGGCGAATGGGGATTTTGGAATTTGGAGTGCGGAAGTACGAATGTGAAGTGGTAAACCTTGAATTTCGCGCAGCGAGCATCCTGTAGGAGGTAGACTTGGAAGGAACTTTGAAAAAATTCTACCTATAACCTACTTTCAAATTTGTCTTACCTACAAGTCTTCCCCAAAAAAAGGCAGTTCCACTCCGCTTACGCCCGGCACGGTAGCAAACACACTGCCGGACAAGGGAAATTCTTTTTCTTCCTCCGGCGTCATGTCCTCTCGGGCTGTGGTAATGAAAAGGGTATCCAGGTTAGGTCCGCCGAAAGTGCAAGAGGTAACATTGTGGGCTGGGACTTCTATTTTTTGAAGGAGTTCGCCTGTATTTGGGTCCCATTGGCTGACAGCGTTCCCATTCCAAAGGGCTATCCAGAGTTTATCATCGGCGTCGATAGCCATTCCGTCCGGGAAACCCACTTCCTCGGGTACCGTTACCGCATTCCTTTCGTTACTGATCGCTCCGGTAGATTTATCGTAATCGAATTCCCGCACTTGCCCGGTTGGGGTATCGATGTAGTACATTTTTTTATGGTCTTTCGTCCAAACGATGCCATTAGAGATGGTCATATTGGAGAGTATTTGTTTGGTTGCCCCATCGGGTTCGACTTTGTAAAGGGATGCCTCGCCTTCAATTTGCTTCAGGTGCATAGAGCCAACCCAAAATCGACCTGCTGGGCATACCTTCCCGTCGTTATACCGGATATTGGAAAAGCTATCCAGTGGGTGGGCCAACAAAGTCATTGCTTCGGACTCCAGATCAAGCGTGTAAATACCGTTTTGAAGGGCCACTACTGCATTGCCGGCTACATCGGGCACCACAGTGCCAATGCGCGCACCAACGGAGTATACCCGATGGCGTTTATCGATAATGCGTAGGGTGTGCAATTCCATGCCTTCGATATCCACCCACCATAATTCTCCGGTTTTATGATTCCAAAAGGACCCTTCTCCAAGTATATTTTTTCCTTTCCAGGCAACAGTAACAGCAGGTTGGTCTTGATTTTCCATAGAGGGTGAAGAGGTCGGTTCACAGTTGCATAAAAATGTGAAGGAAACGGCTAACAAAAAAATGGATGGCGGTTTCATATCCAGATTGGCATTTCAATTTGAGCCATAATGCTAAGAATAATTTAAACGGATTCAAGTAATTCAGTCGGAATAATTGATTAAGCGCTACAGTCATTTAGAGGGTCTTTACGCATCCCTAATAAAAAATTAACTTAGGGTACATTTGAAATAATTTAATCAAATCAAGTTTGCCATGAGACAATTATTACTACTCGCTCTTTGCCTCTTTTTGACCATACCTGTGCTGGAGGCCCAGGAAATGTCAAATGAGGAAGTAATTCAGGTTATTCGGAAATACGGGTTAGACCAGAGCCAGGTCATAGAAACGGCCAGCTGGATGACCGATGTTTATGGTCCGCGCTTAACGGGTTCACCCATGCTGGATATGGCTACGGAATGGGCCACCAATCAACTGGAAGAATGGGGCATGTCCAATGTGCATTTGCACGAATGGGGCCCTTTTGGAAGAGGATGGGAACTGGACCATTTTGAAATGCACGCCCATAGCCCTGGATATTGGCCGGTACTTGGATACCCCAAAGCCTGGTCACCAGGCACAGATGGCGAAGTGACCGGAGAACTGATTTACTTGCAAGCCAGCAAGCTGGAAGACCTGGAGCAATACAAAGGAAAATTGGCCGGTAAAATTGTAATGCTGGATACCATCCGAGATACGGATGAGTGGTTTGATCCAATGGCCAGAAGATATGAATCTGATGATCTGCTCCGCCTGGCCAATGCCCCTGCACCAACGCCGCGACCAAGACGAAATTACGCTCGCACGGGTGGGCTTACCTTCAACCAGGCCATGTGGAAAATGCTAACGGAAGAAGAACCTTTGGTGATCCTGGATCGCTCCTACAAAGGTGATTTGGGAACGGTCTTTGTTTCCAGAGCGCGTACCCATGGCGGAAGCTACAGGGAAGCGGGAACAAAAGTAATCCCCCAGGTGACACTTTCGGTCGAACACTACAATCGGATTATGCGGCTAATGCAGAAAGGGGTAGACGTTAAATTAACGCTCAACCTCAAGTCAAAATACACGAATCCCGACGGCATGGAACACAACATCATCGCGGAAATTCCGGGTTCCGACCTAAGTGATGAGGTGGTTCTATTTGGAGCACATTTTGATTCCTGGCATGCCGCTACCGGTGCAACGGATAACGCAGCTGGTTCTTCCGTAATGATGGAAGTGGCGCGCATCTTGCTAGAAACTATAAAGGAAACCGGTATTCAGCCCCGACGAACCCTTAGATTGGCCTTATGGACAGGTGAAGAACAAGGATTGTTCGGTTCTCGGCACTATGTAGGCGATCAATACGTCAATTACGCTCCGGATTCCTGGACCCCCAAATCACTCCGTAAGGATCAGGAAAAAATTTCGGGCTATTTTAATATGGATAATGGCACGGGTAAAATCCGTGGAGTTTACCTGCAGGGAAATGACCGCGTAGCTCCCTTGTTTCGGGAATGGTTGCAACCGTTCAAGGACCTTGAGGCAGGAACCCTTACCTTAAATAACACAGGTGGAACAGACCATTTAGCCTTTGATGCAGCTAATGTGCCGGGCTTTCAGTTTATACAGGATCCTATGGCCTACTTCAACCGTACCCATCATTCCAATATGGACAACTGGGATCATTTGGTAGAAGATGATTTAAAGCAAGCGGCGACTATCATTGCCGCTTTTGTGTGGAATACGGCACAGTTGGATGAAAAGCTTCCTCGAAAGAAAACGGATCTAACCATGGAACCGGGTGCCGCTGAATCAGTAATCAGTGATGAGCGCAGAGATTAATCAGTAATTCTTCGATATTGCAAACAGCCCTTCTTGATACTCCAAGAGGGGCTGTTTTAGGTGTATCCCAGAGTTAACAAATATTTTACCCAAGTAAGTGAGAAGATCTTTAAGAATAGTCAAATTTTTAGGAACGAAACTCAACACCTATGAAAATGCCTGCTCCCCTTCGCTTGATCTCTATTTTCGCTGTGGCTCTCCTGCTGGGTGTGACCAGTAGCAGTTGCCCTTGTGAGGAAAAATGCATGAATTGTTTTGCCTTTGGGGCACCCAATGGAGACTCTTCAGAAAGCATGCGTTGCAGTTGTAATGAAGATGAACTTTCTGGTATGGAAGATCAGTGGATTGAAGACGCTACCGCAGATGGATTTATTTCAGCTTATTGCCTGGAATGAAACCTGAATTTCGGCTACACTTCGGCCATATACTCATGAACAAATTTTATGGCCATCGCCCCTTCTCCAACAGCACTGGCTACTCGATTCATGGCCCCTGCTCGAACGTCGCCGGCGGCAAAAATACCGGGGATGCAAGTTTCGAGCAAAAAGGGATCCCGCTCCAATTTCCAGATTTTCTGGAACTCCTGGTACTGTTGCAACTCTTTGCCGGTTTCAATGAATCCTTTTGGGTTTCTGATCACAGCATCATCTAGCCATTCAGTCACAGGTCGAGCGCCAATAAAGATGAACAGTGCATCCGCTTCTTCAACATAAGTACTATTGTCCTCCAGGTTTTCAATTTCCAGGCAATTCAAATGATCCTCTCCTCTGGCTTCTTTGATCTGTCGAAAGCCCTGTACCCGAATATTGTCTATGCCATCTATTTGGTCGATCAGGTAGGAGGACATGGAACTGGACAGATCCGGCTTGCGAATCAGAATGGTTACTTGCTCTGCATACTTGGATAAATACACCGATCCCTGGCCAGCGGAATTGCCTCCACCTACAATAAAGACTTTCTTATTTCGACAAGATTGGGCTTCGGTCATAGCCGCACCATAGTAGATCCCTGCACCTGTAAAGTTATCCACGCCGGAGGCAGGCAGTTTCCGGTAATCAACACCCGTGGTGATTACAACAGCTCTCGTATTAATCTCGGTACCGTCCTTCAATTTTACCCGCTTATAATTTCCATCAATCTCAAAGGATTCCACCTCTTGGGGAGATAAGAATTCAATTCCGAAGCGCGTAGCCTGGGTCAGTGCCCGGCGTGCCAACTCGGAGCCGCTAAGTCCTTTTGGAAACCCTAGGTAGTTCTCAATTCTCGAACTGGTACCGGCTTGTCCACCGGGAGCCCGACGCTCAATCAATAGTGTTTTTAACCCTTCAGAACCTCCGTATACGCCCGCTGCCAAGCCTGCAGGACCAGCACCTACAATGACGACATCATACATATCGCTTTGCACATTCGGGTTCAGCCCAACTTTAGTTGCCAGCTCCTGAAGCTGGGGGTCGGCTAAAAAAGAGCCATCCTCAAAAAAAGCAGCCGGTAAGTCCTTGGTTTCTATCCCATGAAGTTCAAGGAGTTCCTGGGCTTTAGTGCTGGAATCAATATCCAACCACTGGTAAGGCCTCAGGTTACCTGCCAAAAAGTCTTTTATTGCATGCGACTTGGGCGAGTACTGATAGCCTACGACCCGGATCCCTTTAAATTCCGGAATGTAACCGCTTTGCCATTCTTCCAGCAATTCCGTCAAGACGGGAAATAGTTTCTCCTGGGGTGGATCCCAGGGTTTCATCAAATAGTAGTCCAACTGGACATCATTGATAGCTTTAATGGCAGCATCGGTATCGGAGTAGGCGGTCAACAACACCCGTTTGGCAACTGGGAAAACTTCCCGGGCTCTTTCCAGGAATTCTACCCCTTGCATTTCCGGCATGCGTTGGTCCGAAAGGAACAGGGCTACTTCTTCCCCCTTTTTTTTCAACTCAGGCAAAGATTTCAGGGCTTCATTGGCGGAGTCTGTACTCAGAATCCGATAATCGCTTTTGTAAGCATTTCGTAAATCCCGTTTTAGGGAGCGCAACACCTGAGGGTCGTCATCAATAGAGAAAATGATCGGTTTTTCGGTGGTACTCATAGGTTGTATGCTAGGATCAATTATACGATATTAAGCGGGCACTCCCACCTTGGCCATGGGAAAACAAACCGTGAATATGGTTTCTCCGGGTTTGGATTTGACCCGAATGGCAGCCTTGTGGTTATTTGCGATTTTTTTGACGATATCAAGCCCCATTCCGGTACCTTCACCCATAGGTTTAGTTGTGAAAAAAGGGTCGAATATTTTAGACAGATTCTCCTCTGAGATGCCTGAACCTGTGTCTATGACATCCACGCAGAGGAAATCCCGGTCTTGTCGAGTCCGAATGGTCAATTTGCCTCCTTCCTCCCTCATAGCATCCACAGCGTTCACAATCAAATTGGTCCATACCTGGTTTAGGCTACCGGGATGTGCCACAATTTTCGGCAATTGGTGATTCCAATCCTTTTCCACCTCAATATGGTAGTGTTTGAATTTGTGCTTTAGCATGATTAGGGTATTGCGCAGGCCATCATGAATATCGATGGGCTCCTGACCGTCCCCTTTATCCATGTGGGAATAGGCCTTGACCGATTTGACCAGTGTGGAAATCCGGTCGGCAGATTCCTGGATTTCAGTTACTAAACGCTCAAGGCTCATGGTACTTTCTATCCAGGAAAGCACGGTGCTTAATCCTCTGCCATTTAGGATGTCATCAATTTGTTCCAGTTCGGATACACCCAGGTCAAAGTCGACAAAGGTCTCAGCCAAGTCATCGGCATGCTTTACCTCATGGTCTTCCAACCAGTCAATCAGGTCATCCAAGCGCTCTTCCCGTTCCATAAGCGTAAGATCTGGATAGGACTCCTGATTGATTTTAGCAAACATGATTTCGTTTACGGCATCTGTTTCTTCAGGCGTGATCTTAATCGTGATCACTTTTTTAAATTTTTCAGGGGTCTTATGCACCTTTTGGTATAACTCTTCTACACTGCGTTTAATAGCAGAGGCTGGATTATTCAATTCGTGCGCCAGTCCGGCAGAGAGCCTTCCGAGGGACATGAGTTTTTCGTCCTGAAATCGCTGACTGGTATGTTCCCGTATCCGGTTGCTCATGATCCCTACCAACTCCCTGGTGAGGTTATAATCCACATTGACCATCTCGGTAAAGCATTCCTTGGGAAGTTCCAAAGCGTAAACGTCTCCTCGGGCTGTACCTTTTGCTTTCGCTACTTTCATGCGGGAAAATGGCAAAACACCTGTAAATTCTCCGGGTTCTACAACACCCAGCTCTTTCATTTCCCCATCCCGAACCATCCGGATTTCAATGCTGCCTTTCAAGATGAAAGACATGGCATTGATGGGTTGTTCCGCTTTGAAAAGGACCTCACCATCCTCGTAAAAGGTATACGCCGATCGATCGATCAGCCATTCAAGGGATTCTGGTCGGATGTTTGCAAATACTTCAAAGGATTGCAGGGTGTCTACTAGGTCAGGCGTTTTTGTCAACAATTTCATTAGAAAAAATCTAGTTGGATCATTTGTATATACACCTGGGTCAAAGATTGGTTGATCTATTCCTTGATCCAGGCCAACTTTGATTACCATGCAGCGTTACCACTAGTTGTTAGTTCTTACATTATGAAAGGATCCAAGGAATTAGGTACTGCCCCCATTGGGAGTTTATTGGTGAAAATGGCAGTGCCCGCTTCAATTGGGATCCTGGTCATGTCTATCAACTTTATTGTTGATACCATCTTTGTTGGTCGATTTGTAGGGACGCTCGGAATCGCAGCCATTACTGTTGTTCTGCCCATTACTTTTCTAATCTCCTCCACCGGAATGGCTATTGGGGTAGGGGGCGGATCCATGATATCGAGGTTTCTGGGAGCGGAAAAGCCCAAGCGGGCTTGTTTGACATTTAGCAACATGGTTACGCTGGTAGGAGGGCTATCCCTAAGTTTTGTGTTGTTGGGCCGTATTTTTGAAGTTCCAATCCTGCGCTTATTTGGGGCGAATGGGGATATACTTGGTCCGGCGCAAACGTATTTTCGAATCATTCTGCTTGGAGTTCCTGCCCTGGCCTGGGCTATGATGTCCAATAATGTGATGCGGGCTGAAGGAAGGCCAAAAATGGCTATGATCTCGATGTTGGTGCCGGCGATCGGAAATATGGTCCTGGATGCTATATTCATCATGGGATTCGGATGGGGGCTGGAAGGAGCCGGTTGGGCTACCAGTTTATCCTATGTAATGAGTGCGGTATTCACGATTTGGTTCTTTATTTGGGGGGGCAGCGAATTAACCGTTTTCCGGTCTGGTCTCAAACCGAGATGGTCCATCGTGAAGGAAATTTCAAGCATAGGGGGCGTAACACTCGCTCGACAGGGCTCAGTGAGCCTCCTAACCATTGTCCTGAATCAAAGTCTTTTTGCTTACGGGAATGAATTGGCGGTAGCAATTTACGGGATCATTAACCGGATCATGATGTTCGCCAACTTTCCGGTGCTGGGAATCACCCAAGGCTTTCTGCCCATGGCCGGATTTAATTATGGAGCCAAAAATTGGCAGCGCCTTAAAAACATCGTGAATTTGTCCGTTCGTTCAGGGACCTTGATCGCTGTTGGCTTATTCGCTTTGATAATGTTCTTTTCGAAGGACCTGGTCTCTTTATTCACTACAGATACAGATTTGTTGGCTGCTACCCCGAGAGCCCTTCGCCTGGTATTTCTGCTCACTCCGTTGATTGCCATGCAATTGTTGGGGTCGGCCTATTTTCAAGCCATCGGCAAAGCTTTTCCTGCTCTAATGCTTACCCTGACCAAGCAGGGATTCTTCCTGATTCCACTCGTGCTGCTACTGCCTTTGTTTTTTGGACTGGATGGAATTTGGTATGCGTTTCCAGTGGCTGATTTATTGGCCTTCTCCGTTACTTGGTATTTTACACAACGGGAGATAAAGCGTAATATTAATCCAAGGATTGCCAAGTCCAAAAAAGAAGAATTGGCAGAAGCTACAGTCTAGCAGGTTTATTTCATACCCAAACGCGATGCACACCAAACTTTTCCTCATTCTGTTTTGCAGTTTTTTATCTATTCCTGTTTTTACCCAAGTACCTCCACCGACGGACCCAAGGATGTATGAAATTATTCAATCCGTATCGGAGGAACGACTCGAATCCGATATCACTGAATTGGTCAATTTTGGTACCCGGCATACCTTATCGGATACGATTTCTGAGACGAGAGGAATTGGGGCCGCCAGACGGTGGATAAAACGGGAGTTTGAGCAAATTTCTGAGGCTTGCGGGGGCTGCCTGGAGGTATCTTTTCACACTGGACTAGCTACGCCGCAGATGAGCCAGCGGATTCCTGAGCCTACTTTGATTGTCAACGTTTTGGCGTTCCAACGAGGAAGCGTTCATCCAGATCGATATGTGATCATGTCCGGGGATATTGATAGCCGGGTATCTAATGCTTTAAATGGGGAGGACGACTCTCCGGGGGCCAACGATAATGCCAGTGGCATGGCAGGCACGATAGAGGCGGCCCGGGTACTTACCAAATATCCGTTTCCCACTAGTATTATCTACGTTGGCCTCTCTGGAGAAGAACAGGGTTTATTCGGTGGGCGTTTCCTGGCCGAGTACGCCAAAGAGGAAGGTTGGGAAATTATCGGTGTACTCAACAATGATATGATCGGCAATATTGAAGGAATTGATGGGGTGATCGATAATACTTCTTTTCGCGTTTTTTCAGAGCCGACCCCAGTGACAGAGACTGAACGGCAACGTCGCCGGCGTCGGTTTTACGGAGGCGAAGTTGATGGTGTTTCCAGGCAGTTGGCCCGTTATGTGGAGAAAATGACCTCCACTTATTGTACCAATTTAACCGCCAAAATGATCTATCGGTTGGATCGGTTTGGACGGGGTGGGCACCACCGCCCTTTTAATGATCAGGGTTTTGCCGGGGTCCGCATCATGGAAACACATGAAAACTACAACCGCCAGCATCAGGACCTTCGTGTTGAAGACGGAATTGCCTATGGGGACGTACTGGAAGGGGTTAACTTTGAATATGCAGCCAGGCTTACGGGGGTAAATGCAATTACACTGGCCGGGCTGGCCTGGGCACCCAAGCAACCAGGGGATGTTCGGATCGGAGGAGCGGTGAGGCCATCTACACGATTGCAATGGGAGCGGCCGGATGATCCTAATTTAGCAGGCTTTAAAATTTATTGGCGGGACACTACGGCGCCTCAATGGCAGTATTCGAGATATGTGGGGGATGTCACTGAATTTACCCTAGACAATATTGTAATTGACAATTATTTATTTGGAGTTGCCTCCGTAGGCAAAGACGGCAATGAGAGTCTGGTCGTTTTTCCTGGTGGGCTGATTCCCAGGTAATGGGGAATTCTCCTCAAAGAACCTCAAGTTTGAGAATGATTTTTTTAGGTGCGTATCCTTTGATTTTGGGGATATACGCTTCCTTCTCCGAATACGTTATTCGGACTTTCTTTCCTTTGAGCGTTTCGGGATTACGAACCAGCAGTTCGGATCCTTCGAATGCTTCCAACCAGAGGAGTTTTTGATAACGGCCCTTTTCATCCCGTACCAGGATTTCAGCGTAGTCATCTTCTTCTAATCCAAAAAATATACCTTGAAAAGACTTTCCCTTTGTGGCTGGTCGGCCAAAAGAAACTGGAGATGGGCTACTGGGTGGAGCGAAGGTATAATTAGAGGATTGGGGTGTGCTCTTTTGGCGAACAGTTTCAATCATGAGCGCCGGGCAAACTTTGGCCATTTCGACACTGATCTGGCGAGCTATACCTTTCATAACTTCTTGGTCAGACAGATTAAAAGCGGCCAATTCAGGTTCGGTTTTAAATTTTTGGACAGATTTCATCATGCAGTAACTCAACTTGACATCCCGTTCTTTTTCTTCCAGGCGTGGTAAATCTTCTTCCTGGGCACAATCACAGGCGTCTAGAGCAATATTCTGAAGGGTGTTTTGAGCAAACAAGGTGCTGGAAACCAACAGGGTTTGGAATACAAAGGAGGTTATATATTTGCCCATCTTTTTTGTAATAAAAGTACAGTATTTACCGGATTGAGTTTAAAGATTGGCAGAAATAAAGGATATATAATTGAATTATTACCACTTTCTGTTCAATAGGATACATGTAAAAGGCCTCCCATAGGAAGGCCTTTTTAATTGGATGTTTTAGGATTGGGTTAAGCCTTTGAAGCTTCTACAGGGCGGCTACCCAAGAGGACAAATTCATTGACAACTACCTCGGTGGTATACCGTTTGTTGCCTTCTTTGTCCTGATAATCCCTGTGGATAAGCTTGCCTCTAATAGCAACTTCTTTTCCTTTGGTCAGGAGACTACCCATAAGCTCTGCCGTTTTACCCCAGCCTACCAGGTTGTGCCATTGGGTTTCCGTTCGTTTGTCTCCGTTGGCGTCTTTGTAGACCTCCTTGGTGGCAATCGATACTTTGGCAAGGGCATTTCCGTTTTCAAAGGATTTCAATTCAGGGTCTTTACCCAGGTTCCCGATCAATAAAACAGAATTCCGAATTTGACTCATAATAACTGTGGTTTAAATGTGAAATTGGTTTAAGGTTAAATGTTTGAGGTTTAGTTTCTGCTTAAATAGAGTGGAAAGGGTTAAGATTTTCATAAAGTATTTTTAAAATTATCTAAAATTAAAATGTAAATAATTGGATTTTAGAGCTTTGTGTTAAATATAATTATTATGCTAAATCAATAAGAAGTTCCTCTTTATTGGGTTTTTATGCTTTTAGCCAATGGGTAGTGCAACCTGCCTTCTGAAATGGGGTCTGTACTAAGTACAAGACTATAACCAACTAAAGGCATTATGAAAAAAACAATCCTTTGTACCTATTTACTGATCTACACGATTCAACTACCTGCCCAGGATCTCCCCGATACGATTCTGACCTTTGCCGATGCAGCGGTAACCGCCTATTCCAAAGCGTATCCAGGAGTTTCGGTATCCGTTTCCGGAAACGGAGCCATTGTCTGGAATAAAACTGTTGGTTTTCGAGACCTGGAAGCGCGGGAGCAGGTTTCCAGATCTACCAAGTTCAACATCTATAGCACTTCAAAATTTATAAGCGGTTTGGCTTTTTTGAAGTTGGCGTACGAGCAAGGATTGGACTTTCTGGATCAGGATATCAGACAGATTGATCCATCCTTACCTTTGCATTACGAAGGAATTACGATTCGTCATTTATTGACACATACTTCCGGCATACGGCACTACAAGGGGCGAAAGGATTGGATCCAGTTTTCAGACCTCCGCTGTGATAGCCCTGCAGATGCGGTTGCCTATTTTGCAGATGATCCCCTAAAGGATGAGCCAGGCGGCAAATCCATCTATACCACCTTTGGCATGACTTTAGCCAGCCATCTGTTGGAAAAAATCACAGGTAAAAAATATGAGGACGCCTTAAATGGTCTGATACCCTTTTCTGAAAAGGTAAGGGTGGACGATGTTGCTGCAGATAAAGCAAAGCCCTATATCCGGAAAGGCAAACAATTTGAGGTAATCAAGGGGCTAAGCGCAGAATGTAAATATGGAGGCGGAGGATTAATCGCCTCCTCCGACCAGTTGGTCGAAGCCGGTCAGTTCTTGTATGACGGTTCGATCGCACCATTAGAGGAAATCAAAAGGCTATTGGCCACGCAGTATCCTCCCGGCGAGGAACGAGGCACCAGTTTTGGGATGGGAAACGGGATAACAGCAAGTTTTAACGGCCAAAAAGTCTTGTATGCCAATATGGGTGGCGCTTCTCCAGGGGGAAGAAGTTATCTGTTGGTTTTAGCCGACCTTCAGGTTGCTGTAGCTATTACCACCAATTGTGAAGGAGATGGAGAGCAAGCTTACCAGTTGTCGATGGCTTTAGCGAAAAAGTTTGCCGGCCTGGAATAAAGATCAGTTTATTTGAATTGGTTGTAGCTTTAAAGCAGGGTCCTGAGGAAAAGCCAAGTAGGGGATCTATATTGTACTTGGCTGAACCAAATAAGGTCAGAATGACTGTAAAGCTTATTCAAGGGGATATCACAGAACAAAAGGTGGATGCTATTGTCAACGCGGCGAATTCATCCTTGATGGGCGGCGGCGGAGTGGATGGTGCTATCCATAGCAAAGGTGGTCCTGAAATTTTGCAAGCCTGTCTTCAGATCGTCGACCAAAAAGGACCCTGTCCAGCGGGAAGTGCCGTCATTACCTCCGCCGGAAATTTGCCAGCCAGGTTTGTAATTCATACGGTGGGACCCGTATGGCAGGGCGGAGACCAGGGAGAAGAAGAGCTTTTAGCTTCCTGTTACAAAACGTCGCTAGATCTGGCTATTCAACACCAGGTGAAATCCTTGGCCTTCCCCAACATTAGTACAGGCGTATATCGCTTTCCAAAATGGCGTGCAGCTTCTATCGTAAAGCAAACCTTGGATAACTTATCAGAGGAGCATGGGGCTGTCATTGATGAAGTAAGACTGGTCTGTTTTGATGAGGAAAACTATTCGATCTACAAGCAAGTCTTTTCCGCTTAGAAATAGGTATCCTGGCCTTTTTTGCCAGGATACGATTGGGAGTCAAGCCCAAGAGCTTAACAGATGGAATCCAGATCATCCTCTGCATCCTGGAGTGCCTACAAATAGGCTGCCCGGTCAGTAGTAGGGATACAGCTATCTATGTTCCGCAAAGCATTTATGTAATTTTGATAGGCATTTTTCAACGCTGTGCAATTGGAGGTTGATTGATCCAGCCCAAACGCATTTGCTGCAGCAATCACATCATTGAGCTCATTTTGGACTTCATTGGCAAAGTTGAAATTGGTGCCACAAAACAATGGATCGACGTCGTCATCATTATTGGAGCATGAAGCCGCCATAATCAATACAAATAGGCTTAACACATAAAAATGCATTAATCGGGTCATAAGGCTTGATATTGAGTTTTAGGTAATGCATTACAATTGGGGTAAGGTCTTCTAGATTGGCATAAGTAGGTTTGATGCACAGATCTCCATTGAATACCCGAAACAATAATTCACAAATTAGGTATTCCTTAAATGTAGCGCTCCTTACCCATGCTGAAATAGTTCTAAGCTATTCGCATATATTAGATCCGTAAGTTCGTCGAATTCCATAAAAGTATTGCCTGAGATTGAGGAAATTTTAGGATCAATTGTTTTGTCTAGGATTAAAGATCGTGTTGTATTTTCAAATGCTTATTATCATTCTGGACAACACCGTATACTCCAATTCGTATATAACCATGGAAATACCAAATAATGTAGAAGTACAGCGGATAACCTGGAAAAAAATTGGGACAGATATTTTAGCTCAATTGCAGTTGGAGCGTGGTCTGTTTTTTACCATTAAAGAACTTCTCTTCCAACCGGGGGAAACAGTAAAAGCAGTGCTTTTTACAGAGCGGCGTTTTGAGTATACAAAGCCGCTAGCATTTCTGCTGCTAACTACCGCAATTGCTACTTTTCTCTTTCTTCAATTTGGCAATATTGATGAATACTTCAAGTCAGGCTTTGCCGAGGGGTTCGAATATGGATATCAAGCTGGTGGTGGTAGCGAATCCGAATACGACGAAAGGTTGGAGATGGCTCGGGAACTCCAATTGAAGATCAGCTATGTGTCTACCAAATATTTCAATGTACTCATTCTTCTTTCCCTTCCGGTATATGCCCTTTCCAGCTTCTTATTCTTCAGGAAGGAAAAATTATTCTATACGGAACATTTGGTTGCAAATATGTACCTCATTGGTATCCAAAATTCATTCTTTTTTCTATTTGCTTTTTTGTTGCATACACATCAGATTTTTGGAATTCTGTATGCGCTATTCGCATTTGCGTACCAGGTCTGGTTTAACTACGGTTTATTTACAGCCTATTCAGGACTCAGCCGTATTTGGAGGAGTATTTTCTGCGTCATGTGTTGTGTTGTTGGATACTTTATAATCATGATGATTGCAAGTATCCTGGGTGTGATGCTTTTACCCATTGATCTGCCTGCCTAATCCACTAATCGGCTGTTTGTACCGCAGTCCGGTGGAATCGTTTTTGATATTGAGTAGGCGTACAGCCCATTTCTGCCTTAAATAATCTGTTGAAATGGGAAAGGTTGTAAAATCCACTGTCAGATGCAGCCTGATTTACCGGCAAGCCCATATCTAACAATTGGCATGCCTGGTCGATGCGAAATGCTTGTAAGAAAGAGGTGAATGTCCGGCCGCTGTGTTTTTTAAAATACCGGCAAAAGGCCGGAAGAGATAAATGCACGGTCTTGGCAACTTCTTGAACACTCAAATCATCTTGGTATCGGTCGGCAACCAATTGGTAAATGGTTTCCAGACGCTCATCCTGGTTGGATGTGGAGCTGGCCAGCGCTTTTATGAGTTCAATGTCCTGGGCGTGAGCCATGTAATCCAGGATTTGAGTTAGAGTGAGCCATCGTTGTAAGGTGTCCAGATGTTGCAGTTTTTCCATGAGCGGGCGGACGAGGGCGGTGGTATTAGCTCCGAATATGACGGCGGAGGCCGGTTGTTTAAAAAAAGAAAGGATGTGTTGGTATTCGGGTAAACGGGGTAGGGTTTCAGTGGCAAAGGTTTCCGGCATTTGAATGACAAATTGGTCTGGGGTATGGCTGGCCCCATACGAATAGCTCATGTGAGGTACATTTGAATTGATCCAGATCAATTCTGCCTGTTCATATCGGCCGATATGGTTTCCAATGTAGCGTTGGCCAGGTCCATTGGGAATAAAAACGATTTCACTTTCAGGATGAAAATGCCAGTATTGACTACAGTCTTCTTTATTCTCCATATGAATGAAGTGGAAAGACTGATCGGGCTTAGCCTTGATAAACTCACGTAATGCTTGCATGAAGGAATAAACGCTAATCTTTGCAGCAATGTACAATCCTAAACGTAGATTGGTTCCATAAGAGTCAATAGAGCACCACATTTAAGCAATACAGTATTATTTGGGTCTCCGGAATCCACCCTACTTTTGTCCAATGCTTGGGCATTTAAATACATTCGTTCGACATCCGGCTGCCCGTGCCGTTGGCCTGGTTTTTGGTCTAAATAGCCTTGCTGGTGGGACCTGGGCGGTAGTGATTCCTTTTGTGAAAGATAAGTTGTTACTCAGTGAAGCTGGACTGGGGCTGGTCTTGTTGTTTATGCCGGCTGGAATTGTACTGGCAAACCCATTGAGTGGTTGGTTGCTCCAGCATTTGGGACTTCGGAAGACTATGTTGCTCGGCACTTCCGTTTTTTTGGTTTCCATGGGACTTTTACCGCTGATGCCATCAGTTTATTTATTGGGGATTAATTTATTCGTAGCTGGACTGGCGGATTCGCCTATGGCCGTTTCCATGAATACCTTTGCAAGTCAAATTGAAAATGAAGACGGGGTTAAAATAATGTCTAGCTGCCATGGGATGTTCAGTTTGGGCGCTTTGATCGGAGCTGCGGCATTTCAACTTGGTTTGATAGCCGGTTTGCCGGCTTCCCTTTATATGGCAATCCTTATGGCATTGGCTTTATTGACCTTACCCTTTATCTCCCAATCGGTGGGCCAGGGTTATCAACCAAAACGAAAGCAAGGGCAAAAGGTGTTTCGTTGGCCAACACGCCATTTGACTTTGATGATCCTGATCGCCTTTCCCCTTCTAATGGCGGAAGGGGTTGTCTTTGATTGGAGTGCCGTTTATCTGAGGGATTATACATCCATTCCTTCCCATTTAGCAGGACTCGGTTTCGTAGGGTTTTCGATGGCTATGACGCTCGGCCGTTTTTCAGGAGATGCTATCCTGCATGGGCTGACGGGTAGGAAGGTCGTTTTTCGAGGAGCCTTAACCGTGGCCACCGGTTTTTTCCTGGTAGCCTTGGTACCAAGCCCATTCCCGGTGATTATCGGATTCACCTTGGTTGGGATGGGTGCTTTTCTGATCGCACCGGTTTTATTTGGAGCTGCAGCCAGAGCACCCGGGTATGCACCTGGAGCGGGATTGGCTGTTTTTTCCACCTTTACCTTTACAGCCTTTATTGCCGGGCCTCCTCTGGTGGGATTGGTAGCTGAAGAGTTGGGCTTAGGCCTTGCTTTGGGATTGGTGGGGTTTGGAGCACTCTTCTCTGCGCTTGGAGGGCTTAAATTATCTCTGGGTTAATTGGTGTATGCTGCCAAGGCGGTCATTTCCTTTCGTCAAATGTTATTGCACTGTTTTCTTTGCAAAAGCAACCTGGAGTGGTTGGCTGCTTGGCTAGGCAAGTTTTCGGGCCCAAATACAGGTAGGTCCCGAATTACTCGTTTGGCAATAGATTGATTCTGTAGCGGCTAATGATACTCAATCGCTTTGGAGTAGATCCTAAATGGGGACCGGAAATTATTTGGTATCCAGCATCCGATGTTACATTAACGCTGTCCAGCTTCTTACGCGCATAAAAAGAAACCATGCATTCGAGAAAAGAACTTCAAAAGTGGACGATCCTGGAAACAGAGGATGTGTCTCCTTCTCCCTGGTATCCAATTGAGCGCCATACTGTTCAGCTACCGAATGGCCATATTGTGGACGACTATTACGTATCTTCTTTTGGGGAAATAGCTATGGTACTTCCCTTTTTGCAAAACGGTCAACTTGTTCTGGTAAAACAGTATAAACATGGAATTCAGGAGGTTGTAATTGAATTGCCTGCTGGTATCCGCAAACCGGACCAAACGATTGAGGCTGCCGCCTTAGCCGAACTTGAAGAAGAAACGGGGATAAAAACGACTCTTTCCCATTTGAAACCACTGGGGCCATTTGCCAATTCTTCTACAAAGTCAGAAAATGTAACGGTTTGTTTCCTAGCAACGGATCTTGAAGTTAATACCCGGCAACGATTGGATCCTACGGAAGAGATTGAAGTGTTGCAACGCACCCCAAAGCAGGTACTCCAAATGATTCAGGAGGGGCAAATTTGGGTAAGTGATACCGTGGCTTGTATTCTGAAGGTGAAGTTGCTCTTTCCTGAATTATTTGATGCTGTTTCGTGAAAACCTCTGCTGCTATTTATCCACCAATATTTGTCATAATCAATCTATATGGGTAAAATTCCGGTACATCTAAAACCGGTCAAACATGGTTAGCAGATACCCGGAGGAGAACGTGTACGCCAAAAGGTCTTTCGGGCGAATCTGGTTACTCCATGGTTGGATATTCATTGCCCTTTTGGTCCCTCCGTTTCTCCCTGCCCAACCCTCAGATACTTTACCCATACTAGTGGAAAACGAACGTTTGATGCGCTCCGAGGTAGGGCGGATTCAGAAAGGTCTGGACACTTTGGTGCGAACCACTTTCGGCAGTCTTCCAGTTTCAAGCCTTTTGCTGCAAACCACCGATTTGCAGATCCGAGCCCAGGGCCCCGGACAAACGGCCTACGCGGCATTCCGGGGTGCGGACCTTGCTCAGATGGCGGTCTTTTGGCAGGGTTTCAACCTCCAAAACCCGTTGAACGGCCGCGTAGATCTCTCGCTTATTCCAGTAGTGTTTCTTGATAATCCCAGCTTAGAGTACGGAGGCAGCTCTGCCCTTTGGGGTAATGGAGCACTAACGGGAACATTTCACCTGGATACCCAGGAGCGTTTTTCCATTGGTTGGGATTTAGGTGCCCGCTTGAGCTATGGCAGTTTTCGGCAGGGGTTAGGAGCACTAAAAATAGGGCACCATGGAGGGGCACTTAGCTCTCGCAACTGGTTGTTTTACCAGGCAGGCCGTAATAATTACAGCTACCAGGATCAAGGAATGCAGGTAAATCGAGACCATGCTGGTAATCGCCAATGGGGGGGCATATCCGAAAACCGATTTCGGATCGGAAAGCATCAACAGATTGGGCTTAGCTTATGGTATTTGCAAACGGAGCGGGAGGTTCCCGAAAGCGATCTTACCCTTCTCGAAGGAAACGAAGATGTCGTATTGGCCAGGCCTTTGCTAAGCTGGGCTTATAAAAACGGTAAGCTCAGCGTGCGCGCCCGAACCGGCTATTTTTTTGAGCGGTCCCGCTTTTCAGAACGGCAGATCGATTCTACGTTAAATCAAAGAGGCGAACAATTCTTGGGTGAGTTGGAGGCGAAGTATCAACTTCAAGCTAATCAATCCCTTCGCTTTGGACTATTGTACACTTGGTTACAAGGAAAGTCCGACCAATATGATGGTGTTGGTAGGCAGAGCCGGACTGCTTTTTTTGGGAGCTACGATTGGATAAGTCTGGATCAAAAATGGAAAGCTGTAGCCGGTGTTCGATTGGAGTTGGTGGGTACAGGGTATGCTCCATTCGCTGTTTCCCTGGGCGGAGTAGGTTGGTTACTACCCTGGTTGGGCATATCGGGAAGTGTGTACCGAAATTATAGCTTGCCGGTACTAGATGATCTCTTTACCAGGGAAGATCTCCTTCCTGGTTTGAGGCCGGATTGGGAGCCACAGTCTGGTTGGGGTGGGGAAGGTGCCCTCCTTTTAAAAGGTGGTTTGTCCAATCTTACCTGGGCAACCAGTTGGGGTGGATTCGCACAAGCTGCCAACAACACTATAGTCCGAACTGCCCTGGGATATGGTACTCGAGTTCCAGTTGCTCAGTACGATGCAATTTACAGCGGATTGGAGGGTAAATTTGAAATGCATTGGACCCGGCGTGGTTGGCATGCCTCTGTTGAGGGGAGTTACACATTCATTCGATCGGATCTGGTAAATGCATCTCCGGGACAAGCTGGTGTGGGAACGACGGAACGCCTGGCGCCCCGGCATCGGCTCACAGGAGTAATAACAGCGGGCTATGGCGACTTTTCAGTTTTATATACACATAACTATTCGGATGTGACAAACCGGGCATGGCCGGTTTCGAATCGCCTGGCTGCTCATAATCTGGCAAACGTATCCCTATTGTACCAAGTAGAACGACCTTCCTGGAGATGGGAGGCAACCCTATTTTTTACGCTGCACAACCTTTGGGACGCAGATATTGAATTGGTTGAAAGTTTTCCCTTGCCCGGGCTACATGTTGAAGGAGGTATTCAGGTCGATATCACCCGAAAGGCAGTTCATCAGTTAAGGGACGAGTAGGACGATTCTTACTAATTTGAAGACAAACACGAATTGGCCATACCTATGTATATTAAAAAGACCTATTCCTTTTGGGACATGATCCTTTGGACCCGTTGGGAAACCCTGATTTTTCTAGCATATGCCCTGGCTTTTACGGCGCTTCATGAATTCGCGGGTTTAAGCTGGCTGTATTTACCCTGGACACCGATTGGCCTTATCGGTATTGCAGTTGCCTTCCTGATCGGGTTTCAATCCAATGCTGCCTATGATCGCATTTGGGAAGCTCGAAAAATATGGGGAGGGATCGTGAATTATTCGCGCACCTGGACAATGATGATCAAAGATATGGTGACCAATGAGCATGCAGAGGCCTCACTCTCCAAAGAGGAGCTTTTTCATGAGAAACAGGTTTTTGTGCATCGGCACATTGCCTGGTTAACCGCTTTGCGGCATGCCATGCGCCAGGGTAGGCCATGGGAGGTGTTTCGAGAACACAGAACCAATCGGGAGTGGCTTGCAATGATGTACATTCCAGAGGTAGAACACAGCCTGGAGGATGACCTTAAACATCTATTATCGGACCAGGAATATACCTACGTGCTCAGTTAGACCAATAAGGCAGCTACTCTGTTGTCGTTACAGTCTGGCCACTTGAGGCGTTTAAAAGAGCAAGGCTATATCTGGGGTTTCTCATTTTTACAGCTTGAGCGCATCCTGGAAGAGTTTTTCAATCTACAGGGAAAATCTGAGCGGATTAAGAATTTTCCCTATCCCAGGCAATTTGCCACACTGGGATACTTCTTCGTTGCTATTTTCATCTTTTTACTTCCATTTGGTATCGTATCCGAATTTTCTAAAATCGGTCAGAACCTGGCTGAGGATTATCCAGTTATTAGTCAATATTTCGTGTGGGTAGCTGTGCCATTTACGGCCATCGTTTCCTGGATCTTTCACACGATGCAACGAATTGGGGTAACTGGGGAAAATCCATTTGAAGGCTCTGCCAATGATGTTCCGATATCTACGATTTCCAGAGGCATCGAAATTGATTTGAGGGAAATGCTGGATGAAAAAAAGGAAGGAATTCCATCCCAATTTCCAGCTTGACGAGATGTACAAATGTAGAAGGTGCCAAATACAACCGTTCAAATAAAAGAAGGATAAAGTCCTTGTCTATTCGATCTGGGTTACGTCAAAGGGCGAGAAACGCCCCAAAGGTGCGAGCATCTTCAGGAAAGAGATCTTTTACAATAGTCGTACATACGGCATTCTTACTTAAAAATTTCAGGTTATGCTTGGTGTAATAGGTTGGTTACTAGTGAAATTATGCTTTTAAAGGCTGTAAATCATTCCTTTTGTCTTATGGGCCTCAAGAATAAAAGGAGTATTTCAATGAAAGTCCTTTTTTTTGCCTGATAATACCAAAAGTCAACACGACATGAAAATTGGAAAATGCCTGTTTATAGTTCCTTCTCTGGCTGCGCTATTCTTCTTTACCGGGTGTTTGGATGATGATACTGCTCCAGGTAATGGTTTTATTGATGGTGAGGTCAACTTGTTTGACGATGCGACCACCCAGGTTTCCAGTCAGGATATGTCGGTAACCCTGGAGTCGCTCCCGTTTATTGGAGACTCTACTGACCCTAGCGGTGGATACCGGATAGAAGATATTCCGATTGGAAATTACAATCTGGTGTTTGAAAAACCCGGTTTTGGGACCTTCAAATTGACTGGTGTAAATATTTTTGGCGATGGTGGAGTTACTATACCCGAACTTCCGTTAGGCCAAATATCCACCACCGCAATTACCAGTATCGTAGACAGCATTGCAGGTGAAGACATCTTTTTTACCATTGAAGTGAGTCCGGCAGGTACCCCTCAGGCTCCTAGGTATGTTCGCTTTTTCCTCCATAACCTGGGCAATGTAGGTCCGGAGAATTTCACCAGCTTTTCCAATACTCTAACAGTGGAATCAAATCAGTTTGTCTTTGCGGTTAACCAGGCGGAGCTTATCGATGTAGGTTTTCAGGTTGGCCAGACTGTATATATACGAGCTTATGGAGAATCTTTTTATTCCAATGAATACGACGATTCCACCTTGGGTAGGCGCGTGTTCCCGAACGTAAATCCGAATGCAGCCAACTCGATCTTTTTCCAGGTTCCCTGAGGATCTGGTATTGAAGACTGAAGCATAGTTTCTTTCTCAGAACTGGTACAGTTGCTTTCCAAAAAGGTCAATGGGGTCAACTCCCAAGTTCAGGAAGTTCGATAAGCCGTTTTCCACTGAGCTCGTCATCCATAAACAACAGATTTAGATCTGCATCATAGGCGGCATTCAGAACGAAAGCTTGTTTTTGGGAAACGAGTTGATAGATCCACCAATCCGTTGGTGGGGTATCTAGGTCTTTTAAGTCGGAATATGCAATCCAGTGGAAGGAGCCTTCAGGTCCTGTCGGTGGATGCGCCGGCTCTATGTCAGCAAGGTAAATATGGCAGGTCCAATTGTACTTGGTGGGAGAACTTTCCACCAGCACACCGCAAAAAGATAAGTCATGTAAACGGATGCCGGTTTCTTCAAAGGTCTCTCTTCGAGCTGCCTCTATTGGGCTTTCATAGGGGTCCAATTTGCCTCCAACCGGGACGAATTTACCCAGATTGGGCTCCTTGGCCCGCTTGATGAGTAAAAATTCCGTTTGATGTCGAAGAATGACCATCGCGGCATGACGCTTTAAACCATGTGGAAACTCCATGAGGAAACAATTAATCGGGAAACCAAACCTGAATTCAAATTGACGTAGGTAGGGAAGCCATTGCTGAACAAAAGGTTCTTGCTGTTTACCAAGCTTCAACCTGACCTAGGGATCCTATCCTTCGGGTTTGAATTTATTAGGGACCAAAGGTTTACTTTTTTACTAAAAAAGCCTATTTTTGCGTTCGATTTTCAAAGGAAGAAATAGAGAAGCATGAAAAAAGATACTCATCCAAAAAATTATCGTCTGGTCGTATTTCAAGACTTATCTACTGGTGACCAGTTCCTGACGCGTTCTTGTGTGGCCTCCAAGGAAACTACCACCTATGAGGATGGAAACGAGTATCCATTGGTAAAAGTCGAGATTTCCAGTTATTCGCACCCTTTCTTCACTGGAAAGATGAAGTTTGTAGATACTGCCGGTCGGATCGATAAATTCAACAAGAAATTTTCTAAGTCTAAATATGCCAAAAAATAGTTTTGGCCACTTTTATGACTTCCCAAAAGTCCCTTTCGGAAACGGATGGGACTTTTTTTAGTACTATACCTAAGACTCATAAACCTCGCCATGCACATTATCTTATTTGACGACGAAACGCGAGACCACCTTCTACCTTTCACCTTCACCCGTCCGGTGGCGGATCTTCGCCTGGGTATTCTTACCATCAAAGAGAAATGGGAGTTTATCTATCCCCAGGCGACATTTGCCTATATCACACAGAACTACCTGGCAGAAAAATACCCCATAGATTTTGGAGACGACAACTTGGTCATAAACGGGTCTGCCTTACCCTCTCCTCAGCTTTGCGCCTTGTTAAACCAAATGGATTTAAATGAGGCCTTTTTGCTTAATGAAGAACTCATTGCGGCCAAACTGGATGGCCGGCAATTTGAACGGTTAGTGAATGACCAAGATATTGGGGAATTGAAGGGGTATGACCTTGAGGATACCGATTTCATAAAGATTGACCGACTTTGGGATCTTTATCTGCACAACCACCGTGCCATTAAAGAAGATGTAGAGCGGTTGACCAAGCAAAAATCGTTTGCTGCTCCAAGTTCAACCAATCGGGTTTTAGGTGCTTCCCAAGTGTTCATAGAGGAAGGAGCAAGTGTAGAATGCGCCACACTTAATGCAGAAACCGGACCCATCTTTATTGCTGCTCAAGCTCGGGTAATGGAAGGCAGCTTGCTTCGCGGACCCATCGCCATAGGCCCTAAGGCTGTTGTGAAGATGGGCGCACGGATTTATGGAGGTACTACAATAGGGCCGGGTTGTAAGGTTGGAGGGGAAATTAATAATAGTATTCTGCTGGCCAATTCCAACAAGGGGCATGATGGCTACCTTGGCAATGCTGTCCTGGGGGAATGGTGCAATATTGGAGCAGACTCCAATAACAGCAACCTCAAGAATAATTATGATCAGGTAAAATTGTGGAGTTATCCCGAAAGTGGATTTCGATCATCAGGCCAACAGTTTTGTGGCTTATTTATGGGTGATCATTCCAAGTGTGGGATTAATACCATGTTCAATACGGGTACCGTAGTGGGTGTATCAGCGAATATTTTCGGAGCCGGGTTTCCAAGGAACTTCTTGCCTTCTTTTTGCTGGGGCGGGGCACATGGCCTAAGCACTTATAAGGCGGAAAAGGCATTTGAAACGATTGAACGGGTGATGAAGCGCCGTGATAAAGAATTTACGATCCAAGACCGGCTAATTATGCTCCGTATATTTGAAGAAACCTCTAAATATCGTCCCTGGGAGAAGAAATGAGCGTACCACTTTGGAAGAAATGGTTAAGTTATTTTCATGAAATCAATTTAGAGGAGACTTCTTCAGACCATAATCCCTATTTGCGTGTTAGTTTAAGACAAGGGCGGCACATGCTTTCTACCCAGGGAGCCATTTATTCGTTTGGCGACCTATACACCAATTTTAGCCAGGTTTTCCAAGCTTTCGACTTTTCTCATTTGCATGGTAAAGAGGTGCTTCTTTTAGGTCTTGGATTAGGTAGCATTCCCGAAATGCTGGAGCAGCGATTCAAACAAAGTTTCAGGTACACAGCAGTGGAGATAGACGAGACGGTCAGTTGGCTTGCCCACCATTATGTGCTTCAGCATCTAAATAGTCCTATTCAAATCATCTCAGCTGACGCTATTGGTTTCTTGGAACAAACCTCCCGACAATTTGACCTTATTTGTATGGATGTTTTTCAGGATGATCGTATCCCGGAGGCTTTTGAAGAAGAGCCATTCTTGCAAAGACTTAAACATTGCCTGGTACCTGACGGATTATTAATCTATAATCGCTTGGCAATGACCCCAATTGATAAAGTGAAGTCCAAACAATTTTATCAAACAGTGTTTTTGTCCGTATTTCCAGAGGGTGGATACTATGATTCAAGAACGAATTGGATGCTAATCAACCAACCGGATTGGTTAAAAGGGAGTAGAAGGGAACTTAAATGAAGATTTCAGATGATGGATCCACTTCTAAAGCCTTTCTGCTTCCAGGATCAGTAATTCAACCCGCCAAATTCGGATTATTGAAAAAACGAGAAGCCCTGCCGACATAAGGGAAAGGCCGATACCTATACCGGCCCAGAATCTATCATAGGCTAGGGCAGCCACCATTAAAGTAAGTAGGCCTCCAACAGCCAGCACCAATTCCATATTTTGGCGTTGCCGAAGCGAGGGGAGTATGTGCTGTTGTGTTTTAGCTAGTTGCCGGCCGCTCAGCGCAGGATTGAGTTCCAACAGTTCGGGATCCAGTTTGCCGCGTTCTTTTAAGTTTAATGTGGCTTTCCAAAGGCCGACTAAAGCAGTTGGGATAAGTGAGCATCCGATTCCGGTAAGCAAAGGGTCGCGACCGAGAACAAACAAAGCAGTGGCAGAGCCAAGTCCCAAAACTGAGAATATGGTCAATCCCCATAATGCTCTTTGTTCCTGTTTACAATATCGAATGATTCGTTGACGAACGAGTTCAGGTGCTGCCATATGTATTTGTTCAATTGGCTTACAACTCGGATAAGGTACAGGAAAATCAAAAAAGCGATGCCTCAAGACCTGAAGCACCGCTTTTTCCCTGTGTTACTCGTAATTAATTACTCCACGGAGGAGCAATGCCATTCATTCGGGCATAGGCAATTAGTTGCCCTTTGTGTTCGCCACCGTGTTCCAGGATGAGCATTAGGGTTCCACGCTTGGTAAACTCTCCGAATGGGAAAGTGACTTTGTCGTTCATTTCACCATCGGGAATGTCACTGATGTGGCTGGAGACAAATTCAAAGGACTTCTGTACGATTTCCAGTGTTTTTTCCTTGTCGGTATCCATCTTGTCTAGGTTCATATAATCCATCTCTTCTTCTGGTTGGAATCCAAGTTGCATCATTCCCATATAATTTACCTGAGCCACATGGAGTAAGGACTCCTTCACGGAACGAATTCCTTCGGATGGGCGCCAATCCATTTTGTCTTCCGGAAAAGCCTTTGCTAAGTCAAGTATGCGAGCCTGATTGAAGCCCATATAACCGGCGATATCCGTTTTGAAACTTACATCCTGGCCGGAAAGTAAAATGGGGGCTCCACAAAGTAGGAGGATAAGAAAATGCCTCATAAGGTGTTAGGTTTGGTTAAAAAAAATGAAACAATACTTGCTTTAAAAGGGATGAGTCGATAGTCCAAATTGTCGACCTTAACCTTTAAAGGAAGTTTTTATCAAAAACCTGGAGTAAATTAAAACCAATACTTAAGAAAGCTGTTATTTGGTTGTATATACAATTATTGTAAACACACAAATCGATATTATGACCTACAAAGAACGCGCCCAAGACATTTACAACAAGCTGGGCCAAGGCCAATTGCTGGAAGCTTTTGATCACTACTACGGGGAAAACGTTGTCATGACAGAGCCGCGCGGAACCCGTGAGGGCAAAGCAACTTGCCGGGATTATGAAGTTCAGTTTTTGAACAACGTTCAAGAATTTCACAATCTGGAAGTAAAGAGCATTACCTCGGATGAAGAGGCTAAGGTGACCACGGTTGAGTCTGCTATGGATGTTACTTTCAAGGATGGCAACCGTGTCAATATGGAGCAGGTGGCTGTTCAGCGCTGGGAAGGAGATCATATTGTACACGAGCGTTTTTACTACCAAGGTTAAGCAAGAAAAAGGCCGTAAGGCTTATCCATCCCAACCAAATGATCGGGCTGTCTTTAGTAAAAGGCAGCCCTTGGTTTTTTGGGCTTTACTTCAAAAAAGGATCTATCCCACTTTTTCAGGTTATGGGTAACCAGTGGTAAGACCTTTGTTTATAGGACCTTAGGGTTCCGTCTAACCTTAATGGGAGGCTGGGAGGATAACCAGCCTCCCTCCTTTTTTGAGCACGAACAATTCAGCCTACATGCCTCCGTAGAAAAATTGCTCCTGGACAATCTTCCCATCCTTGACTTCGTAAACTCCTAATTCGTCCAAATGCATGCGCTTGTTGCCCATAGGTTTGGAAGTAACATCCAGCTTGTATTGGATCGCAAAGTGAGAAGGGGTCACAATCGGGTCACTGATTTCGGATGAATGCACTTCGTGGTTCTCCGACCACCATTGATTGCGGCCCAGGATAGTTTCCCGGCCTTGGAATTCCTGGTTTCCCTGCGGATCGGCCATGGCTTCAATCGTTTTACAATCCTGGTGGTAGAGGGTTTGAATGGCTTCTGCATTCTTCCCATGGCGACAAAGGTCAACCAGCTTTTGGGCGACTTCTTGCGTGGTCATACGAGTTGCTATTTAAAGAGTGATTAAAAAAATTTAAATTAAAACAAATCGTTTTAAATGTCAATCACCTGTTTTAAATAACAATGCACTACCGTGTTAAAAATTTACCCGCTGTTGAGCATCCGAAGAATTGACCTTCCGATTCCTTCTTGCTTTGACGTTTTGGTTGCCAAAATTCAGGGAGTAGGTTAATCGTACGATTCGGGTTTCTAAATCAAGAAAACTATTGGTATCTAGAAAGAGTTCGGGAAAATCGGAAGTCCAGTCCCAAACTACTGTGTTGAGAACATCGCTGATATTCAGGCTTAAAGTTCCTCCTTTTTTATGCTTCCCAAAGCTTTTCTGGATACCCAGGTTGAGCGCTCCGAAAGGACTGATATCGTATATTCCGTCAATGGCTTTGGTTTGCCACCAACCGCTTACTTCCAGTGTGAATTGTTTTGGTAACGAGAAAGTTTGAACGGAATTGATCCGGGCATACCGGTTCGTTAAACAGAGGGGTGTTTCTGTAAATCCGGCATCGGTTTGCTGCCATATTCCGGATAAGGTATTTTGCATTTCCCACCAATTTCCAATGTAAACGGGGATGGAAAAAGTCAGATCAAGCGTTTGCGTGTGGTTTAGATTCTGGGCCATCATAACCAGGACATTTCGTTCCACATCAACTGAAGGTTGCCAGTTGGCTATTGCATCTTCCTCATAACTGTATTCCAGGGAAACGAAGTAATTCTTGAGTTGGTAGCCTATTCGGGCTGTGTTGGTGATGCTGGGCTGAAGAGCTGCATTTCCTGAAATAAAGGTAAATGGATCAATGAAAATGACAAATGGCGCTAACTGGTTGAAGGTTGGCCGGTTAATCCTGCGGTTATACGTCAACTGAAAGGATTGGCTCTCTTTCAGGGCATAGGTCATGGATAAGGTCGGGAACCAATTCCCATAATTCCGGTCAACAATATCGGGTTCTTCGGCAGTGCCCAGATTCGTGACGGTGTGTTCGTAACGTAAACCCGTGATTAGCGTTATTTTTTCACCAACAGTAAAGGAAAATGAGGTGTAGGCTGCTGCGATATTTTCCACTAAATGGTAATCAGCCGAAAAATCCGGATCCAGTACCCAATCCGTTCCAGACCAATTTTCCAGACGAATATCGTTATCGAATTGGGAAAGTGTACCTTTTACACCTGTTTCCCATTTGATCTTTCCACCAAGGGGCATAACATAATCAATACCGGTTACCCAAAACTGGATAGGTGTCAACTTACTGAGCCTGAAGAGTTCATTTTCGATAGCTTGGTGCTCCTGGTCTATTGTTTGGAGGTCATACCAGGAAGGATTGTCGTTATCATAATGAAGGTAATCTAGGTTGAATTCAAGCGTCTGGTCGACACTAAACCGATGCACCAGATTTAGATTTCCCATTAACTGGGTCCAATAGTTCTTTTCCTGATTTCGCATAATTTGCCTGTAGAACAGAACCTGATTCGTATCCACCTGGATGCTATTTACCGCATCCATATACCAATAGCGGGAATTCCCTCCGAATAACAGGCCCAGACTTGTATTTTTCCCTATTTCGAGATCTAGCCCCATTCTTCCGTTGTGGGTATTGGTGAACGCCTCTCGGTCACTGAAGGTCGAGTTTGTGGTTAACAGGTTTGGTATATCCGTTTGCCAAAAAGAAGACCAGTCCTGTTGAGTTTGGTCGTGCAAAAAGGAATAATCCCCATAGAGATTAAGCTTATCCTTACGATAGTTGAAATTCAAGCTGCCTCCGATCTTGCCTCTCCGACCGTACCCTATATTAGCCGATGCAGTTCCGTTTAGCCCTTCGTTGAGGTTCTCCTTCATAACTATATTAATAATCCCTGCATTGCCATCGGCGTCGTATTTGGAACCTGGACTGGTAATGATCTCAATTTTTTCAATATTGCTTGCGTTGGTACTGGCCAATAATTGTACTAAGGCATCAATGGGCATCCGGTTTCGCTTTCCATTGATCAATACGATTACGCCTGATTTTCCTCCTATGGAAAGGGTATTGGTTTGTTGATTGACAAATATCCCTGGTGACCTGGACAATACCTCCAATGCGGTATTGCCCGCCGAGGTGACACTATTTTGCACATTAACGACTAACCGGTCTACCTGTTTTTCATACAAAGGTTTTTTGGCTTTTACCTCAACAGCAGCAAGTTCGTTGACTGCTTTAGTGAGTGTGATGGAGCCAACATCCAACTCTTGCCTGGGGCCGGTTAAAGAAAAGGATGGAAGCCTGGCTTCTTCATATCCCAGCATAGATGCAACTAGCCAGTAGCTTCCCGGGGCGATATCCTGAATTTGAAAGGTACCATCTTCTTCAGACACTGTACCTTTTGCGAGGGCGGAATCGATCGTAGAAAGGAGCATCACATTTGCATAAGAAAGCGCTTGATCATTTTGGTCCGTCAGCGATCCTTTCACTGTATTTTGTCCGTGCAGGCCCCATACGGCAAACAGGAATAAACAAGTTCCACACGATTTGCACAGCCCCTTCAAAGGTAAATTTTGGGTGATTTCCATGGTTTAGGGTATTTAGGAAAGTGGAAGCAAGTTATTGGGGCCTGAGCTTCTTTTCAAGTTTATCCTGGATTTGGTGGATTGACAATACTGCTTTTGGTGGTTTTCCAGGATCTAATCCAAGAAAGGAATCGTACCAAACCGAAGGGGCTGTCCCCATTGGAATAATGATGCCGACATGGGAGTACGTCCTCTTTCCTTCCTACTGTTTTTGGCTCTATATTGAAAACCAATATTACAGAGGGGTGTGACAAATTGACTTTTCCGTAAATGACAATAGCGGTCGGCATCTATTAAGCCTTGATGATTAAAGAAAAAAGGATCATCTTAAAGGCTATCGAAAAGGATAAATTTAAATCTGCCCGACAAGATGAGCCAAGAACAGTTCTCACATGCTGCACCTATCTTCGCCGTGCCAAACGTGCAAAAAGCAGCTGAATATTACCGGGATAAATTGGGTTTTTCAATCGAATTCCTGTGGGAGGAACCGCCGACTTATGGCGTATTGCGGAGAGGTGAGGGGGTTTCCATTCACCTTAGCCTCAATGGTGAGGAAAAGCGTCGATCTGCACTCTATGTGTTTGTATACGATGTGGATACCCTACACGAGGAACTCCAGGACAATGAAGTCACTATTGTACTTCCGATAGATGATCGCGATTATCGCATGCGTGATTTCGAGATAGAAGACCCTTGGGGCAATCGGATTACCTTCGGGAAAGGGATTTGATTGGAGATTTTTGAGTAGTCAATTGGTCCATGAAGGATAGGTACCCCCTCTGGATTGCTCGAATCTTTTCAGGGGATAAGTGAACGTCGCGTTTGGTCAATCAGATTGAGGTTGAATTCAAGATCGACCGATTGGGTGTGTTTGAAAAAAGCTTCCATGCGCTCTATCGTATCCAGCCATTTTTCGGGATCCCCCGGTTCGTAGCCATGACGTTCAATGTGATCCTGGAGCAGGAAAAGCATCATACGGTAGCTGTTTTCTACCAGGAACCGGTAGATTTGCTGCCGCTCCGGATCCTGCGGCTCATGTTTAATGTCCCATCCATATCCATGAAAATTGCTGTATTTCATAAAAAACCGATCATGCGACCGCTGGGTCACCTGATCGAAATTTTGCATCACCAGTTTTTTGGTGATCATGAAAATATCGTGAATAGAATAGCCGCTCTTCCCTTCATTTTCTTCATCCCAGTCTGTATTCAAAAACTTGGTGAAATACTCGGCCGACTTGGTAGAGTTGGAGCCGGACGTGCGTTGTAAGGTCTGATCCATCAGCCAGCCGGCCCAGAACCAGGGCACCTTGATTTTGCGCAATTCATTTTTTAAATCACTTTCCGGGCTAATGCGGTTGATGATTCCGTCGGGAAACTCCAGTGGATTCCCGCTATGAAAAACCCGGGCCCAATCCCCAACATCCCAGATCGGATTGGGACCTTTTTCCTCCTCATTCATTCGCATTGGATAAAACACGGCAGAGGGCCGCCCAGGAAGTGGAACACCTCCTACTACCTCTTGCCTGAATAAGTGCTGCGCCACCAACACCGATTTATATTTCCGCTGCATCAATTCGGCACTATTCCCATCAAAGGTAGTCTCCGTAAATGCATCCACCTGATCGTACATGGCCAAAAAGGTGCCGTCAGTTGGTTGTGCCAGATATTGGTCTTGCATAGCATACCATGCTGAGGTAGTAGGCAAAAAAGGTAAATCCGGAAGCCAATCGGCAATGGAAGCATGCTCGCCACCGTGTGCGGGGTCCTCGCTCCACCGGTTTAAAGGAATACCTATGGGGAGGCTGCGAATATCTACCTCAATTAACCATTCCACCATCTGACTAATGGCTTCTTCCCGGGAGAGTACTTTCTGGGTAGCGAATCGAAATCCTTTTTGTTGTAGCTGCCGACCGAATGCCAAATCACGTGCCCCAACCGTTTGGCCCGATAAAATAGTACCGCCGGGCTGGAAAGGTGGATGCGTCATCGGATCTTTTGGATTGATTCGATAACGCTGCCTCAACGCATGAACCATATTGACGATACTGACCGATTGCTCGGCGGGTAAATGGTCTGCTGCTCGCCGCAGAATCGTTTCATCTGAAAAATTAAAATAGGCCAGATCCAACCCGTCCGGTGCATGGCAGTTAGCGCAGGCCGCCCCAGCTTGAATAGAGCCTACCGCCCTCCAGGCGATCATTCCTTCGGTAATAATGGCATTGAGGTCTTCCTGAGGTAAGGGAGCATTTGGGGTAAAGTTGTCTATGTCCTGGTTTAAATTGATATCCTGCTTCTGGCAAGCCAGGCAAAATAAAAGGAGGAAGAGGGAAAAAGAGGTCCAATTACCTCGGGTGTTTGCGTTCATGGGACAGCATTGATCTGTGGGCGTTGAAGAACTTGATATCCGCTTCCGGATGAATATCCTGGATCACGATGGATTCTGACATCTTTAACTTCTAGAAAATACCTCAATTTCGATGGAGTGGGCATGCTTTATTCTGCAGGCTTAGAATACGGATTAGAATATTCCGGGATAGGTACTAAGTAATTTGGAAGAGGCGTTACAATATCTGTTGAACGGAGGTCTAAAGACCAACAAGTGGTTCTTTTTAGGCGTCGGACGGCCCGGTCATAGACCACTTAAGCAATTGGTTATGAATTTAGTATTTCCTAAAAATCCTGGATCTACTATTTATCATCCCTTTCAGTTGAAAAGGTGCTTTTGAAATTAAGGAGTCTGTCAACGTGGAATTTTCGTAAGGCAAGTGAGTAACCCATTAAAAATAAAAAGAGCCCAGCTCCCTAGAGAGCGTGGGCTTCCGTACACCGAGTAACCCTAAAGTCTTAAAAGCGATGTAGCTTAGTATTTTAAAGCGACGAATGCTCCTTCTTTTGCCATGCGTTTTTGGGAAGGCCTCTCAATAGATGGTGTCAAAAGGATATGTTTCCGATTCAATTGCTTTTCAATTCAGTAAAAGGTAGTGCTCGTTTTTAAAAAACCTTTCCGACCCTCGCCAAGAAGTTGGATTTCAGCTGTCATTCCCCGCTCATGGGATTAAAATGCATAGTAGTAGGAAGGTCAGCATTACCAACCTTCGTTTGAAAATGGGGAAGCCGATATCCAAAGGGGGCTTCTTAGTCTGGGTGGAAAGGTTCGAACATTACTGTAGCACGATTTTATTGCGAGGAATGCAAAAGGACATTCCGGCAAATTTGTCTTGGATGTTTCATTATTGCTTGACGTATTACAGCCAAACGAGAAACGGTGTAATCGGGAAAATCGGCCTTTGAGAAGAAAAAGGGGGGTTAAATAGACAGTTGTAAAATAGAAATTCAGAATTCGGGAAAAGGGGGTGTTCTATGAATCGGGTACATTTTGCTATAGAATGGGCGATATGGGGAAGAAAACGTATGGAATATGGCTGGTCCAATCGTAAGGAAGCTACCTATTTTGGGGTAGTGTGTTTCCGGATTTACCAATCCCATCCGAACGTAGTTTGAAATACGTAGTCCGTTCGATTGCTTGCTTGGTTGTCAAAGTTCAACGTTAGACCAACTTGGATAAAGAATTCCAGGGGTAGATCATATTTGAAGTTGAGGTTGTAATCTACCCGCCAACGGCGTCGGATCGTCAAACTGGGATAGGCAGTGATCCCCGTAAGCAACTCAATGTTTTTATAATCGAATAAATTTAATTCTGAACCCAGGTACAATTCGGCGCTGTTTCCGGTTTCGTTAAACGTTCTGGGTGGTACCTCCATGGTATCCAGTCGAGCAAAATTTTCATAATTGTAATTGATCCCCCCTACAAATCCGAGGTAAGATCGGTTGCTGTGAATCACAAACTTTCCGACCCCGAACCTGGAAGAAACCCTCAGGTTCAGATCTTGTTCGGTATTGGAAAGAAACGATACCTGGGGAATCAAATACCAATCCTTGGGTAGAAAATAGCGAAAGCTAAATTCACTATCCAGCCGTCGAATCGGATCGACATTATTCTGGGTGGAATTAATCGTATTGAACGTCATATTAACCCCCCACCGCTCGGCATTGTAGCCCAGTTTCCCAATTACCGTAATCTGTTGCAGGTTCTCAGCCCGGGTAAAACTATAGCCTAATGAGATGGCTGCATCGATCCGGTCTTTAAACTTTTCCTTAATGGTCTGTAGTAAAACAATCCTTCTGCGCAGCACCAATAATTCTTCAGTAGTAGAATACAAGCGGACCTGTTCCGGATTCACGCTTTGGAGCCTACCCTCAAATCGGGTTCCATCGGATAAAGTGACCAAGCAAAGAGTTTGAGAAAAAATTTTGCTGACCTTTTTCCATTCAGCCTTAAAGTCGCTGTCGCTGTAATACGTTTTGACGGTGATTACCCCTTGTTCCAGTCCTTTTATTTCTCCTACCAGATAATCGCCATTAGTGAAGACGAGCGAATCCTTTTGGGAAAAACCCGAAAAATAGAAAAAAACCGGAATGCACAGGATCAACCTCCACCATTGCAGCCTAATAGACATTCGATCTTGAGGTACGTGTTTCTCCTGTAAAGAAAAGCATTCCTTATGGGAGTGGTGCTATTGTGCTCAATTATCCAACAATTGGAATTCATAAGCAGCCTTGACCAGGCCTGCCGTATTCTTGGCATTGAGCTTTCGGAGCAAACTTTTTCGATGGCTGATTACCGTGGAGGAGCTGATAAAGAGTTGCTGGGCAATTTCGTCGGTCGTATGTTCTTCCACAATCAATCGCAAGATCTCCTTTTCCCGGCGGGTTAACTTTTGGATGAGATGGCCTGGCTTGGTAGGTGTGGTGCCGGGAGCGGACAAAATACTCTGTGTGACTTCCTCGCTGAAATATCGCCCTCCTTGCATTACCGTTTCAATGGCGCGAAGGATTTCCTCCTTGCCGGCATTCTTTAAAATATAGCCGTCCACGCCTGCCTTGATCATTTTGTTAATATATCCGGGTTCGCCATACATCGTCAGAGCAATGATTTTGATAGAGGCATGATCGGCTTTTATTTGAGCGCAAAGCTCAAAACCACTTTTATCCGGAAGGCTGATATCCAGCAAGATCAGATCAATTTCTCCTTCCCTGACCATTTCCAGAGCTTCCTTTCCCGTAGTCGCTTCTTTTTTGATCTGTACGTTAGACTCGGGTTCCATCAATCCTTTGAGGCCATCAATGATAATCTGATGATCGTCCACCAATAATACACGCGTCATGCTATTTGCTTTAATGGAATTTCTATGGAAAAGGTACTTCCTTCCTCGGGTATGGAATCTACTTCTAGGGTGCCTCCCAGGTATTCGACCCTGGATCGGATATTTCGCAACCCCATACCGGAATTCAGATGGGAATCCGAAAAGGAGAAACCCGTTCCATCATCCTCCACGACCAAGTGAAGCAGATGGTCCTCTATAGTTAACTGAACGATCACCTCACGCGCTTGCGCATGTTTTTCAACGTTTCGTAAAAGTTCTTGTACGATACGGAACACAATGAGCTGTTGTTCTCGGTTTAGAGGATAATCCAGGCCATGCGGAATGTAATTCACCGAAAGGTTGTGCGCACGATGAAACTCGGAGCAGAGGTCTTGGAGGGCAAGTGGGAGACCTTGTTCTTCCAGAACCGAAGGCATCATATTTTGAGAAATTTCCCGGATGGTTCGAAAAGAAGTATCCAGGTGGGTTTCTGCCATGCAATAGGCGTCCATCTGCCGAACCTGAGGCAGGTCGTGTTCCAGGGATTGAAGGCGCATTTTAACCGTTGCCAGTTGGGCGCCCAGTCCATCGTGCAGGTCCTGAGCAATCCTTTTTCGTTCTTTTTCTTCCCCTTGCATTACGGCCCTGAGGTTTTGGGCTTCCTGTTCCTTTTTCAAGGTAGACATCCGCTGCTGTTGGAGTTGCCGGTTTTTCCGGCTGATCAGATAAAAGAAAAAGAAAGAGAGAAGCAAAAGTCCAACGGTACCCAACAAGAATAAAAGCTGGATATTTCGTTGCCGGATCTGAAGTAATTGCCGATCCAATTCGACTTGCTGGGCCAATATAGCCCGGTCCTTTTTTTCAGTTTGGTAAAGGACTTCGAGTTCGCCCATGGCCTTGGCCGTTCGTTCGGAAATCAGGCTATCGTTTAATGCCTGATATGCCTTTAAGTGCTGAAATGCTTTTTGGTAGGCTCCTTTTCGGGAAGCTGTCTCTGCGAGGAGTCGCAAGGCTTGTGCTCTTCCAATCTGATGATCCATGTCCTTCGCCTGTTGGTGCGCTTCCAACAAAATTGCTTCGGCCTGTCCGGGGTTATTTGCTTTGTATTCCAATTCGCCCAGGAGGAGCCTGGCCTGGAGCAAGCCCATCATGTCTTCCTGCCCTTGCCGTATGGACATGGCTTGTCGAACATATGCCCGAGCCTGATTGTAGTTGTTCTGCGACTGGTATAGGTCGCTCAATTCCAGGTGGATGTCAGCCGCTCGAAGGGTGTTGTTCAGCTCCTGATACTGATTTAAAGCCTCCGTGTAAAGGTCCAATGCTTTATTTAACTCATCTCCCTGTTTGGCTATATCCGCGAGGTTTTGGAGGTTGATAGCTACCATCAATTTCTGGTCCTTGGCACGAGCCAGATCCAAGGCTCGCTGGGCATATTGCCTGGCATTGAGCCATAGCGCCTGTGCTGCATACGCCTTGCCCAAGTCGGTACAAAGACTGATAATAAAAAAAGTATCGCGCTGGTTCTCAGCGCCCGAAAGGGCTTTCAGCAGATTAATTTGAGCTTTTTCCGCCTCTCCTTTTTCCAGGTATAGCTTACCCAGAGTCTGGAGGTCAATCAACTCATTTTCAGTAACGCCCGCCCGCTTTTTCACTGCCAGCATTTGTTCAAAATAAACGACACCGGAATCCAGAATCCCCAACGAATAAAAATTGGTGGATAATTGATCGTAGGTATCGATCACCTTTGAGGGATCATTGGCTTTTTTGGCAATAGCGAGAGCCTTTCGAAGGGATTCTAAGGCAATATTGTATTGTTCCAGCCCACTATACAGGACTGCCAGGTCTCGGTAGCAATAATATTCAATCTCACTCAGCTGACCCGATGCAGCATAGTTTAGGGCTTTTAGGAGACTTTCCCGGGCTTTATCCGGTTCGTTTTGGTTTAAATACAGATTTCCTTTTTGTTGTTCGGCTTTTGCCATGCCTTCGTAGGAACGGATCTGCTCAAAAAAGGATTGTCCCTGCTTTAAATGCAACAGGGCAGAATCCAGGCTCCCTTTTTGCTCGTATGCTGTGGCGATCCAAAGGTGGATTTGTGCCTGGGTTTTCTTTGGGAGTTCTGCGGCCAACATTTGCTTCCCAAAGGTTAGCACCTGATCCGCGTTTCCTTCTTTGATCCATGTCTGGAATTGAGCTGAGGAATACACCTGCTCTTCTGGTGGGTTAATGGCCTCTTGCCCACTAAGACAAACCTTCCCCCAAAGGAAGGGCAGTACCAAAAGCAGAAGAGAGGATCTGGTCATATGTCAAAAGTGAAAAGAGCCCATTAACCGAAAAGTACGTTGCTGTTGATTCCAGGGGCGGTTCTTTACTTGTTGGGTCATCAGGTCAATGGAGGTAGTAAAAAAAGAAGTTGCTTTATATCCGATAGATAAAACTTGTCGGTACACATTGTTGTCCCATTGTTCTTCAAGGCCCTGAGGAGCATTGAATCGCCCGAATACGAGAAAGTCAAATCGAAAGGCTAAAAACAGGCCCGTCAGAAAGGGCGGTTCATAGCTAAGATCCGTATAACCTGAATAGCTCAATAGCCGAACGATTTTTACACTTCCATTCTCTTCGATAAATCCAATTTCGGGTTCAAACAAAGGTACTTGATAAAAAGAGGTAATTATTTCCCCGGTCCACTCAAAAAAGCCACTTCCAAAGGAAAAGTCAATACCTGCTTGACTTTGACCGTATCGAAACCGGTGTTCAAGAGGTTGGTCGATAGGGGGTGGGTCCAGGAAGGTACCATGGCCAAGGGAGATGCCGATTTTAGCAAAATAGGATGGCCTCAGTTCCAGGCGGGAAAAAATACCCAATTGAATCGGGTCTTCTAGTTTGCGATCAATGGAGGCGGCGCCGTCTACCAGGGCCAGGGTCCAGTTTGTTTTTTCAGGTCGGCCGACACGTAGGCGAATGCCGGTTTTGTACCCTAGTCGATACAGGCTGGGAAGTCCCCAGTCCAGATTACCGTCTGCATTGCGAATTTCAGCCTCCTCGGCCAAGCCAGGCACATATCCGAACCGTTGAGATATATTGGTGTAGTAGGAATAGGCTAGCGGCGAGTTAATAATGTTTCGGTCTGCAAAAAGCGGATTCCGATAAAAATAACCGAAAGGGTTAGCGAATCGCCCCAAGGCCACCGAAACGTTGCCAGAAGAGGAAGACCACTGGAGATAGAGTTGTGGAATCACAACCCGATAGAGATCCCATCGGGTAAACAAGCCTGCTCGCTGACCAAATCGTCGCTCTGCCAATACTTGAGCTCCAATTTCCCACTGTTCTCCAATGTGCAGTGTACCTAATAGATTCAATTGGGAAAGGTCAAAACGCCATTGGGTATGCTGGCGGTGAATTTCATTGTAATAGTAATGAGACAGTGAACCTGCTCTGGATAGTTCGAGGTCCAGATAGGCATTCCATTGAAAGCGTACCTGGCTAAAAAGCGGATGGCCTAAGCCTAGCGTGAGATACCCTATTGCCAGACACCTAATTAATTTCCATCGAGATTGATTGGTTTTTCCCATATCTCACCTCCGGATAAAGTTAAAGTCTGCGTATAATTTTTTTCAAACGGGTGAAAGACCTCCAGATCGTATGCTCCATCAGGAAGGTCCTCTAGGAGAAATTTTCCGTTCGCATCAGTTCTGGTAAAAAACGGTGTATCCAGGCTCAGTATAAAACCTTCCATATGTGGATGGATGTCACACGATAGTTTGATTAGCCCGGTCCGCTTAATTTTTATCGGGTAAGGGGAGCCTGGAGGACGACGACCGATATTGAACCGGGCACCAGGGGTTAGCGAATAAATGTTGTGAAAGAACTCATCTTCATTCAGGAAATAGACCACTGTTCCCTTGGTCACCGGTAAGACCATCGGTAAAAACGTTTGTTCTTTTTGGGTTATGGTAGCGTTACTGACCGGGCTAAGCGTGGGTTCAAAAGACCTCGGACGAAGAATGACGATGGTATTTCGATTGGCTGAAGCCATTGGGTCTTCGGACTGCATTATAGGTGAGCCGTCCTTATTGTATCCGCTTCCTTTTGTGAAAGCCTCTTTAGCGTTGGGCAAATGGATGACTCCCTTTACGGTGTTTTGCCCGTGAAGATTGAGGATCCCGGCATTTCCAAAGATACCCATTGCAAATAAGAAGAAAAAAGGGCGCAGCATAGGTCGATTTGAATAATGGCCTTCTAAAGGTCAGGTTAAACACAATCAAGTGAAAGTAAAAATAAAGGTCTGTCCGATACAGGATAAATAGTTACTAACGGACCTTCGGTACATTCCAGGTTGGCGGGAGGCTAAAAGTTAAAAATACATTTTCAAATGAAAAAGACATTAGACTGTAGATTTTTAAACGATAAAGTATTGGTAATCAAATAGGTAGACTATATATCATTTAATTGTCTAAAGTCTATTTCGATTCGTTGGATTGGTGCATAATATCCGTTTCTAGGATACCCTTGGAGAAAAAAAAGAACCCCACCCACAGGGGTAGGGTCAAAACAAGTTATGGGACTATACAGGTAATTTTAGGTTTTGGTTCTCGGATACCTACTCTTTACATGGCTGAAAAAGTCATTCGTTGGTCCCCTTCTACTTCCAAAACCAGCTGTTGATTTTCAAACGTCATTTTGGTAACCTTTTCCATCATAGCCAGAAAAGTGGTTTCCATTTCATTCACTGCAGCATCTGCACATAATTTTCTGGTACTGCCCATCTTCCCGAATCGGTATGGATCTTCATCACCATTAATCGATCCGAAGTAATTATTGCAGGCTGCAACGCCGGAAATTTTTCCCTCCTTCAAATCCATCTGGAGAGTAACTTGGATACCCTCAGCAATCTGATTCGGGGTATCTGTTGAGCCATAAGAGCTCAAGGTCCAGGTTTTCAGGGTCTCTTCCTTTGCGGGTTGAATGGGTTCGTCAGTGCCTCTTGAAGCAGTTTCTTCGGAATTACTACTACCGCCACAAGCGCTTAACAGGACCAATAGTAAAAACAAGCTGTTTCGCATGATTTATCGGTTTCGGTGTACAGATGCTCCGTCTTCGGAATTTCACATTAAAAGTATTCAAATAAAAGGTAATTGTGATAAGTGTCGGCAAATAAAAATGGTCCCCAGAATTATTTTTGGGAACCAAAATGGCTAAGCCCCCCTTTCGATCCTCAGTAAAAACAGGCGATTTCCGAAAAGTAATCGAGTAATTTTTTTTCAAGATTTAGGGAACGGTAAATTGCAATGGTTTTTGGGGTAGAGGAATTGCCACACTGTAGACATCGGGTGCTTGTACGCCTCCAAAAAAGAGGGATCTGAAACCTAAAATCTTGTCGATATTTGCGCTTACTTCTACAACGCATTTAACGTGGATAGTACATGGTAAAAAATGAATCCTATTTGGCAGTTACCTCCAGAGCATCTGGTAAGCCTCTGGATTTGAGCCAGTTCACGCCGGGAGAAATCCATCCGGTTTGGTTTCATATCATTGATAATGGTATTGGTGAGCCGATCCGAGTGCCAATTCTGGTTGCCAGAGGAAAGAAGGACGGGCCGGTTTTGGGGCTTACGGCTGCTGTCCATGGCAATGAGCTCAATGGGATACCCGTCATTCAGCAAATTTTCCGAAATCTGGACCTCGAAAACTTACGAGGTACCCTTGTTGGAGTTTTGGCTGTTAATATTCCGGCCGTATTGATGGAACAACGCCGTTTTATTGATGACGTAGATCTCAACCGGATTGCCCCGGGTAAATTGAACGGTAACGTAAGCGAGACTTATATCTATCGATTCATCGACAACATTGTTACTCAGTTTAACTACTTGATTGATCTGCACACTGCCAGCTTCGGCCGTGTAAACTCCTATTATGTGCGCGCGGATATGAGTGATGAAGCCACCTCCCGTATGGCGCGGCTTCAAAATCCGGATATCATTCTCAACGACGAACCCTACAACAAGAGCCTTCGGGGCACAGCGGCCAGTATGGGAATCAAATCAATTACCGTAGAGATGAAAGATCCCCACCTATTTCAACGGGATGTTATCGAAAACGGCCTGGAAGGGATCCGGAATGTCCTGTTCGACCTTGAGATGCAATCCGGGGCATTAAGCTGTTATATGGAAACAACCATACTGTGTGAAAGATCCCAATGGATTTATACAGATGCAGGTGGAATTTTATATGTAAGGCCTGATGTTACACAGCGGGTTGCCAAAGGAGAGAAACTGGCCATTGTCCGGGACATTTTTGGAAACGTAGCCCATGAGTATTATGCTCCGGATAATGGGATCATCATTGGCAAAAGTACCAATCCGGTCAACCAGACAGGTAGCCGTATTGTCCATTTGGGATTGCAGTACAAGGAAATTCCGTGTCTGGTTTAATAATGCAAATACATGATTGAACGGATTCACCATGCCAACTATCAGTTGGAAAATCACTGGTATGCGAAGGTGTTACACGCACAGATGACCCCTTTGGTCCGGTATTTTTTCCAAATGGGAACAGATCAGATCGTTAATCGATATTGCCATCTGCAGCCTTCGGTCAATCGGGACTACCTAAAAGAGCTGATGCACTATCGGCCGAAATTTTTCAATTGGTCCGGAGCAGATCTTATCCATGTAGCGACTGAAACCGGTAAACGGGCCATGGTACTGATCGAAACCAATTCCTGCCCCTCCGGTCAGAAGTCTACTCCTTTACTCTATGACGAAGAAGAATACGGCGGTTATGGTCGACTAATCCGGGGCGGGGTACAATCCTTCTTGAAAGGGAAACGGCTCTCTTCCGGAGTGCTAGCTGTCTTTTATGATAAGAATCTCATGGAAGCTAGCGGTTATGCGTTTGCTTTGTCCGAATATTATGATGAAGAAGTTTTTTTCGTGCCTTTTTTTAACGAGGAAAACCAGGATTATCTACGTATTGAAAATAACCAGTTTCAGATCCTGGTAAATGGGGAATGGAAGCCCGTGCGATTTGCCTTTCGGTATGTGACCCAAAAACCCTGGAACCGGCTGCCTGCCCATTCGAAGACTGCGATCTTCAACCCGGTAGTGGTTTGTTTGGCTGGGGGACGAAATAAACTATTGGCTTCAAAGGCGTATGATTTCTTCAACTCCGAGGTGCATGACCAGGGAATCAGCATCCGTACCCCGGAAACCTATTGGGATATCCATTTAGAGGAAGTTCCTTTTTGGTACCAGCGATTCGGTGGACACCTGGTTGTCAAAAACCCGTACGCCAATGCGGGGCAAGGTATTTTTTTGATCACGAATGAGACAGAGCTCCAACACTTTATGGATGCTGAGCACAGTTATGCCAATTTTCTGATTCAAAGCCTTATTGGGAACACAGATTGGAGTTCCCACACCGAAAAGGGGAAGCTGTATCATGTGGGAACCCTGCCCAACAAAAAGAACCAGACTTTCGTGTCAGACTTGCGAGTAATGATCCATCGGACCAACCACGGTTTTAGGCCCTTGGGAATGTATTCCCGGAGAGCTGAGTTGCCCTTGCCGGATCAATTGAACGGCCAGCCAACCTGGCCGATCCTGGGAACCAACCTTTCAGTAAAAAAAGGTAAAAACAGCTGGGATAGTGATGTGAGCCGACTGATCATTATGGATCAGAAGGATTTTAACAAGCTGGGACTAGGGATTGACGATCTGATTGAAGCCTTCATGCAAACTTTATTTGCGACCATCGCCATAGATAAGATGGCACTGCGATTGATCAATCGCAGTAATGGCCGTTTGAAGCGCAAACTCTTTTATTCTTTAAATCCCGACCAAACTTTATTGGAGGAGATCCTGTAGGGGAATTTTTTCGCTGTCATCCCCGTTTAGTAGATCTTTGGACCAGAAAGAGCCTGGGAAACGATGCAGGCAAAAGGAAGAAAACATTATGTAGCCCCTTTTGCATTTTCCCACATTTTTATCAATCTTTAAGAGCGTTGAGTTTGTTCTTCAGGTTAATCTGAAAAGCCTGGCGGGCCCCAAGAATTGAAGTGTAGTTATGCTGTGTTCCAAAGCGAACCGGTTAAAGTTTGAAGTGATATGGAAACCAAAAGACAACGGCAAATTGCCGAGCTGGTAAAACGCAATTTCGGTGTTTTACTACAGCACGAAGGAGGTTACATTTACGGCCACGAGGCCATGGTCACTGTAACTTCCGTTAAAATGACCCCTGACCTATCCATGGCAAAGATCTATCTCAGCGTATACAATACCGAAAATAAGCCTGCCGTGATGCTATCGCTGGATGAAGAGCGGATTCGCTTGCGGCAGGGACTTGCCCAGCGGTTAAAGCGGCAGGTAAGACGCATTCCGGATATTTCCTTTTATCTGGATGACACCATAGACGAAATGTACAAGGTGGAAGCCATTTTTGACCGGTTGTACCGGGAAAATCAAATGGGAGACGGCAAGGCTGAAGAAGGATTGGAGTAAGCGGTATGCTTAACTTTCGGACTCGGCTAACAGTTCTGCCATGATTCCTTCTTTCATGGCATAGGAAGAAATTGCCAGATCGGTCACTTCGGATTCAGTGATAACCCAACGCAGCAGTTCCATTGCTACAACGATCATTTCTGCTCGTTCGGGTGGGATACCTTTCAAACACTGGCGGTCGGTCAGGGTGGAGTGAATAAGCTGGTCGTAGATCTTTGGAAACAGGACCAATGGAATCTCCGAATACAAGGGGTGTATATTTTTCACAGGAGCCAGGTTCTCCAATACATCAAATGTTCCGGAAGCTCCAATCAAACGCGTGCATGGCGATTGAGCCAGGGCTTCTACCAATGGTTGTAAGGTTCGAAAAAGGAATTGATTCAATGCGGTAAGTTCCTCCGGAAGAATTGGATCGTGATGTTGAAATTTTTTATAAAGCACCGCCACACCAACCGGAAAACTGGCCGACCAGATTATTTCCGCTGAGTTGGCAATAATAAACTCCACTGAGCCACCACCGATATCCATGATCAGGTCGTTTTCCAGGCGAGATGGGACCGCTTGTGCCACACCCAACTGAATCAGGCGAGCTTCTTCCTCACCACTAATTAATTCCACTTTTATCCTGTATTTTTCCCAGGCTTGCTCGATAAACTCCTGGCGATTGGAGGCTGTTCGGAGCGCAGCTGTGCCAAATGCCTTTAGTTTTTGTACTCCGTATTCATCTAGCCTTTCCCGAAAATAACCTAAAGCTTCCAGGCCACGTTGGAACGGAGTTTCATGGATACGATCTATTCCATTTTCAGCTAGTTTGACAAATCGCCTTTCCCGAAAAATCTCCTCAAATCCGTTGGCTCGCGGCCTGGATATCAATAGGTGAAAGGTGTTCGTGCCCAGGTCCAGCACGGCAATCGGATGCTTCATAAACGATTGTTTGGAAACCAGCAGTCCAAGCTAATTTTGATTCATCGGATAGGCTACAACCTGCCCTGACTTGCTGTATGGAGTGCCTTCAAATTTGGGAAGATACACTTAATCCCTTTCCAAAGGATCTATTCTTTTTGGCTTACCTAAAAATCTAAGCGCTTGATGAACTGGAGTGCAAGTCTTATTATTTCTTCGCTAAAATTCGTACAAGAGGCGAACCGTGATATTCCGGCTGACCAGCGTACCCGTACCGGGTTCACGATTTAGATTGGTGAGCGCTCTGGAGAGTCGAAGATCAATGCCTGCCTGTTCGGTAAACATAAAGGTGAATCCTCCCAATATGAAAAATTGATCGGGCCGGTAGTCGAACTGGTCGGTCACATCGGAACCCGCATTGTCGGTAATGGAATAACTGATCAATCGACCATAGGAGGCGCCCACATTCACCTGAAACTTCCATTCCAAAAATTGAACCATCAAGGGAGCTTCCACCAATTGAAGCGCAATTCTATCCAATCCGCCATTCAGGTCATTCCTTCCACGGCTCGAGCCTTGCTGAATAAACTGCATCTCCAGGGTAAGTCGCCATTTGGGATGTAATATGGCAGCCACCCTTCCTCCGGCTGCGACCCCAATTTTATGGTATCCCGCAAGGTCATCGCCGTCCAATTGGGAGAGGTTAAACCCCAGGATAGGGGCAGCTTTAAACCGTTGCTGTCCTTTCAAGTTTTGGGACATCGATACGCATCCAATGAGCGTTAGTAGGAAAAAGAGTCTGGGGACAAGAGAAGCCATCTTTTTAAGATCGGTTGCATTATGGGAACATTCCAAAAAACAAAAGGTATTTAATTCAAGCGGGCTTTCTAGGTGGTTGGTCTTGAAAGAGGTGAATGTGCGTATTTTTTTCGAAATTCACTCAGCGGAAGAAAAGCATATGGCAAAGTATACCAGGCATACCCTGAAAAAGATCGAAGACCTTTATAAAGAATTGGCATACACAATTCGATATGAAAAAGGGAATTTCCAATCGGGATATTGCATCGTAAAGGACCAAAGGTTAGTCGTCATCAATAAATTTTTTGATACGGAGGCCAGAGTGAATACGTTAACAGAAATTCTGAGTTCTTTGGACTCGGACCCAGCCGAATTATCCGAAAATGGAAAAAAAACACTGGCCCAATGGGGACAAGGGCCTGTTGACACTCCTGAAGAAAAAGCATCATCGAAATAACCCTGCTTGGCACCGGTACTTCTCAGGGAGTCCCCGTTATTGGATGTGACTGCCCAGTTTGTCTTTCTTCGAATCCGAAGGATAAACGACTTCGTACAGCCGCCCATATCCAAATTGGAACGCTAAGCCTGGGGATAGACTGCGGTCCTGATTTTCGGCAGCAAATGTTGAGGGCCAACATACGTACCCTGGATGCCCTTCTCATTACGCATGAACACAATGACCACGTGGTAGGGCTAGATGATGTTCGGCCTTTCAATTTCATGACCGGAGCCGATATGCTGGTCTATGCTACTGAACAGGTACAGCAGCAGTTTCGCCAACGATTTGCCTACATTTTTGAGGCAAACCCTTATCCGGGGGCACCAGGTGTGTTGCTTCAACCCTTATCTGCAGATACCCCGATCCGAATAAAGGAGGTGGACATATTGCCAATCCAGTTTTTGCACGGCAGGTTACCGGTTCTGGGCTTTCGGATCCAGGAGTTTGCTTACCTGACCGATATTAAGACCATCTATCCACAAGAGCTTGAAAAAGTAAAAGGGGTGCATACCTTAGTGATCAGTGCTTTGCACCACCGTCCGCATCATTCCCATTTAAACCTGGAAGAAGCCTTGCAATTGATTGAAGAAATTCAACCTCAGCAAGCCTTTCTCACGCATATGAGCCATCGAATGGGACTACATGAAGAAATGGAGACAAGCTTGCCCAAAGGGGTCCATATGGGATATGATGGATTGCGTATTCAGCTGGACTAAGGGCTTGTTTTAAATTCGTAAATGATGGCAAAATTTGTCCATTTTTTGGTTAGACAAGGTACAGGTTCGGGATCGTAGCAGCGCTACGAAGCCCAGTTCTGCAACGCAGTATAACCGAAAAAGTGGCCATTTGGCCGCAGCGTACAAATTTGAAATAAGCTCTAATAAATCAAAATAGCATCCCTTTATCAATTTATCTTAGTATTTTTAGAAAAATATGGAATTGAGTTGGGCCTTCTTAGGGCTAAATTCAATTCTTATCTAAAATTGAAGCACTATGCCAAAAGTAGATGTCACTACTGTTGTGATCGTTGTCGTCCTGGTATTTGCCCTCGGCTTTTTAGGCTACCAACTCTACCAATTGTATTTGGGCCAGGACCCTCCTCCAGCAAATCCTGCTATCGGGACTCAACAGCCAGCAGATACAATTCCGGATGTGTACAATTTTCCGGAAGATGATGGAATACCTCCAGACTCTGCATTTTTCAGCGATCCGATTCCCGATAAAGAATCTTCTTCCACCGTCAGCGCACGGCAAAGCCAGCCGACCAGTATGGGCGCAGGTGATTTTATGGTGCTAGCAGGGAGTTATGAGCGTAAATCCAATGCTGAAGGCGAAGCTAACCGCATTCGAGGGCTAGGGTATCCTAGTACAACAGTTGAACCTTTTAACAGGGGAAGGTTCCATGTAGTCCTCGTTGATCGGTTTGATTCCCAAAATCGTGCGGTTGAACTCGCCCGTGAACTGAGGACGCAGCACAACCTGGAGGCGATTGTGCAGAAGAAAAAAGTGGTGGCAAGCAACTGATTCGTCTAAGCTGCACTCCTCCACAGGAGCCTATAAGAAGAGTTGGGTTCTAAATTGATGTTGGGCAGAATAGAATCAGTTATTATTGGTTAACAGTGTCTTTCCATTCTAGCATGCCCCCTAACAAGTTCCGGACTTTGGGAAATCCTTCCTGAAGTAAGATCTGCTGGGCCATTCCGCTTCTGTTGCCCGACCGGCAATAGACAATGATCTCCTTATCTTTTTGAGGCGTGATTTGATCAAGTTCAGCTGGTAGGTGACCTAGCGGAATGAGCATACCACCTATGTTAAATTCGGCGTGCTCATAGGGTTCCCGCACATCAATCAGCACAATATCTTCCTCCGAATCTATTTTCGCTTTCAATTCCTTTGGGGTAATATCTTGCATGGTCTGCTACAATTAATTTGGGAAAAACAGGTTAGCGCCGGGTGGACGGACAATTACTTGGAGGGGTATTGCTCAGATAAAGGTCGACCGGTGCACCAATGGTAATATTAGCTTCCGGAGCAAATGCCGGTTCCTGGCGGATCACATAAGCAGTTTCGATATCATCTGGAGTAGGTCCAAGTAGTTTACCTATGACCAAGTGATTGCTCGATAACTTGAATTCAGCTTCCTTATAGGTCAGACAAACCAAGTCCGGAATCGGAACAGTTGGTGAGGTGCGAGTCGTAATAACCATTTCAAGGGTGCTACCTTGAGGGATCTTTATCTCCCTTTTACGCAACCTGTCCGTAATATCTTCACCATTGAAAAACACTTTTTGAATGGTGCCTGGAGCTAGGCGTCCACTAAATTCTTCATCGCGAATTTCACAGTTAATATTTCGGGTCCGGAGCGTGGAGCAATAGTTCGTATAGTTGTCAACAGTAGCCAAGGAAGGTATTGGAACGCCGGGAGCTTTATTCGCATTCACCACTACGTAGATCGTCCGATTTCGTTTGACCTCACTCATTGGCTCAGGGGTTTGTTGTAAAACTACCCCGGGCGGCTTGTCTATATCAAACCCTTCTCCGTCTACTTCCAGTTGGAAGCTCCGGTTAGCAGCTAGCTTTTTCGCATCATCCAATTCCATATCCCGGTAGTTGTGCACTTGAAGGGATTGCCCGTGATGGGTGTAGCCTCGGATGAGGTAGGCTGTGAGGATGAGCAAGCCTAAACTGGCCAAGACCCAACCAATTATATTCTTAAGGAAAAAGGGGGAGGAGAGAAACTCCCAGATGTATATCCAGATCAAGAGGAAGAATTCCTTAACGCGATCCAGTAGTTGTTGTCCCAACCCTTTCGGCTCCGAAGACGGGCCGGTGGCTGAAGATGCTTCTGGGATAGGCTTCGGCTCGGGTGTGGTCATTGCAGGTGCGTTAAGGGAAGTAGCAAAAGGTAGGCTGTTTTTTTTGTTTTCCTTCCTTTCAACGGCAAAGTTCAGAATTTCATCGATAAACTCGAAAGGTTTATACTGGTTAAGGGCTGCCTGATGGAAGATGGCTGTCGCCGGAGTCATTCCAGGCAGGGAGTTCACTTCAATAATTATTACCTCCGCCAGGTTCTGAGGGAAAACCCGAACAAAAGCATCGATCCGGCAGTAACCATCAATCTGCAATATACTTGCCGCTCGTTTCAATGTTGCTTTAACTTGCTTGGCGACTACAGCATAATTTTTCGGGTGTATTGCCAGGCGGGCCGGGGTAATATTCTGACCTTCCCCTGCCAGAAATTTCTCCTCAAGCGATAGCACTTTCCCGGAGGCTAGGGCTTCCGAAGGTTCAAATACCTCGTATTCGATTGTACCGTCCGGTTGATAATGAGTAAGCATACCCCCCGTTATTTCCAGAAAGTGAGGGGCTTCCTCTGCCGTGATTACCGTTTCAAATAAGATCGACGATTTGATCGGGAATTCTTCTTCAGGGCGGATCTTTAATACCTTTCGGTAGGCTTTTCCCTGTTCATCCTCCTGGCGGAAGATCAACTTTACATAAGCCTCCAGTTGGTTTCGGTCTTGTACCATCTGGACGGCAGAACTACAACCATCATCTACGGGTTTAGCGATGAGTGGGTAACCGAATTCAGCTTCTATTTTCGCATAAGCAGCCTGGGGGTCTTCCTCGAATTCTCCCTGATCAAGCAGCATTTGGCGGGCGGTTTTAAATCCGTGTTGCCGCAGCAATTCCAGGGTTTGGAATTTATTGATGGTAATGGCAGAAGATTCAGGTCCGGACCCGTTGTATGGGATTTCAAGTTGATCGAGCTGGAGTTGTAATTCTCCGTCTTCCCCGGGACGGCCATGAAGGGCAATGAAAACAAGGTCAATTTGGTCCTTGAGCTCGGTGAATGACCATGGCTGGGGTTGAAAAATTACCTCATTGGCAGCGTATTTTGCCGTAATGGATGTACATTTTTCTTTGATGTGCTCTACAATAGGGTGAGAATAGCGAACATTCAACTTCTCTTTTATGTCATCTGCGTTGTCTTTTAGCAACAGGTGAACTGGTATTTGGTGAAGCACAAGCTCATCCTCTTTCCGACTCAGAAAGATGGGGTAGGGGAGATACTTTTCACTACTGGCCAGTTTCTCGTAAATATTGCGTCCGCTTTCCACGGAGATATGTCGCTCAAAGGAATACCCTCCCAGGATAACTCCTACTTTGACTTTTTTGTGCTGGTTGGCCTTGGATTCCCTTATCCGGTCGTCAAGATCCTGGAGCAAAGTATACCAGTCCGCCCTCCCCGGAAATGCGGCAACCCGCTCTTGCAAAGAGGTTCGGATAATATAGGTCAGGAACTGGGAGGGATTGAGTCCAATTTCGGCTGCCTGATGAAAGAAAAAAGAGGAAGGTAGCATCCCCGAAGTAGTATTGGGGTCATTCAGAAATATTTTGCCGTCCTCCCGAATGAATCCATCAATGCGGGCATAAACCTGAAACCCTAGTTCCAGAAACAAACGCTCGCACTCTTTGCGGATAGCCTGAATCTGGGTACCCGGAATCTCAATTGGCGTGCGCTTTCTTGACATACCCGGCATATACTTGGACCGGTAATCAAAAACAGCTCCACCTTTAACAATCTCGGTTGGCGGTAATGCCACCACACCACCATCCTCCGTCCGGATAACAATGCATGAAAATTCCCGGCCGTGAATAAATTCCTCTAATAGGACCTGCTTCTCCGTATGGTGTCCTTCCAACAGAACGGTTTCTTGCGGAAGTCTCTGAGACCATTCGTCCAGGCGAGATTGGAGCTTATCAGGGTGGTAAATGGTTTCTCTCTCCTTATCCATAACCAAGTCCATCGGAAAACCGATACCATCGCGTATATCGGTCAAAAGGCGGATATGGTCGCGGCGCTCGTATTCAGACCTGGAGTTCCAATCGGCCAAGGGGATTCGTTCCCGAAAGAACGCCCGGTCTACAGCTTCAACAAAACCCTCCCAGGGAGTGCCCTTTTGGATGATGGAAACACCGATCGAGGAACCCTGCCTGGAGGGGCGAATCACCAAGGGGAAGCCAATACGATCTATGGTCTTCTGGTAAAAAGCAGGCGAATTCTGAACGGAAAGCCATTCGTTTCGGTCAAGTACTTGAATTCGCGGGGCATTGAACCCCAATTGGGTCATTAAGTCTTTTTGCAAAGCTTTATCCATACCAATTTCGCAAGCCCTGACTCCGCTTCCGGTATAGGGGATACCCAAATCTTCGAGTTCTTTTTGAAGCTGACCATCTTCACCATATTCTCCATGTAATGCAAGGAAGGCAATTTGGATCCATTTGGGGAGCTCTTCCGGACCAATTTCCATACCGACCTCCTGGATCATTGTCGCCTGATCTTGCGGCGATAGGCCATACAGGCTTTCCAAATAGATTTGGTAGGGAGAGGCTGAAGAAGGTAAGGATTGAGGTGGTGGGAAGAAATCGCGGATGCTCCCTTTGTAAATAAGATGCCAATCCAGTACAATGAATCTGCGTAAACTATCTACGAAAATGGGAACAGGTTCAAACAGTTGAGCATCTAGATTATCATAGACCGTTCGTCCGCCGGCAAAAGATATTTCACGTTCTCGGGAAGGGCCGCCAAAAAAAATTCCAACTTTCAACTTCATGGACCTGGAGGCTCAATTTAAATTAGATTGCCTTTTCAGGAGAATAGCATTCAGGCGTTTTACCGACGCTTCGAATGCGATACAAATTTAGCGGTTAAAATAACAATGGATAATCCACTACCTGTGAATATTAAGATACTTGATCAAATCGAACAAAAAAGCCCCTTTGAATCAGATTCAAAGGGGGAAGAAAACATTATAAGGGATCAAGATCCCAATATCATGAGCGGGGAGTCTATTATTTTGCATCGCCGAGTTGGGGTAAATCCGGATCCGGATACAATGCTCGAAGCGGAACCTGATCAAAGGAAAAGGAATGAACCCTCAGCTGATGTATATATTGGTCCTTATCCTTCTTCAAATTATTCAGGAAAATAGTTTGCAAAAAGGGAATATAGGCACCTTCAATGTGCCGAAAATCTTCAAAGAGGATTGACCCATAGAGTCGCTCTCCCCCGGGGAGGTAATTATCCCGAACTGTGTAAGAAGCGGCTTGAATTCTATGGGTTTCGGGCTGGAGATATAAAAGGTACTGGTCATGTTCTTGATGGGGCTGGGTAGTATTCCAGCTCACAAAAACCAGATCGAATATTTTTCCTTCCCATTTTTGCCGGCCGGCGTAATAAACGATCGGTGCCTTTTGGAGCCGGTCTGCCAATTCAAAAAAATATTGAAAAGCGCTTAGCCCAAATGAAATTTTAGTATCTAAGTTTTCCTTAAATGCAAGGCTCCCATCTTCGATGGTATAGTAGTTCCAATCCTGCTGACCAGCTTGAACTCCCTTTTGAGGACCGTCCAAAAATTTTACTCTGCTGGTAAAGGTCCCAGTGGCAAAGTCCATAGACAGATCGGCCTTGGCTGTTGGCCAAAGCTTGCCAATGGTACCCAGTATGCCCTGCCAATGGTCTGTAGCTACCACGCTGTAGGTGGAGCGGTTGAGCAGAGAATCCAGCCCCTGGGCTTTCCAGGCACTAGCCAGTAAATGCCTACCCTTGATTTCCAAGGATTCCTTATCCTCTTCTTTCATGTCCCGAATGGCAGTGGGGCGAATATCAGCCAATTGGCTCATGAAGAGGGTTAAGACCACAAGAGCAACTATAAGGATCGATAATGTAATAAAGGCGATTTTTCTCATCACTATAAATTAAAATTAGACTGGTCTGTACAATTATGATTCTTTTTTTCCATTCTGCAAGGTTGAATTGGAAAAAGTGTCTTTATTAGGACGATTTTCCTAGGAGCATCCTGAGTCGAACCAGCTTATTTGTAAACCTGATCAAAACAGATGGTATGCCGAATACAAGCAACTCCATACTAGGCCTTCATCATGTGACGGCCACTACTGAAGAGGCTAAACCTGATTTTCGTTTCTATACCGAGGTATTGGGTCTTCATTTGGTTAAGAAAACCGTGAACTTTGATGATCCAAAGGTTTACCATTTTTATTATGCGCAGCAAAGCGGAACACCTGGAACCGTATTTACTACTTTTCCATATGCTGGCCAAGGGATCCGAAAGGGCACACCAGGGCATGGCCAGGTATATGCTACTGCCTTCTCCGTACCGACAGGTTCTTTGAATTTTTGGGAAGAACGATTAAGCCATTACCGGGTAGCCACCAAGCGGAGCCAATGGCTTGGTCAGTCCGGGATCCAATTTTCCGATCCGTGCGGACTTCAACTGGTGTTGCAAGAATCTGCCGACGACCTGCGTAGACCTTGGCTCCAAGCCGGCATAGCAGCTCCCTTCGCGATTCGCGGTTTGGCGGCGGTCATACTTCGAGTGCCTGACTTGGAAGCAGCTGTATCTTTCCTGGTCGAAGAAATGGGATTCACGGTTCAACTGGAAGAGGGACTTCAGGCACTGCTATCTGTTGGAAAAGGAGGAGCCGGAAAGGAGCTGGTTCTTTGGCAAGATCCAACAACTGAAAAAGGCAAAGGCGGAATGGGAACGGTCCATCATGTGGCTTTTCAAGTTGAGACCCTGGAGGAGCTCCGACAAATGCGCCATCGCATAGCAGGTGAGCTTGGGATAAAGACAACCGAGATCAAGGATCGCAAGTATTTTCAATCGATTTACTTCCGATTTCCGGGAGGGGTATTATTCGAGATTGCTACTTCTGCACCCGGGTTTACAGTGGATGAGCCGGAACAAAACCTGGGCGAAAAATTGATGTTACCCGATTGGGCGGAGCAAGACAGGACTACAATTGAGGCGCAATTGCCTAAGGTTGAGGATTGATGCATGGTTATTGTAGAATGATGATTGGAAGGCATGTTGTTTTAGTGACCTAGTAACAAACATTTAATATGTTTTCCTTGCAAATCAGCGTACATTTGCAGCTTATTTGAAGAAAAGGAAAAAGGCCAATCATGTTAAGCGTATCCAACTTAGGGCATCAATTCGGCAAGCGTGTTTTGTTTGATGAGGTGAATCTGAAATTCACTCGCGGCAATTGTTATGGGGTGATCGGCGCCAACGGCGCTGGAAAATCTACGTTCCTCAAGTTTTTGTCTGGAGAGCGAGATCCCGTACGAGGAGCGGTTAATATTGAGCCTGGCAACCGAATGGCGGTCCTAAAGCAGAACCATTTTGAATTTGAAGAGGAGCAGGTGCTCAATACGGTTATGATGGGGCACAAGGAGATGTACGATATCCTGCAGGAGAAGACGGCTATCTACATGAATCCGGATGCCACAGATGAGGATGGTTTGCGAGCGGCTGAGCTGGAAAACAAGTATGGAGAGATGGGGGGCTGGACGGCTGAAAGCGATGCAGCCGAATTACTGAGCCAAATGGGGATCCATGAAGAGCTGCATTACAATTTGATGAAAGACCTGAGTGGCCCAGAAAGGGTAAAAGTACTCTTGGCGCAGGCGTTATTCGGTAACCCGGATCTGTTGTTACTCGATGAGCCTACCAACGATCTGGATGCGCAGACCGTGGTATGGTTGGCTGATTTTTTAGCTGACTTTAAAAATACTGTGATTGTCGTTTCTCACGATCGGTATTTCTTGGATATGATCTGTACCCACATTGTGGATATTGATTTTCAGCAAATTCGGCAATTTACCGGCAATTATACCTTCTGGTATGAGTCCAGCCAGCTGATGGCACAACAGATCGCGAATAAGAATAAGAAGATGGAGCAAAAGCGAAAGGAGATGCTGGAATTTATCCAGCGATTCAGCGCCAACGCCTCCAAATCCCGCCAGGCAACCAGCCGGAAAAAAGCCTTGGAAAAGCTCTCCCTGGAAGAAATCCGTCCCTCGACGCGAAAATATCCATTCATTCATTTTCAGCCGGAACGCGAACCTGGTGATCAGATTTTGCGTGTGGAGGGATTAAGCAAGCGCAACGATGCCGGAGAGTTGCTGTTCGACAAGGTAAGCTTTACGATGAACCACGGGGAGAAGATCGCATTGCTGGCTGAAGATTCTTCCATCATTACGGCTTTATTTGATGTGCTGGCAGGGGTAAAAGAACCGGACCAAGGGACCATTGAATGGGGACAAACTATTACCACAGCTTACCTGCCCAACGATAACGAATCCTATTTTTCCCAGGAAAATGATCTTGACCTGATCAACTGGCTGCGGCAGTTTTCCGAAGATAAGGACGAGCAATTTATAAGGGGTTTTCTTGGGCGGATGCTTTTTTCAGGAGAAGAGGTTTACAAAAAAAGTAGCGTGCTATCCGGAGGAGAAAAAGTGCGCTGCATGCTCTCCAAGGCCATGCTGGCTCACCCTAACTTTTTATTGCTCGACGAACCAACCAATCACCTGGATCTGGAATCCATTACCGCCCTAAACAATGCCCTCAGGGATTTCAAAGGGAATCTGATCCTGGCTTCTCATGATCATCAATTGGTGCAAACGGTTGCCAACCGGATCATTGAAATAACGCCGAATGGAATTATCGACAGCTTGCAAACCTTTGATGACTACCTGGCCTCCGACCGGATCAAAGAGCAGCGGGAAGCTTTGGTAGGATGAATGATAGATGGTACCTGGCAAGAGGTATAAGTTGGCTTAATTTCTGCGGTAATTTGATCTCTCTTCTCGGGTAGATGATACTGCCAGCTTGATATCTCTTGATCAGGTCATGCTCGGACTTTGCCATCTCCACATCTTTTCCGACCTTATTTCGATCAAAAATAAAGTTGGAATGAAAATATTGCTCACACTAGAATTATTGCTGCTGTGTTCGACAGCGTTTGGCCAACTGGCGGATTGGAAGGCCAAAGTCAATCAAGCATCGGAGACCATAGAGGGCAAGGTCATTGAATGGCGCCATTACATCCACGAAAATGCGGAACTGTCTAATCGGGAATTTAAAACGGCGGCTCTGGTAGCCGAACAGTTGAAAGCATTTGGGCTGGAGGTGCAGGAAGGAATAGCGCATACGGGGGTAGTTGGCATTCTAAAAGGTGGTAAGCCCGGCCCGGTAGTTGGGTTGCGAGCAGATATGGATGCCTTACCCATTGTGGAGCGGGTCGATATTCCTTGGGCTTCCAAGCAAAAAGCGATTTATAATGGCAATGAAGTGGGCGTGATGCATGCTTGCGGGCACGATACCCACGTTGCGATGTTGCTAGGAGCGGCACAAATATTGGCAGGCATGCGGGATGAAATTCCAGGAACGATCAAGTTCGTTTTTCAACCTGCAGAGGAAGGTGCACCTGTAGGCGAAGAAGGAGGAGCCAAGCTTATGGTTGAAGAAGGGGTGTTAAAAAATCCGGATGTGGAGGCTATGTTCGGCATTCATATTAATAGTAAAGAGCCTGTCGAACATATTACTTATACTCCCAGAGGTGCATTGGCTGCGGCAGATGCTATTGAGATCACGGTAACCGGTGTGGGAACCCACGGAGCCTACCCGTGGGGAGGAGCCGATCCTATAGTCGCTTCGGCTTATATCATTACAGCTATGCAAACCGTGGTTAGCCGTAGGAGTCCGCTTCCGACGGCAGCTGCAGTCGTGACCATTGGAATGATCCAAGGCGGAAACCGGGGCAATATCATCCCCGAAAAAGTAGAGATGGTAGGAACCGTTCGTACGCTGGATCCTGACATGCGCGAGCAGGTTTTGGCCGACCTCAAAGAGGTGGTTGAACTAACCGGGAAAGCTCAAAGCGTAAATGCGGAATTGAGGATTTTGCCGTATGCACCAGTCACCTACAATAATGTGGAACTTTTGGAAGAAGTATTGCCTGCCTTAACCGAAGCGGCAGATGGTAAGATCAACCAGGCAGTTGCAGTCACCGGTGCTGAAGACTTTGCTTATTACAGCGAGGAAGTACCTTCCTTGTTTATTCGAGTGGGAGGTATGCCTGAAGGGAAAGAACCAGAGGAGGTAGCTCCACATCACAGTCCGGATTTTTATGTGGATGATGCCGGACTCAGCACCGGGGTTCGGGCACATTGCTATTTTGCGCTGGATTATTTGAAGCGGCGGACTGAGTAGTGGGAAGATAGCCCTCGGATAGTCTGGGATAACATATTATCCTCACGCTGGCCTTGAGAGCAGCGTAAGGATAATGTGTAGCCATCATCTTTACTTATTCTCAAACGATCGATCTGGAAAAGCTGGGGGCTCAGGCACTTCCCTCGGATCCCTTTTGATTTCCTCCAAAAGATATTGGATAGCCGCTTCCAACTGGGCATCCTTCCCATTAAAGGTGGCATGCGGTAAATTATCCACTTCCATATCCGGAACCACGCCTTCTTGTTCAATCAGCCATTTACCCTCCGGACCGTACACGCCCATCATAGGCGCTCGTGCCAGACCATTGTCTGACAACCGATTGGCTGAGCTCAACCAGATCTCACCACCCCAGGTCCGGGTACCGATGATTTTACCTAGATCCAGTCGGCGGAACCCATCGGCGAAAGCCTCCCCGTCCGAGGCGGTCCGTTCATTCACCAGGACTACGATATGACCTCGAAAGGCATATTGCATATTCCAATAGGGCTTGGTATCCCGGTTTTTCCAATACATCCAGGCGGTTCGCAGTAATTTTTCCAGGATAAAACTCTCGATATTTCCCCCCCGGTTATGCCGAACGTCAATGATCAAGCCCTGCCGATTGAAAACCGGATAGAACTCCCGGTACCATTGGGAAATATCATTGCTGCCCATGGCACGCAGGTGTACGTAGCCGATCTTATCCGCACTCATATCCTCTACCTGCAACCGACGACTGTATTCCCAGTCTCGGTATCGAAGGTTGTAAGTACTGTTTACCGGAACTACAATCGCATCACGGCTATTCCCGTCAGATCCGGATTTAATCCCGATTCGTATTTGTTTCCCGGCCTGGTTTCGAAGCAGTGCTCCCATGTCAGGTACTGACAAGGTTGATACACCATTAATATGTTCGATAATATCTCCCTCCTGAATAGCCAGCTCCGGATGATCCAGCGGGGATCGCTCATGAGGATAATCCGGGTCAGCCTTGTAGATGTAATCGATTCGATACCCGCCGGCTGTTTCATCTCGGGTAAATCGTCCTCCAAGACTCGCAATGCGGATGTTGTCATCTCCTCTGCGCATATCACCGCCTCGAACACTGGTATGTAAGGCCGATAATTCGCCGACCATTCTCCCGATCACATCCGATAATTCATTTCGGGTAGCCACCCGATCAACCAGGGGTAGGTATTTGTCTCGCATAGCCTCCCAATCAACCCCGTGCATATTAGGGTCGTAAAAGTAATCCCTTTCCATTCGCCAGGCATCAACATACAACTGTTTCCAGTCCTCCCGGACGTCGATCGAGAAGGTCCAACCCTTCAGGTCTACCTGGTTTTTGGATAAGTCGCTGATCGGGGAAGTCCCTGCGTCTACCACATAAATGGATTTCCCTTTCCGGATCATCAACTTTTTTCTATTGGCTGAAAGGTTAAAACCGGACACTTCGCTTACCAGGGTCTTGGGCTTTGGATCCTCATTCGAAATGGCCAAGGCTTTTAGGTGGGACTTGGCATTCAGTCCGGTTTCCCGTTCCATGAAATAAAGCGCCTTTTGTGAACAAGCCAGGCCTTGAAAGTTTCCGGGAGCAAGAGGTACTTCCTGCAAGCGTTCCTGAATGTTTTCCAGGTCAATGGCAATGGTCAATTCGTCTTCTTTACCTTCTTCATCCGGTTTGTTTTCCTTTTCCTCACTTTCGGTAAAGAGTTCATCCTGTGGACGGAACTGGGACCGGGTCCCTTTTTCCAAAGCAATTTGGTACACTTTCATTTTCCGATCGAAATAAGGTTCCGGCTGGCGACTCCCCCACGGACTTCCGACTAAAGACTGGAAGTTGCGATCAGATAAAAAATACACCCATTTTCCCTTCGGGTCCCAACAGAGACTGTAGCTGTTTGCTCTGTCGGAGGTTAAAGGGGTGATAGAGCCGGAAGCCATTTCGTACAGCATAATTTGAGCAAAAGAGTTGTCTGCATACTGTTCGAAGGTAACCCACCGGCTATCCGGGCTCCAGGTCATTTGACCTATTCCGTAGTTTCGATTAGAGAAGATCCTTTTATGGCTCTTGTCCGCCAGGTTGAATAACCAGAGGTCTTGGTTCAGGTCATCGTACAAGATCCATTTTCCGTCCGGCGAAGGGAGGCCTGCGTATCGAAGCACGTTGCCATTATTCGTTAAAGTTTCGTGTTCCCCAATTCCGGTAGCGGGTATGTTGACGAACTCGAACTCTCCGGATTCGTCGGAGAGGGTCAGTACATGTTCGCCATCTGCCATGAAGGTGGCGTCCCGATAGCGTACGCCTTCTTTCCTGGAAAGTTGGAGTGCCCTTCCATGGTTAACCGGAACAACAAATACGCGTCCCCGGGCCGTGATGACGAGTTGTTCGCCCTCGGGATGCAGGTGCACACTTGTTATGTAGTTAGACGGATTTTTCACCCAATTCTCCCGAAGTTGTTCGAGGTCTGTTGCAAGCGTAATTGGAATAGTGTTAGGCGCACCAGATTGGATATTCCACAGCCAAATATCTGCCCCTCGCTGGTAAACGATTCGCCCTTCATTCAGTGTAGCATACCGTATGTCAAAGTCCTTGTGAAAGGTGTGCTGAGTCAGGTCGTCTCCTGCTTCGGTCATGGACCAGAGGTTCATGGTGCCATCGCGGTCAGTTATGAAGTAAATGCGTCCGTTCCACCACATGGGGTGATGGCTCTCACCGGTGTGATCGGTAGTTAACTTGACTGCTTCTTCAGCCCCTTCAGTAAATTTCCAGATCTGTCGGGCGGTTCCGCCGGTGTATCGTTTGGTCACGTTTCGATGATCGGCCGGGCGGACGAAAAAGAGGGTTTTCCCGTCTGCGGAAAAAGTAGGTTCGGTAGCTTGGCTAAGGGGGATTCTGGTCTTGATTTTAGTTGCCGGATCCAACTGAACCAACTGATAATCAGGTAGGGTGGAGAAATGGGAGGTGGCATAGACTACCTCACCACCAGGTGTCCAGGTAGCACAAAAAGAAGCTTCAGGTTCATAGGTCCAGCGTTGAGGCATCCCACCGGTTACCGGCATGGTATAAAGTTCCGTTGGTCCTTCATACGTAGCTGAAAAGGCCAGGGTTTGCCCATCGGGTGAAAAGTGTGGATACGATTCCTCTCCGGCATGGGACGTGAGGCGACGGGCCAACCCACCGGTAACAGGCACAGTCCAGAGGTCCCCCTCGGCGACAAAAACGAGTGTTTCACCGTGCAGGGTAGGGTGCTGATAATAGCCAAGAAAGCCTTGGCCAAAGGATACATGAGTAATGGAAACCAGGATGACAATGGCTCGTAACAATCGATTAAAGTATTGCATGAATTCAGGTGTGAAGTGTAAGATTTGGGTGTATTCTGTTATGAAAAGTAGAAAAAATGGTTGGGTTGAACGACTGTCGGAAGCCATTTGGGTTCATTTTCGCAGGGTAGATTACCTGGAAGCTCTACAAAATAGCCAAACTTTGGGTCAGCCTGGTCTGATAGACTTCCGTGAACTCTATCTTTCTTTTGCGTCGGTATTGCATGATCCATCTGGGATGGGGAAGGGGGATGATTTCTTCAAAGAATTGATGTTGTTGGTTGATGTTCTGAAAAAAGGCGTAATTCTTTCCTTGGCCCATTGAAAAGGCAACTTGTCGATTGCAACCCATTTTAAGCTGTGCATCCAGATGTTCCAAGATGTGCGGCTCCACGGCCTTTTGCAGGGCTTTATCATCATAGTAGTTATAGTTTTTTCCATTTTTCACAAAACCCAGTGGGCTCAAAGAGCTGATATAAAAATGTTTGTAAAAAAAGGCAGGCCCCTTCATGGCATGAATCATTTCATACACGAAAATGGAGGATAGCTCGGCGCGTTTGTGAAATGCATTGGGAATTCCGCAATCTGATTCCAGGCGTATAGGATCTGTAAATGGCACTCCGGTAACTCCCGCTCCAAAGCGGCCTGGATTAATGCCCAATATTAAAATTCGTGGATCTTGATCTTCGTAAAACTTCTGGTAAAAGGCCTCCATAGCCTGCTTGGTTTCAGGTGCCTGGTAAGGAAAGAGGATTTCTATTTCATCGGGGATTACCCAATCCGGACGCAGGTTGAAATGGTAATCGATAATTTGCTTGGCGAAAGACATAAGGAGGGGGTTGAGAACGGATGAATGTAGAACAGATGAGTGTAGAAGGTAGAAGTTTGATGGAATCATTTAAAAAGAAGTGGGAATGTTTTAACTTTTATATTTAGAATTTTTCATTCTTGCCTTTCATGGATGCAACCACCAAGTCCTTTTTCATAAGCTATGCCCGAGAGGATTCCGACTTTGCCTTGCAGTTGGCGCGTGACCTACGGACTGCGGGTGCAGACCTGTGGATTGACCAATTGGATATACGGGCAGGAGAGCGATGGGATCGCAGTATTGAGCGGGCCCTGGAAACCTGTTCCGGGATGATGCTCATTTTATCACCCGATTCTGTGGGTTCGCCCAACGTTTTGGATGAGGTGTCTTACGGGCTCGATGAGGGAAAGCGCATAATTCCAGTCATGCACCGGGAATGTAAGCTCCCCTTTCGACTTCGCCGGTTCCAGTATATTGACTTTACTTCGAGTTATGAAGCTGGTTTCAAACGGCTGGTGCGGGATATACGGTCTAAGTTACCCGCGCAAGGCGTCATTAACCAAACCGTCCCTCAAACAGCAGATAAGTCGGTTCAGGTTGAAAAAACTATTCGGACTGGAGCTGAATCTCCCGTTCTAGACCAGCGATCTACGCAATCGGGTTCTTCCGGGAGCTCTATCAACCGTTGGCTGGGCATTCTTGCAGGAATTGCCGGAATGCTGGTTTTGGCCTTTTTTGCTTACCGCTATTTTAAGAAACCAGGCCCTCCTGTTGAAAACCAACTGGAAATCGTGGAACGAGATGGAAAATTCGGCTATGCCAAGCCTAACGGAGCCGTCGTCATACAATTTCAATTCGATGAGGCCAACCCATTTCAACAAGGTAAGGCCGAAGTCCGGGTTGGCGATCATTTCTTTTTGATCAATGAAGATGGCGACTGTGTAGAAGGATGTTCCGACCCTGAAACCGAGGCTTGGGATCGAGCTAAACAGGCCGATACCCGATCTGCTTATGAAGAATTTTTAAGTGCTTTCCCGGATGGCTCGCATGCGGATGAAGCAAGGCGTTACTTGGTACGGGCTCAAGAAAAACCAGCAGAGGATGAGGTGCGCTCAGATGAACAGCGCGCCTGGGATGCTGCGCTGAATCGAGATAACATTCCAGCTTACGAGCGTTTTCTCCGAACCTTTCCAAATAGCCGGTTTGCTATAGAAGCGGAAAACCGGATTGCAGAATTAGGTGCTGAAATGGAAGAAAGCGATTGGAATAAGGTGATTCAGGAAAATTCGATCCATGCCTACAAAATCTATCTGGAGCACTATCCACAAGGTAAATATGCTGAAGTAGCTGAAAGCAGGATCCGAAGGCTGGAAGAAGCAGCTGCCGAGTCAGGCGGATCTAATGAGCAAGTAGTTGGAATGGTGGATAAACAACCCGAATTCCCGGGAGGACTACGAAGATTAGCAAATTTTCTGGCTGGCCAGATCGAATATCCGCCGACCCCCAGGCGGGAAGGGATTGAAGGACGGGTTTTGCTAAATTATATAGTAGAAAAAGATGGGAGCATATCTGATATCAATGCAATTGATTCTCCACATCCCGATTTGACGCAAGAAGCTATTCGCGTATTTGGACAGTTGAACGAGCAAGGCATTCGCTTCCAGCCGGGCGAAAAAGGTGGAGAAGCGGTTCGCGCAAGAATGGTTTTTCCGGTTACGTTTTCGTTGAATTAAGGTATCTGGGCAATACCTTGGGGAGGTAGGTTCTCTACTGAAGCGTGTTTTCACAGTCGCCTTCGAGGGATGCAATCCATTCCTGGATCAAGGCTATACCTTCTGTATGAGGTAGGACGCGCCCCAACTCCGGCATCATAACTCCTGGATCTGTCGAAGTCATGCGATGTGCCAGAATTGATTGATCCGGATTGCCTGGTAAAATGCCATATTGTTTACCTCCCGAACCCCTCCCGGCCGCAACCGGAGGCTTACAGATACCCCATTTGCCGGGGTCCTCTTCTTCCCAATGTAAAAACATACCAGTGGTCTTGGCCGATCCTTCGGGATGGTGGCAATGACCACAATTGACGTCGAGATAAGCCAGAGCCCGCTCTTCAAGTTGGACATCTAAATCTGACCAGGATGGAAGAGGTGAATCCCTATATTCCTGGTCGGGCAACAAACCGGCTTCTACCCAACGCACCAATTGTTGTTGCTGCCTGCCATCCGGGTACTGAATCGCTTTTTTGAGATTGCGCACTTTGGGACCAATTGGTTGAATTACATTATCGCGATGGTGACAACTTTTACACTGGTTTTTATTGGGCACTACATAATCAATCGCTTTGGCCTGTCCAGCAGCGTCAATCCAATCTACCTTGCGTATGGCGCCGGTATTTTTGAGTCGCGCGTCCGTCTGTGCTTCATTCCAGATATAAGAAAAAGCTTCCCACTGCCCCTCCGAACGAACCAAAAGTCGGGTTTCCACTACGTCCCAATTCTGGTCCGGTTTCCGAAAATCAGCGGGATAATAAAAGTTCTTGATTAAAACGGATTCATCCGGAAATCGAATAATGCCCTCTTGATCCACGGTAGCCTGAGTACCAGCTGGCATCCAAACAAAGCGCGATTTATGGGCGTAATCAGTGAATAAAGGGGTGATCAATTCGTAGGGAAGAACCCCCTCGTTGGGACGCAGCCGAGCTTGTTCGCCGGAGAAAAAGGCATAGTCGGAAAGCTTAGGGTAGGGGATATCCTCGGCCTGAAATTGAACAGGGCTACTCACGGAAATAACTTCGGTTTCGGGTTCTGATGATTCGGTTTGACTTTGTTCTTCCCCTGAAGAGGAACAAGCATTTACACAGGTAAAAACCACTAAAAGAAAAAGTTGGATGGTCCTTTCTTTCATTACCGTTCTTGATTAATCCTATTTACCGCTCACTATTCACCGTCTACTGAAATCTCACCTTTGAAATCCAACGCACACTCATAAGGCCCCAAATCCTTGGTTACTTGCTCAAAATCGTTTGCCGCGTCGATGTTGGCGAAGCGGAGCTTCTCTTCCGCTTGCTCGATGCAGATCTGCATGGGGTTCTCTCCCGTGGCTCCGTCTTCCAGAATACCGTCGTAGAGGATATCCTGTGGCCGGCCGGGAAAGAGGTAGTTGACCATTTGACCAAAGCGTTTGCTGAGGTCCGGAATGGCCCATTTGCGCTGGAAGGTATTTCCATGCACATATACGTTGCGGACATAGGGGTCGTACTCCTCACTATTCCAGGGCGTTTCGGTCAGGTAATAACTGGCGATGCCCAAGCCTATGGTCTTATGGCCGATAATCTCGTTATTGAATACCTCTACGTCTTTGGCGGCCAGCAGGATGATCCCGGTACCGGGCGGTACGATCCCGACTATATTTCCTTCGGGTGCGAAATTCTTGTGGTTGTTGGCCAGGATCTTATTGTTGTACACCTGGCAAGTATGCCCGTTTCCGGCGGGTAAGTCGGGCAGATCGAATACCAGAATGCCGCCGGTGTTGTTCTCGGCCACATTATCGTGGACCATGGCGTGGATGCTGTTTTCGATCTCGATACCGGCCACATTGCCGTAGGCCAGGCTGTTGCGCACGATAATGTTGCGGCTTTGCCCCACGTAGATACCTGCATCGGAGGCATAGTAAGCTTCGCAACCCTCGATCAGGACGTTGCTGCAGGCTACGGGATAGAGTCCGTAGGCCCCATTCTCCTCTTTGGCCCCGCTCGACCAAGTGGTGCGGAGATTTCGGAGGGTGACGCCATTGCAATCGAGCAACTTTACGGCATCTCCTTTAGCATCCTGGATCGTCAGGTTTTCTACGGTAATGGAATCGGCATCGGTCAGCAGTAGCCCTTCGGCACCGGCTTTCTGGCCGTAGAAAGATAGAATGGTTTCATCCATACCGGCACCGCGGAGGGTCACTCGGGCGATCCCGTCCAGGGATAAGGGCCGGTCGAACTCGAACTGACCTGCCGGGATCTCGATCACGTCTCCGGGCTGGGCGAGGATCAGCTTTTCTTGAAGCTCATCGTAATACCCTTCGTCGGTGACGACCTCTCGCTTGGATTCCGAGCAGGCCGCCAGTAAGAGGGCGAAGGCAAAAAAAAGTGTGTTTTGTTTGTTCATAGCTTACTGGACTGTAAGGCAAAGCTAGGGGTTTTCGGAGAATAAGGGACCGGCGGATTCATCCGCCGGGAAGGTCTTGTCTTTCGGCGACTAAAAGTCGCCGGTCCGTACCCACCCTCAAGGGGGATAGGAGTAGGGTAGGTTCGTGTTTTTGGTGAAAGCTGCAGCCCAATAGAAATATTCATGCTTTGCAAGGGTTTTGTTTCAGATTGATACGAAGCTTCTTATTTTAACCCAAACGAAATTTGTACCCATCCCACCCATGCTCCAGCCATCGGTCACTTATTTCATCAGCTACTCTCGGGAGGATTCGGAATTCGCCCTGAAACTGGCCCAGGACCTCCGGGCAGCCGGGGCGCATATCTGGATGGACCAGTCCTACCACCATTACAACCCCAATCTCAAAGAATATGCGAGGAAAAACCGGAGTAACCCTACCCGATCTGAAAAGCGGATGTGGTACGAGTTATTGGATTGGAAGCCTACGTAAAAAAAAGAGAGCCTGGCCAGATTCTTCGAATGAATATCATTCATTATTAGCTCCTTTCAAATTTTAGATACTTCAATTAGGGTTTTCGTGTTTCCCGGTACGGCTGAAAAATGTTCAATTCTCAATGCTTAATGGAGCCTTAAACATTCTATCTCCCTTCACGCGAATAGCACAATGAATTTTTGTTGCAGGGAAAGTGTTACTTTTAAATGGAGACTTCATAATCCGATCACTATTCATGAAAGTAACTATTGAGATATTCCATGTTGAGGAGTTGGAGCGCCTGCTGCCATTATTGAAATCTCTTCAGATCGAAGCGGTTCGAATTCATACCGAAAAGGAGGTCCCGAATCCGGCGATCACCAAAGGGGACAAGGCCATTTCGCCAGAGCCATTGTTTGGTCTTTGGAAAGATAATCCCAGGGATTTAACCGAAATCCGGTCCAAAGCTTGGAAAAGAGGGTTCAATCGGGCATGATTCTTTGCGATACCAACATTTTTATTCAAGCATTCAATGGGGATCAGAAAACTACCGTAACCCTATCTGAAATTGGTTTGGAAAACATTCTGCTTTCTTCCGTTACTGTCATGGAACTATATCAAGGCATGGGCAACAAAAATGAACTTGCCCAAATGAAAAGCAGGATCAAGTATTTTGACGTATTGGAAATAGATCTAGAGAGCTCAAGGCTAGCCGTTGCGTTGGTGGAGCAATACAATTTGAGTCACGGCCTGGTGATTCCGGATGCATTAATTGCAGCCTCGGCAATCACCCACAACATTGATCTATTTACCTATAATGAGAAGGACTTCAAATTCTTGCCCGGAGTTAAGCTTTATCAATAGGTTCGAACGACGGCAGAATATCTTCCAAGTCTATTTTATAGACCAGGCATATTGTGTCGCAGTCTCAGACTACGACAAACGGGGTTCTATTCAGGCAGCTGGAGAGATAATCAATTTCTTCTTTTCAGCATCCGCCGCATAGGCTAAAGCCGCCAGAATATCCTCTTTCTCCAGCATTGGGAAATCATCCAGGATCGCTTCCTGGCTCATTCCAGCTGCGAGGTAGCTCAGGATGTCGTAAACGGTGATTCGTATCCCTCGAATACAAGGTTGGCCACTTCGTTTGCCCGCTTCCAATGTGATTCGATTTAATAAATTTTCCATGTTCAAAACTTACAGTAATAAGGACCGTATATGCTAGCCTAAAAGTGGTCTGACGACTTGGCAACTAAAAGAGAATCCTTCGCCCCGAATGAATAAAATTCAAAACGATCCGATCTACAGCTTCCTTCGTGCGGGCGATTACAATCCCCAGGTGTGTAGGCTCGCGGCGACTAAAGATCGCCGCTACACCCGCTCCCAGAGCGAA